>NZ_JAGXJJ010000005.1:0-326347 GCF_019091465.1 Microbacterium sp. GbtcB4
CACTGCATCGCGGTGGACCCCTGGTTCATCGTCAGCGCTGCCAACGGCGGCGCGGCGCTGATCGAAACCGCACGTCGGGTGAACGATGCCAAGCCGAAGTGGGTGCTCGACCGCATCCACCAGGCGATCGAATCCAGTGACCACCCGAAGGTGCTCATCCTCGGGCTCGCGTTCAAGGCCAACGTCGACGACTTGCGCGAGTCGCCGGCCGTGGAGATCACACGGGCGCTGGCCGAGTCTCGGCCGGAGATCGACTTCTCCGTGTCGGAGCCGCATATCGAAGAGCTGCCGACTTCGCTCGTGCAGTACTCGAATCTCACGCTGGTCGAGGACCTGGAGAAGGAGTTCGACGCTGCCGACGTCGTCGTGCTTCTCGTCGACCATGACGCGTACTCGGCGTTCGCCCCTCGCCTGCATTCGGGTAAGACCGTCATCGACACCCGTGGTCTGAGCAAGGGTGTCGCGCCATGAGTGAAGCCGCGAAGAGGCTCATGGTGATCTACGGCACGCGCCCCGAGGCGATCAAGGTCGCTCCGGTCATCCTCGCCGCTCGCGAGGCGGAGGGGATCCAGCCGCAGGTCGTGGTCACCGGACAACACCGCGAGATGCTCGATCAGGTCAATGCGCTGTTCGGCATCGTCCCGGACATCGATCTCGACATCTTCGAGCATGGCCAGACCCTGGTCGACATCTCCTCACGCACACTGAGCGGGGTGGCAGCCGCCATCGAGGAGATGCGCCCGGACGCGGTGCTCGTCCAGGGGGACACGACCACGTCCGCCTTCGCCGCACTTGCCGCCTTCTACGCCCAGGTGCCGGTGGTCCATCTGGAAGCCGGGCTTCGCACGGGCAATATCTACTCGCCGTTCCCGGAAGAGGTCAACCGCAAGATCATCACGCAGGTGGCCAGCCTCAGCCTGGCGCCGACGGGCACGAGCAGGGACAACCTGCTCCGCGAGGGCGTGGATCCGGCATCGGTTCTCGTCACCGGGAACAGTGTCGTCGACGCCCTCCTGCACGTTTCCGCCTCGGACGTTCCCGTGCAGCACCCGGAGCTGGCCGACCTTCTCGCACGGCTCGCGGACGACGACAAGGTGCTGCTCGTGACGACGCATCGTCGGGAGAATCTCGGCGACGCGATGACCGCCATCGGGCGGGCGATCGCACGCATCGCCCGCGCCCACCCGACACTGATCGTCATCATGCCGTTGCACCGCAACCCGAAGGTGCGCGAGCGGGTCCTCCCCGAGATCGAAGGACTCGACAACGTCCACGTGCTCGATCCGCTGGAGTACGGCGACTTCAGCCGGGTACTCCGCCGCGCGGAGGTCGTCCTCACGGATTCCGGGGGAGTGCAGGAAGAGGCGCCGGCACTGGGCAAACCCGTTCTCGTCCTGCGAGAGAACACGGAGCGTCCTGAAGCGGTCGACGCCGGCACGGTGAAGTTGATCGGAACCGACGAGGAGCGGATCGTCGACGAGGTCTCTCGGTTGCTCACCGACAGCGACTCGTACGCGGCGATGGCGAACGCCGTCAACCCCTATGGTGACGGACAGACCGCGGCGCGGACGATCGACGCGATCCGGAGACTCTTCGGCGAGGACGTCGAGATCGAAGAATTCTAGAACGACGAGGCGTCCCCTGTCCGTCCGCTGTGCTCGGCGGGAGCGGATGCGCGAAGTTTATCAATTCCCGTTCGATAGAGAGGCCCGGTGAGGACGAGTGCGTGTAGCGATCGCCAGCCGCATCTTCGCGCCTGAGCCCGCGGCAGCGTCCCTCCGGCTCGCGGCTCTTGCAGAAGCTCTTGTCGATCAAGGGGCGACAGTCAGCGTCCTGACTGTCGTCTCCCCGCGTCAAGATCCGGACGACGCGACCCGACAGTACCGAATCCGCAGGTTCCCCGTGCTGCGGGACAAGAACGGGTATGTCCGCGGGTACCTGCAGTACTTGAGCTTCGACGTCCCCCTGTTCTTCCGCATACTCTTCGGCCGGCGGCAGTCCGTTTATGTGGTCGAGCCGCCACCGACGACGGGCTTCGCGGTTCGGGTCGCCCTCGCTATCCGACGTGCACCGTACGTGTATTACGCCGCGGATCTGTGGTCCGATGCCGCCGAAGCGACGGATGTCCCCGGGCTCGTGCTCCGGGGCGTGCGCAGCGTCGAAAGGGCCGCGATCGAGGGGGCGGCGCGAGTGCTCACGGTCAACGACCGGATGGCAGAGCGGGCAGCGCAGATCGCACCGCGCGCACGGCTGGTCGTCGTGGGGAACGGTGCGGACACGCGCGCGTTCTCCGCGCACGGCGATGCGGTCGACGAGGGCAGATACCTCATCTACGCCGGGACGGCGTCGGAATGGCAAGGGGCGGGTATCTTCATCGCGGCGTTCGCGCAGATCGCACGCGAGATGCCCGACCTTCGGCTCGTCTTCATCGGTCAGGGGAGCGATTGGGACAGTCTGCGACGGCAGGCCTCGGAGCTCGCGGAACCCGAGCGCGTGCTCTTCCTCGATTCGCTTCCTCCCGCGGAAGCTGCGCGATGGATGCGAGGCGCGGTCGCGAGTGTGGCCTCGCTGCGGCCGGATGCCGGCTACAGCGTCGCCTTTCCCACGAAGATCTACGCATCATGGGCCTGTGGTACGCCCGTCGTGTTCGCGGGAGAAGGCCAGGTGAACGACTTCATACGCGATAACGCCGCGCATGCCGCTCTCGGAGTCGCCTGCAGATATGACGTCGACGAGGTCGCCGAGGCCTTCCGACATGCCGTGTCGCGATCGCGCACAGGAGCAGAACGTCACGGGCTGGGTGCCTGGGCGTCATCGAACGTGAGCCTGCAGTCCGTCGCTCGCAAGGCAGCGGACGCAGTCATCGCGGTGGGAGAGGGCAAGACTGACTGATGAAGAGCATCTGGAAAACACTCGTCGATCTGTTCAAGGTCCTGCCCGACGGCGCGACGAGATTCTACATCGGCTACGCGATCGTCACCGGCGCGCTGGCGCTTCTCGACACGCTGGCGCTGGGATTGATCGTGCTCTCGGTGACTCCGCTGGCCAGTGGCGAGCCCATCAAGCTGCCGGTGATCGGCGAGCTGCCCGCCGCCGCCGCGCCGTGGATCTTCGGCATCGTGTGCATACTGTTCCTCCTCAAGAGCGGGCTGGCGATCCTCCTGCACTGGGTCGCGACCCGGCGGTTCGCTGCCTACGAGCTCACCGTCGGCGACGAGCTGTTCCGTTCCTACACGCGTTCTTCCTGGGAGGCGCGAGCCCGCTACAGCACTGCCGAGGTCACGAGGATCGTGGACGGGTCGATGGCGAGCACGAACACGGGATTCATCCTTCCGCTGTCCCAGGTCCCCGTGAACCTGCTCACCTTCATCTCCGTCCTCGGCGTGCTCGTGGTGGCACAACCGCTGACGGCGGCGGTCGCATTCGTCTATCTCCTCGGTTTCTCTCTGTTCATGCTCTTCGTGATCACCCGGCGCGCGCGCGAAGCAGGGCTGGTGCTTCGCCGCTACGTTTTCCGCGTCGCCACCCTGATCACAGAGATGGTTGAAGCGCTGAAGGAGGTCACTCTCCGGAACAAACTCGATGAGATCGGTGGCGTCGTCACGGACTACCGCCGCAACGCGACTCGGGCGCGCGCGAACGCGTCCTTCTTGTCGATCGTCCCGAAGTACGCATTCGAGGCAGCCTTGATCGGCGGCTTCCTCATCGTGGGCGGGACCGCTTTCCTCGCCGGCGGCGCCGAGAACGCGGTGGTGGCGGTTGCCATGTTCGCTGCCACGGGCTTTCGGATGATCCCCGCGATCACGACGCTCCAGAGCTCATTCACGACGGCCTCCATCAACGAGGTGCACGCACGCGATGTGATCAGCGAACTGACCCGTGAGTCTGGTGCGGACCGGTCCAGAGAGACCGCCTCCATCGACTCGGAGACTCTGAAGGCTGCACCGCGGGTGCTCGAGCTTCGCGACGTCTCCTTCAGCTACCCTGGCACCGGCAAGAACGTGCTGGAGCATCTCAATCTCGCGATCCCCTTCGGATCCACACTGGCGATCGTGGGTCCTTCCGGTGCGGGCAAGTCGACCCTCATCGATGTTTTGCTCGGCCTTAGCCAGCCGTCTTCTGGCGAGCTCCACATCGACGGGCAGCCGCTCTCTCATGTGTTGAACCAGTGGAGGGCACATGTGGGATACGTTCCACAGCGGGTAGCTCTCTTCGACGCCTCGGTGGCGCAGAACGTCGCGCTCACCTGGGGGAACGATTTCGACGAGGAGAAGGTGACCCGCTCGCTGGAGCAGGCTCAGCTCGCAGAGCTGGTGACCAGGGGCGCAGGGATACACGAGCTAATCGGAGAGCGCGGATTCTCGCTCTCGGGGGGGCAGCAGCAGCGTCTCGGAATCGCTCGCGCGCTCTACGCGGATCCGCTGGTGATGGTGATGGACGAGGCCACCAGCTCGCTCGACACGGCAACGGAGCGGCGCATCGTCGAGGCGATGCGCGAGCTGCAGGGCGACGTCACATTCATCAGCGTCGCTCATAGACTCGCGACGGTCCGCGACTACGATCGCATCTGCTATCTCAGCGACGGCGGCATCCGCGGTCTCGGCACCTTCGAGGAAGTGGTGGAGCAGGTTCCTGACTTCGCTCATCAGGCCGCTCTCGCGGGCCTCCTCGAACGGGGCGATCGATGACGCGTCGGGCGATGATCTTCCACGTCCCGTATCCCTTGAACCCTGATGCCACGAGCGCGAGCGGGATCCGGCCGATGCGGATGCGGTGGGCTTTCGAAGCTCTCGGCTATGAAGTACTGGAGGTATCCGGGAAACACCCCCAGAGGCGTCGACGCATCACAGAGCTGAAGCGCCTGATTCAGGACGGGAAGCGGATTGATTTCGTGTACTCGGAGGCTTCCACCCAGCCCACCGGGCTCGGCGAGAAGATCACCCCGGCGACCAGTGTCACCCGGGACATCGGGTTTCTGCGCTTCTGTCGTAGAGCTGGGATCGGGGTGGGGTTGTACTACCGCGACGTCTACTGGCGCTTCCCCCAGTTCGGGAGCAGGATGCCGCGATGGTACAGGTCCCTGCTGCTCACGCGTTATCGTGCGGATCTGCGGGGTTATCGTTCGGCGGTGGATGTGTTGTATCTGCAGTCGGTGAGGATGGCGGATCATCTGCCGGTGGCGAACCGGGGTCAGGTGCGGACGTTGCCTCCGGGGGCGGAGCGGGTGGAGGTCGGTTCGCCCGGTTCCGGTCCGTTGTCGTTGTTGTACGTGGGCGGTATGGGTGATGCCTATTACCGTATGCATGAGGCTTTCCGGGGTGTGGGTCTGGCCTCGGATGCGCGGCTGGTGGTGTGCACGCGCGAGTCGGAGTGGCGGGACGTCGAGGCTGGTTACGCGGCGGTGAAGGGTCCTGAGTCGCAGGTCGTGCATCGGTCGGGGAAGCAGTTGGACGAGTTGTATGCGGATGCGCATCTCGGGGTGCTGTTCATGGAGCCCGTCGCGTATCGCGATTTCGTGTTGCCGTTCAAGCTGTTCGAGTACGTGGGGCGGGGTAAGCCGGTCGTGGCGACCGAGGGGACTTTGGTCGGTGACTTCGTGACGGAGCAGGGGATCGGTTGGGCGGTGCCGTATCGGGCGGAGGCCTTGGCGGAGCTGCTGGATCGTCTGAATGCTGATCCGGAGCAGTTGCGGGCGATGCAGGAGCGGGTGCGGGAGTTGAGGGACTCCCACTCGTGGGAGGCTCGCGCACGCCAGGTCGCCGACGACCTCACTCCCTCCGAGGTGGGGGCGAACGGATGGACCCGCTGATGCCCTCGTCGATGATCTTCCACGTGCCGTACCCCTTGAACCCTGATGCCACGAGCGCGAGCGGCATCCGCCCCGTGCGAATGAAACGGGCCTTCGAAGCCCTCGGGTTCGAGGTGTTGTTGGTCTCGGGGCGCTCGCGTGAGCGTCGCCGCCGGATGTCGGAGGTCAAGCGCAGGATTCGCGCGGGCGAGCGACCGGCGTTCGTGTACAGCGAGTCCTCCACGATGCCGTCTGCGCTGACGGACCCGCATCACCTTCCGATTCGACCATTCATGGACGAGCGCTTTCTGCGGTGGTGTCGCCGGCATGGAATGAAGGTCGGGCTCTATTACCGTGACGTCTACTGGCGCTTCCCCGAATATGTGGAGAACGTCGGACGACTTCTCTCAGCGGCGACGAAGACCCTCTATCGTGCGGATCTGCGGGGTTATCGTTCGGCGGTGGATGTGTTGTATCTGCAGTCGGTGAGGATGGCGGATCATCTGCCGGTGGCGAACCGGGGTCAGGTGCGGACGTTGCCTCCGGGGGCGGAGCGGGTGGAGGTCGGTTCGCCCGGTTCCGGTCCGTTGTCGTTGTTGTACGTGGGCGGTATGGGTGATGCCTATTACCGTATGCATGAGGCTTTCCGGGGTGTGGGTCTGGCCTCGGATGCGCGGCTGGTGGTGTGCACGCGCGAGTCGGAGTGGCGGGACGTCGAGGCTGGTTACGCGGCGGTGAAGGGTCCTGAGTCGCAGGTCGTGCATCGGTCGGGGAAGCAGTTGGACGAGTTGTATGCGGATGCGCATCTCGGGGTGCTGTTCATGGAGCCCGTCGCGTATCGCGATTTCGTGTTGCCGTTCAAGCTGTTCGAGTACGTGGGGCGGGGTAAGCCGGTCGTGGCGACCGAGGGGACTTTGGTCGGTGACTTCGTGACGGAGCAGGGGATCGGTTGGGCGGTGCCGTATCGGGCGGAGGCCTTGGCGGAGCTGCTGGATCGTCTGAATGCTGATCCGGAGCAGTTGCGGGCGATGCAGGAGCGGGTGCGGGAGTTGAGGGACTCCCACTCGTGGGAGGCTCGCGCACGCCAGGTCGCCGACGACCTCACCACGGCTCTCGCTTAGGATCGACACGTGAGAGTGTTGGCCGTCACCCCCTGGTTTCCCAGTGAAGTCCGACCGGGCCTCGGGCTCTTCAACCTTCGCGACGTGGAGATGCTCGCGCTCGACCATGAAGTGACGGTCCTCCACCTCCACGACCCCTCGCTGGGGGGTGAGCCCGGCGAATGGGACGCGGCTCCCGGCATCCATGTCGTGCGTATCCCGTATCACTACACCCGCCCCTGGACGATCCCTCGAGCGCTGCGGACACTGCGGCGGTTGGCAACGGAGGCCGACGTGGTGCACACGATGGCCTTCCCCGCACTGCTTCCGATGCAGCTCGCCTCCCTGCCCACGCCCTGGATCCACACCGAGCACTGGTCAGGTCTGTTGAGCCTGCCAACGTCGCTGCGCGGAAGGCTCGGTCATGCGGTGCTGAGGGGTGGCCTACGACGTCCCGATGAGGTCGTCGCGGTGGGCCAGCGCCTCTCCGAGGTCATCGAAGGCATTCGCAAGGAGCCGGTGCCGGTCATCGAGAACTTCGTTCGGCTGGCTTCGCCCGATCACATCGCTGAGCGCTGGGAAGCGGGTTCGGGTTCGCCGCTGCGTCTGGTGGCGGTGGGCGGCCTGGTTCCGTGGAAGGGCCCGATCGAGGCCGTGGACGCTCTCGCGGATCTTCGTTCCCGCGGCGTCGATGCCCGTTTCGATTGGGCGGGCGTCGGACCATTGCGGGACGCGGTCGCCGCGCGGGCGGAAGAACTGGGGGTCAGCGAGCACATGCGCCTCCTCGGCCACGTCTCGCCGGAAGCTCTGGATGATGTTCTCGCCAATGCACATCTGTTCCTGATGGCGACGGAGTACGAGACCTTCGGCATCGCCTACGCGGAAGCGCTGGGGCACGGTCTCTGCGTCGTGGCGACCGGCACAGGAGGACACGTGACTTTCCTCCCGGACTCGGCGTCGCGGGTCGTCGAGGATCGCTCCGGGCCTTCGCTCGCCGACGCCGTCGTTGAACTGATGCGGAACGACGACCGTTGGGCTCCGGTGCAGATCTTTGAGTACGCCAGGCAGAGATTCTCACCGGCGGAGCGTCGTCGCTCGTACCTCGAGATCTATCGACGACTGGGCTGAGAGTCGCGCGAGCCTCGCGGAAAGAGCCGCGTCCTCGTCGTGACGTTCACGCGGGAGGCAGCCACGAGGCACGCAGCGACACGCCGCCCGGTTCGAGCCAGCCGTCGAGGATGCGGTCGCTCGACGGCTTGCGCTCACCGGACGCAATGGACGCGAGCAGCTCGCGGAGGCGGTTCACGGCAGCGTCGCCATCGACTTCGCACCAGCTGAGCGCGTAATCGCGAAGCTCGAGACGGTCCATTCCCGGTGCGTCGTCGATGAAGCGTCGGACATCCTCCGCATCATCCAGAGGCGGGTACACATGATCGTCCGCGAGGAACGGATAGTGCGACTGTTCCCCGGGAAGCCGCAGCTTCGCGGTCGGAATCCCGAGTGCCGACGCCTCCCATGCCACTCCGCTCGCATGCTGGATCATGAAAGGAGCCCCATCCCTCAGGAGCTCGACTGTCGGCCTGGCGCTGAGGGTCCACCCTGACGGAAGCATCTGCGACAGAGACGTACGCTCTGAGCGGGGATGAGGGGCGACGACGAGGGGCGCGACGCCGGCCTCGGCGACGCGGTCGATGATGCGACGGATCATGGCAGGCGGGTTCGGGGAGAGGGCGAGGATTCCCGGATGATCGCGAGCGAGCGGCGGCAGGCCACGCTCGAGGATCTGAGTGGAGGGGTTCCCGACCACGTCGAGTGCGGACCGGGGGACACCGTACTGGGAGACGTAGTGGTCGGCCTCGGCTGGCCCCCGCAGCGTCGCGAAAGCCGTCGGCAGATCGCTGTACTGAGGATTGTCGCCGGCGGGTGCGTGCGGGACGTAGACGACGGGCACCCCCTGGCTCTGGGCCGCGACGATCAGACTGCGCACTGATGGCTCATGCTGCGTGGCGACGACGAGGGAGTCGAAGCCGGAAAGGTCGGCTGCGAAGTACGAGGCGAGACGATATGACGTCAGTGCGACCTGATTGCGCCACGACCTGATCGCGTCCTCTCGGCCGATCCCTTCCAGGACGCGCACGCCCCACTCGGTGACTGCGCGCGTGGCTCGCCGTGAGCGGAGCGCGCTCGATCCCCAGGCGCGATAGGACTCCAGCCGCACAGCGGTTCCGGGCTGGTCGGCGAACACCGGTGCGAGGGTTCGCGCCTGGTTGTGTGTCGTCGACACGACCAGGTGCCGGCCGTGCCGGGTCAGCTTCAGCCGTTGCCAGGGCCGCGCGACACCTGCCGCCAGCGGCGCACGACGTGATCCGGCGGGCCAGGTCACCGCGAGGTCGAGTTTCGGTAGCAGGCACCAGCGAATGGTTGCCGGGTCCGTCGCGTGCACAATTCTCCCGTCCGCCGCGCCTTACACGAACGACTTTAGCCGCGATGAGTGCCATGCCTCGTTCTTGCCGAGGCGATGGACGATAGGCTCTCACTCAAGCATTGTGCGAGTCGCAGGCTCCATCGAGTCCCCTCGTGGCCGCGCTGAGAGCAGGGAGCAGGGATTCGCGTGGGAGAGCTGGTACGCCGCTGGCGGCGATTGCAACGGCTGGTGCGCACACGGTACTGGACATGGAAGGCGACGCGCTGGATCGCCGACCCTGGGACGAACGTGCGAGTGAACGCCCGGAGCAGTTTCTCACCGCACACGCACCTCGGCGACAACGTGCACTTCAACGGGATGTCCGTTCGCGGCAGCGGCCGCGTGGAGATCGGAGACAACTTCCACTCCGGACCTGAGTGCATCATCATGAGCGACATGCACAATTACGAGGGCGACGCATTGCCGTACGACGCGACGGTGGTGCAGCGGCCGGTGAAGATCGGCCGGAACGTCTGGTTTGGCGCACGGGTCATCGTTCTGGGCGGCGTCACGATCGGAGACGGTGCGATCATCCAGGCGGGAAGCGTCGTCGTGTCCGACATTCCGGAGTTGGCGATCGCGGGCGGCCATCCGGCCCGAGTCTTCAGCCATCGAGACGCCGAGCACTACAGGTCCCTCGACGCGAAGCGACGGTACTCCTGACGGGGCCGTCCGGCGACGAGACGGTAGGATCGGGGACCGAGATGAGTACTCAAACCCCCCAATCCCTCGACGACACCTGGCTCGTGGTCGCGCTGTACAACGAAGCCGAGGTGATCGAAGACGTCGTCCGTTCTGCGCGCGAGAGTTTCCCGAACATCGTATGCGTCGACGACGGCAGCACGGACGGCTCTGCGACCCGCGCGCTCGCTGGCGGCGCCGTCGTCGTCCGACACCCGATAAATCTGGGACAGGGCGCGGCTCTGCAGACGGGACTGCAGTTCGCTATGTCGCAGCCCGGTGCGGAGTACTTCGTCACGTTCGACGCCGACGGCCAGCATAGAGTCGATGATGCGATCCGGATGGTAGAGAGGCTGCGGTCCGAGCCGCTCGACATCATCATCGGCTCGCGCTTCCTGGACACGCGGACGGAGATGGCGTGGCTCAAGCGGGTCGTTCTGCGCACAGCCGTCTTCTTCGAACGGCTTTCGACGGGGGTGAAGCTCACCGACGCGCACAACGGACTCCGTGCGCTTAGCCGTACTGCGGCGTCCCGCATCACCATCACGCAAAACCGGATGGCTCATGCGAGCGAGATCATCGCACAGGTCGGTCGAACAGGTTTGCGGTACGACGAGCAACCTGTGCAGATCGTCTACACCGACTATTCGCGGGCGAAGGGCCAGTCGCTGTGGAACTCCGTCAACATCCTCAGTGAGCTGTTCATCAAGTAGGGACCCATGGACCAGTTCGTGATCAAAGCGCTTCTCATCGGAGCCTTCCTTATCTTCGCCTTCGTCCTCCTCCGGCCCAGTGGGTCGGCCAGGGGGCAGGCCCTGAGAACCCTCGCCCTGTTGCTGCTCCTCGTCGCGGCCGTCGTGACCATCGCCTTCCCGCAGATTCTCAGCGTGCTGGCAGCCAGCGTGGGGGTCGGCAGGGGGACGGACCTCGTGCTGTACGGCCTCCTGGTCGTCTTCGTCGGCAACTCGCTCGCTGCAGCTCGTCGGCGGCGCGAGCACGACGTGCAGATCACCGAGTTGGCCCGTCAGATCGCGCTCCAGGACCCGTTGTATCCCACCGAACATCAACGCTGAGGTCAGTCCACGCACCCGAGGCCCTGTCTGAGGGAGCTTTGGCGCGGTAGCGAGCGGATTTCGACACCTGCCCCTCCAAGACCGTCGGCGGAAGTCGGTGTCACCGGAGGAGAACCGCGTCTGGCCGAGGCTCACAGCCAGACGCCGATACGATGGGGAACATGGATCTTCTCGTCGTCGGGTCGGGTTTCTTCGGCCTCACCATCGCCGAGCGCGCCGCGGAAGCGGGCCGCAAGGTGACCGTCATCGACCGCCGCTCGCACATCGGCGGCAACGCCTACAGCGAGGCGGAACCCGAGACCGGGATCGAGGTGCATCGCTACGGCGCGCACCTGTTCCACACGTCGAACGCGACGGTGTGGGAGTACGTCAACCGCTTCACCTCATTCACGAACTACGTGCACCGTGTGTACACGACCCACAAGGGCGTCGTGTTCCCGATGCCGGTGAACCTCGGGACGATCAACCAGTTCTTCCAGGCCGCGTACACGCCGGATCAGGCCCGTGCGCTCGTCAAGGAGCAGGCGGGCGAGTTCGATGCGAAGTCCGCGACGAACTTCGAGGAGAAGGGCATCGCGCTTGTCGGGCGCCCGCTGTTCGAGGCGTTCTTCCGCGACTACACCGCGAAGCAGTGGCAGACCGACCCGCAGAAGCTCTCCGGCGACATCATCAGCCGGCTCCCGGTGCGCTACACGTACGACAACCGCTACTTCAACGACACGTGGGAGGGGCTGCCCACCGACGGCTACACCGCGTGGCTCGAGCGCATGGCCGACCACCCCAACATCGAGGTGAAGCTGGACGTCGACTACTTCGACGAGTCCCAGGCGCTGAACAAGAGGGCCACCGTCGGGCAGGTCCCGGTGGTCTACACCGGCCCCGTCGACCGCTACTTCGACTATGCCGAGGGCGCGCTGAGCTGGCGTACGCTCGACTTCGAGCAGGAGGTGCTCGACGTCCGCGACTTCCAGGGCACGAGCGTCATGAACTACCCGGACATGGACGTGCCGTACACGCGCATCCACGAGTTCAAGCACTTCCACCCGGAGCGCAAGGACGTCTACGAGTCCGACAAGACCGTCATCATGCGGGAGTTCTCCCGCTTCGCCGAGCGCACCGACGAGCCCTACTACCCGGTGAACACCCCGGCCGACCGCGAGGGCCTGTTGGCCTACCGCGAGCTCGCGAAGGGGGAGAAGGACGTCCACTTCGGCGGTCGCCTAGGCACGTACCAGTACCTCGACATGCACATGGCCATCGGGTCGGCGCTGTCGCTCTGGAACAACACTCTCTCCTAGACTCGGAATCGTGAGTCACGCTGCTGTCGGGGCGCCCGGGACGCCCCGGCGCTATCTGCATTCGCTGTGGCTGCTGTCGGCCCGTGACCTCAAGGTCCGGTACGCGACGAGCTTCCTCGGCTACGTGTGGTCTGTTCTCGACCCGCTGGTGATGAGCGCGATCTACTGGTTCGTGTTCACCCAGGTGTTCCGTCGCGACGTGGGGGAGCAGCCGTACATCATCTTCCTCATCAGCGCGCTGCTGCCGTGGGTGTGGTTCAACAGCTCCGTGTCGGACTTCACGCGGGCGTTCAAGAAGGACGCCCGTCTCGTCCGCTCGACATCCATCCCGCGCTCCATCTGGGTGAACCGCATCGTGCTCAGCAAGGGCATGGAGTTCCTGTTCTCACTGCCGGTGCTGGTGCTGTTCATCGTGGTCAACCTCCTGTTCGAGAGCCATCCCGACCAGGTGGTGCAGATCGGCTGGGGCGTGCTCTGGGTGCCGGTGGCGATCCTCATGCAGACGGTGCTGCTCGTCGGCCTCGGCCTGCTGGTCGCGCCGCTGTGCGTGCTCTACACGGACCTCGAGCGCACCACGGCGCTCATCCTCCGGGCGATGTTCTACGCCACCCCGATCATCTACAACGTCACGGACCTGCCCGGTGTCTTCCAGACGCTCGGCGCCTTCAATCCGCTCGCCGGGATCTTCATGCTGTATCGCATGCCGTTCTTCCCGGACCAGTGGAACCCGTTCACGCTCACGGTCAGCGCCGTGATGTGCCTGCTCATCCTCGCGCTCGGCGTCTGGGCGTTCCGGCGTCTCGAGCGCCCCGTGTTGAAGGAGCTGTGATGGACGCCGCGATCGACGTGCAGGGCCTCGGTGTGCGCTTCCGCCGCAACCGTCG
The DNA here is from genome assembly GCF_019091465.1 of Microbacterium sp. GbtcB4. Lineage (NCBI taxonomy): Bacteria > Bacillati > Actinomycetota > Actinomycetes > Micrococcales > Microbacteriaceae > Microbacterium > Microbacterium sp. GbtcB4. The sequence continues at coordinate 13,289 of NZ_JAGXJJ010000005.1, forward strand.
CGGACAGCGCAGCTTCAAGGACCTGTTCGCCGGAGCGTCCCGTCGCTCGCGTCCCGGAGAGTTCTGGGCGCTCCGCGACGTCTCGTTCACCGTGCAACCGGGCGAATCGATCGGCGTGGTCGGGCGGAACGGTCAGGGCAAGTCGACGCTGCTCCGCCTTGTGGCTGGCGTGCTGCTGCCCGATGAGGGCTCTGTCAGCGTCAACGGCGGGGTCGCCCCGCTCATCGAGATCACCGGTGGTTTCGTCGGCGATCTGACGGTCAGGGAGAACGTCCGGCTGACGGCAGGACTGCACGGCATGTCGAAGGACGAGGTCGCCCGCCGATACGACGACATCATCGCGTTCGCCGAGCTCGCCGGGTTCGAGGAGACGCCGTACAAGCACCTCTCCAACGGAATGAAGGTGCGTCTGGCGTTCTCCGTCGTCTCCCAGCTCGACGAGCCCATCCTGCTCGTCGACGAGGTCCTCGCGGTCGGCGACAAGGCCTTCAGGGAGAAGTGCTACAAGCGCATCGACGAACTGCTCTCGGACGGCCGCACGCTGTTCTTCGTCAGTCACAACGAGCGCGACCTGCGCCGGTTCTGCACAAGAGGGCTTTATCTGGACCGGGGCACGCTCGCTCTGGACGCCCCGATCACGGATGTCCTGGACCGCTACAACGCGGACTACTCCGTCTGAGACGACGCGCCGACCCGGCGGGGTGTCAGAGGCCGACGAGATCGCGCAGGTCTGCCGCGGCAGCGCGCGCGCTGTCGATGGCCGCTGACACACCGGAGCCGTCCTCGACCGCCGAGCGCAGCGCCGTGAGCTGCTGCGCGTAGGTCTCCACGCCGGAGCGCCAGGAGTCCTGGATGGACGACGGCGGCAGGGCGTCGCCCAGGCGCTGTGCGTCGTCGATCAGCGAGTCGACGACCGGGATGGCGTCCTCGGTGCTCGCACCCGTGACGATGTCGAGGCCGGGCTCGACGGCGCTCAACCAACCGGACACCTTGTCCCGGAAGACCTCGAGCGTCGGGTCATCGACCGGCGGTGCGGACGTCATCGGCGTCGCCCCGTCCGGGGGAGTCTCCGATGAGCCGACAGGCGGTGTCCCGGACCCCTCTGGGCCCGGCATCCCACCGCGGAAGACGGCGAAGAACAGGACCAGCGCGACGACGGCCAGCGCGGCGACGCTCAGCCCGACGATCAGCCACACCCGACCGGTGCGCTGGGGCGCCGGGGGAAGCGGGGCCCACCGCACCTCGGGCTGGGGCTCGTCCATGTCAGGCCTCCAGAGCGCTCATCGGCTCCCAGGTGCGATCGCGACCGATGCGGCCACCGTCCCTGAGCCCGCGGAACAGGTTGCTCGTGCCGCGGACGGTGCGCTCGACGAAGACCAGCCGGATCAGCTCCTTGAAGAACGTCGCGGTCGTCCCGAGGCCGAACAGCACGGGGTTGTAGACGCCGTGCACGCGGTAGTACTGCTTGATGAAGGCACGGTTGCGCATGATGTAGTAGCGGTAGGCATTGCTCGAGGCGTTCATGTGGCGGATGCCCATGTCCCACTGCCGGATCTCGCGCGTGCGGCGGAGCACGAACTCATCGACGATGACCGCCGTGGTCAGGCGAGAGGCCAGCCACCCGTACATCTGGTCGTCCCAGTAGATGAAGAAGCGCGGGTCGGGGAGGCCGATCTGCTGCACGATCGAGCGGTGGATGAACATCCCCTCGAAGCAGCCGCTGTTCATCTCCTTGTAGCCGGAGGAGTCGAAGCCTGCCGGGGCGAACGGGATCGGGATGCCCATGCGCTCCGCGATGCGGTACTGCCAGTAGAACTCGCTGCCGTCGTAGTCGTAGCGCCGTCCCTGGATGCTCTTGAATCGCGGCGCCCAGGCGCCCATCCGGGCGAGACCGTCCGGGAGCACCTCGACGTCGTCGTCCATCATCCAGATCCACTGGGCGCCGAGATCGTACGCCGTGCGCATGCCCTCGCTGAAACCGCCGGAGCCGCCGGTGTTGACGTCGAGACGGCGATAGACGAGGTCGGTGCCGATGTCGTCGCGGAAGGACTCGACGACGTCGGTCGTATCGTCCGAGGAGGCGTTGTCGATCACGATCACGTGGCCCGGCTTCGGGTCCATCGCGGTGATGCTGGTGAGCAGGCCGGTCAGCAGATGCGAGCGGTTGTACGTGACGATGACGATCGCGGCGGAGGAGGGATCGAAGGCAGGGGCGTCGGTGGTCATGCCTTCTCCTCGAAGACCTGCTGCCAGGATTCGGCGGAGACCAGGTCCGGCAGAGCGGCGCGGTACTGGCGCTGGAGCTCCGGCCACCGTCGTCGCAGCTCGGCGTGCAGACGCACGGACTCGCGCAGCATGCGGCGGTACTTGGCGCGGTCGCGCGTGTAGATGTTCTTCCCTGAGCCGTCGGCGGCGCTCACGAGAGCGCTGTCATACAGCGGGAGGCGCCACCAGTGCGCGTCGCCCTTCCCGAACTCCACCTCCGGCTGAGCGACGTTCGCCGGGTCGGGCCGGTGCACCCAGTGCGAGAGCAGTGTCTTCAGCGTGAAGATCCGCAGTCGCAAGCCGGTCGGGCTGTCGAACTCGTTCTTCGGCAGCCGCTTGTAGACCTGGCGGCCGTGGCGGGAATGCAGCACCCGGGCAGGGTCGCGATGGATCACCGTCTCCGGGTACTCGGCGGCAAGGGCGCGCGCGGCCGGCATCGCCGTGGCCAGGTTGCGGCGCATGTGGCCGGGTCCGGAGAGCACGTCGCGCAGAGCCCGGTTGCGCAGCGCCACCGGGTAGTACTGCATCATCATGAGGTGCTTCAGGTCCACGCGGCGGCTGTGCACGATGAGGCGGCCGCCTCGCGGTGCTCCGGAATGCAGGAGCCCGGCGACGATCCGGTTGCGGGCGTGGAAGTAGGCCTGCCAGTCGATCGAGTCGTCCTTGTTCACCCAGGAGACGTGCCAGAGCGCCACACCGGGCATCGATACGGTCGGGAAGCCCGCCTCGCCGGCGCGGAGGCAGAACTCCGCGTCGTCCCACTTGATGAACGCAGGGAGGGAGAGTCCCACCTTGCGGACCGCGTCGAGGGGGATGAGGCACATCCACCACCCGTTGTAGTCGGCGTCCATCCGCATGTGCAGCAGCGGCGACTGGCGCAGGTTGGCGACACCGAAGTCGTGCGGCATCTTCTCCTGGTAGAGGTTGCGCCACATGAAGGGGCCCTCGTCGACGACCTCCGCCCAGCCGTGCAGCTTGGGGCGGTCGAGGAGGTCGAACATGTGTCCGCCGACGAGCACGGGCGTGGTGGCGAACTGACCGAAGACGATGGAGCGCCGCAGCGACTCCGGCTCGATGCGGACGTCGTCGTCCAGCAGCTGCACGAAGTCGCTCTCGGGGCGCTGCAGGGACTCGTGCATCGCACGGGCGAAGCCGCCCGATCCGCCGAGGTTGCCCTGGCGGATGACCTGCAGGGTCTCGCCCAGACGCTCGGCGACCTCGGCGTAACCGTCCTGGTCAGCGACGAGCTGCGTGCCCTGGTCGACGAGGAAGATGCGGTCGACGAACTCCAGCGCATCAGGAGAGGAGGCGAGTGCCCTCAGGGTCTCGACGCAGTAGTCGGGCTTGTTGTATGTCGTGATGCCGAGAGAGGCCTTCCCGGTGCGGGTGGGAGCCTGCTCGGTGGTCCACTCCGCGCCCTCGAGCACGGCGGGCTTCTCGTCGGCCACGATGTCGAACCAGATCCACCCGCCGTCGCTGTACTGGGTGAGGTCGAGGTCGAACGACGTCGTGGCCTCGCCGGTCACCTCACGGGTGGCCACGCGCTGGCGCACACCGCCGCCGTTGGAGCGGTAGACGAGGATGGTCGCCGGCCCCGTGGTCCGTACGGTGAGCTGCACCTCGCGGACGCTCGTCCAGTGCTGCCAGTACGACGCGGGGAACGCGTTGAAGTAGGTGCCGAGGGAGACGCGCCGACCGGCGACGATCCGGGCGCGGTGCCGTCCCAGGATGTTGCCGAGATGCGCGCGGCTGGAGACCCGGACCGGTTCCTCCTCGATCACCGACCACGTTTCCGGATCCGCGTACAGCGGGAGCAGATCGGGGTCGCGATCGAGCGGGAAGACGACGTTCTGAAGGACGTGGGCCACAGGGAGGTTCTCCGTTGTTGATGCCGCGGCCGCTGCCGGAGGGCAGCGCGGGACTCGACGAGCAGTGAGTAGCCTACCGGTGGTCGCCTTCGGATCTGCGGAGAGCCGATCCCCTGCGCTCGGCGTGGCTGGCTAGACTGACCGCGATGAAGGTACTGATCACCGGCGGGGCCGGCTACATCGGATCGACCGTGGCGACGGCGTGCATCGAGGCCGGGATCCAGGTCGTGGTGCTCGACGATCTGTCCACCGGGCTGGCGGCTTTCGGCGAGGGACGCAACCTCTACGTCGGCGACATCGCCGACGCCGCCGTCCTCGACCGGCTGCTGACGGACCACCCCGACATCGATGCCGTCGTGCACTGCGCCGCCCGGATCGTCGTGCCCGAGTCCGTCGCCGATCCGCTCGGCTACTACGACAGCAACGTCGGCAAGACGATCACGCTCCTCCGCCGCCTCCGGGACGCCGGGATCGGGCGCATCGTGTTCAGCTCCTCCGCCTCGATCTACGCGGGGGAGACGGGGGACGGGGTCGACGAGAGCGGGCGGCTCGCCCCCTCGAGCCCCTATGCGACCACCAAGGCGATGGTCGAGCAGATCCTCGCCGACGCCGCAGCGGCCGGCGACTTCCGCGCCATCGCGCTCCGCTACTTCAACCCGATCGGCGCCGACCCGCAGCTGCGGACCGGGCTGCAGAACCCGACTCCGTCGCACGCGCTCGGCAAGATCATGCAGGCGCGGGCGGCGGGGGAGCCGTTCACGATCACCGGCACCGACTGGGCGACCCGCGACGGATCGGGCCTGCGGGACTACATCCACGTCTGGGACCTCGCGCTCGCGCACGTCGCGGCGGTGACCCGGTTCGACGATGTCGCGACGCCGGAGCAGCCGTATCAGGTGATCAACCTGGGCACCGGCGACGGTGTCACGGTCCGCGAGCTGGTACGGGCCTTCGAGAGGGTGACCGGGGACCCGCTGCCCGTCGTCGAGACCGATCGCCGGCCCGGGGACCAGGCCGGCGCCTTCGCGATCGTGGAGCGGGCGCGCGAGGTGCTGGGGTGGCGTGCGGAGCGCTCCGTCGAGGACGGCGTCCGCGACGCCCTCGCCTGGGCGCAGAAGCTCCCCACCGTCCGCTGACGGCACGCCGTCACTCCTGCGGGCGCAGTGTGGGGATGGCGCCGGTATGCGCGGCGTCGATGTTCTCGCGCCACGAGCGGGACTGCCCGGCGCGCAGGGCGCACAGGGCGAGCATGAACCACCCGGCGCCGACGAGGGTGAAGCTCTCGAACATCGAGTCCACCGCGAGCGTCACGAGCGTGATCGGCGTCCAGGCGTAGACGACGGAGCGGCGGACGCTCGCGACCAGCCAGGAGCGGATCAGCGCGATGCCGCCGAGCAGGAGGAACAGCACCAACCCTGCCGCGCCGAGCTGCAGCAGCACGTCGAAGAAGGCGTTCAGTGCGCTCTGATGCCGGTCGTCGAGCTGGAAGTTGATGAACGTGAACGGATACTCTCCTCGGGCCCAGTCGCCGAACCACCCCCATCCGGTGATGGGCTTGACGGCCACGAAGTCGAGGATCATGTTCCACAGCTCGGCCCGCATGGAGAAGTCGGATCCGGCGTCGAGCAGCGCGATGATCTGGTGACGCAGGGCGAACGCGACGGTGAGTGCGAGGGCGACCAGGACGCCCAACGTCCATTGCACGAGGTTCCGACGGGCCGGGGCGGTATGGCGGACGATGGTGAGCGCGACCGTGACGATTCCGACGGCGACGGCCAGCACGAGCACCGTCGGCGAGGACGACAGGAAGGCCAGCCCGCCGGCGAGGGCGACGGAGACCACCGCGAGAGGCGGATCCACGGATTGGGTGCGCCACTCGATCACGAAGGTGATCAGGGCGAGCACGGCGATGAAGCCGAGCATGTTCCGGCTGCCGAACAGCCCCTGGACCGGGCCGCCGGAGGCGAGATTGCCCTGGATGTCCAGGAAGGCGAACGGGAGGTCGAGGAGCACGCCCGAGAGGATCTCCACGCCGAGGGAGATGCCGAGCAGGACGCGGAGGGTGTCGCCCAGCGCGCGGACGGTCTGCAGCGTGTCGCGGATGTGTCCGATGGTGATCGCGAGGAATGCGTAGCCGAAGAGCGAGAGCCAGCCCAGGATCGTGTCGGAGCGGTCGGTCGTCCACACCAGGCTCACGAGCGCCCAGGCGAGGAAGGCCAGCAGCGAGGACGGCGCGATGCGCAGCGGGGACAGCTCCTCTCTCCGCACCCAGAGGATCGCGGCGCCGAGCAGGCACAGGGCCGTGATGATGGTGGCGAGGGTGACGGCCGACGTCATCCGTCCGATCGCGAACGAGCCGAACACGGCGGTCAGTGCCGCCAGCGTGAACGCCCGCGCCATCTCCGCCGAGCCGAGGAGCCGGGCGAACGGGTGCGCCGCCGTCACGGCACCCGCCGCGGCGTCGCGCCGCGTTCGAAGACGAGATCCCGCTCGCCGACGCCCACCAGCGGCACCGACTTGAGCTTGAACGACAGCATCACCAGGAGCAGCCACCCCCACAGCATGATGGGGGTCGACTCGGTGAGCCCCTGCACCAGCAGCACGATGGTGAACAGGCTGGGCAGCAGCGTGAGCGGGGAGTAGGGGCGCCGCGCGTCGAGGTCCCACCGGGGGCGGTCGACGGCGAAGAACCAGGAGCGCCACAGGAGGCTGGCGTAGGCCACGGCCATCAGCACGAGGCCGACGATGCCGAGCTGCAGCAGCACGTCCAGCCACATGTTGTGGGCGTGGAACACGGTGATCCCATGGTCGACGATCCAGCCGTCGAAAGCCGGGTCCGTGGGCACCCACGGGCTGGAGAAGCCGTTGCCGATGACGGGGTGCTCGCCGACCCGTTCGAGCACCGCCGCCCAGATCTTGTCGGAGCGGCCGGTGAGGTCGGCGCTGCGGCCGAGGAGGCCGAGCAGGGGCTCGCGCAGCAGCCACACGGCGAGACCGCCGAGGACCGTGGAGCCGATCGCGACGACGTAGATCCGGGTGCGTGCGGTCGGCGAGCCCGCTCGACGCATCAGCAGGGCGACGACGAGGACCACGGCGGCCGCGGCGGCGCACACGAGCGCGGTCGCCGACGCGGTGCGGACGAGGAAGTATGCCGCGAGGAGCATCCACAGCGCGAGCGTGGTCCGCCAGCGGGCTCGAGCGGCGAAGAGCACGCCGAAGGTGATCAGCGCGAACAGCGACACGATGCCGAGCAGGTTCGCGTTGCCCAGGATGCCCTGGATGCGTCCGCCGTCGAAGAGGTTGTCGCGGACCCAGTACCACTGGGGGTCGATCTTCCCGTCGGGGATGTCCGCGAAGTTCGGCAGCAGGGGACCATGGAGAACCAGCGACACCCACAGCTCGAGGGCGAGGGAGAGGCCGAGGATCCATTTGAAGGCCGACGACAGGGCGCGCACGATCTCGTGCCAGGTCAGCACGTGTGCGATGAACAGACCGTTCACCGTGACGGCCGCCAGGAGCACACCCGTGGCGACGGTGGGGACGCGCCACTGCGACCAGGCGACCGAGAGGAGGGCGAGTGCCGTGTAGCCGATGGCCGCCCACGGCAGCCGACGCCAGCGGAACGACTGCGGGCGCTTCCTGGCGAGCATCGGGACGCCGATCGCGAGGGTGGCTGCGCTGAAGAGGGCGAGCACGATCGCCGCCCCGATCTCGCCGACGAGGTTGTACACCGCCGAATGCGCGAAGGCCACAAACAGGACGGCGATGACGTATCCGCGCAGCAGGAGATGCCCCGTGGACTCGCGCTCTGGCGCGGTGGGCGGGGCTGCCACCGGGTGCTTGGTGTACTGGGCCATCGCGACTCAGGCTACCTCGACGGGCCCGGATCCGACCTGTCCGTGGCGCCGGGCTCTACGCTGGGGGCATGCTGCGCAGCCTCACCAACGTGCCCCGCGACTACGCCTGGGGATCGTCCTCCCTCCTCGCCGAGCTCGAAGGCCGCACCCCGACGGGCGCGCCGGAGGCCGAGGTGTGGTTCGGCGATCACCCCGGCGATCCCGCCGACCTCGCGGACGGCGGAACGCTGGACGAGGTGACCGGGGGCTCGCTGCCGTACCTGCTGAAGCTCCTCGCCGCTGCGCGGCCCTTGTCGATCCAGGTGCACCCGACCAGGGAGCAGGCGGAGGAGGGCTGGGCGCGGGAGAGCGCCCTGCCGCTGGACGACCCGCGGCGGAACTACCGCGACGCCAACCACAAGCCGGAGCTCATCGTCGCCCTGAGCGACCGCTTCGAGTCGCTCAGCGGCCTGCGTCCGGTCGCGGACACCCTGCGAATTCTCGGCTCCCTCGACGACGCCCCAGGCGTGCGGGCCCTGCGGGAGCGGCTCTCGGGCGAGGGCGACCCGCTCGGGGACGCGATCGGCTGGCTGCTCGGAGGGCAGGCGCAGGGCCACGTCGACGAGATCATCTCCGCCGTCGTCGGCGCCGCCGCCGGGGAGGCGGGGGAGGAGGAGCCGGCTCTGCGGGCCGTGGCCGCGATCGCCGAGACCTCGCCGGGCGACCCGGGGGCGGTCGTCGCCCTGCTCATGAACCACGTGGTGCTGCGCCGCGGCGAAGGCGTCTTCCTGCGGGCCGGACTGCTGCACGCATACCTCTCCGGCCTCGGCGTGGAGATTATGGCGGCGAGCGACAACGTGCTCCGCGGTGGTCTGACCCCCAAGCGCATCGATGTCCCCGAGCTGCTCGCCGTGCTGGACACCACCCCCGGCGAGGTCCCGGTGCTGCGGCAGACGGGCGACGAAGCCGTGACGACGTACCCGGTTCCCGTGCCCGACTTCGCCCTCCGACGGGTCCGGATCGATGGCGCGGCGGTCACCCTGGACGTCTCCGGCCCGACCATGGTGCTGGCCACGGCCGGCTCCGTCCACGTGACCGCGGAGTCCGGCGCGGAGACCGCCGTCCCGGTCGGCACGGCGGCGTTCGCCGACGCCGACGAGCGCTCCCTCACGCTCTCCGGTGCGGGTGAGGTCTTCGTCGCGACCCCCGGCCGCTGAGCCGTCGTCCCCGGGGCCGCGACACGCCGAGGAACGTCCAAGAACCTTCAAGAATCGCTTGAGGGTTTACGATCCGCGACTTGACCCGAGCGAATGACACGGGTGTAATTAGGTGAGCACGGCCCGCCAGGGGGGCGGTTTCTGAAGGGTTGGAGGTCGAGATGACGGGTTACCGTTCCGATGTGCCGGAGAACTGGTTCGTCGATCCAGTCAACCTCGGTGTCCCCGGGGTCCGTCGGTCCGACCAGGACGACGACAACGCCCTCGCCTGGCAGAGCGATGCGCTCTGCTCGCAGACCGACCCCGAGGCGTTCTTCCCGGAGAAGGGCGGCTCGACGCGGGACGCCAAGCGCATCTGCACGGCGTGCGACGTCCGTGGCGAGTGCCTCGAGTACGCGCTGGCCAACGACGAGCGCTTCGGCATCTGGGGCGGTCTCTCCGAGCGCGAGCGGCGCAAGCTCAAGCGTCGCGCCAGCTGACCCGACTTCGCGGCGCGGCTTCCCGGGCGCGCCGGGAGCGGTGCGCATCCCGGCGTGACGCCCCGCATAGGCTGACCACGTCATGCCAGCCCGAGTTCATGCCCTCATCGTCGCGCGCCCCGGCCCCTCCGCCCGCGCCCAGCTCCTCCGCACGCTCGACGCCGTGCGCTCCCAGACGCTCCCGCCCGCGGCCGTCACACTGATCATCTGCGGCGACGCCACCACCGCACGGGAGAGCGAAGCCGTCGCCGCCACCGTCGAGGGCATCATCGAGGCGCGCGCGTCGACCTCGTTCGCCGAGGCCCTCGATCTGGCGCGCCCGCGCGTCCTCGACGGATCGGCGATCTGGATCCTCGCGCAGGACACCGCCCCGCACCCGCGTGCGCTGGAGCGTCTCACCGGCATGCTGGAGCGGTCGCCGTCCGCCGCGATCATCGCGCCGAAACTCGTCGCCACCGACAATGAGCGCGAGATCGTCTCCTTGGGCGTGAGCATGACCACGTTCGGCCGCTCGGTCGAGCTGGCGGCGGGGGAGTTGGACCAGGGCCAGCACGACCGGATGGACGACGCCCTCGGCGCCGACATCCGGGGCCTGCTCATCCGCGGAGAGGTGCGCGAGGCGCTTCGCCCCGATCCTGCCCTCGGGGGTGCGGACGAAGGCCTCGACCTCGGCGTGCGGGCGCGACTCGGAGGCGGCCGTGTCGTCCTCGCTCCGGCTGCGAGGGTCTCCGCCGCTCCGGACGGCCCTGCGGCGCTCCCGGCGGGACGGGCGCGCCGTGCCTTCGTCACCCGCCTCGCCCAGCTGCATCGCCGCCTCGCCTATGCGCCTGCCGCCGCCGTGCCGCTGCACTGGCTGACGTTCCTGCCGCTCGCGCTGTGGCGTTCCCTCACCCATCTCATCGGCAAGCGGCCGGAGGCCGTGTTCCCGGAGTGGGGGGCTGCTCTCCTCGCGATGGTCCGTTTCGGCGCCGTCGCCCGATCGCGCGCCCGGATCCGTTCGTTCCGATCCTCCACCTGGGCGAGCATCGCCCCGCTGCGCGTCACCCCCGCACAACTGCGTCGCCGGCTCGACGACGGGCACGGCAGCGAGCATGGTGCCGTGAGCGAGCTCCGCTTCTTCTCCGGGGGCGGAGCCTGGGCGGTGCTGGCCGCGCTGGTGGTGAGCATCGCCTCCTTCACGAGTCTCCTGGCCTGGCCGGCGCTGGGAGGCGGTGGCCTCCTTCCCTTGCGTGAGACCGTCGGCGCGTTGTGGCAGGACGCGGCATGGGGTCTGCGCGGGATCGGCGTCGATCTCGTCGGACCGGCGGACCCGTTCGCTGCGATCATCGCCGTCCTGGGGTCGCTGTGGCCGGGCGCGCCGTCCTTCGCGATGGTGCTGCTGTGGATCCTCGCGCTGCCGCTCGCCGTCCTCGGCGGATGGTTCGCCGCGACCCGGGTCACCGATCGGGCCGGACTGCGCATCTTCGCCGGCATCGCGTGGGCGCTCGCGCCGACTTTCCTCACCGCGCTCGTGGACGGGCGGCCTTCTGCCGTGCTCGTCCACCTGCTGCTCCCGTGGCTGTTCCACTCGGCGGTGGTCGCCCACCGATCCTGGGGCGCGGCCGGCAGCGCGTCCCTGCTCCTGGCGGCGGTCGTCGCCTGTGCACCGGTCCTAGCTCCGGCCCTCGCGCTGCTGTGGGTCGTGGCTCTGGGGATCGTGCTCGGCACGGCGCAGTTCCGAGGTGCGGGCCGCCTGCTCTGGCTTCCCCTGCCCACCGCGGTGCTGTTCGCTCCCCTGATCTTCTGGCAGCTCGCCCACGGCAGCGCGCTCGGTCTGCTCGCCGATCCCGGCCTGACGTGGCTGGGGCCGCAGGCGTCGGCCGACGCCGCCGGACGCCTGGCGATCGCCGGGGGCTTCCCGACGAACGATCTGGCGGGCTGGGCGAGCGTCGTCCCCGGAGCCTGGGCGGCGCTGCTCTGCGCACCGCTCGCGCTGCTCGCGCTGGGGTCCGCCGTCTCCCCTCGATGGCGGGCGGGCATCACCCTGCTGGTCGTCGCGCTCAGCGGACTGGCAACCGCCTTTCTCGCCGTCGGGATCAGCGTCGCCGCCGCGGGGGGCACCCCGGTGCCGATCTGGCCCGGCACCGGTCTGAGCCTCGCCTGGATCGGCGTCGTGGGTGCCGCGACGATCACGCTCGACACGGCGATCACGCTGCCGCGCCTGCGCGTCGCCGCCACAGGGGTGGCCGCCCTCGCCCTCGTGGCGTGCGCTGTCCCTGCTCTCACCGCCTTCCACACCGACCGCTCCGCACTGACGAACGGCCCCGAGTCCACCCTTCCCGCCTATGTGCGAGCCCAGGCGGCAGGGGACCGGCCGATCTCCACTCTCATCCTCACGCCCCAGAACGACGGCGGTCTCGCTGTCGTCGTGGTGCGCGGTCCCAGCGAGACCCTCGGCTCGCAGACCACGATGCTCTCGACGGCGGTCGAACCGCAGGGGACCGACATCGCGACTCTCGCCGTCGACCTCATCTCCGCCCGCGACTTCGACGCGCCGGCGGAACTGCTCGCGCAGGGGATCAGCTACGTCCTCCTCGCGGAGGCGCCGGGCGAGGGGGATCGCGCACGCACACTGCGCACGGCGTCCGTAGCCGCGATCGACCAACGGGCCGGCCTCGTGCAGGCCGGGTCGACGGATCGAGGAGTCCTCTGGCGCCTCGAGGGCGAGCCGGCGGCGTCGGCATCGCTGAGCGCGACCCAGGAGGGCACCGCCCGGCTCGTCGTGACGGTGCAGCTCCTGGTCCTGCTCGCCGCGCTGCTCCTGTCCATCCCGACGCGCGCGTCGCGTCGGGCGGCGAGGGCGCAATCGCGGATCGTCGGCAGGGCGCCGGAGGAGCCGCTGGTGCTCCCGCGGCATGCGGAGGACACCGTGCCAGACGCGGCCGACGTGCCGCCGGTCGGCGCCGTCGAGGATCCGCAGGACGAGCCCGCGCTGGCCGACGAGGCGCTCGCCCCGATCGCCGACGCGCACCCGACCGACGAAGACCATGACGACGTGCCGGACGGCGCTCCGACCGAGGACCGTGCGTCCGCCGAGAGCCGAGGAAGCACCGGCACCGAGGAGGACCACCGATGACCGGCAACCGTGCGTTCCGCGTCGCCGCGACCAGTGCGCGCGTCGTCACCGGAGTCGTGGTCGCCGCGGCCTGTGTGCTGGGCGTCGCGACCGCCGTGCACGCCCCCTGGCCGACAGTGACGCACGAGCCGGCACAGCAGCAGGTGACTCCGCTCCCGGGGGACAGCGTCCTGGTGTGCGCGGGCGATTTCCGCGCTCTCGGTCGCAACACGGCCGCCCCGTCGGAGATGCGCCGGGCGGCGACTCCTGAACTCACGGCAGGGGGCACGAGCGGTGTCCCGTCGCAGGCGGGGCTCGCCGTCCCGGATCTGGTGGACGGACAGGAGGTGCCCGTGCTCACCGGCGCCGTGGAGGGACGCACGGCGCCGCTCATCGCGGGAGCCGAGTCGTCCACCCTCGCCGCGGACGACCTCGCCGGCTTCGCAGCATCGCCCTGCGGGATCCCGCGGCTGGAGTCGTGGCTCGTCGGAGGGTCGGTGGGCACCGGAGCAGAGGATGTAGTTCTCCTCGCCAACGCGTCCGACGTCCCCGCGACCGTGACCCTCGCGGTCTACGGATCGGCGCGTGGCGGTCGTACGGTCATCGTCCCTCCGCGTACGCAGACGGCGCTGCCGCTGACCTCCATCGCCGCAGGCAACGACATCCCCGTCGTCAAGGTGAGCGCGGTCGGGGCCCCGGTCCGCGCCGTCCTGCAGTCCGCGCTGATGCAGGTGCTCGACCCGGTGGGGGCCGACCAGCAGGAAGCGGTGCCCGGGCCCCAGCAGCGCGTCGTGCTCCCGGGCGTGCAGGCGTTCGCCGCGACGGGGGACCAGGGGGACATGACGGTGCTGCGACTGCTTGCTCCCGGCGCGGACGCGGTCGCCCAGGTCCGCGTGACCGCCGAGGGCGGCGGTGCCGGTCTGGACGAGTTCACGGTGCCGCTGACCGCGGACGAGCCGGCCCAGGTCTCGCTCAGCGGCCTCGAGCCCGGGACGTACACCGTGGAGATCGAGGCCGACGCCCCGGTCATCGCGGGAGTCCGTCAGCAGGACGGCTTCGGAGCGGATTCCGACTTCGCGTGGGTCACCCCCGCCCCCGAGATCGATGCGGAGGTCGCGTTCGCGGTGCCGTCCGGTCCGTCTCCGCGACTCCAGCTGGCCAACACGTCCGACGAGGACACCACCGTCGCGCTCTCGTCCGTCGACGGGGGGTCGCCGCAGGAGATCGTCATCCCGGCGGGGGAGACCCGAGGGCTCGATGTCGCGGCGGAGACGACCTACCTGCTCCGGCCTTCGGGTGAGGTGCATGCCGCCGTCGCGATGACCGCGCCGGGCGCTGTTGCCGTGCTCCCGGTCCCGCCGTCCCCTGGCGTCGAGACGTCGATCACCGTCTACCCCTGACGAGCCGGATCAGTGGTCGTGGCCGAGATCCCACGGCTCCCGGCCCACGTACTCGGCCGCCGCGCGGAAGACTGCGCTCTCGATCGCCATCCGTCGATGCGCGGCGTCGTCGTGACCGGGCGGAAGAAGGCGTTCGATGGGGATGCGGAAGAGGACGATCCTCCGCTGCTCACGGTCGAGATGCCAGCGCGGCACCTCGCCGTCGGCGTCGTACGACGGCAGCGCACCGATCTCGAACCGGACGTCCTGGAGCTCCGGCCACGTCCCGCGGAGGAACTCGACCGCGGTGCCGACGGTGAGATCGAAGCGATCGATGCGCCCATCCAAAGGGGCGAGCGGAGGCTTGACGACCTCGCTGCGCCCGAGGCGGCCGTGTCGGCCGTGCCTGGCACCGCGGCGAGCGGCGGAGGCGGGGACGGAACGGCGACGGGGCATGTGGAAAAGTCTAGGCGCAGCGGCCGCTTCCGGCGCGGCACCGCCGCCGCGGTCGGATGGAGTCGTACGCTGACGGGGATGGACGGACGACTGTGCTCGAAGGTGGGCTGCGCGCGCGAGGCCGTGGCCACCCTCACGTATGACTACGGCGACCAGATGGCCGCACTCGGCCCGCTCGGCGCGGCGAACGATCCGCAGGCGCACGACCTCTGCGCGCCGCACGCCGACCGGCTCTCGGTCCCCGCGGGATGGCTCGTCGTCCGCCACGAGGCGCTGCGCGCATGAGCGCCGACCGCCCCTGACCGGCGAGGCCGTCAGACGCTGAGACGGCGACCGGTCAGGCGCTCCGCGCGCCGGTCCGCGTTGGCGAGCGCGCGGCGTTCGCGCTCGCGCCGGAGAACGGTGACACCGACCAGGACGAGCTCGGGTGGCGCAGCCGGTAGGGGGGAGATGAAGGGCGCGGCCTCGGTGAGCAGATCGCGGGCTACCCGCTCCCGCGCAGCCGGGAGCATGCGGGGAGCGCTCACGAGGAACTGCGAGATGCGCCGGGCGAGTCGGTCCGGAAGGCGCGCCACATCGGCCACCTGTGCCCACGCCGTCAGCTGCGGAGGCAGCACCGGTGCGAGCGTGACCAGCTTCGGAGTGCGCACCCGCTGGCTGTACGTGCCGGCGACGAGGTCGCCCAGCCGCTGGGATCGAGCCGTGAAGGCGCCGACGAGCACGGCGAGGCCGCCGAAGGTGAGGTAGATCTCGAGGACGCCGAGCAGCGCGCGGATGAACGCGTGGCGGAATCCGGCGGCTCCGCCGTCCATCCGCACGATCCTGCCGCCGACGGCGAGTTTTCCGAGGCTCCGTCCCTTCAGCGCCACCTCCATCGTGATCGGCAGGATCACGAAGCTGATGACGAGGGAAGCCACGAGGGCGATGCGGTCGGTCGCCGGGTCGAGCACGCCGATGTCGAGGAGCCAGATGCGCAGGAGGATCGACCCGACGAAGACGGCATAGCCGAGCAACATGTCGATGACGGCCCCGGCCGCCCGAAGGAGGAACCCCACGGGCTGGACGTCGATCGCGACCGCCTCCCCGGAGAGCACCTCATCGGAGACGTCGATCTGCGCGGACATGAGTACAGTAAATCAGGTGGATGCCGATGCCCTCACCGATGCGCGCCGGTCCGAATGGGAACGGTTGGACACCCTCAGTCGCGCCCGTCTGGACGGCGCCGGTGTCGATGAGCTCATCGTGCGGTACCGCGCCGCCTCGGCCGATCTCGCGGAGCTCAAGACGTCGGTCGGGGAGTCGCCGCAAGGCGCCTACCTCTCCACGATCCTCGTGCGCGCGCGGCTCCGGCTCACGGGTGCTGCCGACAGCATCCTCACGCAGACGTCGCGGTTCTTCCGTCTCCAACTGCCCGCAGCCCTCTACCGGCTGCGGTGGACGACCCTCGTCATCGCTCTCGCCTTCGTGGCCGTCGCCGTCGGCACCGCGGCCTGGATCGCGAGCGACCCCGCCCTCGTCGCCACTCTCGGGCCGCCCGACGCCCTTCAGCAGTACGCCGACGAGAGCTTCACGGGGTACTACACCGAGAACCCGGCAGCAGTGTTCATGGGCATGGTCTGGACGAACAACGCCTGGATCGCGATGCAGTGCGTGCTGTTCGGGGTGACCGGCATCTGGCCCGTCTACATGCTCGTGCAGAACGCCATGGGGCTGGGCACGTCCGGTGCGGTCATGGCGGTCCACGACAAGGCCGACCTCATGATCCTGTACATCCTTCCGCACGGCATGCTCGAGATGACGTGCATCTTCGTCGCTGCGGCCGCCGGTCTGCACATGTTCTGGGCCTGGGTCGCCCCGGGCCACCGCACGCGCGGCGAGGCGCTCGCGGAGGAGGGCAGGGCGCTGGCCACCGTCGCCCTCGGTCTCGTGTTCGCGCTCTTCCTCTCCGGACTCGTCGAGGGTTTCGTCACCGGATGGGCCCTGCCCTGGCCGGTCAAGATCGGCATCGGTGCCGCGGCCCTCGCGGTCTTCCTCATCTACATGCTCGTGATCGGCCGACGCGCTTCTCGTCGCGGCGAGACCGGTGATCTCGTGGAGTACGAGTCCGGCACGCCGCGGCTCGTCGCCGGGTGAGGGTCGGCGTCCGCGGTCAGAGCCGCCCCGCCGCCTTGAGCTCGAGGTAGCGGTCGGCGATCCGCGGCGGGAGGTCTTCGGGGTCCGCGGCGATGGCCTCGCCGCCGGCCCGACGGATCGCGTCCGCGACGTTCTCGGCGTCCCGGAGCGTGCGCTCGGCGGCGGCGGCGAGATAGACGTCCTCGCGTGATCCTCGGGCGCGGGCCAGCGCGGCGATGCCGTCATCGGTCACCGACCCGACGAGCACCGTCGTCGCGCGCGAGGCGTCCGGGAAGGCCCCGAGGAAGCCCCGGGCGGACTCGGCCGCGTCCTGAGCGGTGAGCACGACGACGAGGGACGGCCGCGTCGTCAGCGTGCGCACCGCCGCGAAGGCCGCATGCCAGTCCGTGTCGACGAGGCGGGCGTGCACCGGAGCCATCGCATCGGTGAGCGCGGGCAGGAGCGCGGCGCCGTCCACTCCGGTCACCCGTGCCCGGGTGACCCTGTCGTGCATGAGGAGGTGGACGTGATCCCCCGCCCGTGCGGCGAGCGCCGACAGCAGGAGCGCCGCCTCCAACGCCGCATCGAGCCGCGTGCCGTCACCGACCCTGGCGGCAGCCGTGCGCCCGGTGTCGACGATGAGGACCACATGCCGGTCCCGCTCGGGACGCCACGTGCGGAGCATCGTCGTGCCCGCCCGCGCCGTCGCCCGCCAGTCGATGGAGCGCACGTCGTCGCCGCGGACGTACTCGCGCAGCGAGTCGAACTCGGTGCCCTGGCCGCGGACCTGGATGCTCGTGTTGCCGTCGAGCTCGCGCAGGCGCGCCAACCGGGAGGGCAGATGCTTGCGCGAGGTGAAGGCGGGGAGCACGCGGATCGCGCCGCGGACGGGGTGCTGCGCCTGTCGGCCGGCGAGCCGCAGGGGCCCTCGGGAACGGAGCGCGACGAAGGCACTGACGAGCTCGCCCCGGCGCCGCGGACGCAGGGGGATGTCCACCCGCCGTCGTTCGCCGGGCGGGACGCGCAGGTGCTGCCGCTCGGATGGCGCTCCCGCGGTGGGCTGCCAGGCGTCGCGGAGGAGGACGTCGAGCATCCGCGTCCCCCGGTTCTGCACCGCCACGCTGACCGGGATCAACTCGCCGAGGCGCGCGCGCGACGGGACACGACGGGTGACGGTCGCCGAGCGCGGGTCGCCTGCGAAGACGAGATCGACGGCGACGAGGAGGACGCAGAGACCGATCCACCCGCCCAGGGCGGCGTAGGGTGGGAAGCCCGCCAGTCCGGCGAGGACCAGCGGCACGATGCCGACGGCGAGGGCGACGGCGAGACGGCCCGTGACGAACACCTAGATCGGCACCCGGGTCTGCTGGACCACCGACGTCAGCACGGCGTCCGCGGACACGCCCTCCATCTGGGCGTCGGGGCGGAGCTGCAGGCGATGCCGCCACACCGGGACGAGCATCGTCTGAACGTGGTCGGGTGTCACAGCGGTGGAGGCGTTCAGCCACGCCCAGGCCTTCGCCGCGGCGAGGAGGCCTGTCGAGGCGCGCGGGCTGGCGCCGAGCTCCACGGATGGCGACTGCCGGGTCGCCCGGGCCAGATCGACCACATAGCCGAGGACGTCGTCGGTCACGTCCACCCGGGCTGCGGCGCGCTGGGCGGCGCGGATCTCGTCGGCGCCGATCACCGCCTCCACTCCCGTGAGTTCGCGCGGGGAGAAGCCTTGCGCATGGCGCCGGAGCACGGCCACCTCGGCATCGCGTTCCGGCATGCCGACCACGAGCTTCATCAGGAAGCGGTCGAGCTGGGCCTCCGGCAGCGAATACGTCCCCTCGTGCTCGATCGGGTTCTGCGTCGCGGCGACGAGGAAGGGATCGGGCAGCGCGCGGCTCACGCCGTCCGCCGAGACCTGGCG
The DNA here is from genome assembly GCF_019091465.1 of Microbacterium sp. GbtcB4. Classification (NCBI taxonomy): domain Bacteria; kingdom Bacillati; phylum Actinomycetota; class Actinomycetes; order Micrococcales; family Microbacteriaceae; genus Microbacterium; species Microbacterium sp. GbtcB4. The sequence goes on from NZ_JAGXJJ010000005.1 coordinate 31,910, forward strand.
TTCCTCCATCGCCTCCAGGAGCGCCGCCTGGGTCTTCGGCGGAGTGCGGTTGATCTCGTCCGCCAGCAGGATGTGGGTGAAGACCGGTCCCGCGCGGAAGTCGAACTCCCCGGTCCGGGCGTCATAGACGAGAGACCCCGTGACGTCACCCGGCATCAGGTCGGGCGTGAACTGCACCCGCTTGGTGTCGAGGCCCAATGCGCGTGCGAACGAGCGCACGACGAGGGTCTTCGCCACCCCCGGCACCCCTTCCAGCAGCACGTGGCCGCGGGCCAGGAGCGACACCAGCAGGCCGGTGACCGTGCCGGCCTGGCCCACCACCGCTTTGTCGACCTCGGTGCGGACGCGGTGCATGGCCTGCCGCAGCGCGGCGTCGTCGGCGGGACTGTTCTCGTCGGTCACGGGGTCTCCTCGGCTTCGGTCGTGAAAGGGATGCGGGGTGGACGGATGCTCATGAGCGGCTTCCCGGGGACTGTGTGCTCGTCTCCACGGCTGTCTCCAGCTCGTCCAGGCGTCGGGCGAGGGCGACGAGCGCGGCGTCATCGCCGGGCGGCGGCCCCGCCAGAAGACTCTGCAGTGTGCCGCGGGGGATCCGGAGGCGATCGGCGGCGGCGTCGGCGATCTCGTCGGCGTCCGCATGCACGGCCAGCCCGAGACGTCGCGCGAGTCGTCTTCGGGTGCCTTCTCGGAGCGCTTCGGCGGCGTGCGGGGCGTCGGCGGCCCTGGCGGTGAGGCGGGCGCGTCCGTGCATGGTCTCCGACGCACGCACGGTGACGGGGAGCGTCTCGGCGACGAGCGGACCGAATCGCCGGCCTCGGGCGACTGCGACGGCGAGGCCGGCGGTGAGCAGCAGCAGGATCGCCGGCGTGACCCATTCGGGGGTGAGCGTGCCGAGGGTGTCGGGGGAGGAGGTCTCGATATCGGTGTCTTCGAAGGAAGGCACGTACCAGACGACCCGGTCGGTCTGCCCGAGCAGGGCGAGGGCGAGCGCGGCGTTGCCGTCTTCGGCGAGAGCCGCGTTGCTGAACAGCTTCACTCCCTCGACGACCGCGCGGTATCCGTTCCTCTCGTCGACGAGGACGGCCGCGGCGCCGTCTTCGCCGAAGCAGCCGGTGACGCCGTCGGCGGGGGTGAAGAGCCGATCGGGGCGGATGTCGCCGACCTCGGCGAAGGCGGGCATGGCGCACCCGGCTGATCGCGGCGACGCCGGGCCGGAGGCGTTCTCACCGATGGCGAGCTCGCTCAGCAGGTGCGTCCCGGTGGAGAGGAAGACGACACGGTCGGCCGGGGCGAGGAGATCGGCCAGCGCGTCGTCCGAGAGGGTGTAGGGGTTGGTCAGGACGAGGGTGCTGTCCGCGTCGAGAGCGGCGACGGCTGCGGCCCGGGAGCGGACGACCTCCACCTCGACCCCCTGATCCCGCAGGATCTCGGCCAGCGCGAGAGCGCCGGTTCCCGAGCGGCTCTCCGGATCGAGGGTGCCGCGCGCGCCGGGTCCGCTCGCCGCGAGCTGGGAGGCCGCGAGGGCGACCGCGATCACGAGTGCCGCGACGAGGAGCCATCCGAGGACGGAGGCGGTGCGACGTCGCGGACGCTCGGCGGTGCCGCCAGCGGCGAGGTCGGGTGCGGTCGTCGTCACGCGGGCACCTCCTCGGGGCGGCGGGCACGGAGGCGCTCGTCGGTCGCCGCGAGGTGCCGGTAGTCGTCCTCGGTGGCCGGGTGCCGGAGATAGCGCACATCGTCGAAGCATGCGGCGGCGTGCCGGAGGGCGTCCGCCTCATCGGCGAACACCGCGCTCGCGGAGCGGGCGAGCGATTGTGCGGTCGCGCCGGGCGCCGGATCGATGAGGTCGCGCTCGAGCAGGTTGCGGGCGATCGCGCGATACCGGAGCACGACGGCGGTGTCCCATTCCTGCTGGCGTGCGCTGCGCTCGGCATCGGCGCGGAGCTGAGCGGCGCTGCGATCGTCGGCGGCGCCGAGCAGGTCTCCCTGGGGGCGGCGGACCGCTCGCGACCGTCGGGGTCGTCCCCAGACGATCAGCGCGGTGACCAGGGCCGCGGCGATGAGGACCGTGACGACGATGAGTGCGGTCGGGCCGACGTTCGCCCCGTTGTCCCCGCTGAAGAGGTCGGTGAGGAATCGCATCACATCGCGGGCGAGCAGATCGAACCAGGTCGGCTTGGCGTCCGCGTACCGCGGGTTGGACAGCTCCTCCTCGGCCCAGCGTCGTGCCTCGTCCCCGTCCGGGACGAAGACGTCGTCGAAGCGCCGCATCATGGCTGCGGGGGGCTGCCCGGAGCCGTCCATCCACCTCCCGCCTCGGCGGGGGGTGAGGCCGGAGGCGCCGGTGCGGGCGGGGGCGGCGGAGCGAAAGCGGGGGGAGCGGCCGGCGCCGTCTGCGCGCCGGGCGCGGGCGGCGGCGCGTACCCGGGGGGACCGTAAGCCGCGGGACCGTACCCGGGGGTGCCGTATCCGGGGGCACCGTACGCCTGCGTCATCATGACGTGCTCCGGCACCTGGCGCGGCGGGGGAGCACTGGTGACTGCTCGCGAGGGATCGACCGCGAACGGATCGCCGAGCTGCTCCTCGGGGACGCCGAGGTCGCGGCGCTCGACATGGGAGATGAGGGCCTGGTCCAGACCCTCGTAGCGCATCCGGCAGTCGAGGTAGACGAGCACGCCGCCGGTGCTCTGCACGACGATGGCGATCGCCTGCAGGATCAGCAGGAGAACCTGCGGGGCGAGGAGGGCGAAGACGTACCCGACCACCGCGCTCGGCTCACTGGCGCCGGTCGGCGCGATGACGGTGCCGAGGAACGAGGAGAGCATGGCGGTCGGGAAGCTGACCACCTGCATCGCCAGGCCCATGATCAGGCTGATGAGGAACGTCACGCCGAATGCGACCCAGAAGCGGCCGCGGGTCAGGCGCCAGGAACGCACGAACGCCTCGCGGAAGCGGGCGCGCTCCAGCACGAGGATCGAGGGGACGAGCAGCAGCTTGGTCGACAGCCACACGGTGAGCGGGATCGCGGCCAGGCCCAGGAGGACCACGACGAGCACGACGATGCCGATCATCTCCGGGGTGCCGCCGAGGCCGCCGGCGATGAGCGCGCCGATGACACCCGCGACGATCGCGAGGCCGCCGAAGAGGGCGACCACCGAGAGGGACGCGAAACCCGCGAGCCGCCAGAACGCCGGGGCCATCCGGCGCCACAGCATGCGCAGCGTGGCCTTGACGCCGACCGTGGCGTAGCCGATCTCGGCGGCCACGACGCCCTGCATGATCGCGGTGAAAGCGATGGACGCGAGCCCGACGAGGAGTCCGGCGAGGAGGTTGATGGCGATCGTGCCGGCGAACACGGCCTCGAAGTCGGGGGAGGAGGGGGAGACCGTCTCCAACCGGGAGAACGTCGTGAACAGGACGACGCCCATCACCCCGGCCGTGGCGATGACCACGATGAGCTGGATGACGACGGCGAACCCGAACAGGACCTTCGGGTTGTGCCGCAGCGCCGCGAAGGCCTTGCCCAGCAGCATGCCGAAGGTCAGCGGGTGAAGGGGGATGATGCCCTTCCGGGGAGCTGGGGTCCACGTCTGGCCGCTCACGGGCCTCCCTCCGTCGTGCGCTCCCATCGTGTCATATCCTCGCGCTGAGGCGCAGACCTGCGGAGGGCGGGACTCGGTGCCATAAGGTAACAGTTATGACCTCACGCATCCTTGTGGTCGACGACGACACCGCGCTCGCCGAGATGATCGGCATCGTGCTGCGCACGGAGGGATTCGAGCCGGTGTTCTGCGCGGACGGCGCGCGCGCCGTCGACGAGTGGCGCGCGCAGCGTCCCGACCTGGTGCTCCTCGACCTGATGCTCCCCGGTATGGACGGCATCGAGATCTGCACGCGGATCCGCGCCGAGTCGGGGGTGCCGATCATCATGCTGACGGCACGCAGCGACACGGCAGACGTGGTGCGCGGTCTCGAGGTCGGGGCCGACGACTACATGGTCAAGCCGTTCAATCCCAAGGAGCTCGTGGCGCGCATCCGCACCCGGCTGCGGCCGACGCCGCAGGCCTCCAGCGAGCAGCTGCGGATCGGCGACCTCACCGTCGACGTGGACGCGCACGAGGTGCGCCGCGGGACGACGCCGATCGCCCTCACACCGCTGGAGTTCCAGCTCCTCGTGGCCCTCGCCTCCAAGCCGCAGCAGGTGTTCTCCCGGGAGATGCTCCTCGAGCAGGTCTGGGGCTACCACTACAAGGCCGACACCCGGCTCGTGAACGTGCACGTGCAGCGCCTGCGGGCGAAGGTGGAACTCGACCCGGACAACCCCAAGATCGTCATGACGGTCCGCGGCGTCGGCTACCGCGCCGGCAGCGTCACCTAGGGACCCCATGGCCGCGACGACAGCGACCACGGCCGTCGCCGTCCTCCGCGACTGGCGCGGTTGGCCGGACGTGCTGGCGGCGCTGTGGCGACGGTCGCTCCGGTTCCGCACCCTCGCGATCACCCTGGTCGCCACGTCGTTGGCGATCTTCATCACGTGCGTCACGATGGCGCTCGTCATCCAGAACGACCTCTTCGTGTCCCGGAAGAACGTCGCGCTGGAGGACGCACGGCGAGCGGTGGACCAGGCGCAGTCGCTCCTGGACGTGGCGGAGGTGGGCGACGATCCCGCCGCTCTGACCGATCTGTGGAACGGCATCCCCGACACCCTCTCCCGGACGTCGAGTGCCGACCTGCTCGCCGGCTTCAAGATCCAGGACGGCTCGGGGGCGGTCCGGCTCAACGGCTTCACCGCCGGGCTCACGCCGGATCTGCTGAGCCCCGAGCTGCAGGCCAGGGTTCGCGAGTTCGACGACCGGCAGGCCTGGCAGTCCGTCGCCCTGCCCACGGAGGACGGCGGCGTGGTGCCGGGCATCGTCGTGGGGCAGCAGCTCCAGGTGCCGCAGGCCGGATCCTTCGAGATCTACTTCGCCTACGACCTCGCCGACGCCGACCAGACCCTCGTCTTCGTGCAGCGCACCCTGTGGATCGCCGGGATCGGGCTGGTGGCCATCGTCGCGGCCATCTCCTGGATCGTGCTGCGGACGGTGTCCACTCCGATCGTCCAGGCAGCGGAGACGAGCGCACGGCTCGCGGCGGGCGATCTCGGGGTGCGGCTGGAGGTGCATGGCGAGGACGAGCTCGCGACCCTCGGCCGCTCCTTCAATGCGATGGCCGACAGCATCGAGGCGCAGATCAAGGAGCTCGGCGAGCTGTCCATGGTCCAGCAGCGCTTCGTGTCCGACGTGTCGCACGAGCTGAGGACCCCGCTGACGACGATCCGCCTCGCCGCAGACATGCTCAACGACCAGCGCGACGAGTTCGACCCCACGACCGCACGCACCGCCGAGCTCCTGCACGCGCAGGTGCAGCGGTTCGACACGCTGCTGGCCGACCTGCTGGAGATCAGCCGCTACGACGCGGGGTCCGTGCAGCTCGAGCTGGAGGCGACGAGTCTCGCGCAGCTCGCCGAGGACGTCATCGAGCAGATGCGGCCGCTCGCGGAAGGACACGGCACGGAGGTCCGTCTGGTGGCGCCGGGGGGTTACTCGCCGGTGGACATGGACCCGCGCCGCGTGCGGCGGGTGCTGCGCAATCTCATCGGCAACGCGATCGAGCACGGAGAGGGACGCCCGGTCGTCGTCACGGTGGACAGCAACCAGCACGCGGTGGCGGCGGGTGTCCGCGACTTCGGGCTCGGCATGGACCCCGGGGACGCGGAACGGGTGTTCGATCGTTTCTGGCGGGCCGATCCGTCGCGTCAGCGCACCATCGGCGGCACGGGGCTCGGTCTGTCGATCGCCCTCGGCGACGCCACACTGCACGGCGGGACCCTGGCGGTCTGGTCGGAGCTCGGCGTCGGCTCGCACTTCGTGCTCACCATCCCGCGCCACGGCGGAGTGCTGGACGGTCCGAGCCCGATCCCGGTGGAGCCGCAGGAACCGCTCGCCGAACTCGGCGATGCCACGCAGCCGATCTCCATCGCCGAGGCGTACTCCGATCTGCTCGACGGGAAGGATCAGTCATGAGCACGCGCATGAGGAGTCGATTCGTCCGTGGCGCCGCACTGGCGTTGGTCGCGCTCCTGCTTCCCGCGTGCGCCGGGCTGCCGACGAGCGGAGACGTCGCCGTCGGACTGGAGCTGGGGGAGTCGCCTGACGACGTCGATGTGCTCCCGGTGGCCTCCGGTCCCGTGGCGGGGGCGGGGCCGGAAGAGATCGTGGAGGGGTTCCTCGAAGCCGGCATCACCACCTCAGACAACTGGGCGACGGCCCGCGAGTTCCTGGCCCCGCCGCTGCAGCGCAGCTGGCGGCCTTCGGCGGGGGTTTCCATCGACGCCGGGCCGGAAGCCCGCACGTTCACCTCCGACCTCGCCGACGACCAGGTCGAAGACGCCGAGGAGGCCGAGGTCCAGGTCCTGCTCGAGCTGGTCGCGAGCGTCGACGACTCCGGGGCGTACAGCGGCGCCCCCGGCGATTCGAGCGTGCCGTTCGCTCTCGCCCGTGGCGAGGACGGCGAGTGGCGGATCACCGAGGCACCGGACGGCGTGGTGATCGACCAGAGCAGGTTCCCGAACGTGTTCGAGGGATACTCGCTGCAATGGTTCGATGCGCGCTGGTCGCGGCTGGTCCCGGACATGCGATGGTTCCCGCGGCGCCAGAGTCCGGCGACGACCGTCACGCAGGCACTCGTCAGCGGCACGCCGGCGGAGTGGCTCGATCCGGCTGTGCAGACGGCTTTCCCCGCAGACGTCCAGCTGGCCCAGGACGCGGTGCTGATCACGGGGCAGGCGGCGGAGGTGGCGTTGACGCGCCCCGCGGCGAGCCTGGACGACACCACCCTGGCCCGGATGCGCACACAGCTGCAAGCCACTCTGAAGGCCGCGGGGGTGAACGTCACCCAGGTGCGTTTCAGCGTCGACGGCCGAGCGCTCGATGCGGGGGTCGTCGACGTCGTGGGCACCACGCCGGAGCCGGGGACGCTCGTGCTGAAGGCCGGCAGGTTCGGTCGCATCGTCGGCGACGAGATCGCGTCGATCCCCGGGATCAGTGCGCAGATCCAGGCCGTTCCGCAGCCGATCTCGGCGATCGACGTGGCCGCGGACGATGCGACCGCCGCGTTGCAGCTGAACGACGGCCACGTGTACCTGGCGACCGAGGATGCCCGCAACGAGCTGGACGCGCGCCCGGGTCTCGTGCAGCCGTCCCTCGATCCCTATGGCTACGTGTGGTCGGTGCCCGCGGGAGCGCCGCAGGCACTGCTCGCGGTCGGCCCGGACGTCGTCGGGCACGAGGTCGCCGGCGCGTGGCCGAACGCGTCGGCCATCTCCGACATCCGGGTCGCCGCGGACGGCGCCAGGGTCGCGGCGGTGGTGCGCGTCGGCGGCCAGCTCTGGGTCGTCGTCGCGGCGATCGTCCGGGACGGCGCCGGGGTGCCCACAGAGCTCGGTGAGGTACGACAGCTCATCCAGCTCACCGAGCCGTCGACCGGGCTCGTCTGGCTGGGACCCGATCGGCTTGCCGTGCTCACGGACTCCACGACGCCCCGGTTGATCGTGCAGCCGGTCGGCGGACCGGCATCGGCGGAGAGCGCGCCCAGCGATGCCGCGTCCATCGCCGGTGCCAGGACTCCTGCGGGCGTGCGCATCCTGGACACCACGGGGCAGTTGTTCGCGCACGCCGGTTCGGCGTGGCGGGAGATCGCCGAAGAGGTATCCGTCCTCGCCACACGCGCCGGCGAATGACCCTTCCTGCACGGAACGGGATCCCTCTCGATCGATCTCACCGCTGCCACGGGATGACACGCGAGCACGTTTCCGGCGGCAGGATCTCCGCATGGGGATCACGACACGGATCGGCGCGCTCGCCGCGGAGACCGGGGCGTTGCTGCTCGCGGCGAGCTGCGCGGGGTGCGAGCATCCCGGTACCGTGCTGTGCGACTCCTGCCTGGGCGCGCTCGCTCCCGTGCCGCGGGAGGTGCGTACCACGGACGGGCTGCGGGTCCGAGCCGCCCTCGTCTTGGACGGCCCGGCCGCTTCCTGCATCCGGCGGCTGAAGGGAGCGGGGCAGACCGTGCTGGCCCGGCCGCTGGGCGCCGCACTCGCCGCTGTGCTCCTGCCCGCCCTCGTGCCGGGGGCGTGGGTGATCCCCGTCCCCACTTCGCGGGCCGCGTTCCGCCGGCGCGGCTACCGCGTGCCCGAGCTCCTGGTGCGGCGCGCGGGCGTGGAGCCGCAACGCGTCCTCGCCGTCACCCGTCGCGTGCGGGATCAGCGGGAGCTGCCTGCTGCGGCGAGGTCCGACAACGTCCGCGGGGCGATGCGCGCGCGCCGACAGGGGCACGGTGCGCCTGCGGTCCTGGTGGACGACGTGGTGACGACGGGGGCCACGCTCGACGAGTCCACGCGAGCGCTCACCGCCGTCGGATTCGTCGTCGTCGGGGCCGTCGCGCTCGCCGCCACGCCGTCGCCGACCGAATCCGGATGAGGTTCATCGGAGACTCACCGGAGACACAGGGTCTCAGGCCGTGACATCCGGCGCGGGTCGGACTACGGTGGGGTGTCACAAGGCGACCACGGTCCGCCCTTGGCCGGGTGGACCGGGACAAGGAGGCAGCAATGGAAACGAGCATCGTGGGCGTCGGAGTGGGCATCACCGATCGCTTCCGCACCGTCGTCGAAGAGAAGATCGCCAAGATCCAGACACTCGCCGCCAAGGCGCAACGACTGGACGTGAAGGTCACGCACCGGGTCTACCGCAACGGGCGCATCCCGGACGAGACGGTCGAGCTGACGCTGGTCGGCAAGGGCCCCGTGGTCCGTGCCGAGGCCGTCGACGGCGACAAGTTCGTGGCGCTCGACCTCGCGATCGACAAGATGACGGAGCAGCTGCGCCGCGCGAAGGAGAAGCGCGTCGACGGACGACAGCATCCGCGCGGCCCGCACTTCGAGAAGGGCAGCGGTTCGCTCGAGGGCATCGACGTGCAGCCCGCCTCCGCTGAGGTGCTGCACGCGGTCGCGACCGGCAGCATCCCGGTGCAGAGCGAGGAGGAGGAGGACTACTCGCCTGTCGTCATCCGCACGAAGAGCTTCGAGGCGGAGTGGATGACGGTGGAGGAGGCCGTCGACCGGATGGAGCTCGTCGGGCACGACTTCTTCCTCTTCGTCGATGCGCGCACCGACCACCCGAGCGTGGTCTACCGCCGCAAGGGCTGGGACTACGGAGTCATCGCTCTGAGCACGCAGGCTCCGCCCGCCGAGGCGCTCGCCTCCTGATACGACCGAGAACGGCCCGACCCCCGCGGGGGTCGGGCCGTTCTCGTGCGGGGACCGGACGGCGTCAGTCGAAGATGCCGTCGAGGATGCTGCCGATGACGAGCCCGCCGAGGATGCCGGAGGCGAGATCGCCGCCGCCCATCCCGCCGCCGCGGCGCGGACCGCCGCCCCAGCCGCCGCCGCCCCAGTCCTGATCCTGCGGGCGGGACGAGTCGATGTCCCGCTGCGCGAGCTGGAGGGCCTCCGCGGCGAGGTGCGCGACCCGGCGGGCCTGGGCGAGCGCCGCCTCGCGGGTCTCTTCGGCAGGAAGCAGGGCCGGGAGATCGACGCGGAGTCGTTCCGCCTCGGCGAGACGGGTACGCGCATCGGCGCCGATCCATCCGCGATGCCCGGCGATGAGCCCGCGGGCGACGCCCAGCTGGCGGTCGGCGTCGTCGATCGCGTGCTGGACCTGCGCGATGCTCGGCAGCGGATTCTCGGCGCGATGCCGGGCCGTCGCGATCGCCTCGTCGAGACCGGCGTTGGCCTCGCGCAGACGCGAGAGCTCGGCGAACGGGTCGTTGGGCTGGCCCGAGGGGGTGAGCGCGGCCAGGGCCGCCTGCAGTCGGGCGACGGCCTCCGCCACGGCGGGCGTGGAGGGAGCGGTCCGGGCGGCGATGAGGTCGTTGCGGGAGTCGGCGATGACCTCGGCCAGGGTCGACTCGGCGCGCAGGGCCTCGATCTCGAAGTCCTCCACCGCGTCGAGCAGGGCAGCGGCGCGACGCGTCGCCTCGGTGGCCGTCTCCAGCGCGAGGTTCGCCTCCTCGTTCTGCTTCGCGGCGCGGCGACGCTCCGAGATGTCGGCGCTGTGGGTGGCGAAACGGATCAGCTGCTCCGCCTCGGCCGCACTGGCGGTGATCTGATGCATGGCGGAGTCGGAGTAGCGCGCGGACAGCCGGGACACCGTCTCGTCCGTCTGCGGGATGCGGGCGCTCAGCGCCTCGGCGTCCGCGCGGACCTGGGCGATGATCTCGGGCGCGCGCCGCACCTTCGCGACGGACTCCGCGAGCACGGTGGTCTTCTCGTCGAGGAGGTCCTGGGCCCAGTCGCAGAGCTGCAGGATGCGCGCGTTCCGCGTGCGCAGCTCCTCGTCGGTGTCCGGGATCTCGTCGTGGTTAAGCTGGTGGAGCTGGAAGGCCTCGCGCAGGTGCGTGCGCACCGACAGCAGCGCGGCCTTGAGGTCGGCGGTCAGGGACTCCCCGAGCTCGGCCTCCGCGAAGACGAGCTCGTCGGAGGTGGTACGGATGCGCTCGTCGGCGGCGACGAGTGCCTGTTCCGCACGCCGGGCGAGGTCCGCGTCCTGTGCGGCGAGTTCTTCCTGTTCGCGTTTGCGTCTGCCCCAAAATCCAGCCATGTGCCGATCCTAGTTTCCCGGGCGCGTGCGCGGGCTGAGCATCCGCTCCAGGCGAACGGCCGGCACCGCGGGCTGGTGCTTCAGGCGGGGAGGGCGACGGGATCGCCGCCGGCGACGGGCGAGGGCGCCGCCTTCGCGGGGCGTCCTCGCTTGGGGCGTTCGGTGGTCAGCTCCAGGGCCATCTCGGGATGGGGGTGTTGCGCGACTCGGGCCTCCGCCTGGTCGAGCCACCGGAGTTCGGCCTCCGCGGCGCAGACGAGCGAGTCGAGGACGAGCGACCACGCGAGATCCTCGGGGCTGCCCGCCGCGAGCCCGGGGGAGGGCGTGCGGCGCAGCTCCTCCAGCCGCTGCTGCGAGGCGTCCCGCTGGCGGCGGAGGATGGTCGCGGCGTCCACTCCGGGCAACGTCGCGGCGACCGCGAGCTTCACGGCGAGCTCCTCGCGCGTCGCCGGAGCGCGGAGCACCGGAGCGGCGAGCCAGCGCGCCGCTTCGGCCGAGCCCGCTGCGGTGATGCGCCAGTAGACGTGGCCGTGCTCGTCGGCCTCCCCGCGCTGGACCAGCCCGTCGCGCTCGAGCCGCTCCAGGGTGTTGTAGATCTGGCCGACGTTGAGCGGCCAGGTCGATCCGGTCCGGCGGTCGAACTCGTGGCGCAGCTGGTAGCCGTAGCAGGGGCCCTGATCGAGGATGGCGAGCAGGCTCTGGCGTACGGACATGACCGGTCTCCTGAAAGCTGGCGGATGGAAAGCAGTGCCGAGTATATGCATACCGGGCAACTTCCCGGACGCGGCGCGGCGGCCCATGCAGGCGACGTGGAGGTCACAGGCCGGTAACATGGCAAAGTATGCCTGGCGCTCGCCTCACGGCGGCCGGCGAATGACCCAATGACAGGGAGATGACATCCGTGGCGAATCCTCTTGAGAAGCTGCTGCGCGCAGGTGAGGGGCGGATCATCCGCCGTCTGAACCAGGTGGTGAAGGCGGTGAACGCCCTCGAGGAGGACATCTCCCAGCTCACGGACGACGAGCTGCGCAACGAGACCGCCGAGCTGCGTGCCCGCTACGAAAAGGGCGAGACGCTCGACCAGCTCATGCCAGAGGCCTTCGCCGCGGTGCGCGAGGCCGCCAAGCGGACGCTCGGCATGCGCGCGTACGACGTGCAGATCATGGGTGGCGCGGCCCTGCACCTCGGGAACATCGCCGAGATGAAGACCGGTGAGGGCAAGACCCTCGTCGCCACCTTCCCCGCGTACCTGAACGCGATCGCCGGCGAGGGCGTGCACGTCATCACCGTGAACGACTTCCTCGCGAGCTACCAGGCAGAGCTCATGGGCCGCGTCTACCGCGCCCTCGGCATGACGACGGGCATCATCGTGTCCGGTCAGACGCCCGCCGTGCGCCGCGAGCAGTACGCGGCCGACATCACCTACGGCACGAACAACGAGTTCGGCTTCGACTACCTCCGCGACAACATGGCCTGGCGCAAGGAGGACCTCGTCCAGCGCGAGCACTTCTTCGCGATCGTCGACGAGGTGGACTCCATCCTCATCGACGAGGCGCGCACGCCGCTCATCATCTCCGGGCCGTCCTCCGGCGAGGCGAACCGCTGGTTCGCGGAGTTCGCCAAGATCGCTCGCACGCTCGTCGCCGGCGAGGACTACGAGGTCGACGAGAAGAAGCGCACCGTCGGCGTCCTGGAGCCGGGCATCGAGAAGGTCGAGGACTACCTCGGCATCGACAACCTCTACGAGTCCGCCAACACGCCGCTCATCTCGTTCCTGAACAACTCGATCAAGGCGCTCGCGCTGTTCAAGAAGGACACCGACTACGTCGTGATGAACGACGAGGTCATGATCGTCGACGAGCACACCGGGCGCATCCTCGTGGGGCGCCGCTACAACGAGGGCATCCACCAGGCGATCGAGGCGAAGGAGGGGGTGCCGGTCAAGGCCGAGAACCAGACCCTCGCCACCGTCACGCTGCAGAACTACTTCCGCCTCTACGACAAGCTCGCCGGTATGACCGGTACCGCCGAGACCGAGGCCGCCGAGTTCATGTCGACGTACAAGCTCGGCGTCATCCCGATCCCGACCAACAAGCCGATGATCCGCAAGGACCAGCCGGACCTGGTGTACAAGAACGAAGCCGCGAAGTTCGCGCAGGTCGTCGAGGACATCGCGGAGCGCCACGCGAGCGGGCAGCCGGTGCTCGTCGGCACCACCAGCGTCGAGAAGAGCGAGTACCTGTCGCGCCTGCTCGCCAAGAAGGGCGTCAAGCACGAGGTCCTGAACGCGAAGAACCACGCCCGTGAGGCGGAGATCGTCGCCCGCGCCGGCCGCCTCGGCGCCGTGACGGTCGCGACGAACATGGCCGGCCGAGGCACCGACATCATGCTCGGCGGAAACGCCGAGTTCCTCGCGGTGCAGGAGCTGAAGGCGAAGGGACTCGACCCGGTGGAGACGCCGGAGGAGTACGAGGTCGCGTGGGACGAGACCTACGAGACCATGAAGAAGGTGGTCGAGGAGGAGGCCGAGAAGGTCATCGAAGCCGGTGGCCTCTACGTGCTCGGCACCGAGCGCCACGAGTCGCGCCGCATCGACAACCAGCTGCGCGGTCGGTCCGGTCGCCAGGGCGACCCCGGCGAGAGCCGCTTCTACCTGAGCCTCACCGACGACCTCATGCGGCTGTTCCAGTCCGGCGCCGCCGAGGCGATCCTCGCCCGCACGAACTTCCCCGACGACGTGCCGATCGAGTCGGGTCTCGTGTCCCGGGCGATCCGCAGCGCGCAGTCGCAGGTCGAGGCCCGCAACGCCGAGATGCGCAAGAACGTCCTCAAGTACGACGACGTCCTCAACCGTCAGCGCGAGGCGATCTATGCCGACCGCCGCCACATCCTCCAGGGCGACGACATCGCCGATCGGGTGCAGCACTTCATCGAGGACGCGATCAGCGGCGTCGTGAAGGACCACACCGGCGAGGGCCACAACGAGAGCTGGGACTTCGACGCCCTCTGGACCGAGCTGAAGACCCTGTACCCGGTGAGCGTCACGATCGACGAGGTCGTGTCGGAGGCCGCAGGACGCAAGGGCGGCATCACCGCCGAGGGCCTGACGCGCGAGCTGCTCTCGGATGCGAAGATCGCCTACGAGAAGCGCGAGGAGTCGCTGGGCGAGGCCGCGACCCGCGAGCTCGAGCGTCGCGTCGTCCTGCAGGTGCTCGACCGCCGCTGGCGCGACCACCTGTACGAGATGGACTACCTCAAGGACGGCATCGGCCTCCGGGCGATGGCGCAGCGCGATCCGCTCATCGAGTACCAGCGCGAGGGCTACGCGATGTTCCAGTCGATGATGGGCCAGATCAAGGAGGAGTCGGTCGGCTACCTCTACAACCTCGAGGTCGAGGTCCGTCGCGCCGGCGACGCCGAGACGGCGGAGGTCGAGGCCAAGGGGCTCGCCACCGACGGGGGAGAGCAGCGCCTGGAGTACTCGGCGGCGAACGACGCCGGCGAGGTCGAGGTCCGCAACGACCGCGGGCAGGTGCAGCAGGCCGCGACCGACCGGATGCGCCAGGCTGCGGCTCGGGCGCAGGCTCCGCAGCAGGCCGAGCCGGAGGAGGCCCCGCGCGGCGCCTTTGGGCAGCGCACGGAGGCGGCCGCCCCGGCGGCGGGCAACCGCGAGCAGCGGCGCGCGCAGAGCAAGAAGAAGAAGTAGGCCTTCGGGTGACGAGGAGGGCCAGTCCGTGGGATTGGCCCTCCTGTCGTCCCTGTAGGCTTGATCGATGACACCATCGCGCACCTTCGACCAGTCGTCGAAGCTCAAGAACGTCCTGTACGAGATCCGCGGAAACGCCCTCGTCGAGGCGGCGCGATTGGAAGCAGAGGGCCACCGGATCCTCAAGCTCAACACCGGCAATCCCGCGATCTTCGGCTTCGACGCCCCGCATCAGATCGTGCACGACATGCTCGCCGCGCTCCCCACGGCCCACGGGTACAGCGACAGCAAGGGCATCATCTCCGCCCGGCGTGCCGTGGTGAGCAGGTACGAGGAGATCGAAGGGTTCCCCCGTTTCGATCCCGATGACGTGTACCTCGGCAACGGGGTCTCCGAGCTCATCACCATGACCATGCAGGCGCTGCTGGACGAGGGGGACGAGGTCCTCATCCCCGCGCCCGACTACCCGCTGTGGACGGCCATGACCAGCCTCGCGGGTGGCACGCCCGTCCATTACCTCTGCGACGAGGACGCGGGCTGGCAGCCCGACCTCGAGGACCTCCGGTCGAAGATCACGCCGCGGACCAAGGCGCTCGTGATCATCAACCCGAACAACCCCACCGGCGTGGTCTACTCCCGGCAGGTGCTGGAGGGCCTCGTGCAGATCGCGCGCGAGCACCAGCTCCTCATCCTCTCCGACGAGATCTACGACCGCATCCTGTTCGACGACGCGGTGCACATCCCGACGGCGACCCTGGCCCCCGACCTGCTCTGCCTCACGTTCAACGGGCTCTCCAAGACCTACCGCGTGGCCGGCTACCGGTCCGGTTGGATGGTCGTCACGGGTCCGCAGGACCACGCCAAGGGCTTCATCGAGGGCATCACGCTGCTGGCCTCGACCCGGCTCTGCCCGAACGTCCCGGCGCAGCACGCCGTCCAGGCGGCGCTGTCCGGCGTGCAGTCGATCGACGCCCTGATCGCCCCGACCGGGCGGCTGCACGAGCAGCGCGACATCGCCTGGGAGGGGCTGGAGGCCATCCCCGGTGTGTCCTGCGTGAAGCCTCAGGGCGCCCTCTACGCGTTCCCCCGACTGGACCCGAACGTGCACGAGATCCGCGACGACGCCAAGCTCGTCTACGATCTGCTGGTGTCCGAGCACATCCTGCTCGTGCAGGGGACGGGCTTCAACTGGCCGACGCCGGATCACCTGCGCCTCGTGACCCTGCCAGAGCCGCGAGTGCTGAGCGAAGCCGTCGAGCGCCTCGGGAACTTCCTGTCGAGCTACCGGCAGTAGTCTCCCCGGAGACGGAGCGGTCGAGGTCGGCCGCGAGCCGGCGCACGGCGGCGACCAGCGCCGACCGCGGCGCGACATCGGAGATCGGCCGGGCATGCAGGAGAGCCGCATCGACGGCACGGCGGTCCAGCGGGAGGAAGGCGATATCGGTGAGCCCGGCGAACCGCTCCAGGGTGCGTCGGATCTGACTTCGGGCGTCGAGGCCGAGCGGCCCGGGACGGACCTGGTTCACGACGACCGTCACCGGCGTCTGGCCGACCAGACGCCGCAGCTCTGCATGGTCCCGCAGGAAGCGGCTGACCCCCAGCGGGTCCGCCAGGGCCACGGCCACGACCCGGTCCGCCTCGCTCAACGTCGCGACGGTCGCGGCGTGTCGCCGCGGGCCGACCACGTCGTACATCGCCTCCTCGTCCGTGTCGACGGCGGCTGAGACGTCCACCACGGTCTCTTCCGCCCACCTCCGGCAGACCGACAGCGTCGCCCGCATCCGCGCGTCGGAGAGCTCGGGCCAGCGGCTCGGACGGTTGAGGCCCGCCAGCACGTCGACCTCGGCGCCGCCTGCGGCGAGCCGGGCGGACAGGCGGGTCAGTTCGGCCGGATCGAGCGCACCGGCCTCGGCACGACGGCAGGCTGCCGCGAGCCCTGGGGCGTCGTCGTCCATCCCGAGGAGCAGAGCCAGAGAGGGCGCCACGGTGTCGGCGTCGATCAGCGCCGTCCGGCGCCCGCGCCGCGCGAGTTCCACGGCGAGCTGAACGGCGATCGTGGAGCGTCCTGGCGCTCCGTGCGAGCCCCAGATGGCCGTGAGGCGGGACGCCGCCCTCGGCGGGCCCGTGACAGGGTGCCGCACGTCGGTGGAGAGCGCTGCAGCGATCTCCCATCCCGGAGCATCCGTGCGCAGGGGCGGGGCCAGGCCCATCCGCATGACCGCCCGGCTGTCCGTGCCTCCGAGGGTGACGATGCGGACGCCGGCGCGATCGCACGCCGAAAGGAGTTCGGGGGTCAGCACAGCCCTGGTCGCGGGGGCGACGACAGCCTCCACGTCCGGTTGCAGACGGGCGATGATCGCGGAAGCGGACGCGGATGGGAGGCTGAGGGCGGAGACGCCCTCCCATTCGAGTTCGGCGACCAGCTCGTCGGCTCGAGGCTGGGTCACGGCGAGGAGGACGACGCTCACGACCCGGCTCCGACCGGGACGACGGAGAGCGCGGCGCCACCGGTGACCGCGGCGAGGACCGCAGCGACGTCGCTCCGATCGATCACGATCTCCAGCTCCGCCGCATTCTCCGCCAGCAGTCCCTCCGGCTCGAGGACAGCGCGGACGACGACGTCCCCCACGAGGATGCGGGGTTCATCGTACGAGCGTCCGTCCTCGCGCAGCGGTGCCTGCCAGATCTCCACCTCGGTTCCCGCCGCGACGTCCTCCGGGAGACCCACGCTGCTCTCGACGACGACCGTCGTGGTGCGACTGTCCGAGGCCGCGGTCATCGCCGTCCTTGGCACCAGCTCGCCCTCCGTCAGCGTTCGGACGGCGACCTGTCCCGCAGGGAGCTGATCCGGCCGGAGGTACTCGTCGGACACCGCGCCGAGCGCCACATCGACCGTCTCGAAATCGGCGGCACGGAGGACCTCCCCGCGAGCGATCGTGCGTCGTGCCTGGAGCACCGGGACCGCCTGGTCGGACGAGGTGAGGACGAACCAGACGCCGGCGATCGATGCGAGGACGAGCACGATACCCACCGCGAAGCGGGCATCACCGCGGAAGCGACGAGGGGAGCGGGAGAGCGGGGCCATGGCGATATGGTCACAGACGCAGGGTTCTGGGCCGTCGAGTTATCCACAGGCTCGCGCCTGCCCGTACGGCGCGCGCCGTGGGCACCCAGAATGAGGGCATGACACCCCCGCACCCGCACACCCCCCGGTTCCTCGCGCCAGCGCAGGTGGCAGAGCTGCTGAGCATCGACGTGGACGAGGTCATCGCGCTCGTCCACGCCGGTCATCTTCGCGGTGCCCCCCTGGGCGCTCCCGCGCGCTGGCGCATCGAGGAGCCGAGCATCGAGGAGTACCTGGCCGCGCAGACGGAGGAGGCGCGCCGGATGGCCCTGTGGCGGCAGTCGCAGGCCGCGAGCTTCCCCGAGCTGTGGGGCTCCTCCGCGGCGCGGCACCGCTGAGCGTCAGAGCGTCGCCGTCCCCTGCACCCGGATCGCCGCCAGCGCCGCGTACGGCACCATCCTGAATCCTCGGACGGCGTCGGCCCGACGAGCTGCGCCGCTGTCGTGCTCGGCGAGGTCGAGGTGATCGGCGGCGGCGCGATCGATGGTCCCGTGGAGGTCGTCCCCGACGAGGAGACGGAGGTGCACCGGGAGGCGACGACGCGCGAGGTCGCGGAGAGCGAAACCCAGCGACATCCGCTCGCGGAGCGTCGGCGCTCCCTGGCTCTCGTCGACGAGGCTGCTCAGCATCGAGCCATGGTCGACGGTGAGCCCGAGGACCGACGTCATCGGGATCAGCAGCATGGAGCTCGGCACGCGCGCGCCCTGGGGCACTCGGGAGACGGCGGCGAGCCAGTCCACTCCCAAGGACCGCAGCCCGACGGGGACACGCGCGCCGTCGGCGAGGTGGAGCGTCGTGTCGGTGCGCTCGTCGCACAGATGACGCAATCGTGCGCGCAGATCGAGCCGGGCGATGCGGAGCCGCTCGGATTCGGCGTCGCGGGCGGCGCGTTCCGCCTCCCACTCCGCGGCGAGCTGTCCTTCCAAGTCGTCGAAGAGGGATTCCCAGTGCACCCGACCGAGCGTAGGGGCGGGCGTCGCCTCCTCCGAGTTATCCACATCCCTGCCGAGACCGCACTCCTTCCGGCCCGTGCTGCGGTCGTCTACGGGTTGTCCACAGACCTGGGCCGGTGGCGCCCGTGCCGCACCGGGAACGTGTTCTACTGACGGCTCGCCGACCCCTTCGAAGGGAGATCGAGATGATGCTGGCCGAGTACTTCGGACCGCAGCCCACCCCGGCCGATGAGCTTCCGGACCCCGCACTTCTCGTGCGGAGCCTCACCCAGGGCGCGCTCGAGGCTCTGGCGGGGGTGCGGGAGGTGGACCAGCTCGCCCGGTGGTTCAGCGAGGAGGCCTACCGCAGCGTGGTCGTCCGGGCCAACCTCGCCGCCCGTGCGCGCAGCGCTCGTGGTGTCGCGCCGACGCGGCCCACCTTCGTCATCCGCACTGTGCGGGTGACCCACCCGCGGGACGGCATCGTGGAGGCTGTCGTGGTGGTGGCGGGACCGGGGCGCACGCGCGCGGTGGCCCTCCGGCTGGAAGGGCTCGACCACCGGTGGCGCGCGACGTCGCTCGCCATCCTCTGAGGCGGGGGAGCCTAGGCTGGTGAGGTGTCAACCCTCAGTGATCTCGCCCAGGCCCAGGGCCTTCTGACCGACGACGACGTGGAGTGGCTGCACCGGCTCGCCGGTGACGGACAGCTCCTCGCGGACCTCGCCTCCGCCGACATCGTCCTGTGGATCCAGACGGACGACGGATCGTTCGTCGCCGTCGCGCACGCACGACCGAGCGGCGCGGCGACGCTCTTCTACCGCGACATCGTCGGGGAGCGCGTGCGTCCGCAGTGGCGCACGCAGGTGCAGGGTGCCTTCGAGTCGGCGGAGATCGTGGACTCCTCCTCACCCGACTGGTTCGAGGAGACACCGACCAGGGTCCGCGCCGTCCCGATCGTCATCGAGCGTCGGGGTGAGGACAAGGCTCCTCGCGTGATCGGCGTGGTCACACGGCACACCAACCTCGGGGAGGTGCGCACGCCGTCGCGTCAGCAGATCACCTTCGACGAGTGTGCCAACGACCTGTTCCGTATGATCGCGGACGGCAGCTTCCCGGACCCGGCAGCCCCCACGTCACCGCGCCGTGGCGCTCCCCGGGCGTCCGACGGGCTGATCCGGATCGACGTGGACGGCATCACGACCTTCGCCAGCCCCAACGCCCTGTCCGCGTTCAATCGGATGGGCTTCGACGACGAGTTGGAGGGGGAGTCCCTTGCCGAGGTGACCACCCGGCTCGTGCCGCCCTCCCGGCAGGTCGACGAGTCGCTGCCCGTGGTGGTGACCGGTCGGGCACCTTGGCGGACGGACATCGAGGCGCGTGGCGTGACGGTCTCGCTCCGCGCCATCCCCCTGAAGGATCACGGCACACGCATCGGGGCCATCGTGCTCTGCCGCGACGTCTCGGAGCTGCGCCACCAGGAGCAGGAACTCATCACCAAGGACGCGACGATCCGGGAGATCCACCACCGCGTCAAGAACAACCTGCAGACCGTGGCCTCCCTGCTCCGGATCCAGGCCCGACGCACGCACTCCGACGAGGCGCGGGATGCTCTCACGCAGGCCATGCGCCGTGTGGACGCGATCGCGGTCGTGCACGATACCCTCGCCCAGGGGCTGACGCAGAAAGTCGACTTCGACGAGGTCTTCCATCGCGTGCTCAAGCTCGTCGCCGAAGTGGCGTCGGCTCCCAACACGCGCGCCCGCACCCAGTCGACGGGACACTTCGGCGTGCTCCCGAGCGAGTACGCCACTCCGTTGGCCCTGGCCCTGACGGAGGTCGTGACCAATGCGGTGGAGCACGGCCTCGCCGGGCAGGAGGGTGTCGTGACCATCGACGCCAAGCGCACCGAGGACAACCTCCGCGTGACGGTCCGCGACACGGGCCACGGGCTCCCGGAGGGCCGGATCGGTCAGGGCCTGGGCACCCAGATCATCCGCACCCTGATCCAGGGCGAGCTCGGCGGCACGATCGACTGGCGGGGGAGTGAGGGCGAGGGGACCGAGGTGGTCATCGACATCCCGCTGCGCTGGCTCGAGCGCTGACGCTCTGCCCGGAACATGCAGAAGCGGCCTGAGACGATGTCTCAGGCCGCTTCGCGAATCTCAGGAGGCGCGACGGGCGCGTGCGGCGCGACGCTTGAGCGCGCGGCGCTCGTCTTCGGACAGGCCGCCCCAGACGCCCGAGTCCTGGCTGGTCTCCAGGGCGTACTGCAGGCAGATCTCGGTGACCGTGCACGTCGCGCAGACGGTCTTGGCCTTCTCGATCTGATCGACGGCCGGGCCGGTGTTCCCGACGGGGAAGAACAGTTCGGGGTCGACGGTCAGGCAGGCGGCCTTGTCACGCCAGTCCATGGGGGCTCCTCGGTGTGGATTTCATGAGATGTCGCGATGCGACCTCTCGATTCGGGCGACGGTTCGGGTTCCGCTACCCTGTTGAGATACGGGCGGATGCCCGCTGATTGTGATGCGAACGCGAACGTTCGCCCCACGCCGCTGTGGGAGCACATGACTTTCTCTATTCTGTTACATGAATACCCTGAAATCAAGGGTTTTCTCGTCATTCGATCCCCGGGAGGACACCCGTGCGCGCACCGGGAATCGCCCGCGCCGCCGCCGCCGTGCTGGCGGTGGAAGCCGTCGCCCTGCTCGTCTTCGCCGTGATCGAGATGGCCGGACTCGGGGCCGGGGACGCCGCGTCGCTGCCGACGGCCATCGCTCTCATCGTCCTGACGCTGATCGGCGCCGCCGCGCTCGCGGCCTTCGCGTTCGGCACTCGCGCCGGACGCTCCTGGGCGCGATCGGGCGGGGTGGTGTTCCAGGTCCTCGCGATCGCCCTGGCGCTCGGCGCCCTCACGCTGCCGCCCATCCCGTGGGCCTTCGTGCTCGGACTCGGCATCCCGGCTGTCGCGGGCTTCGCGCTCCTCATCGCGAGCGCGCGCCGGGAGGGGGCCCGACGCGAAGCGGAGTGAGTCCGCGCCGCCCTGTCAGGCGTCGATGCCGAGCTGCTTGCGCAGCCGCGCGACGTGGCCCGTGGCCTTCACGTTGTACTGCGCGCTCGTGATGACGCCGTCCTCGTCGAGGACGAACGTCGAGCGGATCACGCCTTCGACGACCTTGCCGTAGTTCATCTTCTCGCCCCAGGCGCCGTACGCCTCGTGCACCGCGTGGTCGGGGTCGCTGAGCAGCGGGAACGTGAGGCCGTCGCGGTCGCGGAAGGCGGCGAGCTTCGCCGGCTCGTCCCGCGAGACGCCGACGACCTGATACCCGGCGCCCTGCAGCGACGAGATGCTGTCGCGGAAGTCGCAGGCCTCCGTCGTGCACCCCGGCGTCATGGCGGCCGGGTAGAAGTACAGCACCGTCTTCGTGCCGCGCAGATCGGCCAGGCGGACGGTGTTCCCGTCCTGGTCGAGCAGGGAGAAGTCGGGGGCGGCGGTTCCGGTTTCCAGGCGTTCGGTCACGGCCCCAGCTTATCGTCCGGGGGGCTGCTCCGCCTTGTCGGCGAAGGTCTGCAGGAGGCGCTGCAGGGAGTCGAGGCGAGCGCGTCCGGTCTCGCTCAGCTCGCCGCGGTCCGCCGCCTCGATGAGGGCGCAGTCGGGAGCGTCGGGGAGGTGGGTGCAGCCGCGCGGGCAGTCCTCCGCGATGACGGCGAGCTCGGTGAAGGCGGCGAGGATGTTCGCGGGGTCGACGTGCCCGAGACCGAAGGAGCGGACACCGGGGGTGTCGATGACCCAGCCGGAGCCGTCGGCGCTCTCGTAGCGCAGCGAGACGGTGGAGGAGGAGGTGTGACGCCCGCGGCCGGTGACCTGGTTCACGTGTCCGGTGGCGCGGCCCGCGGTGGGCACCAGGGCGTTCACCAGCGTCGACTTGCCGACACCGGAGTGTCCGACGAACACCGTCGAGTGGCCGATGAGTGCGGCGCCGATCTCGTCGACCGGCATCCCGTCCTGTGCGCTCGTGAACACACGGAGGTCGAGGCCCTCGAAGTGCGCGAGGAAGGGGGCGGGGTCGGCGAGATCGGTCTTCGTCACGACGAGGAGCGGGCGGATACCGGCGTCCAGGGCCGCGACGAGATAGCGGTCGACGAGCCGGGCACGCGGCTCCGGGTCGGCGGCGGCCACGACGACGAGCATCTGGTCCGCGTTCGCGACGATCACCCGCTCGACCTCGTCGGTGTCGTCGGCGCTGCGGCGGAGGAGCGAGGTGCGCTCGACGATTCCCACGATCCGGCCGAGCGTGCCCTCGTCGCCCGAGGTGTCGCCGACGACGCGGGCCCGGTCGCCCGTGACGATCGGCGTGCGCCGCAGCTCTCGCGCGCGGGCGGCGGTGATCGTACGCTCCTGCGCGGTGTCCTCGTCGAGGAGCACGGAGTACCGGCCACGGTCGACGCCCAGGACGCGGCCGATCTGCGCGTCCTCGTGCGCGGGGCGTCGCTTGGTGCGGGGACGGTTGGCCTTCGGGTTCGGCCGGGTGCGGATGCTGCTCTCGTCGTAGTCCTCGAAGTCGTCTTCGAGGTCGTCGGCGTCGTTCAGCCAGCTCACCCGTCAGCCTCGCAGCATCCGCTCCCAGAGCATGGTGAACTCCGGGAGGGTCTTGGCGGTGGTGCCGATGTCATCGATGATCACGTCGGGGACGCGGAGGCCGATCAGCGCGCCGGTCGTCGCCATCCGGTGGTCGTGGTGCGCGGCCCAGGAGCCACCGCGGAGCGGGCCCGGCACGATGCGGATGCCGTCGGGGAGCTCCTCGGCGGTCCCGCCGAGCGCGCGCAGGTTCCCGACGAGCGCCGCGATCCGGTCGGTCTCGTGGAGGCGGATGTGGCCGATGCCGCGGATGGTCGTGGGGCCGTCGGCGAAGGCCGCGAGACCGACGAGGGTCGGCGTCAGCTCGCTGGCGGCGGAGAGATCGAGATCCAGTCCGCGGATTCCGGACCCTGCCCGCACGGTGAGCACCCCGCCGTGACGGCTGACGTGCGCACCCGCCGCCTGCAGGATCTCGGGGAGCAGCGCTCCGGGCTGCGTCGAGTGCGCCGGCCAGCCGGTGATCGCGACGGAGCCTCCGGCGACGAGGGCCGCCGCGAGGAACGGGGCGGCGTTGGAGAGATCCGGCTCGATCGGGATCTCCTTGGCGCGGGGGACTCCGGCCTCCACCAGCCATTCGCCGACCGCGGGGCGCTCGATGCGGATGCCGCGGCGGCTCAGCGCCTCGATGGTCATGTCGATGTGCGGCAGGCTCGGCAGGCGCTCGCCGGTGTGCACGAGGTGCAGGCCGACGTCGAAACGCGGGGCCGCGAGCAGCAGCCCGGACACGAACTGGCTGGAGGCCGACGCGTCGATCTCCACGCGACCGCCGCGGATGTGGCCGTGGCCGCGGATGGTGAACGGGAGGGCCCAGGTGCCCTCGTCGTCGATGTCGACGCCGAGGTCGCGCAGGGCGCTGATGAGCCCGCCCATGGGCCGGTGCAGGGCCGTCTCGTGCGCGGTGAGGTGGACGTCCTGCTCCGCGAGGCCGGCCAGCGGCGCGATGAAGCGCATGACGGTCCCGGCCTGGCCGCAGTCGATCGTCGTGCCGCCGCGGAGCTTGCCGGGCGTGATCACGAGATCGGGACCGAACTCATGACCGGCGTCGACCTCCTCGATGCCGACGCCGAGTGCGCGGAGGGCCTCCACCATGCGCTGCGAATCGTCGGAGTGCAGCGGCGCGATCAGGCGGCCGGGGCCGTCCGCGATCGCCGCGATGAGGAGCTCGCGGTTCGTGAGGGACTTGGAGCCGGGGATCGTGAGCTCGGCGTGCACCGGGCCGTCGATCGTGGGCGCGGGGTAGGCGCCCTGCACACGGGTGGGGGAATACCTTTTGGCGCTCATCGGTTCTCACCTTAGTAAACGCAACGCCGTCCTCGTGAGAGGCGGCACCCGTGCGAAGGGAAGAGGATGCCTGCGACGCTGGAACGCGAGGTGATCGACCTCAGCCGCCTAGACTGGCCGGTGATGGACGACACCGCAACCGCAGCCACCGTCGGCGACCCTCGGCGCGAGTTCGAGGAGCAGGCGCTCCCCTTCATGGACCAGCTCTACGCCGCCGCGATGCGCATGACGCGCAATCCCGCTGACGCCGCCGATCTCGTGCAGGAGACCTTCGTCAAGGCCTACGGCTCGTGGTCGACCTTCGCGCAGGGCACGAACCTCAAGGCGTGGCTGTACCGCATTCTCACCAACACGTACATCAACATCTACCGCAAACGGCAGCGCGAGCCGTTCCAGGGCACCATCGACGAGCTCGAGGACTGGCAGCTCGGCGGCGCGGAGTCGACGACGGCGTCGCACAGCCGGTCGGCGGAGGCGGAGGCCATCGACCGCATGCCGGCGTCGGTCGTGAAGGACGCGCTGCAGGCGGTTCCGGAGGACTTCCGGCTCGCGGTGTACCTCGCCGACGTCGAGGGCTTCGCGTACCAGGAGATCGCCGACATCATGAAGACCCCCATCGGCACCGTGATGAGCCGTCTGCACCGTGGCAGGCGGATGCTGCGGGAGCTGCTGGCCGACTACGCCGCGGAGCGGGGAATCGCCGCGGCTGACCCGAGGAGCAAGAAATGAGCGACTGCGGCTGCGACAAGGCCCGTCAGGATCTGGAGGAGTACCTCCGCAACGAGGTGTGCAAGACCGAGCACGCCGAGATCCGCGAGCACCTGGAGAACTGCCCGGCATGCCGGGACGAGGCTCTGGTGGCGACGACCCTCACCGAGGTCATCGCCCGCGCCTGCAAGGAGACCGCTCCGGAGGAGCTGCGGGACCAGGTGTTCGCCCGGCTCCGCGAGGTCCAAGCCGCGCAGCACTGAGCGTCCCGCCGGGCGCGGAGCGTCGGAGACCGCCCGTAGGCTGTGTGCATGGCCCTCATCGATGCACGCGGGATCCCCGCTGACCAGACGTCCGTCGACCGCCTCGCGGAGGACGGCCTCGACTATCGGGTCTTGGATACGACGGACGCCACGCGCGTGGCCGCCTTCCAGCGCGCGATGGCCCGCGGGTTCCTCGGTGCCGACCCCTCGGAGGCGGCTCGCGAGGAAGGTGTCGGCACCCTGAAGAGCCGGCGAAACATCGGCGTCTACGAGCCCGACGCCCCGGCCGACCGCTTCCCGGTGGCGACCATCGACTCCTGGGTGACGCCGCTGACGATCCCCGGCAGCGAGATCGGGATGTGGGCGATCAGCGGGGTCACCGTGGCCGGCACGCATCGCCGCCGTGGCATCGCGCGCGCCCTGCTGGAGGGTGAGCTGCGCGCCGCCGTCGATGCCGGCCTCCCCGTCGCGGGCCTCACGGTTTCCGAGGCGACCATCTACGGGCGGTACGGCTTCGGCTCCGCCGTCCCCGTGGCGCGGTTCACCGTGGACGTGCGCCGCGCCGGCTGGGCGGGCCCCGTCCCGGCCGGCCGCGTGGAGTACCTCGAGCGCGAGGAGCTCGCCGAGGCCCTGGCGGAGGCGCACGAGCGCGCCCGTACCGCGCGGTCCGGCCAGGTGCCGGGGTGGGCGGCCCGCTGGGCGGGCATCAGCGGGCTCGCGAGCACCGACACCGACCGGGACCGGGTGCGCGGCATCCGCTATCGCGACGAGTCCGGTCAGGTGCGCGGCGTGATGGCCTTCCACCTCACCGAGCGCGGTGGCACGTTCCGGTTCGCGTTGCACGTGCGCCTGCTCGTCGCCGAGACGGCGGAGGCGACGGCTGCGCTGTGGCGGTTCGCGCTGCAGCACGACCTCGTCGACGAGGTGACCGCCGATCTCCGACCGCTCGACGACGCCCTGCCGTGGCTGGTCGCGGACCCGCGCGGCGTCACCCAGGAGGTGCACGACCACGGCTGGCTTCGCGTCCTGGACGTCCGCGCCGCGCTCACGGCCCGGACCTACGCCGCGCCCCTGGACACCGTGCTCCGCATCGAGGACGCCCTGGGATTCGCCGCGGGCACCTGGCGGCTCCGCGTCGACGCGGAGGGGCAGGCGGACATCGAGGAGGCTCCGGGCGCCGAGGCGGACCTCGTCCTCGACGTCTCCGCGCTCTCGTCGATCTACGCAGGCAGCATCCGCGTCGCCGCGCTGCACGGAGCAGGCCGGATCACGGGCCCGGTCGACGCCGTCGAGGCACTGGACCGTGCGTTCGTCGCCTTCCCGGCGCCGTCCCTCGACATCTGGTACTGACCCGCGGAACGGAGAAGGGCGCCCCGGCCGAAGCCGGGGCGCCCTTCGTCGTCAGAGAGGCGGTCAGCCCAGGGTGACCGCCGCGCGGATGAGCGCGGCCTGCTCGGTCGCGTGCACCTTGGACGAGCCCGTCGCCGGCGAGGCCGACGCCGGACGCGAGACCGGGCGGAAGGAGCGGTCGCCGGGGACGTCGGCGAAGGCCAGAGCGAGGAACGGCCAGGCGCCCTGGTTCTCCGGCTCCTCCTGCACCCACACGAGCTCGGCGTTCGGGTACGAGTCGGTGATCATCTTCAGCGCGTCGATGGGCGTCGGGTAGAGCTGCTCCAGACGCACCAGGGCGATCTCCGGGTTCGGGTTCTTCTCCAGCTCGGCGCGGAGGTCCCAATGCACCTTGCCGCTGTGCACGAGCACGCGCTTCACGGCGGAACGGTCGAGACCCCGGTCGTCGTCGAGGACCGGCTCGAAGCGGCCCCCGGTGAACGCCTCCACCGGGCTCGTCGCGCCGCGCAGGCGCAGCATCGCCTTCGGCGTGAACACGATCAGCGGCTTGCGCGGACGGGCGTAGGCCTGCCGGCGCAGCAGGTGGAAGTGCGACGCCGGGGTCGACGGGCGCGCCACGATCATGTTGTCCTGCGCGCACAGCTGCAGGAACCGCTCGATGCGTGCGGAGGAGTGGTCCGGTCCCTGGCCCTCGTAGCCGTGGGGGAGCAGGAGCGTGACGCTGGACTGCTGACCCCACTTCTGCTCCGCGGCGGAGATGTACTCGTCGATGACCGACTGGGCGCCGTTGACGAAGTCGCCGAACTGCGCCTCCCACAGCACCAGGGCCTCGGGAGCCTCCACGGAGTAGCCGTACTCGAAGCCGAGCGCGGCGTACTCGCTGAGCAGGGAGTCGTAGACGAAGAAGCGGCCCTGCGCGTCGGACAGGTTCGACAGCGGCAGCCACTCCTGGCCGTTCGCACGGTCGTGGAGCGCGGCGTGCCGCTGCACGAAGGTCCCGCGTCGCGAGTCCTGGCCGGCGAGGCGCACCGGGGTGCCCTCGACCAGGAGCGAGCCGAAGGCGAGCAGCTCGCCGAAGCCCCAGTCGATGTTCCCGTTGCGGCTCATGTCGAGGCGCTTCTCCAGCAGCTGCTGGATCTTCGGGTGCACCGTGAAGCCCTCGGGCTTGTTCACGAACGCGTCGCCGATGAGGCGGATGACCTCGGCCGGCACACCGGTGACCTCGGGGGCTCCGACCTGGTCCTCGACCTGCGGGGCCTCCTCCGGGGCGATCGGGGTCGTGCCGGTCTCGGCGGCGTGCGTCTCGGCGAAGGCGATCTCCAGACGGTTCTGGAAGTCGGCCTTGGCCTCGTCGTACTCCTCCTCGGTGATGTCGCCGCGACCGACGAGGGACTCCGTGTACAGGCGGCGGACGGAGCGCTTCGCCTGGATGAGGTCGGTCATCAGCGGCTGCGTCATCGAGGGGTCATCGCCCTCGTTGTGGCCGCGACGGCGGTAGCAGACGAGGTCGATCACGACGTCGCGGTGGAAGCGCTCGCGGTACTCGAACGCGAGCTGCGCGACGTGGATGACGGCCTCGGGGTCGTCGCCGTTCACGTGGAAGACCGGCGCCTGGATCGTCTTGGCGACGTCGGTGGCGTAGACCGAGGTGCGGGCGTCGCTCGGCGTCGTGGTGAAGCCGACCTGGTTGTTGACGACCACGTGGATCGTGCCGCCCGTGCGGTAGCCGCGCAGCTGCGACATCTGCAGGGTCTCGACGACGACGCCCTGGCCGGCGAAGGCCGCGTCGCCGTGGACGAGGATGGGCAGCCAGGCGAAGGTGCCGATGGGCTTGCGGTCCTGCTTGGCGCGGACGATGCCCTCCAGCACGCCGTCGACCGTCTCCAGGTGGGAGGGGTTGGCGGCGAGGTACACGGGCAGCGCGGAGCCGTCGTCGGCGACGAACGTGCCCTCGGTACCCAGGTGGTACTTCACGTCGCCCGAGCCGCGCTGGTTGCCGGGGGTCTGCGTGCCTTCGAACTCGCGGAAGACCTGGCCGTACGTCTTGCCGGCGATGTTGGTGAGCACGTTCAGGCGGCCGCGGTGGGCCATGCCGATCGCGGCGCCCTCCAGCCCGGCCGTGGCCGCGCCCTGGAGGATCTCGTCGAGGAGCGGGATCAGCGACTCGCCGCCCTCGAGCGAGAAGCGCTTCTGGCCGACGAACTTCGTCTGCAGGAAGGTCTCGAAGGCCTCGGCCTCGTTGAGCTTGCGCAGCACGCGCAGCTGCTCGTCGTGGCCGGGCTTCTGGTACTTGACCTCGACCTTCTCCTGGAACCAGCGGCGCTGCTCCGGATCCTGGATGTGCATGTACTCGATGCCGAGAGTGCGGCAGTACGAGTCGCGCAGCACCCCGAGGATGTCGCGGAGCTTGGCGACGCGGCGCCCGCCGAACCCGCCGGTGACGAACTCGCGGTCGAGGTCCCAGAACGTCAGGCCGTGGCTCTCGATCTCCAGGTCCGGGTGCGAACGCTGACGGTACTCGAGCGGGTCGATGTCGGCCATGAGGTGGCCGCGCACACGGAAGGAGTTGATGAGCTCCTGCACCCGGGACTGCTTGTCCACGCGCTCGGCGAGGTCGACCGCGATGTCCGGGTTCCAGCGGATCGGCGCGTACGGGATGCGCAGCGCCGCGAAGATGTCGTCGTAGAAGCCGCGCTGGCCGATCAGCAGCTCGTGCACCTTCTTCAGGAACTCGCCGGATCCGGCGCCCTGGATGACGCGGTGGTCGTACGTGCTCGTGAGGGTGATGGTCTTGCCGATCGCCAGCTCGTTGAGCGTCTTGTCGCTCGCGCCCTGGAACTCGGCGGGGTACTCGAGAGCACCGGCGCCGATGATGCAGCCCTGGCCCTTCATGAGACGCGGGACCGAGTGCACCGTGCCGATGCCGCCCGGGTTGGTGAGCGAGACCGTCGTGCCCTGGAAGTCGGCGGCGGTGAGCTTGTTGGCGCGCGCGCGGGTGACGAGATCCTCATAGGCGGCGAGGTACTCGGTGAAGGTCATGGTGTCGGCACGCTTGATGCTCGGGACCATGAGAGCGCGGGTGCCGTCCGGCTTGGGCAGGTCGATCGCGATGCCGAGGTTGACGTGCGCCGGGGCCACGACGGAGGGCTTGCCATCGATCTCGGTGTAGAAGACGTTCTGGCTGCGGAACTCGTCGAGGGTGCGGATGAGGGCCCAGCCGATGAGGTGGGTGAAGCTGACCTTGCCGCCGCGGGTGCGGGCCATGTGGTTGTTGATGACGATGCGGTTGTCGATCATCAGCTTGGCCGGGACCGTGCGGACGCTCGTCGCGGTGGGGACGGTGAGCGATTCGTCCATGTTCGCGGCGAGGGTCTTCGGCAGACCGCGCAGCGGGGTGACCTTGTCCTCCTCGGAGGGCGGCTGCGTCTCCTTGGACTCCTGCTTCGGCTTCGGCGCCTGGGCGGGGATCGGCGCGGCGGCCGCCGGCTTCGCCGTGGTGCGGGCGACGGGCTGTGCACCGATCACGGGGATGGGAGCGGTCACGGGGTGCGCCGGGGCCGTGGTCGCGGCGGGAGCGCCTCCGGCTGCGGTGGTCTCGGAGTGGTACTTCTCCAGAATGGGCCACCACTCCTTGTCGACCGAGTCGCGGTTCTCCTTGAACTGCTCGTAGAGCTCTTCGACGAGCCAGGAATTGGCTCCGAACCCCCCGTCGCCACCGACGCCGGTCACCTGGTTCGACACGCTCTATCGCCCTCTTTCATCGCTGAAGATCTCCGATGCGGACGCACGACGCAGGATGCGCTCGGGCCCGCACACTCTCGACCACCAAGCCTAACCTGTTTCGACCGCAGAGACGTCGAAGAGACCGACCCGTGCCGCGCCGATCTGGGTACCGTGGAGACATGGAGTTCTCAGGTGCGCAGCCGACCGTCGATCTGACCTACTCGGACGTCTTCCTGGTGCCGCGCCGTTCGGCCGTCACCAGTCGCCTCCAGGTCGATCTCGCTCCGCACGACGGCACCCCGGCGACGCTGCCGCTCGTCGCCGCGAACATGAACTCGGTGACCGGGCCGCGGATCGCCGCCGTGCTCGCGCGCCGCGGGGCGCTGGGCGTGCTGCCGCAGGACCTCCCGCTCCAGGAACTCGACGCCGCGATCCGCGACGTGAAGGGGCAGCCGGTGCTCTGGGACACGCCGCTCGTGCTGCCCCCGGAGGCGACCGTCGCCGACGCCCTCCGCCTGCTCCCCGCCGCCCCCGGCCACGGGATCGTCGTCGCCTCCGGTGCGGCACCGATCCCCGTCGACCGCATCGTCGGCGTGCTCCCGGCCACCCGTCTCGCGACCGCGCTGCCCGACGCGCAGCTCGGCGACCTCGTGCACCGGGGGACGCCGTCGATCGACGCGGACGACATCGGCTCCGAACGGCACGCTTTCGACGTCATCACCGAGGCGGACGTCGAAGTGGTCACGGTCATCCACCACGGCCACCTCGTCGGGACGCTGAGCGCCCGCAGCGCCCTCCGCGCCACGCTGTACCGGCCGGCCGTGGACGCCGACGGGCGCCTCGCCGTCGCCGCGGCGGTCGGCATCAACGGCGACGTCGGGGCGAAAGCGAAGGCGCTCGCGGCGGCCGGGGTGGACGTGCTCGTCGTCGACACCGCGCACGGCCACCAGGAGGGCATGCTCCGGGCGCTGCAGGAGGTCGCGTCCCTCGGGCTCGGGCTCCCCATCGTCGCGGGGAACATCGTCACCGCGGACGGCGTGCGGGATCTCGTCGACGCGGGCGCCTCGATCCTCAAGGTCGGCGTCGGGCCGGGGGCGATGTGCACGACGCGGATGATGACGGCGGTCGGTCGTCCCCAGTTCTCCGCGGTGCTGGAGACCGCGCAGGCCGCCGCGGAGGCCGGAGCCCATGTCTGGGCCGACGGCGGGGTGCGCTACCCCCGCGACGTCGCCCTCGCGCTCGCGGCCGGTGCCGCCTCCGTCATGGTCGGCTCCTGGTTCGCCGGGACGATCGAGGCCCCGGGCGAGCTCCAGCGCGACACGGACGGTCGTCTGTTCAAGGAGTCATGGGGGATGGCCTCGACCAAGGCCGTGCAGGCGCGGTTCGGTCGGCTCGACGCCTACGAGCGGGCGCGCAAGGAGCTGTTCGCCGAGGGCATCTCCTCCTCCAAGATCTACCTCGACCCGCTGCGCCCGGGAGTCGAGGACCTGCTCGACATGATCACATCGGGCGTGCGGTCGTCCTTCACCTACGCCGGGGCCGCGACCGTGCCCGAGTTCCACGAGCGCGCCGTCGTCGGATTGCAGTCGGCGGCCGGCTACGAGGAGGGCAAGGCGCTGCCGGTCAGCTGGTGACCACCTGCCGCGACCACAGTCCGCTTCTGTAGAATCGAGCGCACTATGGACGACCCTCCCAGTTGCCGAACATCGCCCCACCGTCCCGTTCTCTCCCCGGAGAGGAAGATCTGATGGACTACATCATGTTGGGCGTGGGGCTTCTGCTCACGGTCGGCACCGGCCTCTTCGTCGCGAGCGAGTTCGCCCTCGTGAACCTCGACCGCGCGGATCTGGAAGCGCGGCAGGCGCGAGGCGAGTCCCGCCTCTCCCTGACGATCAGCGCCCTGCGGCACACCTCGACGCATCTCTCCTCCGCGCAGCTCGGCATCACGCTGACCACGCTGCTGACCGGATACACGATGGAGCCGGCGCTGTCGAACCTCCTGCGTCCCACGCTGGTCGCCTGGAACATCCCGGAAGCCGCCGTCGCTCCCATCGCGACCGTGGTGGCGATGTTCGTCGCGACGGTGCTCTCGATGATCCTCGGCGAGCTCGTCCCGAAGAACTTCGCGCTGGCGCTGCCCCTGGCCACGGCGAAGCTCGTCGTGCCCTTCCAGATCGCCTTCACGACGGTGTTCAAGCCGGCGGTGGTCGTGCTGAACGGCAGCGCCAACGGGGTGCTGCGGAGCATGGGCATCGAGCCCAAGGAGGAGCTCTCCGGCGCGCGCAGCGCGGAGGAGCTGTCGTCGCTCGTGCGACGGTCGGCGAGCGCCGGAGTTCTGGAGGCCGACACCGCCACGCTGCTGGACCGCACGCTCACGTTCTCGCGGCTCACCGCGGCCGACGTCATGACGGCGCGCCCGAGCATGCATGCGATCGCCGCCGGCGACTCGGTGGACGACGTGATCCAGCTGGCGCGGCGCACCGGCCACAGCCGCTTTCCGGTCTTCGACGAAGATCTCGACGACATCACGGGCGTCGTGCACCTCAAGGCCGCCATCTCGGTGCCGAGGGAACGCCGGGCGGAGGTGCCCGTCGGGGCCCTCGCGACCGACCCGCTCCGCGTGCCGGAGACCGCCCATGTCGACGCGCTCATCTCGGACCTCCGCGGTCGCGGCTACCAGCTCGCGGTCGTCGTCGACGAGTACGGCGGGACGGCGGGCATCGTGACGCTGGAGGACCTCGTGGAGGAGCTCGTCGGCGAGGTGTCCGACGAGCACGACCGGACGAGGGCCGGCATCATCCGCAACCGCGACGGGGTGACCTTCCCCGGCGAGCTGCGCCCGGACGAGCTGCGCAGCCGTGCGGGCGTCGAGGTGCCGGAGGGTGATGTCTACGACACGGTCGGCGGCTACGTCATGAGCGTCCTCGAGCGGGTGCCGGTCGTCGGGGACGAGGTGCCCCTGGAGAGCGGCACGCTGCAGGTCGTCCGCATGGACGGCCGCCGGGTGGATCGGGTGCGCTACGTCCCGAGACCGGATGCCGTCATCATCGAGGGGGTGTCCCTGTGAGCGATTGGGGAGGCCTCGCCTGGCTCGTCGTCCTGCTGGCGGCGAACGCGTTCTTCGTCGGCGCCGAGTTCGCGGTGATCTCCGCGCGGCGCTCGCAGATCGAGCCGAAGGCCGAGCGTGGCTCGCGCCCGGCCAAGACGGCGCTGTACGCCATGGAGCACGCGACGCTCATGCTCGCGACCTCGCAGCTCGGCATCACGATCTGCTCGCTGCTCATCCTGAACGTCTCCGAGCCCGCCATCCACCACCTGCTCGCCGTGCCGCTGCACGCGCTGGGCTGGTCGGACGGCGCGGTGGACGTCGTGTCGTTCACGATCGCACTGCTCATCGTGTCGTTCCTGCACGTCGTGTTCGGCGAGATGGTGCCGAAGAACCTCGCGTTCTCGATTCCGGACCGGGCCGTGCTGCTGCTGGCGACGCCGCTGGTGTGGGTGTCGAAGGTGTTCATGCCGGTGATCTGGCTGCTGAACGCGGCGGCGAACGGCGTGCTGCGCCTCTTCCGGGTGGAGCCGAAGAACGAGGCGGCGTCGACGTTCACACTCGACGAGGTGGCGACCATCGTCAACCAGTCGCGCCGTGAGGGCGTGCTCATGGACACCGCGGGTACGGTGACGGCCGCGGTGGAGTTCACCGACAAGAAGGCGCGCGACGTGGCCGTTCCGCTGAGCGACCTCGTCACGCTGCCGCAGACGACCACGCCGGACGACATCGAGAAGGCGGTGGCCCGCTACGGGTTCTCGCGCTACGTGATCGTCGACGACGAGGACGTCCCGATCGGCTACGTCCACCTCAAGGACATCCTGCGGGCCTCGGAGGGCCCGGATGCCGAGGCCAAGGTGCTCGAGCCGATCCCCGGCAAGCGCATCCACCACATGGTGCCCGTGCAGGAGGACACCGATCTGGAGGACGCCCTCGCCGTCATGCGCCGGGCGGGTCGCCACCTCGCCAAGGTCCGCGACGCCCGGGGGGAGACCACCGCCGTGCTGTTCCTGGAGGACATCCTCGAGGAGCTCGTCGGCGAGGTGCAGGACGCGACCCGTCGCGTCCGCGGCCACTGACATCCGGAGACGCGAAGGCCGCCGGCTCCCTCGGGAACCGGCGGCCTTCGTCGTGGGCGTCAGCGCCAGTGCGCGCGTTCGTACTGCGGCGGCCAGGCGACCGTGTCGCCCAGCTCGTGCGCGGCCCGGAGCGCGAAGTGCGGGTCGCGCAGCCACTCCCGTCCGGCG
This sequence comes from Microbacterium sp. GbtcB4, assembly GCF_019091465.1. Lineage (NCBI taxonomy): Bacteria > Bacillati > Actinomycetota > Actinomycetes > Micrococcales > Microbacteriaceae > Microbacterium > Microbacterium sp. GbtcB4. Next base: position 66,626 of record NZ_JAGXJJ010000005.1, read on the forward strand.
AAGATCGCGTCGGCCGCCCCGTCGGCGAGCACCTGCTCGGCCTGGGCGGCGGCGGTGATGAGGCCCACGGCCGACACCGGGATCCGCCCGCCCTGGCGGACCGTCTCGGCCAGCGGGACCTGGTAGCCGGGGGAGACGCTGATGCGCTGGTGCGCGACGAGGCCGCCGCTGGAGACGTCGATGAGGTCGGCGCCGCGCGCGGTCGCCCAGCCGCCGACCGTCGCGGCCTCCTCGGGCGTGAACCCGCCCTCTGCGTGATCCGTCGCCGAGATGCGGACGAACAGCGGCACGTCGTCGCCGGCCGCCTCGCGCACCGCGTCCACGACGCGCAGCAGCAGCCGGGCCCGGTTCTCCAGCGAGCCGCCGTACTCGTCCTCGCGGAGGTTCGACAGCGGCGACAGGAACTGGTGCAGGAGGTAGCCATGGGCTCCGTGGATCTCGATGACGTCGAAGCCCGCCTCGAGCGCCCGACGGGTCGCCGCGGCGAACCCGTCGACCACGCGGTCGATGCCGTCCGCGTCCAGCGCGACCGGCGCGGCGAACCCCTCGTAGGCGACCGCGGACGGGGCGGTTGACGTCCATCCGCCCGCGGCGGTGGGGACCGAGCCGCGCTCGTCGGCCCAGGGCCACCAGGTCGAGGCCTTCCGCCCGGCGTGCGCGAGCTGGATGCCCGCGGCGGCCCCGCGGTCGTGGATCGCGCGGACGATCGGGGCGAGGGCGTCGCGCTGCGCGTCGTCCCACAGCCCGAGATCGCGAGGGGAGATGCGCCCCTCCGGCACGACGGCCGTGGCCTCGGCCACGATGAGCCCGGCGCCGCCCGAGGCGAACTGCGCGAGGTGGGTGTGGTGCCACTCCTGCGCCACGCCGTCGACGGCGCTGTACATGCACATGGGGGAGACCCAGAGGCGGTTGCGGAACGTGGTCGACCGGATGGTCAGCGGGGAGAAGAGAAGACTCACCGTTCGACGGTACCGCCGACGCGGACGGGACAGGGCCGTCGGGCTAACGTGGAGTCATGAGCGACGTGCGCGAGTGGTCCCGCAGCGACGCGGCGCGGTTCTTCCGCGCGCCGACCGCCGAGGATGACAAGTACTCGCGGGGCGTCGTGGGCATCCGCACCGGATCGGCCGCCTACCCCGGCGCCGCGGTGCTGGGCGTCGAGGCCGCCTGGCGCACCGGTGCCGGATTCGTCCGCTACGTCGGCGCGCCGTCGGCGGTGGCGGCGGTGCTCGCCCGACGCCCGGAGACCGTCGGCGGGCCGGATGCCGGACGCACGCGGATCGGCGCCTGGGTGATCGGCTCCGGGACCGATCCGGACGACCGGAGCGTGGCGGAGGCGCAGGCGCTGCGGGATATCGTCGGCGGCGACGTCCCCGTGGTCATCGACGCCGGAGCGCTCGATCTGGCGCCGAGCGCCCGCGCCCCGTTCGTCGCCACTCCGCACGGCCGGGAGTTCGCGCGGCTGCGCGAGCGCGTCGGCATCGACGGGGCCGGGGACGATCTCGGCGACGTCCGCGACGTGTCCGCCGCGATCGACGGCGTGGTGCTGCGCAAGGGCGCACGCACCCTGCTCGCCGCACCTGACGGCACGCTCATCGCCGTCGAAGCGGGGACCGGCTGGCTCGCGACGGCCGGGACGGGGGACGTGCTGGCGGGGATCGTCGCCGCCGTGATCGCCGCGAATCCGGACAGCCCGCTCGTCGAGTCCGCCGCGGCGGCCGTCTGGCTGCACGGGCACGCCGCCCGCCTCGCCGCTGCGGCGACCGCGGGCGAGAGCGGTCATCCGATCGTGGCGCTCGACGTCGCGGAGGCGCTGCCCCGCGCGGTCGCGGACCTCCTGTCGTGAGGACCACGGTCCGGGGGAGCCTGGTCGCGCTGTGGATCGCCTTCCTCCTCGTCCACCTCCTGACCGCAGGGCTGGGCTGGGTCTACCCGAGCCAGCCCATGGGGGACGTCGTGCTGGTCTACGAGCCCTGGGCGACGGCGGCGTGGAGCGGCGGGGAGATCGTGGGCGTCACGGAGTCCTGGGTGTATCCGCAGCTCGCGCTCCTGCCGATGATGCTCGCGGCCGTGCTCGCCGCCCCGTTCCTCCCGCTGCTCGGCGTCTCGGGCGCCTACCTCATCGGGTGGGCGCTGCTGGTCACGGTGCTCGACGCCGTCGCCTTCGCCGTGCTCGTCGGGCGCGGACACGTGCGGGCGCGGCGCACCGCCGCATGGTTCTGGTGCGCGGCGCTGCTGCTCCTCGGACCCATCGCGCTGTACCGCATCGATGCCGTCACCGTGCCGATCGCCGTCGTGGCCGGCCTCTGGCTGGTGACCCGCCCGACCATCGCCGCGGCGCTGCTGACCATCGGCGCCTGGATCAAGATCTGGCCCGGTGCGCTGCTCCTCGCGGCGGTCGTGGCCGCGAGGGCGCGGCTGCGGATGCTCCTGGCCGCCGCGGGCGTCACGGCCGGTGTGGTGGTGGTGCTCCTGCTGCTCGGCGCTGACACCGAGATCCTCGGCTTCCTCACCGCGCAGACCGGCCGGGGACTCCAGATCGAGGCGGTCGCCGCGACCCCGTTCCTCTGGATGGCCGTGACAGGGGCCGCCCGCATCGAGTACAGCTACGACATCCTCACCTTCCAGATCGTCGCGCCGGGCGCGGAGGCCCTCGCGACGATCCTCACCCCGCTCCTGGTGCTCGCCGCCGCCGTCGTCACCGTCGTCGGTGGGGTCAAGGCCGCCCGCGGCGCGTCGTTCGCGCGACTCTTCCCGCCGCTGGCCCTGCTCCTGGTGACGGTGCTCATCGCCCTGAACAAGGTCGGCTCGCCGCAGTTCCAGACCTGGTTGCTCGCACCGGTGATCCTGTGGCTCGTGCTCGACCGCCGCCGGGCGCGCACCGCCGCCGCCCTCGTGCTCGCGCTGTGCCTCCTCACGTGTCTCGTGTATCCGCTGAGCTATGACGGGCTGCTGCGTGCCGAAGCCGCCCCGGTCCTGCTGCTCACGATGCGCAACGCCCTGCTCGTCGTCCTCGCCGCCGTGAGCGCCGTCGCGCTCGCGCGGGTCCCCGCCGTCCGTCGTCCCCGAACCCAGGAGTGAACCCATGCTGATCGCCTTCTCCGTCGCCCCCAGCGGCACGCCCGCCGACGGCGCCGAGCGCCCCGATGCGTCCGTGCACGACGCCGTGGCCGCCGCGGTGCGCGTCGTCCGCGCGTCGGGGCTTCCGCACCGCACGACGAGCATGTTCACCGAGATCGAGGGGCCCGACTGGGACACCGTGATGGACGTGGTCAAGCGGGCGACCGAGGCGGTCCTGCCGTACGGATCGCGGGTGTCCCTCGTCCTCAAGGCGGACATCCGCCCCGGGTACACGGGAGAGCTCGACGCCAAGGTCGAGCGTCTGGAGGCGGCGATCGAGGAGTCCGACGACCGGTAAGCTGAACCGGTGAATCCCTCGACACCTTCGAGGGGTGCGGCGAAGTGGGCGCTCCTCTCCCTCGCCATCGGCAGTTTCGGCATCGGCATGACCGAGTTCGTCGTCATGGGGCTGCTGCCGAACATCGCCGCCGACCTCCTCCCGTCCGTCTGGGCGTCGAGCCAGGAGGAGGCGCTGAGCCAGGCCGGCTGGTTGATCTCGCTGTACGCACTCGGCGTGGTCATCGGCGCCCCGACCATCGCCGGCTTCGTCGCCCGCTATCCGCGGCATCGGGTGATGATCGTGCTCGCCCTCGCGCTGACCGTCTTCAACGCGCTCACCGTGGTGCTGCCGACGTTCGAGCTCGTCGGGGTCTCGCGCTTCCTCGCCGGGCTCCCGCACGGCGCCTACTTCGGCATCGGCGCGCTGGTCGCCGCCGATGTGATGGGGCCGGGCAACCGTGCCAAGGGCGTCGCGTTCATCCTCACCGGGCTCACGGTCGCCAATGTCGTCGGCGTGCCGCTGGGCACCTTCCTCGGCCAGGAGTGGGGCTGGCGCGCGGCCTTCGCGGTCGTCGCGCTCGTCTTCGCGCTCGCCACCGTCTTCATCGCGCTGTTCGTGCCCGCGCACCCGGGGAACCCCGGACGCACGATGCGGGCGGAGCTCGGGGTGTTCCGCATCGGTCAGGTCTGGTTCACGCTCGGCGTCGGGGCGATCGGCTTCGGCGGGTTCTTCGCCGTCTACAGCTACATCGCCCCGCTCGTTACGGAGGTGGCCGGATCGCCGGACTGGGTCGTGCCGATCGTGCTCGTGCTGATGGGGCTCGGCATGACGGGCGGGAACCTCGTCGGCGGTCATCTCGCGGACATCGACCTCCGCCGGACGCTGCTGCTGGGCCTCGCCGCGATGGCCGTCGTGTTCGCTCTCCTCGCGGTGCTCTCGTTCTGGATCGTGAGCCTGAGCCTCGTCGTCGTCCTCGTCGGTTTCGTCTCCTCCGTGCTCAGCCCGACGATCCAGACGCGGTTGATGGACGTGGCCGGCGACAACCAGTCCATCGCGGCGGCCATGAACCACTCCGCTCTGAACATCGGCAACAGCCTCGGTGCCTTCCTCGGGGGCATCGTGATCGCGATCGGCTGGGGCTTCACGGCACCGGCGTGGACCGGGGCGGTGCTCGCGGTGGCCGGACTCCTCATCGCTCTGGTGTCGTACCGCGTGGAGGCACGGCGGGTCGCGCAGACGCCGGTCCTCGCGTCGTAGAGTGACGGGGTGACCGCTCCCGACGACGACCTCCCGCTCGCCGGAACCGTCGTGCTGCTGCGCCCGAGCCCCGGTGGCTTCGAGGTGCTGCTGCTGCGCCGTCCGTCGCGGGGCTCCTTCGCGGACGCCTGGGTGTTCCCCGGGGGGAAGGTCGAGCCGGAGGATCGGCGGGCGGGCGCGGCGGAGATCGACGACGCACGCCGGGCCGCCGCCCGGGAGACCGCGGAGGAGGTCGGACTCGTCGTCGACGACCTGGTGCCTCTGTCGGAGTGGCACCCGCCCGCGGAGGCACCCGTGCGGATCCGCACCTGGTTCTTCCTCGCCCTCGCCCCGGATGCCGAGCCGTCACCGGCGGCCGACGAGGTCGTCGAGCTCGCCTGGGTGTCACCGGACACGGCCTTCGAGCGGCACGCGACGGGGGAATGGCGGCTCTTCCCGCCCACCTGGGTCACGCTGCACCGGCTCTCCGCCTTCACCGACGTCGAGGCCGCGCTGGCGTCCGGCGGAGCGGTCGAGCTGTTCCAGACGGAGGTGCGCGACGGGGGCGGGGCGTTCGGCTGGGCGCAGGGGACTCTTCACGCCCACACCCTGCCGTGGCGGTTCGACCCGGCCTGACGCGGTTCAGGCGTCGAGCAGGCGCCGCAGGTGCGTGCCGACGGCCTCGGTCTCGATGAGAAACCCGTCGTGGCCGAAGTCGCTCGTGAGCACCACAGCCTCGCCGTCGAGCACGTTCCGGATGCTCCGGGCGATCCGCTGCTGACCGTCGACGGGGAAGAGGCGGTCGCTGTCGATGCCGAGGACGAGGGTCGTCGCGGTCACCGCCTTCAGGGCCTCCTCCACGCCGCCGCGGCCGCGGCCGACGTCGTGCGAGTTCATGGCCTCGACGAGGGTGATGTAGCTGTTGGCGTCGAAGCGGCGCGTGAACTTATTCCCGTGGAAGTCGAGGTAGGACTCGACGGCGAAGCGTCCGCCGTGACCGAGCGGCGACACGTCCGACTGCCAGGAGCGCTGGAACCGCTGGTTGAGCTCGATCGGGCTGCGGTAGTTCAGCAGCGCCATGCGGCGGGCGAGGGCCAGGCCGCGGTGCGGGCCGTCGCCGTCCGCGAGGTCGTAGTACTCGCCGCCCTGGAACCGCGGGTCCATGCGGATGGTCTCGAGCTGCACGGTGTTGAGCGCGATCTGGTCGGCCGTGGTGACCGGGGGCGAGGAGAGCACGGCGAGGCGCCGCACCCGGTCGGGCTGCGAAACCGCCCATTCCAGGGCATGCATGCCACCCATCGAGCCGCCGATCACCGCTGCCCAGGTGTCGATGCCGAGCGCGTCGGCCAGGCGCACCTGCGCGGCGACCTGGTCGCGGATGGTGAGGTAGGGAAAGCGCGACGCCCACTCGTAGCCGTCCGGGGCGATGCTCGCGGGGCCGGTCGATCCCTGGCAGCCGCCGAGCATGTTCGGCGCGATCACGAACCACTCGTCGGTGTCGAGCGGCGCACCGGGGCCGACGACGTCCTCCCACCAGCCGGCGGTCGGGTGGCCGGCACCGGCGTCTCCGCGCACGTGGCTGTCCCCGGTGAGGGCATGCAGGACGAGCACGGCGTTGTCGCGTGCGGCGTTGAGCTCCCCCCAGCTCTCGTACGCGAGGCGGATGCCGGGGAGCTGGGCTCCGCTCTCCGTGTCGAAGGCGCCGAACGCGGCGAACCGGCGGCCGCCGACGGGGTCGCCGTCGCGCCAGGCGCCGGTGGCCGGTGGCCGGGCACGGAGCAGCCGGACGTCGGCCTCCGTCACCGGTGCCGACGGCACCGTGTCCTCGGAGGTCGTCTGCCAGTCCATGTCTCCATTCTCGCCTGGCCGGTCGGTCCCGGCCCGCAGGTTACGACACCGGGAACGACGAAGGCCCCGGACCGTGCGGTCCGGGGCCTTCGCGGAGAGGGTGCTCAGGCGCGCGCGGCCTCGGAGACGGCGCGGGCGGCGGCGAGCGCCTGGTCGAGATCGGCCTTGAGGTCCTCGATGTTCTCGAGTCCCACGGACAGGCGGACGAGGCCGGGGGTCACACCCGCGGTGAGCTGCTGCTCGGGCGTGAGCTGGGCGTGCGTCGTGGAAGCCGGGTGGATGACGAGCGAGCGCACGTCGCCGATGTTGGCGAGGTGGCTGAACAGGGAGAGGCTGTTGACGAACTCGCGTCCGGCCTCGACACCGCCCTTGAGCTCGAACGACAGCACGGCGCCGACACCCTTCGGGGCGTACTCGTTCGCCTTGGCGTACCAGGGCGAGGACGGCAGGCCGGAGTAGTTGACCGCGGCCACGTCGTCGCGGCTGTCCAGCCACTCGGCGATCTCCTGGGCGTTCTGCACGTGGCGCTCGATGCGCAGCGACAGCGTCTCGACACCCTGGATGAGGTTCCACGCGCTCTGCGGGGCGATGGCCGAGCCGAGGTCGCGGAGCAGCTGCACCCGGGCCTTGATGATGTAGGCGAGCGGGTCGCCGACCGCGGCCGTGTAGCTGGCGCCGTGGTACGACGGGTCCGGCTCGGTGAGTCCGGGGAACTTCTCGACGTTCTCCGACCACGCGAACGAACCGCCGTCGATCACGACGCCGCCGATCGTGGTGCCGTGGCCGCCGAGGAACTTCGTGATCGAGTGGACGACGATGTCGGCGCCGTGCTCGAACGGACGGATGAGGTACGGGGTCGCGATCGTGTTGTCGACGATCAGCGGGACGCCGTTCTCGTGCGCGATGTCGGCGACCGTGCGGATGTCGAGAACGTTGATCTGCGGGTTGCCGATGGTCTCCGCGAAGAACAGCTTCGTGTTCGGGCGGACGGCGCGACGCCACTCCTCCGGGTCGTCCTGGTTCTCGACGAAGGTGACCTCGATGCCGAGCTTGGCGAGGGTGTACTTGAAGAGGTTGTACGTGCCGCCGTAGATCGAGCTCGACGCGACGAAGTGGTCGCCGGCCTGCGCGATGTTGAGGATCGCGAAGGTGGAGGCGGCCTGACCGCTGGAGAGGACGAGGGCGCCGGTGCCCCCTTCGAGCGCGGCGAGGCGCTGCTCCAGGACGTCCTGGGTCGGGTTCTGGATGCGGGTGTAGATGTTGCCGAACTCGGCGAGCGCGAAGAGGTTCGCGGCGTGGTCGGCGCTGTCGAACACGTAGGACGTGGTCTGGTAGATCGGCGTCGCCCTGGCCTTGGTGACCGGGTCGGGGGCGGCGCCCGAGTGGATCTGCTTGGTCTCGAAACGCCAGGTCTCGGGTGCGGACATGTGTTCCCCCTGGAACGGTCGGAAGGTCGGATGGGCTGGTGCCCTTGCAGCGAGAGTACGGAATATCGCGCCGTGTCAACAACGACCGGGAAATGTGACGTAACACGGCGAGGGGGCTGCGAACGGGCGGAACCCGCGCGGACATCGTACGGTGGAGGACATGGCCAACAGACGTGCAGTGGTGACAGGTGCGAGTTCCGGGATCGGTCAGGCGACGGTGCGGGTGCTGCGGTCTCGGGGGTGGGACGTCGTCGGCGTCGCCCGCCGTGCGGACCGGCTCGCCGCCCTGTCCGCCGAGACCGGGGCGTCGACGATCGCCTGTGACCTGACCGACGACGCGGCGGTGGCGGCGCTCCTCGGGGAGCTCGAGCGCACCGGACCCGTGCACGCCCTCGTCCAGGTCGCCGGTGGCGCGCGGGGGACCGACCGCGTCGAGGACGCCGCGCTCGCCGACTGGCAGTGGATGTACGACGCGAACGTCCTCGCGACCCAGCGCCTCGTCGCCGGACTGCTGCCGCTGCTCCGTCGCACCGCGGACGTGGACGGGCACGCCGACCTCCTGTTCGTGACCTCGACGGCCGCGCAGACCGCCTACCCGGGCGGCGCAGGCTACAACGCGGCGAAGGCGGCCGAGGCGATGCTCGTCCGGGCGCTGCGTCAGGAGCTGAACGGCGAGCCGCTCCGGGTGGCCGAGGTCGCTCCGGGGATGGTGCACACGGAGGAGTTCACGCTGAACCGGCTCGGGGGCGACGCCGTCGCCGCGGAGGCCGTGTACTCCGGGGTCGAGGCGCCCCTTCGCGCCGAGGACGTGGCGGACGTGATCGCCTATGCTCTGGACGCTCCCGCCCACGTGAACCTCGACCTCGTCACGATGCGGCCCGTCGCCCAGTCGGCGCAGCACCTGCTCGCGCGAGGCCCGCTGCGGGTCCGGCCCGTCGAGTGAGCGGAGGACGCACCCTCGCGGAGCTCGCCGACGAGGGACTGATCGACGCGGGATGGGCGGAGGCGCTGGCCCCGGTGCAGGACACCATCACGGCGCTCGGGGAGCGGCTGCGCGCCGAGCAGGCGGCCGGTCACGGATATCTCCCCGCGGGGCCGAACGTGCTGCGCGCCTTCCAGCGTCCACTCGCCGACGTGCGTGTGCTCATCACGGGCCAGGACCCCTATCCGACCCCCGGGCACCCGATCGGGCTGTCGTTCGCCGTGGACCGCGATGTGCGGCCCCTGCCGCGGAGCCTGACGAACATCTACAAGGAGCGGGAGGCCGACCTCGGCCTCCCGCCCGCACCGCACGGAGACCTCACCGCGTGGAGCGATCAGGGCGTGCTGCTGCTCAACCGCGTCCTGACGGTGCGCCCCGGAGCGGCCGCCTCCCACCGCGGCTGGGGATGGGAGCAGGTGACGGAGCTCGCGATCCGCACCCTCGTGGCCCGGGAGCAGCCGCTCGTCGCGATCCTCTGGGGGCGTGACGCGGCGAACCTCCAGCCCCTTCTCGGCGACACCCCCGTGATCGCCTCGGCGCATCCGTCCCCTCTCTCCGCGAGCCGTGGCTTCTTCGGCTCCCGGCCCTTCTCCCGCGCGAACGCGCTCCTGGAGGGACTCGGCAGTGCTCCGGTGGATTGGAGGGTGGAGGGCGAGGCGTCCGGCTCTCTAAGCTGAGCGCATGCAGTTCGAGCCGGGGGACCGCCGCCGCGTTCTCCCGCGTCATCTGCGACCGGCGACCGCGCCGGACACGTTCTCCTACGTCATCAGACCGGCACGCGCGGCCGATCTGCCGCACGTGCGGGAGATCTACAACCACTTCGTCAGCAATTCGGCCGTCACCCTGGACGAGCGCCGCAGCAGCATCCCGTATTGGCGGGACAAGTTCACCCTGCTGGAGCGGCTCGGGCTGCCCTTCCTCGTGGCGGTGTCGCCCTCCGGCGCCATCCTCGGGTATGCGCTCGCGCAGCCGTGGGCGGGCAAGAACGCCTACCGGTACACGGTCGAGGACTCGATCTACCTCGGTCCCGGCGCGGCCGGCAAGGGCCTCGGGTCGGCCCTTCTGCAGGCGCTGATCGCGGCGTGCGAGCAGCGGGGGCTCCGGGAGATGGTCGCCGTCATCAGCGACCAGGGTGCGGAGGCCTCGATCCGGCTGCACGAGAAGCTGGGCTTCGTGGAGGCCGGTCGTATGGGGCGCGTCGGCCACAAGTTCGGCCGCGACCTCGGCACCGTCTACCTGCGCCGCGTGCTGCGCCCGTCCCGCCCTCGCCGTCGCCTCTCGCTCTTCCCGCGCTGACCCCTCGACCCACCCCTTTGTGTGCCTCCCAACCCGTTGCGAGCGCACGCAAAGGGCCGGGGCGGCCGCAAAGGGGTGGGTCGGCGATCAGGCGTCGGGGATGACGGGGATCGCGGAGAGCAGGGTGCGGGTGTAGTCCGCGGTCGGGTGCAGGAGCACGTCGCGCGTCGGACCGCGCTCGACGATGCGGCCGTCCTTCATGACGACGACCGTGTCGCAGAGGTTCTGCACCACGCCGATGTCGTGCGACACGAGCAGCAGCGTGAGCTCGTCCGCGACTCGGAGTTCCGCGAGCAGCTCGAGGATCTGTGCGCGCACCGTGACGTCCAGCGCCGACAGCGGCTCGTCGCCCACGAGGATCCGCGGACGATGGACGAGCGCACGGGCGAGAGCGATCCGCTGCCGCTGCCCCCCGGAGAACTCGTGCGGATAGCGGTCGCCCATCTCGGGGTCCAGGCCGACCCGGGCCATGACCTCGCGCACCCGTGCCCGATGGTCGCCGTCGATGCCGAGGGCCCACAACGGCTCCCGCACGATCTGCCCCGCGGTCATCCGGGGGTCGAGGGAGGCGTAGGGATCCTGGAAGACGAGACCCGTCTGCCGACGCAACCAGTGCAGGGATCGCGCGGAGGCCCCGGCGTCGACGATCCGGCCGTCGACCGACACGGTGCCCGCGGTCGGTCGGTCCAGGCCCAGCAGGAGTCGCACGAGTGTCGACTTCCCCGAGCCGGACTCGCCGATGATCCCCAGGGAGGCGCCCTCGGGCACGTCGAGGTCGGTCGGCTGGAGCGCCGTCTGCCGCCGCGTCCGCTCGAACGCCGTCCGCTTCGGCACGACGAAGTCCCGTCGCAGCCCGCGCGCTTCGATCAGGCTCATGCCGTTCCTCCCTCGGGCCGCCAGAGGGTCGCGGTCGCGTCCCGCAGCAGCCCCTGCGTGACAGGAGAGGTCGGCGCGGTCAGCAGCCGCGACACCGGTGCGCTCTCGACGACGCGACCGTGCTCCAGCACGACGCCCTCGGTCGCCACCTGGGACAGCACCGCGAGGTCGTGCGTGATGAACAGGAGCGACATGCCCTCGTCGGCGACGAGCCCGAGCAGCAGTGACAGGATCTCGGCCTGGATCGTCACGTCGAGGGCGGTCGTGGGCTCGTCCGCGATCAGCAGCCGCGGGCGGCAGGCGAGGGCCATGGCGATCGCGACGCGCTGCCGCTGGCCGCCGGAGAGCTGGTGCGGATACCGGTCGACGATGGTCTCCGGGTCGGGGAGTCGCACGCGGGCGGCTTCCGCGATCGCCCGCTCACGGGCCTCGCGCCGGCCCAGGCCTTCGTGGATGCGGATGGACTCCGCGATCTGGCGGCCGACCGTCCGGATCGGGTTGAGCGCCGTCCGGGGCTCCTGGAACACGATGCCGATGTCGTCACCGCGCAGCCGGGCGAGCTCACGGTCCGGCATCCCGATCAGCTCAGTGCCGTCCCACCGGATGCTCCCGTGCGCCGTCGCGCCCTCCGGCAGCAGCCCGAGCACGGCGAGCGCCGTGAGGGACTTGCCGGAGCCGGACTCGCCGATCACCCCGAGCCGGGTGCCGTCGGGGACCTGGAGCGAGACGCCGTCGACCACCCGGCGTCCGTCGATCTCGATGACGAGATCCTCGACCGTCAGACTCATGCGACCACCGCCGGTGTGTGCGTCTCGGCGGCACGGTGCCGCAGGGTGGGGTCCGTGGCTTCGCGGAGCCCGTCGCCGAGCAGGTTGAGGGCGAGCACGGTCAAAGTGATCGTGAGCCCGGGCCAGATCACGGTGAGAGGGTGCACGCCGATGTAGCGCTGGAGATCCGCGAGCAGCAGCCCCCAGCTCGGTTCCACGACCGAGGCCCCGAAGCCGAGGTACGACAGGCCGGCCTCCGCGAGGACGGCGACGGCCATCGACCACGAGAGCTGCACGATGAACACCGGAGCCACGTTCGGGAGGAGGTGACGGACGAGGCTCTGCGCGGGGGTGAGGCCGGACGCGCGCGCGGCGAGCACGAAGTCGCTCTGCTGCACGCGACGCAGCTCCGGCCGCGTGACCCGCGCGATGTTCACGCCGAACCCGATCCCCACCGCCCAGATCACGACCCAGAGCGATCCGCCCCACACCGACGAGATCATCATCGCGATCAGCAGCACGGGGAAGGCGATGAGGATGTCGACGAACACGGCGACCGTCTCCCGCACGAGCCGGGTGGTCAGGGCACCGAGGGCGGCGAGGGCGATGCCGACGACGGTGGCCACGAGTCCCGCGCCGACACTGACGAACACGGTCGTCCGCGCCCCCGCCATGAGCAGGCTCAGGATGTCGCGTCCGGTGTCGTCCGTCCCGAGCAGGTGCGGCCAGCCCGGCGGCAGCCAGCGGTCGCCGATGTTCGAGGCCCGCGGGTCGAACGGCGTCCAGAAGAGGGACACGACGGCCGCCAGGGCGACGATGGCGATGACGATCAGTCCGAAGCGGCCGGTCGAGGTCCGCCAGAGCCGAGGGAACCACCGAGCGCTCATGCGGCCTCCCGCTGTCGAGGGTCGATCGCCCGGTGCAGCAGATCCACGAGGAAACCGACCACCAGCACGAAGCCGGTCAGCACGAGCAGCTCGCTCTGCACCTTGACGAGGTCGCGGGTGCCGACGTCTGTCACGAGCATGCGGCCGATGCCCGGAAGCGTGAACAGCTGCTCGATCACGACCGAGCCGACGATGATCCCGGCGACCTGGAGGCCGAGCACCGTGATGATGGAGAGCCCGACCGCGGGGATGCCGTGCTGGATGAGGGCGCGGGTCTTCGTCAGACCCTTGGCGGCCGCGGTGCGGACGAAGTCCTGTCCGGCCGCCTGCAGGGTCGCGCTGCGCACGAAGCGCATGAGCATGGCGCCCTCGACGATGCCGATCGTGAGGGCGGGCAGCAGCAGCGCCTCGATCGCTCTGCCCGGTGTCGACCACCCGGTGCGGGGGAAGCCCTGGGGCGGCAGCCAGCCGAGCCACACGGAGAACACGACGATCAGCATCATGCCCGCCCAGACGACGGGGACGGCCGCGAGAGCCTGCGCGCCCACGCTGAGCGCCGTGCCGTCGCGGTGGCCGCGACGCAGGGCGGCGAGGATCCCGAACGGCACGGCGATGAGCACGGCGATCACCAGCGACATGATCCCGAGCGGAACCGTGACCTGTGCCTTCAGCAGCAGCTCCTCGCCGACGGAGGCGCCGGACAGCAGCGACGTGCCCAGGTCGCCGCGGAGGATGCCGCCGATCCAGTCGGCGTACTGCGCGAGCAGAGGCTGGTTCAGCCCCAGCGACTCCCGCAGCGCCTCGACCTCGGCGGGGGAGGCCTGGGTGCCGGCGATGAGCTGGGCCACGTCGCCGGGGAAGACGCGCAGGGTGAGGAAGATGAGCGCGCTCGACACGAGGAGCCCTGCGATCAGCAGGGCTCCTCGGACGAGCGCGTAACGCAGCACGGAGCGTCGACCGTCGTCAGCTCGCGGCGGAGACGGTCACACCCGCGAGGTTGATGCGCGAGTTGATCGAGTCCTCCGGGAAGCCGCTGACGACCGGATTCACGGCGGTGATGGTCTGACCGTTGTAGAGCCAGTCCGCCGCGTGGTCCTCGGACACGATCCGGGCCGCCTCGGCGAGGAGCTTCGCGGAGGCCTCGGGATCGACCTCGGCCAGCGCCTGCGTGTAGAGGTCCTGCACCTCGGCGTTGTCGTAGCCGAAGTAGTAGTCCGGGTTGGCGAAGTTGCCGAAGTCCCGCGGCTCGACGTGCAGGACGAAGCTGAGGTCGTAGTCCTTGTTGGTGTACACGTCCTCGAGCCAGGTCGGGAACTCCACGGAATCGACCTCGAGGTTCACGCCCACCTTGTCGAAGTCCGAGATGAGCACCTTCGGGACGGTGGTGCCGTAGAACGACGGGATCGTCAGCGTGAGGTCGAGGTCCTCCTGGCCGGCCTCGGCGAGCAGCTCCTTGGCCCGCTCGGGGTCGTAGGAGATGACGTCGGAGAGGTCCTCGTAGCCGGGGTCGAGCTCGGGGATGGGGCCGTACAACGGCGTGCCGGCGCCGACGGCCTCGATGAGCGCCTCGTGGTCGATCGCCAGGCGCAGGGCCTCGCGCACCCGGACGTCGTCCAGCGGCGCCTTCTTGTTGTTGAAGGCGAGCGTGGCCTTGTCGGTCGTGCGGCCCGTCGTGAGGCTGAAGTCACCCGAGTCCTCGAGCTGCGGAGCCAGGTTCGGGTCGACGGCGGTGAGGACGTCCACGTCGCCGGCGAGCGCCGCGTTCACGCCAGCCGTGAAGTCGGGGATGTACTGGAACTCGACCTCGGCGACGCCGGCCGGCTCGCCCCAGTAGTCGTCGTTGCGGGCGAAGGTGATCGTGCTGCCCTTGTTCCAGCGGGTGAGGGTGAACGGTCCCGTGCCGTTCTCCGCGGTCTTCAGATCGGTGGTGTCGCCCTTCTTGAAGACGAGGCCGGCCGGACCGGTGAGGGCGAAGAGGAAGTTCTGGTTCGGCTCCGACAGCACGATCTCGACGGTCGTGTCGTCCGGAGCGGAGATCGAGGAGACGGACGCGAACTCCGCGTTGCCCTGCACGGTCTCGTCGGTGCGGACGGTCTCGTAGGAGGAGACGACGTCGGCCGCCGTCAGGGGCGAGCCGTCGTGGAAGGTGATCCCGTCGTTGAGGGTGAAGGTGTAGGTGAGGCCATCGTCCGACACCTCGTAGTCCGAGGCGAGCCGCTCCACGACCTCGTTGTCCTGCGTGCGGCTGACCAGTCCCTCGTAGATGTTGTCGATGAGGATCTGCTCCAGCGCGGCACCGCTGGTGTGGCGGATGT
The DNA here is from genome assembly GCF_019091465.1 of Microbacterium sp. GbtcB4. Lineage (NCBI taxonomy): Bacteria > Bacillati > Actinomycetota > Actinomycetes > Micrococcales > Microbacteriaceae > Microbacterium > Microbacterium sp. GbtcB4. Next base: position 81,660 of record NZ_JAGXJJ010000005.1, read on the forward strand.
CGAGGTTGGTGGGCTCGAGCACGAGACCGACGTGCAGGGTGGCGTCGGGGTCGGGTTCGCCGCCCGCCGACGGTGCAGGATCGGCGGAGCCGGAGCAGGCGCTGAGGATCACGGCGGTGGCCGCGAGGGCGGAGATCAGCGCGAGGCGTCGATGACGTCGGAACATGGGTGTTTCCTCTCGGTGCGGCAGGTGCTGTGTGCCGGTGGGACGAGCCTAGGGTCGGGCGGGATGCGGCGCGGCGGCCGTGGAACGGAACGTCATATTCCGGCGGCGGCCGCGGAGCCGACGAGAGCGGCGAGGTCTCGGGGTGCGGTCTCCTGCACGTTGTGCGTGGCGTCCATCGCGACGACCCGCGCCTCCGGGAGGCGGCGCTGGAATTCCTCTGCGTCGGCAGCGCTCACGAAGCCGCGCTCGGCGCGGACGAGCGTGACGGGCGCAGTGACCGCCGCCAGGTCGTCCCAGCCGGTCTCATGCAGGACCGACGGCGCCGTCGCCGTGCCGGGGTCGTGGGCGGCCAGAGCGGTGGCGGCGAGGTGGGCGAAGTGGTGCTTCCACTCGACGCGGCCGTCCGCGCGGACACGGGTGTTGAGGAAGACGCCGCGCTCGGTCTCGGGGCGAGTGCCGCCGAACCCCAGGGCCATCGCCTTGTCGACGAGCTCGTCGCGGGTCGCGAAGTCCGTGGGCCCGGCGTAGAACTCCCGGAGCGCCGCGGGGCCGGCGGACACGTCGATCCCGGGAGTGATGTCGACGACGATCAGAGCGGCCACGAGGTCGGGCCGCGCCGCGGCGACGGCGGCGCCGGTGAGACCGCCGAGCGACTGTCCCACCAGGATCTGCGGCGCGGAGCCCCACGCGTCCAGAGCGGCGACGACGTCGGCGGCGAGGGTGCGGGGGGAGTAGTCCGCGTCGTCGCGCCAGGAGGAGTCGCCGTGGCCGGCGAGGTCGATCGCCAGGAGCGGCTGCCCCAGCGCCAGCGCCGTCGTGTCCCAGGTGTGAGCGTTCAGACCGGCGCCGTGCAGCAGAGTGATGCGCGGCGGCTCGGACCCGAAGTGCAGCCCGCTCACGACGCGACCCTCGGGGAGGGGGAGCGTCAGGCGCTCCACGGTCGGAAGCGGCACGCCGAGCGCGTCGGCCTGCGCGGGAAGATAGGAGAACTCGCTGGTGTCGATCGCCACGCGGCTATTCTGCGCCCCGATTCGACCTCGCAGGAAATGTCGGAGCAAAGTGACAAGATGAACGATGATACGGCAGCGCGATATGCAGAGAAATTGCGCTCGAAAGTTCGCAGTCTGCATTTCGGCGAGGGCGGTCGCGCACCGTCTCCCGCGCCCGGCGCCGAATATCATGGAGGTATGACCGAACAGCGCGTGCACCTGTCCAAGACGGAGCCTGCGGCCTACCAGGCCCTCGACGCCTTCTCGAAGACGGTCGGCGCGATCTGCGCCGAGAACGGGATCGACGATCGCCTGAAGGAGATCGTCATGATCCACTGCTCGCAGCTGAACGGCTGCAGCTATTGCACGCGGGTGCACGTGGACCGGGCGGTCGCCGCAGGGCTGGACGTCGACACGATCAGCCAGATCTCGGTGTGGCGCGAGAGCGGTGTGTTCAGCGATCGGGAGCGTGCCGCGCTCGAACTGGCGGAAGCCTTCACGTTCATCGCGGAGGACGGCATCTCCGACGAGGTCTACGACCTGGTGGGGAGCGTGTTCACCGAGAAGGAGTACGCCGCGTTGAGCTGGGCATGCGTGTCGATCAACGCCTTCAACCGCATCGTCATCGCCGGGCGCTATCCGGTGCCCCCGCGCGGCTCCCAGGCGGGGGCGTGACGATCCTCGACGTCGAGGGCGTCGCGAACGTCCGGGACGTCGGCGGGATCCCCGCGGAGGGTGGGCGCATCCGCCCCGGCGTCCTGCTGCGCTCCGGTCAGCTCTCCACCGCGACGACGAACGGCGCCGCGCTCCTGAGGTCTGCGGTGCGCCACATCGTCGACCTCCGCGACGGGGAGGAGGTCGCCGCGGAGCCGAGCGAGATCGAGGGCCCGGAGACGACTCACCTGCCTTTGTTCCTCGGGTCCGTGCGCTCCTTCTTCGAATCCGACACGAGCCTCGACGACCTGTACCTGCATCTCCTGGAGGAGAGTGGGGAGCGCCTGGTCGCCGCTGTCCGGGTGATCGCCGCGGGGGAGCCGACCCTGGTGCACTGCACGGTGGGTAAGGACCGCACGGGTGTGACGGTCGCGTTGGCGCTCTCGGCGGTCGGCGCCGATCGGGATGCCGTCATCGCCGACTACGCCCTCACCGAGTCGCAGTTGCCGGCCGAACGCTCGCGGCGCATCGCCGCGTATCTGCGGTCGCAGCACCCCGAGGCGGTGCACGCGGTGGATCTCGCGACCCGCTCTCCCGCCGAGGTGATGCGTCGCCTGCTGGCCCAGGTGGACGAGCGCTGGGGGTCGGCGGCCGGCTACCTGCGGGCGAACGGCATGACCGAGAGGGAGCTCACCGCGCTGCGCGAGGCCCTCGTCGAGCCGGTGACGGAAGAAGGCGTCGTCGAAGGTTAGGCAAGCCTTCGCTTGGTGTACGATGGGATCACCATGGACACCACGCTCGACACCCGAGGCACGCGTGCGGCTCGCCGCGCGGCGCGCCGTCGCGCACACCACCTGGTGACCGCCGACGAGCACTCGCTGCTCGACCTCGAGGCGTTCCTCGCGACCCTCCCGCTGTGCGCGTCCGGTCGCATCTTCATCGAGGTTCCCGACGCCTCCGACATCGGCGTCATCCACGCGCCCGGTCGCATGACGGTCACCTGGCTCGCCCGCTCCGCGCGCTCCGGAGCCCCGGGAAGCGGTCGCGGCTGCGCGCCCGGACAGGCCCTGGCCCGAGCCACCTGCGCATGGGCCGACGAGATGCTCGTGGACGACGAGGTCGAGACGCACGTCACGCTGCTCGGGGGTTACCTCGGCACCGCCGACATCGTCGAGCACCTCACCGACCGCCTCGGCGTGGCCGTGAACCGGATCCGCGTGCCGGAGCGCTTCGGACTGCTTCCCGTCGAGGGCTGAGTCAGCGGGAGCGGCGCACGTAATTGCCGTCTTCCAGTCCCGCTTCGATCTCGAAGCGGTTCCGCAGCGGGTTGCGTCCCGCGAACAGATAGAGCACCGGCATCAGGAAGCCGTAGCGCAGCCACTGCTGCTTGTGCACGGCCTCGTGGCGCAGCACCGCGTCGGTGGGCCGCGCGTCGCCGGTGAGGAAGCACCCGCCCACGCAGACGCCACCGCGGTGGAAGGTCCATCGGGGCATGCCCCGGAACACCCAGAGTCCGCCGCGCCGTTCGATCGGACCGGTGCTCCACAGCGCGCCCCAGATCCAGCCGACGGCCGTTCCCCAGAGGTAGCCCAGGCGGCTGATCGGGGAGCGCAGCAGGAAGGAGGGGATGCGGCGGTCCGCCCGGCGTCCGCGGGCGAGGCGCTCCGCCGCGACCGCCTCCCAGTCGGGTGCCGGGCTCACGCGACGGCTCCGACGAGGCGCAGGATCGCGCCGAGGTCGTCGACGGCGTCGGCCGGCGTGCGAGGGGCGAAGCCCGCGATGGTTGCCCCGGCGAGGGGGACGCGGCTCCGGAGCTCGCGGATCGCCGTGCTCAGGGACGCGGGGGTCACGCCGAAGGGCACGGCGGCGGAGACTCCGGTGAACGACGCCGGGTCGAGGACGTCGACGTCGATGTGCACCCACACCCGCTGCGCCCCGGTGGCCTGCACGGCGTCGGCCAGCGCCCCGGGGTCGTCCAGATCGGCCACCCCGAGATTCCGGAGGCGGTCCCATTCGTCGGTCTCGGACTCGTCGAGGTTCCGGACACCCACGGTGACGACGCGATCGCGGGGGATGCCGGGGGACAGAGCGAGCTGCGGTTCTCCCTCACCGAGGACCGCACGCAGCGCCATGCCGGAGAAGGCCCCGGACGGCGAGGTGTCCGGCGTGTGCAGATCGCCGTGCGCATCGCACCAGACCACGGCGAGGTCGTCGGTTCCGCCGGGGAGCGTGTCGAGTGCGGCGACAGTGATGCTGCAGTCGCCGCCGATCAGCACGGTTACGGCTTCGAGATGTCCGGCGACGAGATCCCGCGTACGTGTGAGGGCGCTGAGCCGCCGGACGCCCGTGCCCAGCGCCTCGCCGGCTTCGACCGGAACGTCGAGGACCGTCGTCGCCGCACGCGGGAGATCGCCTGCGATCGCCGACGCGCCGTCGACGAGGAGCATCGCGCGCGCGGCGGGCGAACCCTGCCACTGCGGCACGACCAGGAAACGCACCATGGGGACCTCCCGGAGACGGAACCGCGGATGCCCGGGCGTGCGCCCGGGCATCCGCGTCGGTGTCAGTTGCCTTCGAGCGCCTGGCGCGGCGCGGTGCCGCCGGCCTTCAGCTCGGCGAGGCGCGCCTCGACCTCGGTCAGCTCGCCGAGATCCTCGAGGCTCTCGAACTGGGCGTCGAGGCTCGACGCGGCCAGCTCCGCCTTGCCCTGGGCGAGAGCCTCCTGGCGGCGGACCTTGTCCTCGAACCGGCCGAGCTCGCTGGTGGGGTCGAGCACGTTGATGGAGCTGACCGCGTCCTGCACCTTGGTCTGCGCCTCGGCGACCTTGGCACGGGCGAGGAGCTCGCTGCGCTTGTTCTTCAGCTCGTTGAGCTTGTCCTTCATGCCGTTCAGGCCGCTCTTGAGCTTGTCGACGATCTCCGTCTGGGCCGCGATCTGCGGTTCGGCGCTCGTCGCCTCCCGCTCGGCGCTGATCTGGCGCTGCAGGGCGATCTTCGCGAGGTTGTCGAACTTGTCGGCGTCGGCGGTGTTGCCCGCGCCGCGCATCTCGTCGGCCTTGCGGCTGGCGGCGAGGGCCTTGTTGCCCCATTCGTTGGCCGCCTGCACGTCTTCCTCGTGGTCGCGCTCCAGCAGCCGCAGGTTGCCGATGGTCTCCGCGATGGCGGACTCGGCGTCGGCGATGCTGTTGGTGTAGTCGCGGACGAGCTGGTCGAGCATCTTCTGCGGGTCCTCCGCAGAGTCCAGGAGGGCATTGATGTTCGCGCGGACGAGGGTGGAGATCCGTCCGAAGATGGACTGCTTGGTCATGCGTGGTTCCTTTCAGAGGGGCGTCTTCGAGAGCTTGGCGTATGTGTCTGTGCGGGGGATCAGAAGCGTCGACCTCCGGAGCGTCCGCGTCCGCCGCCGCGGGACCCGCCTCCGCCGAAGCCGGAGCTGCGGAAGCCGCCCGAGGAGCGCCAGCCGCTGCTGCGCCGTGACGAGCCGCCGCCCCCGCCGCCGGCGAGGAGTCCGCCGATGATCCCGCCGAGGATGTCCCCGCCGATGCCGGAGCCGCCGGAACGGGACCCGGAGCCGCCGAAGACTCCGCCCCAGCCGTCGTCCGCGTAGGCGCCGGGGGAGTACGCGCGCAGATCGGCCTGTGCGGCGGATGCGGCCTCGCGCGCGAGACCGAGCGCCCGCTGGGCCTCGGCCAGGGCGTTCTCGACATCCGACGTGCGCAGGGTGAGGGCCTGGGTCAACGCGGCGTCGGCGGCCGCCAGGCGCGTGCGGGCGGTGGAGCCCACGGTGCCGCGGCGTGTCTCGATGAACTCCCGGGCAGCCCGGATCTCGGAGGTCGCCTGGGCGAGGGTCTGCTCCAGGAGCTGCTGGGCCCTTCGGGCGCGCTCCACGGCTTCGTGTCCGTGCGCGATCGCCTCGTCGATCTGCGCGTTCGCCGCCGTGAGGGCGTCGAGGGCCCGCTGCGGGTTGCGTGGCGTGGCGACGAGGTCGGCCTGCGCCCTCTGCAGCTGCGCGGTCACCGCCTGGGACGCACTCGCCAGGGCACCGGTCGGGTCGGGCAGTTGCGCCGCCGCAGCCACATCGCCCTGGAGCTCGGTGACGAGCGCCTGCGCCTGCGCCTCGATGCCGGACAGCTCGGTGCCGAGCGCCGTGATCGCCTGGATCAGCTGCGCCGCCTGCGCCACCGCCTGCTCGGCCGTGCGGATCGCGAACGCCGCCTCACCGGAGCGTCCGCTCGTCAGTGCCTGTGCCGCGGCATCGATCGCTCGATCGGCCAAGGACGCGCGCTCCTGCGCCTGTGCCGGATTGTCCGCAATGGTGCTCAGGGCGGCCCGGTCGTAGGTCGCGGCGAGAGCGGCGAGGGCGGGAGCGGCCGAGGCGAGGAGCGGCGTCAGATCGGCGCGCTCTCGTCGTACCCGCTCCAGCTCCTGCGGTGCGTTCTGCTCGAGCTGGCGCAGCTCGTCGAAGGCCTCGGTGTTGTCGTCGAGGATCTCGTCGATCTCGTCGGCCAGCCGGATGATACGGATGTGCCAGGCGCGCCGGTCGTGGACGGAGTCCTCGATCTCATCGTCGAGCTTCTGCCGGAGATCGAACGCCTCGGCGATCTTCGCCTTCGCCTCGTCGACGGCGCGGGAGAACTCCGCGGTCGCGCCCTCGCCGTACTGCGCCACGGCGAATCCCAGCTCCTCCCGACTCGAGGTGATCGCGTCGTCGGCGCGGACGAGTGCGACGCCGGCCTGCTGCTCGACCTGGGCATCGGTGAGCGTGGAGAACGGGTCGGCGGGATCCGGGGTCTCCGGCATGGCGCCCCGCTCGCGGATGGCTGCGTTGCGGCGTGCGCGTCGGACCAGAGCGACGATGAGCCAGATGAGCAGGGCGGCCGCGACCACCCCGACGACGATCAGCGTGACGCGGAGCGCTCCGGCACCGCCGTCCCCCTGGATCTCGTCGGCGGCCAGCGTGATCGCGCCGACCCAGTCGCCGTCGCCGGCGAGCGGGGCGATGGCGTCTTCGATGGCGGCGAGCTGCGCGTCGCTCAACGGCCCGGAGGAGTCCGCGGAGATGTAGAGGCTGCGCCCCTCGACGGCGATCGCGAGGAGGTACTGATCAGGGCCGAGCCGGTTGTCGTTCGCGACCTGGTCGGCCCAGGCGACGCTGTCGCTCGGGTCGGTGAAGTCGTCGACGAGGACGACGAAGAGATCGGCGGAGGAGTTGTCGGTGAGCTCCTGCAGGCGCGACTCGACCTGTTCCTCCTCGGCGGGGGAGAGGACGTCGGCCTGGTCGGTGACATACCCGGAGTCGAGCGTGAGCGGATCGGTCGCGGACGCCGCCGAGGCGGACAGCGCGCCCGTCGCGACCGCGAGGGCGAGAGCGCCCAGCGCCAGCCACCGTTTCGTCATCGTGTTCCCTCCGACCGGCAGCCGAGCCCCATGTGTCGAGTCTATGCACTGGGTCCGACACGCGACAGCACTCGCGCGCGTCTCGGCGTTCGCCCTCAGCGGAGACACATACGCTGGAAGGCATGGACGACAGGTACGGATCGGACGTGCTGGCGGCGGGCTGGCGCGAGCGCGGCGTGAAGCCGGTGCCGCAGGTGCCCGCGGAGGTCGATCTCGTGGTCGAGGTCGCGGCGGACGGATTCTGCGGTGCGGTGACCAAGGTGCAGGGCGGTGCGGTGGAGCTCGAGGACCGCGTCGGGCGACGGCGGCTGTTCCCCCTCGGCGGCGGCTTCCTCATCGACGGGGCACCCGTCCGCCTCACGGTGCCGGCGGCATCCGCGCAGGGACCCCGCCGCACCGCCTCCGGCTCCTTCGCGGTGGCGGATCAGCGGGCGCGGACGGCGCTGCCCAGCCGGATCCTCGTCGAAGGACGGCACGACGCCGAGCTCGTCGAGAAGGTGTGGGGTGCCGACCTGCGCGTCGAGGGCGTCGTCGTCGAGTACCTCCAGGGCGTGGACCTGCTGGACGACCTCCTCGCGGCGGAGCCGCCGAGCGCACGCCGGCGGTACGGCGTCCTCGTCGACCACCTCGTCCCCGGGTCGAAGGAGTCCCGTATCGCCGAGGCGGTGGCCCGCGGACCGCACGGCCGGCACGTCCGCATCGTCGGCCACCCGTTCGTCGACGTCTGGCAGTGCGTGACCCCTCGCGCCCTCGGCATCGCGGCGTGGCCCGAGATCCCGCGCGGCGTCGACTGGAAGACGGGCATCTGCCGCGCCTTCGGCTGGCCGCACGAGACGCAGGCCGACACCGCCAGGGCCTGGCAGCACATCCTGTCGAAGGTCACGACCTACCGCGACCTGGAGCCCGCGCTCCTGGGCCGGGTGGAAGAGCTGATCGACTTCGTCACCGAGCCCGCGGGCTGACCGCGTCCGGCGGTGGCGGCGCCGGCGACTACCCTGGATCCATGCCCGAACCGCGTACCTTCCGCGACGAGCCGGTGTCCTTCGTGCGTCGGAGCGGCCGGATGTCCGAGGCGCAGGAGCGCGCCTTCACCGATCTCGCCCCGCGCTATCTGCTGGATGTCCCGCGCGCGGTGGCGTGGACCTCCGTGCACCCCGAGGCGCGGTTCGACGTCGTCGCCGAGTACGGCCGGGAGGCGGACCTCTTCGTCGAGATCGGCTCAGGCCAGGGGCATGCCATCGTCGCCGCCGCGTCGAACCGGCCGCGCGACGACTTCCTCGCCGTCGAGGTCTTCCGCGCGGGCCTCGCCCGGACCATGCTCGACGCCGACCGTGCGGGTGTACAGAACCTCCGCGTCGTGGAGGCCAACGCGCCGGAGGTGCTCTCCTCGTACCTGCCGGAGGCCGCGGCGGCCGAGGTGTGGATCTTCTTCCCCGATCCGTGGCACAAGAAGCGCCACACGAAACGTCGTCTGGTGCGGCCCGGATTCGGTGACACGGCGGCCAGGGCGCTGCGCGACGGCGGCCTCCTGCGGCTCGCGACCGACTGGGAGGACTACGCGCTCCAGATGCGGGAGGTGCTGGACGCCGAGCCCCTGTTCGAGCGGGCCTTCGAGGGCGACTGGGCCGAGCGGTTCGACGGTCGGGTCATGACCGCGTTCGAGCGGAAGGGTCTCGCGAAGGGGCGCGACATCCGCGATCTCGTGTACCGCCGACGGGATCGTGCATGACGCAGGCCCCTCCGAGCGCGCCCGTGGGGGTGCGCCTCGTCCCGGCGGCGCTGGTGTGCGCGGCCGCCCCGGCCTTCTTCGTCGTGGCGCTGCCCTGGCTCGGCTGGCTGCTGCTGGCGCTGGGCGTCGGTGCCGCCCTGCTCGTGGAGCGCCGCGGCGAGCCGCTCCCCGGGCCCGACGGATCCCGGCGGCCATCGCTCACGCGGGACCTCTCGCTGATCGCGCTCGGCATGCTCATCGTGAGTGTCATCCCGCTCGCGGCGGAGCTCGACAACCTGGCCATGCTGCGCTTCACCCTCGCGCTCGGCGGTGCGGTGCTCGTGCCGTATCTGATCTCGCGGTTCGCCTTCCGCGACCGGGCGATCCGGTTCCCCTGGCGGACGGGGCAGCGCTGGGGAGTGCTGCACTGGGGCTGGCTCGTCGCGGTGCTGGTGCTCGGCTGGCTGATCCTGCCCTTCTACTTCATCACCAGCGGCGTCTATCAGAACTGGCCCGTGGTGGATACGCCCGATCTCATCGCGCGGCTGTTCGTCGGCGTCGGCGCGGTCGGCATCTGGGATGAGCTGTTCTTCATCTGCACCGTCTTCGCGCTGCTGCGGCGCCATTTCCCCGATGCGCTCGCGAACGCGCTGCAGGCCGTCGTTTTCGTCTCCTTCCTGTGGGAACTCGGGTACCGCGAATGGGGGCCGCTGCTGACCATCCCGTTCGCGCTCCTGCAGGGCTTCATCTTCCTCCGGACGCACTCGCTGGCCTACGTCGTCACAGTGCACCTCCTCTTCGACGCGGTCGTCTTCGCCGTCCTCGTCCACGCCCACAACCCGGGGCTGCTGCCGATCTTCCTCGTCTGACGGGGTGACTTCCCCGGCGTCAGCGGCCACACTCGATGCATGGCCGAGTGGGTGCTGCATGTCGACATGGATCAGTTCATCGCCGCGGTCGAGGTGCGGCGCCGCCCGGAGCTGGCCGGACGGCCGGTCATCGTCGGGGGCCGCGGCGACCCGACCGAGCGGGCCGTCGTCTCGACGGCGTCGTACGAGGCGCGCGCCTTCGGCATCGGGTCGGGGATGCCGTTGAAGATCGCGGCGCGCAAGGCGCCGGAGGACGCGGTGTTCCTGCCGGTGGATCACGCGGAGTACGAGCGGGCGTCGGACGAGGTGATGGCGGCGCTGCGGACGCTGCCCGACGTGGTGCTCGAGGTGATCGGGTGGGACGAGTGCTTCCTCGGCGTCGTGACCGACGACCCGGAGGGCGTCGCGCGGGCCGCGCAGCGCGCGGTGGAGGAGGCGACGGGTCTGCACTGCTCGGTGGGTATCGGAGACAACAAGGTGCGGGCGAAGATCGCGACGGAGTTCGGCAAGCCGCGAGGCGTGTTCCGGCTGACGGCCGACAACTGGTTCGCCGTGATGGGCGACCGGCCCACCCGTGACCTCTGGGGCGTGGGGCCGAAGGTGCAGAAGCGGCTCGCGGCACACGGCATCGCCACGGTGCGCGAACTCGCGGCGGCGGACGAGGAGACCCTCGTCGCGGAGTTCGGTCCCAAGATGGGGCGGTGGTATCTCGGGCTGGGCTCCGGGCTGGGGCCGCGGATCGTCGACGACACTCCGTGGGTGGCACGGAGCCACAGCCGGGAGACCACGTATCAGCAGAACCTCACGACACCTGAGGCGGTGGAGGACGCGCTGCGGGAGCTCGCGGGACACGCGTTCGACGACTGCGCGGCCGAGGGGCGCCCGGTCATGCGGGTGCATCTCAAGGTGCGGTACGCCCCGTTCGAGACGAGGACATTCGGCCGGAAGCTCCCGGCTCCCACGGCTGATCGAGAGGACGTGGTCGCGATGGCGCTCGCCCTCGGCGAGACCCTCGACCCCGCCCGGGAAGTGCGTCTGCTCGGCGTCCGTGCCGAGATGACGATGCCCGACGAACCGGACGGCGTCGAACGCACCCCCGTGCGCGGTCGCATCTGACTCAGTCGCGGACCGTCGCGGCGATCGCGCTCACCTCGATGAGGGTTCCGGGCACGCCGAGGCCCGCCACCCGCGCGGCGGTCACCAGCGGCGGGGCGCCGTCCCTGGCGAGGGTGGCGGCCACGGCACCGTACGCCGCGCGCAGGTCGGCATCCTGGTGGATGAGGATGGTCCAGCTCACGACGTCGTCGAGCGTCACCCCCGCCGACTCCAGCGCGACCCGGGCGTTGTCGAGAGCTCGAAGCGCCTGCGCCCCCACGTCGGGGGAGACGACGGCGCCGGAGGCGTCGACACCGTTCTGCCCTCCGATGTAGACGGTGGTCGCCCCCGGGGGGATGACGGCGGCGTGACTGAATGCGGGGCTGCGGACGAGGCCGTCCGGCTGCAGGAAGGTGATGTCCATGCGCAGATCATGCCCGAGGGCACCGACATCGCGCACCCGGGTCTCACACGGCATCGGACGGCACGAGCGGTGGCGGGGCCGGGACGCTGGTGACGGTGCCGGTCGTGCCGAGGCCGCCGAGGGCGTCGAAGACCGCGACCACGACGGCGGCACTCACGAGGGCGCCGTGCAGCGGGTGGTGCCAGAACTGCAGTCGCGCGATGAGCCGGTCCCCGCTCACGCTGACCACGAGCGCCCGCACGCCTTCGTGCCGATGCACGCCCTCCGCCGTCCTCGCCGCATCGACGAGCGGCCCGAGCACGCCATCGATCCCGGTCGTCCCGTCCCGTCGCACCCTGACCTCCACCTCGCTGCGTCGGGCTCCGCGGGTGGAGTCGTTGACGACGGGATCGGAGAGCAGACGTGCGTTGGGGATGTGGAGGGTGCGGCCGTCGACGGTGTGCAGGATCACCGCGCGGGCGTTGAGTTCCGTCACCGTCCCGGCGATCACGGAGTCCAGCGCCTCCACGACGATCTCGTCCCCGATGCGGACCGTCTGCCGCGCCTGCAGCAGCACACCGGCCGCGAAGTTGTCGGCCACGCCGCGGAGGACCAGGATCGCGACGATGCCGAGGATGACGACGATCGCGAGCAAGGGCTGCACGTTCGCGCCCAGCAGGGCGAGCGCGATGCCGAAGCCCAGCAGGAGGATCGCGTAGCCGACGAATTGCGCGGTCGCCGTCCCCACAGCGGTGGAGATGCCGGGAGCACGCCGGAGCAGGGCTGTCGTGCCCCGGCGTGCGAACCGCGAGATGATCCAGGTCGCGAGGGCGACGAGCAGGGCCAGCAGCAGCTGCCACCAGTCGATGTCGGTGGGCAGGAGATCCTGCAGGTCCATGCCGTGGGCTCCTCACGCCGGCGGGGGCCGGTGCGCGGCCTACTGCAGCGCCTTCGCCTTGATGAGGGAGTACTCGTCCGGGGTGATGGTCCCGGCGTCCAGAAGCGCCTTGGCCTTCGCGATCTCCTCGCTCGGACTGCTGCCGGCCACCTGCTGGATGTACGCGTTCGCGGCCTCCTGTGCTCGACGGGCTTCCGCGCTGCTGCGCTCGGCCATGCCGTTGCCCCGGGCGATGAGGTACACGAGCGCCGTGAGGAACGGCACGAAGATCAGGAAGAAGATCCACACGGCCTTCCACCAGCCGCTCAGCTTGTGGTCGCGGAACAGGTCCCCGATGATCGCGAACAGGGCGAAGAGATACGCGGTGAAGGCGAAGATCCACAGGAACCACCAGATGATGTCCCAGAACGATGCCCAAAATCCCATGACTGCTCCTTTCTCGGTGCCGCCGTCTCCGGGGCACGCTCGGAACATACCGGCGGGCGCAGCGCCGGCGCACCGGTTCCGTCCGGAGTTCACCCGGGTGACTCGCCGCGGTGAGACGCCTCCGGCCGGTCGCGCCCGGAGCGTCGGCAGTACGCTTCCCTCGACGGCGGAGGGAGTCCCATGAGCACAGTGCACAGACCACCGTGGCTGCTGAGCACTCTGGACGGCTACCAGCGCCGCTGGATCGTACGCGATGTGCTCGCCGGCCTCTCCGCGGGTGCGGTCGTGGTTCCGCAGGCCATGGCGTACGCGACGATCGCGAATCTCCCGGTGCAGGTCGGCCTCTACACGTGCATCGTCCCCATGCTCGTCTACGCCCTCCTCGGTGGCAGCCGGGCGATGAGCGTCTCGACGACATCGACCATCGCGACCCTCACCGCAACGACGCTGGTCTCGGCAGGCGTGGCCGCGGGCGCAGACGACGCGATCGGCGCGCTCATGATGCTGACCCTCCTGGTGGGAGCGGTTCTGCTGTTGGCACGGGCGTGCCGGCTGGGATCTCTCGTCGAGAACATCAGCGGCGCGACCGTGCTCGGGCTGAAGATCGGGGTGGGGGCGACGGTCGCCGTCGGGCAACTCCCGAAGCTCCTGGGGGAGTCCTTCGACTTCTCCGGCCACGGCTTCATCCGCTCCCTGGTCGCCGTGGGCGAGGCGCTCGACAGCGTCAACATCCCGACGCTCCTCCTCTCGGCGGGGTCCATCGCCACACTCCTGCTCCTCAAACGCTTCGCTCCGCGGGTCCCGGGCACTCTCGTCGTCGTGGCCGCCGGCATGCTGCTCGTGGGGGTCGGAGGGATCGATGATCTCGGTGTCGACCTCATCGCCCCGGTGGCCGGCGGTCTTCCCGCTCCGGGGATCCCGGACCTGTCCGAGGCCGCGGCGCTCGTGCCGGGAGCGCTGGCGATCGCCGTCATGGCCTTCCTCGAGTCCGCCGCGGTCGCACGCAGCCTGCGCCAGGCGACGGAGCCGCAGATCGACAGCGACCAGGAACTCTTCGCGACCGGCGCGGCGAACACGGTCGGTGCCTTCTTCGCGGCCATGCCCGCGGCGGGAGGGTTCTCGCAGAGCGCCGTCAACCAGGGTGCCGGAGCGCGTTCCCAGCTGGCGACGCTGACCACTGTCGGGCTCGCCGTCCTCGTCGCGTTGTTCCTCGCTCCGGTGCTCAGCCTGCTGCCCGAGGCGACGCTCGCGGCGATGGTCTTCACGGCGGTGGCCGGACTCGTCAACATCCCCGAGCTCGTGCGCTGGGCGCGCATCAGTCGGATGGACTTCTGGGTCGCGACCTCCGTGGCGGCCATCGGTCTCACCGCGGGGCTCCTCCCCGCGGTGGCTGTCGGCGTCGTCGTGACGCTGGTGCTCGTGCTGCGAGAGCTCAACATCCCCCGTGTCCGCGTGGTGGGGAGGCGGGGGAGCGCTCTCGGGCTGGAGCCCGAGCGGGGACTCTACACGGCGAATGCGCTCGCCAATCAGCGGCTCATCGTGCAGACCGTCGCCGCGCAGGCCGAGCCGGTGCGGACGCTCGTGCTCGGACTGCCGCAGCAGGTGGTGATGTCCATCACGGTGCTCGACGCCCTCGAAGCCCTCGATCGGGAGCTGGCGCAGCTCGGCGTGGAGCTCCACCTCGCGGCGGTGCCGGAGGCGGCGGCGGCCGTCGCGGCTCGGACGTCGTGGTACTCCGCCCTGACGGCGGCCGGACGCGTGCACCCCGCGGTCGATGCCGGGCTCCGGGCCGCGGCGGACCGCGAGGAGCGGCCGCGTTCACCCGGGTGAACGCGGCCGATGAGCGGTGACGTGCGGCCACCGCCTGCCTAGGCTGACGGCACGGAAGACCGACGGGGCGATCGAGACAGCGGAAACGAGGCCCGACCGCAGCCGGAACCGGAGAGCGAGGCGGGCATGGCGGCACGCGCCGGAGTGACGTGGCGATGGTCGCGGTTCGGTCTCGGCGTGCTCTACGCGGTGCCCGCGATCGCGGTCGCACCGTTCGATCCTGCTGTCGCGCTGGCTCTGAGCATCGGGGTCCTGCCGGCGGCCGTCGTCGGGCTTCCTGCACGGCGACGAGCGCGCTCGGCGATCCCCGTGCTCGGGACGCTGGTCGCGCTGGGGCTCCTGCTCGGTGCCACGCTCGCGCTCGTACCGGTCCTCGCCGTGCTCGCCGTGGCTGTGCTGGCGGTCCTCGCCAGCATGCTCGCCGCGCGGGAGCGCGCCGGTCAGCTCGCGCTGACCCTGGTCCTGCCCATGGTCGGGATCGGTCTGAGCTTCCCGCTGTCGACGACGACAGTCCTCCTGGCCGGCGCGATCGTCGCCGGCTCGGTGTACGCGTGGCTCATCGCCCTCCTCTGGCCGGAACACGAGGCGGGCGTGCGGGCCGCGGCATCGCTGCCGAAGGGGCGAGCCTTGCTGATGTACGGGGCGCTGCTGGGTCTCGCCGCCGCGACGGCGGCCGCCATCGGTTTCGCGACCGGGGTCGAGCACGTCGGCTGGGCGACCGGCGCCGTGCTGCTGGTGATGCGTCCGGTGCGCGGCCAGCTCGTCCTGCGCAGCGTCGGTCGGGCGGCGTCGGTGCTCGTCGGAGCGCTGGTCGCGGCGGGGTTCGCCCTGCTGTCTCCGAGCGGGGTGGCGATCGGGCTCGCAATCGGTGTCGTGGTGGGCTGTCTCGGTGCAGTCCAGGAGAGCCGGTGGTACGTCGCGCCGGCGTTCACGACCTTCCTCGTGCTCACGTTGCTGCTGTCGACGTCGTCCGAGCCGCCGACCGCGCGCTTCCTGGAGAGGACGCTCGAGACGCTTCTGGGCGTGGCCCTGGCGCTGTTCTTCGGCGCGCTGATCCCGGCGCTGCTGGCGATCCGGCGGCCGACGCGCGCGAACGTCTCGGAATGAGCGCGACGGGCGCTCCCCTTGCGGGACCGCTCCCACCTTGCAATAGACTGCCCGCGAGGGGGAGCAAGATCGAAATCGGGGGGTTTCGAGTGCTGAACAGTGCGTGGACGGCGGGAACGGGCGAGAGCGCGGCACCCGCTGCAGTGAAGGGTGAGGTTCGTCGGGAGCGCCTGCTCTCACGACTGACAGCCGCGATGGACGGGCCGTGGACGCTCACTCTCGTGAGCGCCCCGGCAGGGTCGGGGAAGACCAGGCTGCTGTCGCAATGGGCTGAGGATCTCCGCGCTCACGCAGACATCGAGCTCGTATGGGTGGCGCTGGAGCGCGGGGAGGCGGATCTGCCGCTCGTCCGCGCGGCCCTGGGCAGGGTCGATGATCGCGGCTTGCAGGAGGCGCTGGCACAGGTGCCGTCCGTGCGGTCGGCGGCCGCCGCGCGGGCGCTCGCCAGAGCCCTCGCCGAAGCGAGGAGGCGCATCGTCATCGTCGTCGACGACGTGCACCGCGTGCAGGACGAGGAGACGGCGCAACTGATCTCGACGTTCGTGCAGAACGCGCCGGGCAACGTGCACGTGGTGCTCTCCGGCCGAGGGACCAGGGCCATTCCGCTGGCGCGACGACGCATCGCAGGGGTGGCCCTCGAGATCGACGCCCGAGCGCTCGCGTTCGACCCGGCCGAGGTCAGGGCGTTCTTCCGCATCCGCGGCATCCGGCTCTCGCAGGGAGAGGTCAGCTCCGTGCTCTCCCGCACCGAGGGGTGGGCGACGGGGCTGCAGCTCATGATGCTCGATGCCGCCGGGGCGCAGACGGTCCTCGCCCATCCGCTGCGGGGGGATGCGCCTGAGGTCGCGGACTACTTCGTGGAGGAGGTGCTCGGAGACCTCGACGGCGAGCTGCGGTCATTCCTGGAGGCGACCGCGGTCGCGGAGGTATTCACCGCCGAGCTCGCCGCGGAGCTCTCGGGGGCCGGCGCGGTCACGGCCATGATCGACCGGCTGCTCCGTCTCACCGTGCTCGCCGGCCCTGACACCGCGGAACCGCCCCGCTACCACTATCCGCCGCTGCTGCGGGAGTTCCTCCTCGGCCGGCTTCGGCAGGGCGGAGCGGACCGCGAGGAGCAGCTCCATCGCCGGGCGGCGGACTGGTTCGCGACGCACGATGAGCCGCTGCTCGCGTTGCGGCATGCCGTGCGCGGCGGGGAGACGGCGTGCACGGCGGGAGTCCTGCGGCGCTGCGGCATGCAGCTCGTGCTGGACGGCCGGCCGGACGAGGTGCGGGAGGTGATGGCCGAGCTTCCGACCACCCTGCGGGTGGTGCCGACGGTGCGGATGCTCATCGCAGCGGCGGAGCTGTCGTGCGGAGACCCCTCGGCTGCGGTGATCGTCCCGTCCGTCGGTCGGGGGGAGCCCGACGCCGACCGCCGCTGGCGGCAGGGGATCGAGCTGCACACCGCGCTCCGGCGGGGCGGGATCGCCGAGGCACTGGACGGCGTCGGTGCCGACCTCCGCGATCTCAGCGGCGAAGAGCAGGTCGATGCCTACGTGCTCCTGGAGGCTGCGACGGCGGAACTCTACAGCGGACGGCTCGACCGGGCAGAGGCGACGGCGCGCCTCGCCGGGGATCTCGCCAGGGCGATCGGAGCGCGTGCGGCGGAGCTCCAGGCGGAGGCGGTTCTCGCCACCAGCGTGCTGTTCCGGGGGAGGCTCCGGGACGCAACCGAGGCGGGAGCCGCTCTGGAGCGCCGCTGGCACGAGCTCGACCAACCGGACAACCCCTTCTTCGAAGTGACGCGCGTCTGGCGTTTCTGGGCCCCCTACGAGGGCATGCAGAGCCTGGAGGAGGTGCAGACGTTGCAGACGGCCGCACGGGTGATCGACGACGGCGGGGAGACCGCGATCGCCAGGGGCCTGCAGGGGATGCGCGCACTTTTGGCGGCCGAGCAGGTCGCCGATCCCCGCGACGCGGCCGTGGGGCTTCTCGACACCTTGACGCCGCGGAGTGACCTCCCGCTTCCCCCGCACTGGTACGCCATGATGGGGCCCTTCGCGGTGCACGCCTTCGACCGCTTGGGGGAGCCGACGCTCCGCGACCGGTTCATCGCCGACATGGAGGATGCGCTGGGGGACACGGGAGACGTGCTCGTGCTCCGCGCCATCGCCGCCGTGCACGACCGCCGTGACGGTATCGCCCGTGGCGCGCTGGCGCCGGTGCTGGAGGGCGCCATCCCCTGTATGCTCCCGGCGTCGATGATCGACGCGTGGCTGGTCGAGGCCGAGCTCGACGTGCACGACGGGGAGCCGGATCGGGCGCAGCTCGCGCTCGCCACCGCGCTCGCCCTCGCGGAGCCGGAGGACCACGTGCGCCGCGTCGCCGAGGCGGGTCCGATCGTGTCGCGGCTGCTCGCGGCCCGGGCGACGGCCGGAGCCCGCACGCACTTCGCGGATCGGGTGCGGGAGCGGCTCGCCGCCGCCGGTGTGCTCGTGGAGGAGGAGCTGACGCAGCGTGAGCGCATCGTGCTGAGCGCCTTGAGCCGCAATGCCACGCTCCGCCAGATCGCCCAGCAGGAGTACATCTCCCCGAACACGGTGAAGACGCATGTGCGCAACATCTACCGCAAGCTCGGGGTCTCGGATCGCGATGGCGTGACAGCGGCCGCCCAGGCCCTCGGATTGCTCTGAGGGCCTGGGCGGCCGCCGGTCGTCAGTCGCGGGCCATGGCCGCCGCCAGGTGCGCCTCCAGGTCGAGGTAGGCGTCGTCGGCGATGTCGAACACGACCTGGGCGATCTCCCCGCCGCGGAAGTCGAACCCGTAGCCGTACAAGGACGACACCGGGTCGGCGCTGTCCCGCCCGATCGTCAGGCCCTCTCCGCAGAGCGAGAAGTGACCGAGGACCGTGCGTATCTGCTTCTCGTCGACCTTCTCCTCGTCGATGTAGAGTCGTGCGGGTCCGACCCCCTCCCGGTACTCGCCCATGCCCTCCTTGACGAACTCGACCCCGATGATGTGCTTCCCGGAGGTCGGGGCGGGTCCCGAGATGCGGTCCTCCGGCGGGATCCCGAGGAAGTTGTAGATGTAGTGCACCTGGCCGTCCTTGACCACCAGGGCGTGTCCGCCGAACCGGGAGCCGTGCGCGAAGATGACGCCCTCGGTCTCCGGAGTGAACTCGACCTCCGCGGCGATCTTGAAGGAGACGCCGTGGGTGTTCGCCGCCGACCGCTCCGGCACCTCGCTGGTGCCCGGGTAGTAGACGAACCGGCCGGACGGCGGCGCGGGCTGATGGAACTCCATCGCGACGAACGTCTCGAAGTCCTTCGGATTGCCGATGACCTGGAGATCGTTCAGCGGGAGCACCGCGTTCGCCTTCGCCTCCTCCATCCAGAGGGCCTTGAGCTCCTCCAGCTTGTCCGGATGCTCGGCGGCGAGGTTGACGGCCTCGGCGCGATCCACATCCGTGTGGTACAGCTCCCACTCGTCCTCGTCGAAGTGGCCCTTGCCGCTGACCGGACCGTGCACCGTGACCGCCTTCCAGCCGTCGTGCCAGATGCCGCGCTGTCCGAACATCTCGTAGTACTGCGTCTCCTTCGCCGTCGGCGCCTCCGGCGCCGCATCGAACGAGTAGGCCATCGAGACGCCGGAGAGCGGCGTCTGCTCGATGCCGTTGTAGACCTCCGGGAACTCGACGCCGCAGGCCTCGAGGATCGTCGGCACGATGTCGGTGGAGTGGTGGTACTGATGACGCACCTCGCCGCGGGCCTTGATGCCGGCGGGCCAGTGGATCACCAGCGGGTCGCACACGCCGCCCTGGTACGTGTAGCGCTTGAACATCTTGTAGGGCGTCGAGAAGGCCGCCGCCCATCCGGTCGGGTAGTGGTTGTAGGTGTCGGGGGAGCCGAGCTTGTCGACGAGGCGGAGGTTCTCGGCCTCGTCGTCCGGGTACCCGCCGAAGATCTTGCCCTCGTTGACGGAGCCGTTCGGGCTGCCCTCGCCGGACGCACCGTTGTCGGCGCAGTAGATGATGAGGGTGTTGTCGAGCTGCCCCGACTCCTCCAGGTAGTCCACGATGCGGCCGACCTGGGCGTCCGTGTACTCGCTGAAGCCGGCGTAGACCTCCGCCATGCGCGAGAACATCGCCTTCTCCTCGTCGTTCAGCGAGTCCCAGGGACGTACCTCATCGGTCTGGGAGAAGGTCCCCTCCGGCATCGGGTTGAGCGCGGTGAGCTCGGTGCCCTCCGGGACGATGCCCTTCTCGATCATCCGGGCGAGGACCCACTCGCGGTAGGCCTCGTAGCCGTCGTCGAACACGCCCTTGTACTTGTCGATGTACTCCTGCGGCGCGTGGTGCGGCGCGTGGTTCGCGCCGGGGCAGAACCACAGGTACCAGGGCTTGTCCGGCTCGGTCTGCTTCACGTCGCGGATCATCGACAGCGCCTGGTCGGCGAGGTCCTTCGACAGGTGGTAGCCGTCCTCGGGGAGGTAGGGCTGGTCGATGTAGTGGTTGTCCTCGGCGAGGGAGGGATACCAGTTGTTGGTCTCCCCGCCGATGAAGCCGTAGAAGCGGTCGTACCCCTGCGCCAGCGGCCAGTGCTTCTTGGACGCGCCGGCCGTCCACTCGTCGATCGGGACGTTGTGGTTCTTGCCCACCCAGAACGTCGACCAGCCGGCGTCACGGAGGACGTGTGCCATCGTGGTGTTCGAGTCGGGGATGTGGGAGTTGTAGCCGGGGAAGCCGGTCGACGACTCCGAGATCGTCGCGAAGCCGTTGAGGTGGTGGTTGCGTCCGGTGAGGAACGTCGAGCGGGTGGGGGAGCACAGCGCCGTCGTGTGCCACTGCGAGTACGTCAGACCGTTCTGCGCCAGGCGGTCCATGGTCGGCATGTTGATGCGTCCGCCGTACGGGGACCAGGCCGCCATGCCGGTGTCGTCATAGAGGACGACCAGCACGTTGGGTGCTCCCTCGCGGGGCTTCGCCGGGAGGAACGCCTCCCAGTCGGCCTCCGAATCGCGGACGTCGAGTTCGATTCTGCCCTGGAAGTCACGGGCCATGTCCATCTCCTTCATCTCTGCCGAACCGCCTTCCCCGCACAGTACTGCCGGGTCAGGGCCGGGGTCACGGGTCCCGCGATGCGTTCATCCGGGTGATCTCCGTGGCGCGGCAGCGGCGCACTCAGAAGCTGCCGATGCCCTTGCCGATCATGGCTACGCCGATCACGAGCAGCAGCACGGCCATGATGACCGCGTTCTCGGCGGCGAGCCATCCGCGCAGGGCGTCGAGCGGGGCGCGCAGCCGTGCGGCGGCGACGAGGTAGCCGACGACGGGCACGAGCACGGTCGACGCCCCGATCAGGGTGAAGACGGCGATCACGAGGATCGTGGATCCGCCGTCGAGCGCTGCGCCGCCGATGTCGACCCCGGCTCCGGCGGCCAGGAGGAGGTTCTTCGGATTCACCGCCGACAGCAGGAACCCCAGTCCGAGCGCCGTGCCGAACGACATCGTGTCGATCGCCTTCATCCACGACGGCAGGGCCGCCGGTTGCCCCGCTTTCGGGCGCTTGCGCCACTGACCCACCGCCAGCACCAGCAGCAGGAGTCCGAGGACGAGCTGGATGACGCCGCGGATCGGGCGGGAGGCGTCCGGATCCTCCTCGGGGAGCACCGCCGACAGGAGGGTGAAGAGGCCGACCGCCACGACGATGCCGGCGATCCAGCCGAGCAGGAATCCGACGCTCGTGACCCGTGCCTTCGGGGACAGGAGCATGAGGATCGCGGCGATGATCGGCACGGGGCTGATCGCGACGCCCACGGCGAGGGGGAGGATCTCCCCGATGACGGTACCCATTCAGCTGCCCTTCCTCTTCGGAGCCGGCGAAGCGGCATCGGTCGGCGCGAGGTCGGTGATCGCGGCGCGGTTGGTCGCGTACACGGGCTCCCGGTCGAGCAGGTCCAGCGCCCGCAGGCGGCGGAGCGTGTTCGGACGGACGCGGCTGAAGGCGAGGGAGATCGACTGCGTGTCCAGCCACTCCCGCAGCGCCTGGAAGGCCTCAGCGCCCGTGACGTCGACGTCTGTGACGGCTTCCATGTCGATGACGACGTGCTGGACGGCGGCCGGGCCGGCGGCGCGGACGGCCTCCTTGACGGCAGCGGAGAACACGGCGCCGTTCGCGAAGAACAGCGGGGCCGCGAGCCGGACGACGATGACCCCCGGTGCCGTGGTCGTGCCCGTAGGAGCGTCCTCCAGGAGGGACTCGCCGGGGTCGCCCGAGGTCTCCAGCACGTCGATGGCGGGGTGGGAGGCACGTTGGGCGAGGTTGATGAGGGCCAGCACGAAGGCTACGACGATCCCCGCGATCGAGCCGACGAACAAGGTCACGAGGAAGCAGACCGCGCCGATGACGAACTCGAACCGGTCCAAGCGCCACAACCGCACGAAGTCGCGGATGCCGAGGAGCGGGATGATCGCGACGCCGACGATGGCCCCGATCGCCGGCGAGGGGATGTCGGCGAGCAGCGCGGTGCCGAAGAGCAGCAGCAGGAGCGTCCCGACGGCGAGCACGAGGGCGGGGAGCTGTGTGCGCGAGCCCGCCTGATCCATCGCCGCGGTGCGCGAGGTCGAGGACCCGACGGCGAAGCTGCCCTGCGCGCCTGCGGCGACGTTCGCGACGCCGAACGCCAGCAGATCCCGGTTGGCGTGGAACGGGTAGCGATGCTTCTCGGCGTAGGAGCGCGACACGAGCAGACCCTCCGCCGTGGTCACGAGGGTCAGGGCGATCGCGGAGGGGACGAGAGCGAGCCACAGCGACCAGTCGATGATCGGCCAGGTGAGCGCGGGAGGGCCGGCGGGGACCTCGCCGAGCACATCCACTCCCCGCCCGTCGAGGCCGGTGAGGACGACCGTGAGGGTCGTGGCGACGAGCACGACCAGCGCCCAGGGAACGGCACGGAGGTAGCGCTGCCCGAGGAGCAGCACCGCGACGGAGCAGGCGGCGAGGAGCACGGACCAGCCGTTGAGCGAGGGGAGGCCGGTCACCAGCGCGACGACCTTGTCCACGAACTCGGCTCCGGAGTCGATCTTCACCCCGAGCATCTTCGCGATCTGGCTCACCATGATGTCCAGCGCCAGTCCGCCGACGAATCCGACGAGGATCGGCTTGGAGAGGAAGTTCGCCAGGAAGCCGAGCTTGAAGACGGCGAGCAGCAGGAACATCCCGCCGCAGAGGATCGCCTGGGCGAGGGCGAGGGTGGCGTAGTCGGCGCTGCCGGCGACGGCCAGACCGCCGATGGAGGAGGCCACGAGGGCCGCGGCGGCGGCATCGGGGGAGGCGACCAGCTGGCGCGACGACACCACGAGCGCGTAGACGACGGTCGGGACGATCAGTGCGTACAGCCCGGCGGTCGCGGGGAGCCCGGCGATCTGCGCGTATCCGATGTTGAGCGGGATGGCGATCGCCAGGAGGGTGACCCCCGCGGTGAGCTCGGTCGCGAGGGTGCGTCGGGTCAGACCTGCGAGCGGACGCGGCATGCGCTCTCCCTTCGTCACCGGTGGTGTCCGGCTTCACGATGGCATCGTCGGACGGCGACGACCAGAGCGGCGGGCAACCTCGCCCTGGTGATTTCGCGGTGCGGTGCCGGCGAAGCGGCGTCAGCGTCGGCGGAACCGACGCCGGGTCGGCGCCGCGGACGACTCCGGCGTCGGCTCGGGGACGGCCGTGCGGTCGCCGCTGACCCACCGCGCCCAGGTCGCTCCCGGGTCGCCCTCCAGCACGACGGCGCGCACGAGCAGGGTCAGCGGGATCGACAGGATGGCGCCGAGCGGCCCGATCACGAAGGTCCAGAAGATGACGGAGAAGAAGCTCAGCGTGAGGCTCAGGTCGACGGCGTCGCTGACGAACTTGGGTTGGACGAGCACCTGGAGCACGACGTTGACCACGCAGTACACGGCGATGACGCCGAGCAGCAGAGGCCAGCCGCCCACGACGAAGGCGAGGATCGCGGGCGGGATGAGACCGAGCACGAACCCGATGTTCGGGATGAAGTTCGTCACGAAGGCGAGGATCGCCCAGACGACCGGGGCGGGGACGCCCATCCACCACAGCGCGAGGCCGTCGACGACCGCCACGACGGCACCGAACGCGGCGTTCACGACGTAGTAGCGACGGACCCCCGTCTGCAGCCGGGCGATGCGCTGCAGGGCGGGGCCGTGCGTGGCGCCGAAGAGGGCAGGAGCCGTGCGATACCGGGCAGCGTCCGCGGCGAGGAAGATGATGTACGCGCAGACGAAGAACAGGGCGGTGGCGACGCCGAGCACCGCGCTGCCCAGACTCCCCGCCACACCGAGCAGGGTCTCGGGGTCGAGGATCGAGGCGGCCGCATCCGCCGCCTCCTGATCCAATCCGAGGGACTGCAGCCAGGCGACGACCTGATCGGCGGCGCGCACGAGGCCGTCCTGGGACGCGAGGTCGCCGACGAGTCGGGCGAACTGGGTGCCGGCGAGCCACAGCAGCGCCGCCATCGCCAGCAGGATCACGTAGGCGAGGACGATCACGGCGGTCGTCCCGATCCAGGCGGGGCGACCGGGGCGCTGGAAGGGACGGCGGATCGGTTCGCAGATCACCACGATGACGATCGCGAGGGCCAGGGGGCCGAAGACCTCGCGCGCCAGCGAGACCCCCGCGAGGACGATCGCGCTCGCCGCCAGGATCAGCAGGGTCCGCAGGGCCGGAGACGGTGTGGGACCGGCGGGGCCGGGAGCAGACGGGAGCGAGGTCACGCCGCCAGCGTAACCGCCGAACGCACGCGTGTTCCGCGGCACGCCCGGTCCCGCTGTCGATGAGTGGACGGCTCACCCGACCCGGGTGAGCGCGTGACCGCCCGCTCCCTCGGGGCCGGACAATGAGCGGATGGACGCGCAGAGCGAGGCCCACAGGCCCCATCGGTTCCTCGAGATCGCCACGGTGTCACTGTTGGCGGTGACGGCCGTGCTCACCGCCTGGTGCGGGTTCGAGGCGTCGAAATGGGGTGGCGAGATGTCCATCGCCTTCAGCCAGGCGTCCTCCGCGCGGGTGCAGGCGGCATCGGCGCAGGCGACCGCACAGGCCGCACGTCAGTACGACCTCACCCTCTTCACCGAGTGGGTGCTCGCCGAGGCGGACGGGCGAGACGACCTCGTCGAGTTCGTGGAACAGCGGTTCACCGACGAGTTCGCCGTCGCCTTCGACGCCTGGGTGGCGGACGGCAGGAGCGAACGGGGGCCGTTCGTGATGGACGAGTACGTCCCGCCCGGAGCACGGGAGGCGGAGGAGCTCTCCGCCGAGGCCGACGCGCGCTTCGCCGACGCCCTGCGCAACAACCAGCGGGGCGACGACTACTCCCTCCTGACGGTCCTCTTCGCGCTCGTGCTGTTCTTCGCCGCGCTCTCGCAGAATCAACACGCCCTGTGGCGGCGCACGGTGTTCTTCTCACTCAGCGGCGTCATCGCGGTGACCGGCGTCGTCCTGCTCGCCACCTTCCCGATCAAGATCTGACCCCGTGAGAGCACTTTCATCCGGGTGATTGCGCGCCGGTGCTCTGGAAGGGCGCGCGGACGCGTGGTTTCGTGTTGCCATGTCGCCTCCCGTACGTTCCACGAGGCCGGGACCGGCGATGCGTTTCCGGCCGCCTGCCACGCCCATCGGCGTCGTGCCGCGGGAACGTGTGACCGCGGCGATCGCGGCTGCCATCGATGCCGACGGGGTGACGGTCCTCAGCGCGCCCAGCGGCTATGGGAAGACCACCGCCGTCGCTGCCTGGGCGTCATCGCGCGACGACGTCGCCTGGCTCGCGCTGAGCGCGTCCGACGACGACCCCGCACTGCTGACCGCCGGCGTCCTGAACGCGCTGGCGCTCGCGGCGGAGCGTGCGGGGCGCGTGTTCGCCGCGCCGCGGGACATCGAGGATCCGATGCGCGCCTACCGGCAGATATGCGCGGCGTTCCAGGACGCCGAGCACCCGGTGTACCTCGTCGTCGACGATGCCCACCGTGCCGGGGAGGCCTGGGGCGATGGTCTCCTCGGGATGCTGGCCGACCAGCCTCCGGACGGGCTGCGGCTCCTCCTGGTGGGGACGACCCTGATCGAGGTCACCCTGTCCCGCCATCGCCTGATGCATCCGGGAGCCTTCGTCGGTGTGGACACCCTCCGGTTCTCGGAGGACGAGATCCGGAGTCTGACGCGATCGGCGCCCGGCGCGCTCGATGCGGCCGCGGTGCGCGACGAGACCGGAGGCTGGCCCATCGCGGTGCGGCTGGTCCTCGTCGGCGGCTCCCTGCCGTCGAGCCCGGCGTCGACGGCCTCGTCCTTCCTCGGCGCGTACATCCGTGAGCATGTCCTGGACGCGCTGCCGCCCGCGCTCGCGGACTTCGTCCTCGAGGGGACGGCCTGCGCGGAGCTCACTCCCGACACCGCCGCACAGGTGACGGCGAGGGACGACGCCGCCGACCTCCTGGAGACCTGCGTCCGGCTCGGACTGTTCCTCGACCGGTTCGACGGCCCGGAGGGCCCGACCTACCGCTGGCACCCCGCGTTCGCGCGTCGGTGCGCCGACCTCGCGCGGACGGATGCGGCGCGTTTCGCCACGGTGCACCGCCGTGCCGCTCGTGCTCTGGAGCACACGGATCCGATCGCCGCCGTGACGCATGCGCGGCGCGCCGGGGATCCGGCGGGCGCCAGGGCCATCCTCCTCCGGCACTGGCTGGGCCTCGTGGTCGGCTCCTCGGCCGTCGACGTGGAGCGGACGGCGACGACGCTCCTCCGCGACAACCCGGACGATCCGCACCTGCTGCTCGTACGGGCCGGAGCCAGCGACGTCCTCGGGGACCATCGCGTCGCCCGGGAGCTGTGTCGACGGGCCGAGGCCCTCCTCGATCGCACGCCGGGGCAGGCCGACCCCGCCGTCCTGCTCATCGTCCGCCTGCTGCTCGCCGAGTCGTCCGTCGAGGTGGCGGTGTCCGGTGCGGAGATCCGCGCGCTGCTGGATGCCGAGGACGACAGGATGTACGGCGGCCGGGTGGCGCTCAACCATCTGCTGGGGTGGACCGCGCTGCGCAATCGCGAATCGCCGGACCTCGCGATCGAGTACTTCTCGGCGGCGGCGCGCGAGGCGAGGCAGGCCGGTGATCGGGAGCTCACGTCCCGCGCCGTCGGACATCTCGCCTACGGCCTCGCCACGTCCGGCCGACTCACGGAGGCCGCGGCCGTGCTCGCCGAGGCCGAGAGCACCCGTGAGGCTCTTCCTCCGCGGAACACCTTCGCGCGAGGAAGCGCCGTGGCCGCCGCGGGGTGGGTCGCGTACTGGTCGGGCGAGGCGGAGGAGGCGGTCCGGATCTTCGACGCGGCACGCGAGGAAGCCGCGTCCGGCCGCGATCTGGCCGGGCATGCACGCATGATGGGCGCCTATGCGGCCGCGCTCACGGGAGACCCCGGGATCTGCCGCCGAACGGCCATCAGCGTGCAGGAGCTCCCCATCGACGTCGTGCAGGGGGTGGCGTGGCCGGCGTTCCGGGAGTCGTCGGTGGCCCTGCTCGAAGAGGCGGTGGGGCGGAGGGAGCGGGCGCTGCGGATCGCGATGAAGTATGCGGGCGGCACCGACCTGCCGCTCGTGGGCGTCGCCCTGTCCGGGATCCTGCGTCGCGCCGAGGAGCACGCTGCGGCGCTGGAGATGCTGCGATCGCTGCGGGGTGCGTCCGAGCTGTCGTACGTCAAAGCCGCCACGCTGATCACCGCGGCCGCGCTCCGGAGGGCGACGGGGCACCAGGAGGACGCGCATGACCTGTGCGAGGCCGCCCTCGCGGTCGCGTCAGCGGAGAACCTCGTCGTGCTCTTCGGTCCGCGTGAGGTCGCGGTGCGCCGGCTGCTGCAGGCGCACGTGCACCACGGCACGCAGTTCGAGGGGTTCATCGAGAGGTGCCTCGCGGTCGACGCGGTCGGCTCTGTGACCGATCGGCTGTCGGAGCGGGAACGCGACGTCTTCCACCAGATGCAGACCGCACGCACACTGCCGGAGATCGCCCAGGAACTGCGCGTCTCGGTGAACACCGTGAAGACGCATCAACGCGCGATCTACCGCAAGCTCGGGGTCTCGTCCCGGCGGGAGGCCGTCCACGCGACCGTGTGAGCAGGCGCGGGCGTCAGGGGCTCCCACCGAGGGTGGCGACGAGGGCGGCGTTCGCGACCGCGGAGGGGATCGCCTGCGTCGCCAGGATCCGGTCCCCGGCGTCCTCGACCTCGCGGATGAAGCGGACGTCCCAGCGCTGTTCGACGAGGATGACGGCGGCGACGGCGCCGGGAGGCACCCACGGGAGGAAATGCCGGACATCGTCGAGGGAGATCAGGCCCGGTGCGTACAGGGGCAGGCCGGCGAGCGAGAAGTCGTCGCCGTCGACCTCCGTGATGCGGTGCCCCTCGACGGCATCGCGGCGCACGACGAGGAAGTCGAGCACGCGCAGTGTGCCGTCCTCGACCTGACGCAGCAGCGGTTCCAGGACGGGCGGTCCCGGGTGTGCGCTGCGCAGCTCGACCACGATGAACGCCACGTCTCCCAGCACCCGGCTCCTCATGGCCACCCTCGATTCGTCGCGTCCTCCGATCGTGACAGCCGCACGGAGATGGAGGCCCGAATCCTCACCCGAAGCGGGTGAGGACCGGCGCGCGGGCGACGACGGCGGTGCCATTCTGGACCGCGGATGAAGGGTGGCGACATGAAGGAGTTCCGATTCGGGCCCGTCGAGTTCTATCTCGTGGGCTTCGACGGTGATCGGCCGGATCCGTCCACGTTCGGCGCACTGACGGACCTGGTGTCGAAGGGCGTGGTGCGCGTGCTGGACCTCGTGCTGGTGACACGGACGGCGGACGGGGATCTCGACATCCTCGAGGTGGAGGAGGACGACGGGGCTGCCGTCCTCGACGGCCTCGAGCCGATCGTCGCCGGGCTCGCGAGCGAGGACGACGTGCGCGCCCTGGCGGAGGTCGTGCCGCCGGGACGGTCGGCGGCGGTCGTGGTCCTGGAGCTCCTGTTCGCGCGGACCCTCGCCCAGGATGTGGCCGCCGCGGGAGGCCAGGTGCTGCGCAGCGAGCGCGTTCCGGCACCCGTCGTGAACGCGGTGATGGACATCCTCGAACAGGAAGGTGAATGACATGCCCTTGCGGAGATTCGGCCGGCCGGGGCTCATCGGTCTCGCCGCGCGGACCGCGGTGGTCGCCGGGACGGCGACCGCGGTGCAGGGAGCCGCCATGCGGCACCAGGAGCGCCGCGCACAGAGCGAGTACGAGCAGCAGCAGTACGAGGCGGCCCAGCAACAGGCCCAGATGGACGATGCGGCCCGCACCGCGGCGGCGCAGTATGCGCCGCCGACGAGCCCGCCGGCCGCGCCGCCCGCAGCGGCCGACGACCTGATCGCCAAGCTGCAGGAGCTCGGATCGCTGAAGGCCTCCGGGGTGCTGACGGACGAGGAGTTCGCCGCCGCGAAGCAGAAGCTGCTGAGCTGAGCGTCGCGACGATCGAGACGAGGCCGCGATGAGCGAGATCGATGACCTGCGGGCACGGCTGCGTGCGCTGGAGCAGGAGAACGAGGCGCTCCGACGCCCCCGACGCCGGATCTCGGCCCGCAGCATCATCGCCGGGATCGCGCTCGTGGTCGCCGTGCTCCTCGCGCCGATCGCGGCGATGGGGACGTGGGCGCGGCTGCAGCTCGTCGACGCGGACCGGTTCGTCGCGACCTTCGCCCCGCTGGCCGAGGATCCGGACGTACAGGACTTCGTCGCCGATCAGGTGACGGCCGCCATCGACGAGCAGGTCGACCTGGATGCGGTGGTCGGCGAGCTCTTCGATGGCCTGCGTGCCCTCGACCTCCCGCCGCGCGCCACCGCCGCCCTCGGGCTGTTGGAAGCGCCGGCCGCCTCCGGCCTGTCGTCCCTGATCGACGGCGTCGTGCACGAGGTCGTGTCCTCGCGGCAGTTCGCCGACATCTGGGCGGAGACGCTGCGCTTCACCCATGAGCGCGCCGTCGCCATCCTGCAGGACGAGCCAGGCACCGCGCTGGACCTCAGCGACGACGGGGTGCTCTCGGTGGACGTGGGGGCGGTCGTCGAACGCGTCAAGGAGGCTCTGGCCGAACGCGGGGCCGGGGTCGCCGACCTCATCCCGGTGGTCGATCGCACCATCCCGGTGGTGCAGACCGACGCGCTGGTGCTGGTCCGCACGGTCTATCAGATCGCGGTGACGGCGGGCTTCTGGCTGCCGTGGGTCGTGCTCGGCCTCGTCGTCCTCGGAGTGCTGCTCGCAGTGAACCGGCCGCGGGCGCTGTTCTGGACGAGCGCCGGGTTCGCCGTCGTCTTCCTCCTCCTCGCCGCCGGGATGGGGATCGGACGCGGGTTCTTCGTCAGCGCCGTCAGTCCGTCGATCATGACGGCCGCGGCGGCCGAGTCCCTCTTCGATCAGCTCACCGCGCTCCTCGGCTCCACCATCGTCGCGCTCGCTCTGGTCGGGGTCCTCATCGCACTCTGGGCGTGGCTCGCCGGATCGAGCCGCAGTGCCCGGACGGTGCGCGGCGTCACGGAGAGCGGGTTCGGGGCGCTTCGCGAGGCAGCCGAGGCACGGGGGATCTCCTCCGGGCGGTTCGGGCGGGCGGTCGACCGCTATCGCGGTGCGATCCTCATCGCCGGGATGGCGATCGGGGTGCTCATCCTCCTGGCGACGCGTCCCGTGACCTTCGGTGCCGTCCTCGGTGTGACGATCGGCGTGCTCGTGCTCACGATCCTCGTGGAGCTGCTGCGACGGCCAGGCCCCGCCACGGCGCCGGAGGAGCAGGACGCCGCCGTCGTCGAGGACGCGCACGGCGCGGAGATCACCCTGCGCGGGTGAGGGCCGCTGTCGGCATGCGCGTGGGGTCGGAAGACTCAGGCCGAAGAGAGCGCGGACGCGCCCTGAACGAAGGAGAGACGATGTCGGAATTCAACGCAGACTTCTCGGGCGAGATCACGCTGGACGTCCGCGACTCCCGTCCCGACTGGTCGCCGTACGAGCTGCGGAAGGCACCGGACGGAGCGCCGAACGTCCTCGTGGTGCTGTACGACGACACCGGGCTCGCCTCCTGGTCGCCGTACGGCGGCCGCATCGCGATGCCGACGATGGATCGTCTGGCCGCCGGGGGTCTCACCTACACGCAGTGGCACACCACGGCGCTGTGCTCCCCGACGCGGTCCACCATGCTCACGGGGCGCAACCACCACGTCAACCGCGCCGGCGTCATCATGGAGGGCACGAACGGCTTCCCCGGCTTCGCGGGGCGGCTCCCCGCGGAGTGCGCCACGATCGGGCAGGTGCTGCAGGAGAACGGGTACAGCACGTTCTGGCTCGGCAAAGACCACAACGTCCCGGAGGAGGACATCGCGCCGGGGGGCAGCCGCTCGATGTGGCCGCTGCAGCTCGGGTTCGACCGCTTCTACGGTTTCCTCGGGGGCGAGACCAACAACTGGTACCCCGACCTCGTGGAGGACAACCACTTCATCGAGCAGCCGTACAGCCCGGAGGAGGGATACCACCTGTCGAAGGACCTCGCCGACCAGGCACTTGCGATGATCCGGAACCAGCAGGCCTCGAACCCCTCGAAGCCGTGGTACATGTGGTTCTGCCCGGGCGCGAACCACGCCCCGCACCACGCGCCGCAGGAGTACATCGACAAGTACAAGGGGGCGTTCGACGACGGCTACGACGCGTATCGCGAGTGGGTGCTCGCCCGCATGATCGAGAAGGGCGTGCTGCCGGAGGGCACGCAGATGACGCCGTTCAACCCGTTGCCGGACGAGGCGGCGAACCCGGCCGACTACGTGCGCCCGTGGGCGGAGCTGAACGACGACGAACGGAGGCTGTTCGCGCGGATGGCCGAGGTCTTCGCCGGCTTCTCCGAGTACACGGATGCCCAGGTCGGTCGGATCGTGGACTATCTGGAGGAGACAGGCCAGCTGGACAACACGATCATCTTCTACTGCGCCGACAACGGCGCTTCGGGGGAGGGATCGCCGGACGGCTCCGTGAACGAGAACAAGTTCTTCAACGGGTACCCCGACGATCTTGCCGAGAACCTCGCGATGATCGACACGCTCGGCTCGGCCGACACCTACAACCACTATCCGACCGGGTGGGCGGCCGCGTTCTCCACGCCGTTCCAGATGTTCAAGCGCTACTCCCAGTACTCCGGGGGCACCTGCGACCCGATGGTCGTCCACTGGCCGAAGGGGATCGCGGCGAAGGGTGAGCTGCGCCACCAGTACCACCACTCGGTGGACGTCGTGGCGACGGTGCTCGACGTGATCGGCATCGCGATGCCGGAGACGTACCGCGGGGTGCCGCAGCGACCGCTCGACGGCGTCTCGATGAAGTCGTCCTTCGACGCGGCGCCGGACGGACCGACGCAGAAGAGCGTGCAGTACTACTCGATGCTCGGCACCAGGGGCATCTGGAAGGATGGCTGGAAGGCCGCGGCCGTGCACGCGCCGCTGAGCGGCAAGGGCCACTTCGACGACGACGTGTGGGAGCTGTACCACGTGGACGAGGACCGCTCCGAGTCGAACGACCTCGCCGGGACGCACCCGGAGAAGCTGCAGGAGCTCATCGCTGCGTGGTTCGCAGAGGCGGAGGCGAACTTCGCCCTTCCGCTCGACGACCGCTCGGCCCGTGACCTGCTGAACGTGGAGCGTCCGCAGGCGGAGCCGCCGCGGGGACGGTATGTGTACTTCCCCGGCACCGCGGCGGTGCCGGAGAGCGTCGCGGTGAACGTCCGAGGGCGCTCCTACAAGATCATCGCCGATGCCGTCCTCGACGAGGGCGCCGAGGGTGTGATCTTCGCGCACGGTTCCCGCTTCGGCGGGCATTCGCTGTTCCTCAAGGACAACAGACTGGTCTACGTGTACAACTTCCTCGGCATCCCGCCGGAGCAGTCGTTCACCTCGGAGGAGCTCACCCCCGGCCCGCACACTCTTGGTGTGGAGTTCGTGCGCGAGGGAGCGGGGGAGCACGGCGAGTCCGTAGGCACGACCACGCTGTACGTCGATGATCGTGCGGTGGCGTCCGGTCCGATGCGGGCGCAGGTCGGGAAGTTCACGCTCTGCGGCGACGGACTCTGCGTCGGGTGGGACAGCGCCGACCCGGTCAGCGCGCAGTACCGCAATCCGTTCCCGTTCACCGGCGGCAAGCTCCTGGGCGTGGCGGTGGACGTGAGCACGGAGCAGTATCTCGATATGGAGCTTGAGGCGGCCGCGATGCTGTCGCGCGAGTGACCGAACGCAGGGGGTGGCGGCCTAGCATGAGGGCATGACGGCGATGATCGAGGTCCCCGGCGGAACGCTCCTCATGGGGTCGGACGAGTTCTACCCGGAGGAAGGCCCCGTCCACGAACGGCGTGTGAAAGCGTTCGCGCTCGATCAGCACCCCGTGACGAACCGCCAGTACGCCGCGTTCGTCGAGGACACCGGCTACATCACGATCGCCGAGCGGCCGATGGACCCCGCCGACTACCCCGGCGTGCATCCGGACGACCTCGTCCCCGGCGCCATGGTGTTCACGCCGACCCGAGGCCCCGTCGACCTGCGCGACTGGCGGCAGTGGTGGCGGTGGGAGCCCGGTGCGTCGTGGCGCCAGCCGTTCGGACCGGCCTCGTCGATCGACGACCGCCTCGATCATCCGGTCGTGCAGGTCGCGTACCCCGATGCCGTCGCCTACGCTTCGTGGGCGGGCCGGCGCCTTCCCACCGAGGCGGAGTGGGAATGGGCGGCGCGCGGTGGCCTCGTCGGCGCCCGCTTCGCCTGGGGGGAGGAGACAAAGCCGGGCGGCACCCTCATGGCGGACACGTGGCAGGGCGCCTTCCCGTACCGGAACGACGGTGCCGACGGGTGGATCGGCACCGCTCCGGTGGCCTCGTTCCCCGTCAACGGCTACGGCCTGCACGACATGATCGGCAACGTGTGGGAGTGGACGGCGGACTACTGGACGCACCGGCACGTGCCGCCGGGAGCCGTGGGCGTGGAGGCGGGGCATCGAGCGAGCCTGCTGTCCTCCGAACCCGGGTCGCCCATCCCGCGCCGCGTTCTCAAGGGGGGATCGCACCTGTGCGCTCCGGAGTACTGCCTCCGCTACCGCCCCGCGGCGCGATCGGCGCAGGCGGAGGACACCGCCATGACCCACATCGGCTTCCGCTGCGCCCTCTGACCGCCCGGAGTTCCCCGACTCAGACGGGGTCGGGGAACAGGGACGCCCAGTCGTCGCGGACGCTCACCACGGTGTACCCGCGGTCGGCGGCTGCGTGGAGGGCCTGCTCCGCTCCCGTGTCGTAGGGCGTGTCGTCGCGGTCGGCGTCGTCGTGATGGATCAGCAGTGCGAGTCCGGGCCGAGGGCCGCCGTGCGCGAAGTCGAGCATCGGCATGTCGCCGTTCGAGTTGCCGGCCGCCAGGAGCGGGCGCCGGCCGATCCGACTCCAGATCCGCACCGGCTTCTCCGGCCCGTCGTCGAAGAAGGCGAGGGCGGAGGAGTAGCGGACGCTGGCATCCTTCTCGTCGTAGGCGAGTCCGAGCGCCGAGCCGATCACGCGCTCGGGAGGGATGCCGTAGTTCGCCTGGGTCATCGGTCGCATGAAGTCGCGCTCGCCGCCCGACACGATGTAGCAGGTGAAGCCGTGGCTCTCGAGATACCGCAGCAGCTCGACCATCGGGCGGTACACCGATTCGGCGTAAGAGCGACCGAGGAGCGGGTGCTGCGCGGTGCGGTAGAACTCCGTGACCGAACGGGCGTAGTCCTCCACGCTCACCCCGTCGGTCAGCCCCAGGAGCGCGTGGATGATGACGCCGAGGTCGGAGTCGTCGCCGGCGTAGTGCTTGTCGATCGCGGTGCCGAGCCAGGCGAGGTCACCGGTGACCGCGGCGCGGTAGGGCTGCCGGTCGGCCAGGGAGGGGTCACGGGTCGCCTCCTCGCGCCAGCGCTCGACGACGTAGTGCAGCTGGGTGGGCATGGGCTTCTCCGACCAGAGAGTGCCGTCGTTGTCGAACACGGCGATGCGTTCGTCGACGGGGACGGGGTCGGGGCCCTCCGTCACGGCGGCGACGAACGCCTCGATCGTGCGCCGCGTGCCGGTGTCGCGCCAGGAAGACAGAGGTGAGGAGTCCATGACCACGATCCTCCCAGGCGTGGCGTCGGATGCCGAGCGTCCCTCACCCGGAGCGGACGAGTCCCGCTGCGACCGGGCGTGCGGGAATACCCTCGCAGGGTATAGGGTTGTGCCGAAGGAGTACCCCAGGGGGGTATCCCGAGGAAAGGAAGCATGATGAGCACGAGCGAGTACCAGGTCACCGGAATGACGTGCGGCCACTGCGAGATGGCGATCCGCGGCGAGGTGTCGCGCATCCCCGGTATCGAGGGTATCGATGTGAGCGCACAGAGCGGGAAGCTCGTGGTGCGCAGCTCCGCCCCCGTCGACGACGCGGCCGTGCTGGCCGCCGTGGACGAGGCGGGCTACCAGGCGGTCCGGTCCTGATGGACACCCCGCCCGCGACCAGCGTGGAGCTGGAGATCGGCGGCATGACCTGCGCGTCGTGCGCGATGCGGATCGAGAAGAAGCTCAATCGTCTCGACGGCGTCACCGCCACCGTGAACTACGCGACCGAGAAGGCGAGCGTCACGGTGCCCGCGGGCATCGACACCGCCCTGCTCATCGCCGAGGTCGAGAAGACCGGATACACCGCCGTCGTCCCCGTGCCTCCCGCTCCCGCGGGTGCGCAGCCCGACGGCGAGGAGCCGGATCCGGAGCTCACGGCGTTGCGTCACCGGCTGATCGCGTCCGTCGTGCTCACCGTCCCGGTCATCGCGATGGCGATGATCCCGGCGCTCCAGTTCACGTACTGGCAGTGGCTGTCGCTCGCGCTCGCGGGTCCCGTGATCGTGTGGGCGGCGTGGCCGTTCCACAAGGCGGCGTGGATCAACCTCCGGCACGGTGCGGCCACGATGGACACGCTCATCTCGATGGGCACGATCGCCGCTCTGCTGTGGTCGTTGTACGCGCTGTTCTTCGGTACCGCCGGAATGCCCGGCATGACGCACCCCTTCGAGTTCACCGTCGCACCCAGTGACGGTGCCGGGAACATCTACCTCGAGGTCGGGGCGGGGGTGACCACGTTCATCCTCGCCGGGCGCTACTTCGAGAAGCGTTCCAAGCGGCAGGCCGGTGCGGCGCTCCGGGCGCTGCTGGAGCTCGGAGCGAAGGAGGTCGCGGTACTCCGGCAGGGCGTCGAGACCCGGATCCCGACGAGCGAGCTCCGGGTCGGGGACGAGTTCGTCGTGCGCCCGGGGGAGAAGATCGCCACCGACGGCGTGGTGGTCAGCGGCACGTCCGCGGTCGATGCCTCGATGCTGACCGGCGAGTCGGTGCCCGTGGAGGTCGGTCCCGGCGATGCCGTCACCGGCGCCACGGTGAACGCCGGAGGACGCCTGGTGGTGCGTGCGACCCGCATCGGCGCAGACACCCAGCTCGCCCAGATGGCGCGGCTCGTGGAGGAGGCGCAGACCGGGAAGGCCGAGGTGCAGCGCCTCGCGGACCGCATCTCCGGAATCTTCGTGCCGATCGTGATCGTGATCGCCCTCGGCACGCTGGGAGTGTGGCTGGCAGCCGGGTTCCCGGCGTCCGCCGCCTTCACCGCCGCGGTCGCGGTGCTCATCATCGCGTGCCCCTGCGCACTGGGCCTGGCCACGCCGACCGCCCTCCTCGTCGGCACCGGTCGCGGTGCCCAGATGGGCATCCTCATCAAGGGGCCCGAGGTGCTGGAGTCGACCCGGAAGGTCGACACGGTCGTGCTCGACAAGACGGGCACCGTCACCTCCGGTCGCATGACGCTGACGGCGGTGCACACCGACGACGGCGTGCAGCGCGAGGAGCTGCTGCGGCTCGCCGGTGCCCTCGAGGACGCTTCCGAGCACCCCATCGCGCAGGCAGTGGCGGCCGCGGCCACCCGGGAGCTCGGCGCCCTGCCGAGCGTCGAGGAGTTCGCGAACGTCGAGGGCAGGGGCGTCCAGGGCATCGTCGACGGCCACGCCGTCGTCGTGGGACGCGCCTCGTTGCTCGCCGACTGGTCGCAGCACCTGTCCGCGGGGCTGGCTGCGGTCAAGGCCGAGGCGGAGGCCCAGGGCAAGACTGCGATCGCGGTGGGCTGGGACGGTCGTGCCCGCGGGGTGCTCGTCGTCGCCGACACGGTCAAGTCCACGAGCGCGGAGGCGGTGGCGCAGCTCCGGGCGCTGGGACTGACGCCTGTCCTGCTCACGGGAGACAACCGTGCGGTGGCCGGGCAGATCGCCCGCGAGGTGGGGATCACCGAGGTGATCGCCGAGGTGCTGCCCCAGGACAAGGTCGACGTGGTGCGCCGGCTCCAGGGCGAAGGAAAGGTCGTCGCGATGGTGGGAGACGGCGTGAACGACGCCGCGGCCCTCGCCCAGGCGGACCTCGGGCTGGCGATGGGGACCGGGACCGACGCGGCGATCGAGGCCAGCGACATCACGCTCGTCCGCGGCGACCTCCGCAGCGCGGCCGACGCGATCCGCCTGTCCCGCCGCACGCTCGGTACGATCAAGGGCAACCTGTTCTGGGCGTTCGCCTACAACGTCGCAGCCATCCCGCTCGCGGCGCTCGGTCTGCTCAACCCCATGCTCGCCGGTGCGGCGATGGCGTTCTCCAGCGTCTTCGTCGTCGGCAACAGCCTCCGCCTGCGGTCCTTCCGCAGCAGGGCGGTGGACACCCCGTGAACGAACGACAGAGGAGTACCGACATGTCCGATTCCCCCGCAGGATCCTGCTGCAGCGTCCCGCGCCAGAGCGGCGTCTCCGCCGAAGGGCGCACCGACCTGCTCGCCGTGCCGGCCGAGGGCATGGCCGAATGCCCGGTGATGGCCGGAACGCCCGTGGTGATCGCGACCGCCGAGGCAGCGGGCCTGTATCGCGACCACGAGGGCACCCGCTACTACTTCTGCTGCGCGGGCTGCGGGCCGGCGTTCGACGCTGATCCCGCGAAGTACACCAGGGCGGCCTGAGCCCCCACCCGTGCGGGGCCGCGAGATCCGGCCCCGCACGGCATCATCGACGTTGGAGGGAAGACATGAGCACCTCGCATCACGACCATTCCGCGCACGGTCACCCCGGGGGAGCGGGGACCGGGACGCACGCGGATCACACCGGACACGCGGAGCACGCCGCGCCCGGAGACCACACGGACCACGCGGGACACAGTGCGCACGCCGGGCACGGCGGCCACGCGGGACACGGCGGTCACGGCGACCACGTCGCCCAGTTCCGGCGGCTGTTCTGGATCATGCTCGTCCTGGCCGTGCCGACCGTGCTGCTCTCGGGCATGTTCGCGATGATCGTGGGCTACCCGCTTCCCGACATCCCGGGTCTGGCCTGGGTGTCGCCGGTCCTCGGCACGATCATGTACGTGTGGGGAGGAAAGCCGTTCCTCACCGGCGCCGTCAGCGAGATCCGTGCCCGGCAGCCCGGCATGATGCTGCTCATCGGGCTCGCGATCACCGTGGCGTTCGTCGCGTCGTGGGGAGCGAGTCTCGGGCTGCTGCATCATGAGCTCGACTTCTGGTGGGAGCTCGCTCTCCTCATCGTGATCATGCTGCTCGGGCACTGGATCGAGATGCGGTCGCTGGCGCAGACCACCTCCGCCCTCGACTCGCTGGCCGCGCTGCTGCCGGACGAGGCCGAGCGCGTCGAGGGCGATCAGGTCGTGCGGGTGGCCCCGTCGGACCTCCGCGTGGGCGATGTCGTGGTGGTGCGCCCCGGCGGGAGCATCCCTGCCGACGGGCGGATCGTCGACGGCCGCGCCTCGATGGACGAGTCCATGGTGACGGGGGAGTCCCGCACCGTCACACGGACGACCGGCGACGCGGTGACCGCGGGGACCGTCGCCACCGACTCCGGCCTCCGCGTGGAGATCACCGCGACCGGAGACGACACGACGCTCGCGGGCATCCAGCGGCTCGTGACGGAAGCGCAGAACTCCTCGTCCCGCGCACAGCGTCTGGCCGATACGGCCGCCGGCTGGCTGTTCTGGTTCGCGCTCGGTGCTGCCGCGATCACCGCGGTGGTGTGGAGCGCGGTCGGCCTGCCGGACGACGCCGTCATCCGCACGATCACCGTGCTCGTGATCGCCTGCCCGCACGCGCTGGGTCTGGCCATCCCGCTCGTCGTGTCGATCGCGACCGAGCGCGCGGCCCGTGGCGGCGTGCTCGTGAAGGACCGGCTGGCCCTGGAGAGCATGCGCACCGTCGACACCGTGCTGTTCGACAAGACCGGCACGCTGACCAAGGGCGAGCCCGTCGTCTCCGAGGTGTCGGTGGCCGGTGCGGAGACCGCGGAGGAGGTGCTGGCGCTCGCCGCGGCCGCCGAGGCCGACAGCGAGCATCCGCTGGCGAAGGCCATCGTCCGGGCCGCTCGCGACAAGGAGCTCCGCGTGCCGGCGAGCCGCGACTTCTCGTCCTCGCCGGCGGTGGGGGTGACCGCGATGGTGGACGGCGCCGTGATCCGCGTCGGCGGCCCGCACCTGCTCACGGAGGAGGATGCCCACGAGCTCCCCGTCGCGGAAGGGTGGCGTGCGGACGGCGCGATCATCCTGCACGTGTTGCGGGACGGCCGCGTCATCGGGGCGCTCAAGCTCGCGGACGAGGTGCGTCCGGAGTCGCGGGATGCGGTCGATGCGCTGCACGCACTCGGCGTCCAGGTCGTGATGATCACCGGCGACGCGGAAGCCGTCGCGCACACCGTCGCGGCCGACCTCGGCATCGACCGTGTGTTCGCGGGCGTCCGGCCGGAGGACAAGGCTGCGAAGGTGCAGGAGCTGCAGCACGAGGGCCGCAGGGTCGCGATGGTGGGCGACGGCGTGAACGACGCCCCCGCGCTCGCTCAGGCCGACGTGGGCCTGGCGATCGGCGCAGGAACGGACGTGGCCATCGCCTCCGCCGGGGTGATCCTCGCCGGAGACGACCCGCGCGCCGTGTTGTCGGTGATCGAGCTCTCCCGCGCCTCGTATCGCAAGATGACGCAGAACCTCTGGTGGGCGGCAGGGTACAACCTGCTCTCCGTCCCGCTGGCCGCGGGTGTGCTCGCTCCGATCGGCTTCGTGCTGCCGATGTCGGTCGGCGCGGTGCTCATGTCGCTGTCGACGATCGTGGTGGCGCTCAACGCGCAGCTGCTCCGGCGGCTCGATCTCCGTCCGGAGGTCGTCACCGCGGGCATCCTGCAGCGCTGAGCGCCACCACGCCGCCGTCTCGGTCCCGGCTCAGTGTCGACGGCCGAGGCGGCGGAGAGCGCGGACGCTCAGGACCACCGTCAGCACCCAGGGTCCCACGACGATGATCGGGTCGAGCCAGGTGTGCCGGAGATCGATCCGTCCCCGTCCGAACGGCGACGCGAGCGGACGATGCTGCGGTTCCGCGAGGACACCGGTCTGCGTGATGGGGTCGTCCGGTCGCCGGGTGAGCAGGGAGCGCGCGTGCGCCGTCACCGCATCGACCCGGTCGCCCAGCACGAGCAGCAGCCAGCGGGTGTTCTTCGTCTCGCTGAACCGGTCGTAGGCCACGCGCCGGATGGCGCCGGACAGGCCGTGCAGCGGCTGGGCGGTGCCCCAGACGGGCGGCAGCATCCCGTGCTCGATGGAGCGCTCGCGGCCGCGGTCGGGGCCCTGACGCTCGGGGAGGTCCCAATGCGCGCCGGTGTCGCCGACATCCTCCAGCTGTTGCCAGGTGCGGCGGTGCTCGGGGGCGAGGTCGGCGCCCCAGCCCGGGATCCGGGCACGCAGCTCCTCGGGGGTCGGTGCGGGGATGGGTCGAGATCCTTCGTACGGCATGGTCATTCCTCTCCGACGACGATGAGCGGCTTGATGCAGTCGTCGAGCTTGGACGAGAACACGTGGTAGGCCTCCGCGATGTGCTCCAGCGGGAAGCGATGCGTCAGCAGCTCGGAGGGACGGATGTGCCCCGCCTGGATGTGTTCGAGCAGTCGAGGCCACTGCCTCTTCACGGGAGCCTGGTTGCCGCGCACCGTGAGTCCCTTGTTCATGATGTCGCCAAGGCGCACCGAGGTCACCAGAGGACCGTACGCGCCGAGGATGGACACGGTGCCGCCCTTGCGCGCGCTGTCGATGGCACAGTTCACCGCGACGGGGGAACCGCCCTGCAGCTTGAGCTTCGCGGCGGTCACATGCTGGACGACGCTGCCGTCCGCCTCCGCGCCGACCGCGTCGATCACCACGTCCGCGCCGAGGTAGCCGGTCGCCTTCTTCAGGGCGAGCACGATGTCACCGGCTTCGTGGAGGTGCATCGTCTCGGCGAAGGCGAAGTC
Source organism: Microbacterium sp. GbtcB4 (assembly GCF_019091465.1). NCBI lineage: Bacteria > Bacillati > Actinomycetota > Actinomycetes > Micrococcales > Microbacteriaceae > Microbacterium > Microbacterium sp. GbtcB4. The sequence continues at coordinate 122,597 of NZ_JAGXJJ010000005.1, forward strand.
CCGCGCCTTCTCGAGCCGGTAGTCGAGGTGGTCGACGACGATGACCCGGCCTGCGCCGAGGAACCAGGCCGAGCGGGCGGCGGCCAGGCCGACGGGACCGGCGCCGAACACGACCACCGTGTCCCCTTCGGCGATGTCGGCCTGCTGCGCGCCGAAGTAGCCGGTGGAGAACGCGTCGGTGAGCAGCAGCGCGTCTTCGGAGGCGAGCCACTCCGGGATCACCGACGGGCCGACATCCGCGAACGGCACGCGCACGCGCTCCGCCTGCCCGCCGTCGTACCCGCCTGTCGTGTGCGAGTAGCCGTAGATCCCCCCGACCGCGGTCGCGTTGGGGTTCACGTTGTGGCAGTTCGAGAAGAGGCCTCGGCGGCAGAAGTAGCACGAGCCGCAGTAGATGTTGAACGGCACCATCACCCGGTCTCCCGCCCGCAGACTCTCCACCGAGGGGCCGACCTCCTCCACCACCCCGACGATCTCGTGACCGAAGGTGTGCCCGATGCGGGTATCGGGCATCATGCCGTGGAAGAGGTGGAGATCCGACCCGCACACGGCGGCTCTCGTGACCCGGACGATCGCGTCGTTGGGGTGTTGGATCGTCGGATCAGGTTTCTCCTCGACGCGGATCTTGTACGGTCCGCGGTAGGTCATCGCCTTCATCGGATGCTCCTTCGCTACGTGGAGTGACCGACGCTAGGCGCCGCCTCGAGGATGACTCAGGGCATTGACGGATGGCGCCGGGGAGCGTAGCGGGCCGAAGTCAGGCCCTGGGCGGGGACCCGATCTCCGCGCGTGCCCGGCGGCTGCGGGCCGCGAGCACGAGGCCACCGAGGACCGCGGCGAGGAGCGAGCCGACGAGCACGCCGATCTTCACGTGATCGTCCGCGACGCTGCTGCTGCCGTACGCGAGCTCGCCCACCAGCAGCGAGACCGTGAACCCGATGCCCGCGAGCAGGGACATGCCCGCGAGATCCGACCAGCGCAGCGACTCATCGAGGCGCAGGGCCGGTACGCGACTCAACAGGAAGGTCGTGAGCAGGATGCCGACGGGCTTACCGAGCACGAGCCCCACGATGATACCGATCGTGATGGGGTCGGTCAGCGCCGAGACGAGGCCGTCCACGCCGCCGATCTCGACCCCGGCCGCGAAGAAGGCGAACACCGGCACGGCGACGAGGGTCGCCACGATGCCCCAGCGATCCGCGAAGTGCGCGGCGAGACCGTCGTAGACCGGGGCGCCGTCGGCGTCCGTCCCGGTCCGCACCCGCGCGCGCTCCGTCGGACGCACCGGGACCATGAAGCCGAGCAGCACGCCGGCGACCGTGGCGTGCACCCCCGACGCATGTACGAACGCCCAGACGGCCAGGGCGAGGGGGAGCAGGAGCCACCAGGACCGGATGCCGTTCTGCACAGCGAGTGCGAAGCCCGCGAGGGGGAGGAGCGCCAGGATCAGCCAGGGGAAGCTGATGGTCTCGGTGTAGAAGGTGGCGATGATCGTGATGGCGATGAGGTCGTCGATGATCGCGAGCGTCAGCAGGAACACCCGCAGGGCGGGCGGCAGGAAGCGGCCGACGACGGCGAGCACCGCGATCGCGAACGCGATGTCCGTGGCCGTGGGGATCGCCCATCCGCGGAGGACCTCGGCGCCCGACGCGGCGTTGATCGCGACGAAGAAGAGGGCGGGGACGATGACGCCGCCCACCGCGGCGGCGATCGGGAGCGCGGCACGGCGCGGGTCACGGAGACGCCCGGCGACGAACTCCTCCTTCAGCTCCAGTCCGACGACGAAGAAGAACACCGCGAGCAGGCCGTCGGCGGCCCAGGCGCCGACACTGAGCTCGAGGTGCCACTCTGGGATCCCGAAGCGGAAGTCCCTGATGGCCTCGTACCAGGGGGCGGCGGGGGAGTTGGCGAGGATCAGGGCAGCGAGCGTGGCGGTCAGAAGGAGACCGCCGCCGAGCACGTCGCTGCGGGCGGTGGAGCGGATGCCGCGCCAGAGCTCATGCGGCGCGAGACGGAAACGGGCAGGGGACGACGAAGAAGACACAGGGATACCTCACGGCAGATGGATGGGTGGCGCGATGTCGCCGCACCCGTCCGGGCGCGGCCTATCCCCGTGGCGGCGGGCAGCCGGCGATCTCGCCGTGCGAGAGGGTGCCCCAGACGCTCGTCCACCCGTTGGTGCCGGGGTGCAGCACCACGCGCATCCACTCCGTCATCGGCGTCGCGGACGACAGACGGCGCGGAGCGCGCGTCGAACCGGCAATGAGGAGGGAGGGCACGGATCCAGGCTACCGGTCCGGGCGGCGGGCCCGCTGAGCGACCTCCGGGGGAACGAGAAGAGGGACCGTCCGTCTGGACGATCCCTCTTGCTGTACGTGCCCCCGACAGGAGTCGAACCTGCGACCTACGGTACCGGAAACCGGCGCTCTATCCACTGAGCTACGGAGGCGTACCGATCGACAATATCACTCGTCGGGGGTGGTCTCCGACCCACCGGCCTCCGTGACCGGCGCGGCGCGCAGTTCGTCGAGCGCCGCGGCGAGCCTTTCGGCGAGATAGCGGTGGCCGTCGGTGGACGGATGCTTGCGTCCGACTTCCACGTCGATGACGGCGAGGTAGTTGTCCTCGGTGATCCAGTCCCGCTCGATCGGGGAGATGTACCACCAACCGCGGGCCGAGGCGAGAGCTGCGAGATCCCGGTCGATCCGTGCGGTCTGCGCGCCCACCGGCAGCTCGTGCGGCGCGGGACCGAGGACCACGATCGCCGCCTCCGGATACAGCGCCGTCAGCGCGTCCCACGCGGCGGTCACGGCCTCGCGGTAGCCGGCCGCGCCCTGCGCCCGGTCGTTGATGGAGCCCTGGATGATGACGAGGTCCGGATCGAGGGTCGGGTCCAGCGCCGCGATGCGGTCGCCGAAGTCGGGGCCGTCGATCCCGGGCTTGAGGTAGCCGCTGCCGCGGACGCCGTCGACGATGGTCGAGCCGTGCAGGAGGTCGGCGAGCACGTACGCGTAGCCGAGCGTGGGGTCGGAGGCGGCCGAACCGTAGGTCCAGGAATCGCCGAACACGAGGACGGTCGGCTCGTCGGGGAGCGCGAGCGGCGCGGGGGCGATGACCGCGGCGGACTCGTCTCCGGTGGCGGCGCCGACCGGGAGGGACGACGGCGCCGGGACCCACGGTCGCCAGACCCCGATCACGCCCGCGGCGACGGCGACGAGGAGGGCGGCGGCGACGCCCGCGATGCGCAGTCGACGAGGGGCGGCGGGGGCGTTCATGGTGTGAGAGTAGATCACGGAGGACGGATCGCAAACTCCGCGGGACACGGGGCGACGGAACGGGCCGGCGCACCCCCGTAAACTGGGGGATCTATGAATCCTGAAACGCTCGCCCACGCCCTCCTCGCCGTCCTCGCCCCCATCGCCGAGGAACGACGTCCGGGCGAGCCGTTCGACCTCTCCGCCGCCGACATCGTGCTGGAGCGCCCGCGCAACCGCGACCACGGCGACTGGGCCTCGAACATCGCCATGCGCCTGGCCAAGCCCTTCGGCACGAACCCGCGCGAGCTCGCCCAGCAGATCGCCGACGGACTGGCCGATGTGGACGGCATCGCGAGCGTGGAGGTCGCGGGCCCCGGCTTCCTCAACATCCGCCTCGACGCGGCGGCCGCCGGTGCGCTCGCGAAGGTCATCGTCGACGCCGGTCCCGCCTACGGGACGAACTCCTCGCAGGAGGGCGTGAGCGTCAACGTGGAGTTCGTCTCGGCGAACCCCACCGGACCGCTGCACATCGCGCACACGCGCTGGGCGGCCCTCGGCGACGCGATCGTCCGCCTGCTCCTCGCGAGCGGCGCCCGTGCGGTGCGCGAGTACTACATCAATGACGCGGGCGTGCAGATGGACCGTTTCGCCGCGTCCGTGCTGGCCGCGGCGAAGGGGGAGCCCACGCCGGAGGGCGGCTACCCGGGGGAGTACATCGCGACGCTCGCCGGTCGCGTTCTCGAGGCCCGTCCCGACCTGCTCGACCTCCCCGAGGAGGACCAGCTCACCGTCGCCCGCGAGCTCGGCTACGAGTACCAGCTCGCCGAGATCAAGAACTCCCTCGAGCGCTTCAACGTGCCGTTCGACGTGTGGTTCTCCGAGCGCACCCTCCACGCGAAGGACGCCTCGGGCACCAGCCTCATCGACCAGGCCGTCGACCGTCTGCGCGAGCAGGGCCACGTGTTCGACGAGGACGGCGCCGTCTGGGTGCGCACCACCGACTTCGGCGACGACAAGGACCGCGTCATCCGCCGCTCGAACGGCGAGTACACCTACTTCGCCGCCGACGCCGCCTACTACCTGAACAAGGGCGACCGCGGCTTCCGCGACAAGATCTACCTGCTCGGCGCCGACCACCACGGCTACGTGCACCGTCTCAAGGCGGTCGCGGGGGCGGCGGGCGACGACCCCGCGAAGAACATCCAGGTGCTGATCGGCCAGATGGTCTCGATCAACGGCGCCCGCCTCAGCAAGCGCGCCGGCAACATCATCGAGATGGACGACCTGCTCGACTGGCTCGGCACGGACGCGCTGCGCTACTCGCTGGAGCGCTCGCCGGCCGACTCGCCGCTCGACCTCGACCCGGAGCTGCTGCAGAAGCGCACGAACGACAACCCGGTGTTCTACGTGCAGTACGCACACGCCCGCACCCACAACGTCGCGCGCAACGCCGCCGACTCCGGCATCGACCGCTCGGTCTTCGCCCCGGAGACCCTCACGCACGAGACCGAGGCGGCGCTGCTGGGCGCGCTCCAGGAGTTCCCGCGCATCGTCGCGTTCGCCGCCGAGGTGCGCGAGCCGCACCGCGTCGCGCGCTACCTGGAGGAGCTCGCCGGGCTGTACCACCGCTGGTACGACAACTGCCGGGTGATCCCGCTCAGCGACGCCCCGGTGGAGGACGTGCACCGCACGCGCCTGTGGCTGAACGACGCCGCCGGCCAGGTCTTCCGCAATGGGCTCGACCTGCTCGGCGTCTCCGCGCCCGAGCGCATGTAGGGAGCGCCATGAGCGACGACAACCCGACCCTCCCGTACCCGAAGCCCTCGGACGAGCACCCGACGCTCGTGGTCCCGGACCCGGCGGACGGTCGCCAGCGGAAGGGCTCGGCGCCGCGCCGGCGCCGGTGGCCATGGGTCGTCCTCATCGTCGTGGTGGTGGTCGCGGCCCTCGTGGTCGCGGCGGAGCTCGTCGCCCGTGCGGTACTGCCCGGCGTCGTGCGTTCGATCGTCATCGAGCAGCTAGACCTCCCTGCCGACCAGCAGCTGGACGTCGAGACCGAGGGGGTCCTCCTCCCACAGCTGCTCGCCGGTCGTCTCGACACCCTGCGGCTGTCGACGGACGCCGTCACGCTGCAGGGCATCACCGGTGCGGCTGACGTCACGGCGACCGGCGTTCCGCTGCGGGGCGGCGACCTCGACGGCGCCGACGGCACCATCCGCATCGACCAGGAGCAGTTCACCGCTCTGCTCGCCGACTCCGAGCTCCCGGTCGACACCGTGGAGTTCGCGGCACCGAACGCGACCCTCGGAGGCTCGTTCGACGTGCTCGGCACCGCGGTTCCGGTCTCCGTCACCCTCACTCCGGGGGCTGTCGAGGGCGACCTCGAACTCACCCCGGTGGCGGCGAGCATCGGCGGCGTCGACATCGATCTCGACAGCGTCGGGTCGTCGCTCGGCTCCCTCGGTGACGGGATCACGCAGCCGCGGCGGGTGTGCATCGCGGACCAGCTCCCGGCCGGTCTCACGCTGACGGGGGTCGAGATCGTCGACGATCAGGCCGTGATCGACATCGACGTGGACGGGGCGATCGTCACGGATGATGCGCTCCAGGAGAAGGGGTCCTGCGACCGCTGACCGGACCCCACTTCAATCGGGCAGGCGCTCCTGCAGCCGTGCGGCGAGCTCCGTCGGCCGCTGCAGGGGGATGCCGTGTCCGTAACCACGAAGGACCTCGAGGGTGCTGCGGGGATGGACACGGTTCAGCAGCGCGGCGGAACGGCGCATGAGCGGCTTCTCGTCGCCTCCGACGAGGACCAGTGCCGAGCCGGGGTGCGTGCTCCACGCGGGCGGCGGCGTGAAACGCAGGTTCTCCTCGACGGCGCGCAGCAGGGTCGTGCGTGAGATGGCGGCGGAGGTCTCCAGATAGCGGGGGAGCAGCGCGTCCGGGACGAACAGCTCGCGCGCCTGCAGACGGGCGAAGCGCTCGTTCCTGGCGAGCCCGGCCGTGAGGCGGAGCAGCGCGAGGGTCGGTCGGATGGCGCGCAGCGGTTCCGCCTGGGCGCTGATGACGACGGCGTCGGCGACGAGGTCCGGGCGTCGTGCCGCGAGCAGGACGGCGAGCTGCGCGCCGAGGGAGAATCCGACGACCGTGGCCGGTCCCGTCTCCCGCTCCAGCAGGGGGACGAGCGCCGCCACCGTCTCCTCGTGCGACGCGTAGTCCTCGGTCGCGCTGCGGCCGTGACCGGGAAGATCAGGGACGATCACCCGCCGCGCAGGATCGAGGTGCGTGCGCAGCGGCTCCCACATCCAGCCGGCGACGCCGCCGCCGTGCAGGAGCAGAAGCGGTGGTGTTCCCGGGGGACCCGATGTCTCGTGATGCATGTCACTCCGTCTCGAAGCTCGCGGCCATGCGGCCGACCGTGTCGATGGCGCTCTTCAGCGTGCCCCGGTCGAGCGGTCCCAGCGTTCGGGCCGCGGAGAGCAGTCCGAGGGTGGCGCTGGAGAGCGCGAGGGCGAGGGCTTCGGGCTCCACGTCCGGCACGATACGGCCCTGACACTGGAGGTCACGGAGCCCGGTGACGACCCGCTCGTGACGTGTCCGGTACCGGGAGGTCGGTTGCGTGGCGACGTGCGCGCCGAGCACTCCCGCATCGTCGAGGAACGCTGCCGTCATGAGCTCGTCGTCGAGCAGCGCGGCCGCCGTGGCGCGGTAGAGGGCGCTGAGCGAGGGCTGCGGTCCTGCGGTGCGGGCGACGGCGTCGGCGATCCGAGCGGTTCCGCGCTGGAGCAGGGCGTCGAGGATGTCGCGCTTCGCGGCGAACTCCAGATAGACGGCGCCTTTGCCGATACCGGCCACGCGGGCGATCGCCGCGACGCTCATCGTGTCGAACCCCTCCGCGAGGACCATCCCCTCCGCCGCGTCGAGGATGCGTGCCCGGCGGTCCGGGACGAGCGGCCTAGGCATCGGAGCCTCGTGCGAACCACTCGTGCAGGGCGGGGATCACGAGGTCGGGACGGTCCCGTTGCACCCAGTGCCCGGCGCCGGGGGCCACGAAGAGCTGCCCGTCCGGCAGGCTCTCCGCGGCCGCCTCGATCCGTCGGAGCGGGACGCCGGAGTCGCGGTCGCCGTGCACGAGGAGGACGGGGACGCGGATCTCGGCGAGTCGATCACGGTAGTCGGTGCGGAGCCGCAGCGGCCGCACCTGGTCGCGCTGCCAGCCGCCGAAGGTCTTGAGACCGGAGCCGGTCGCAGCCTCGGCGAGCACCGCGTCGACGAGAGCAGGGGTGCGGGCGTCGGGGGAGCGCACGAGATCCTGAAGGCCTCGCGTCATCGCCTTGCGGTCGCGTGCGTAGACGCGTGTCATCGCACCGAGCAGGCCCGAACGCAGGAGCAGGAACGTCGACAGGTGGGAGAGGGGCCCGAAGGCGCCGTCCGTCAGGCGCGGCATCAGACCATAGCTGCCGAGGAGGGCGGCGGCGTGCGCTCCGTCCGGGCGGTCGAGCAGATGGCCCAGCGCCATCCCCGCGCCCATCGACAGGCCCCCGATGGCGTAGGCGTGCAGCCCGAGGGCATCGACGAGGTCGCCGACATACTGCACCAGGCGCTCTTGCGTCAGCGGTGCATCGAGGTGTGAACTGCGTCCGAAGCCCGGGTGGTCCGGCGCGAAGACGCGGTGCCCGGCCGCCGCCAGCGCCGGCCCGACCTCGCCCCAGGAGAGCTCCGCACTGTCGGCCCCGCCGCCGTGCAGCAGCAGCACGGGCGGCTGTGTCTCCCCGGACGGGCACCATTCTAGGATCGACACCGCCGCGCCGGGAACGGTCACGGTGTGCCGTCGTGGTGCGGACATGCATCCCCTCTCGTTGTGACCATCGTATCGATTCCGGTCACAACGAGGGCATCACTCCGTGGCGGCGGTGCCGTTCTCCTCGGCCGCCGCACGCTGGGCGTCGCGCAGCTCGGCCGTGGCGATCTTGACGTCGACCTCGGCGCGCTGCAGCCGTCGCTGGACGAACGTCCGCGCGCCGAACCGTTCGTGCAGGCGGTCGCCGCGCTCCTCTTCGGCCGTGACGATGTAGGCGCACGCGACGAGGATGACCTGCGTGGAGAGCTGGAGCCAGATCAGGAGGGCGAGGAGGGAAGCGAACGAGGCGAGCAGGGGATTGCTCGTCGCTCCGCCCACGAACAGTCCGGAGAGCTGCTGCAGCACGATGAGGCCGAAGGCGCCGAGGAAGGCGCCGCTCCACAGGGAACGGGCGGCCGGCCGGACGCCGGAGAGCAGGAGGAAGGCGCCGACGATCAGGGCGGCATCGAGGACGAAGACCACGAGAAGCGACAGGATCCGGACCGTCCAGGCGAGCAGAGGCGAATCCGACGGCACCCCGAGCAGGTCGCCGATCCAGGTCACCCCGAGCTGACCGATGAACGTGATACCGGCGGCGAGCACGAACGCGATCCCGATGCCGGCGGCGAGGAGCAGGTTGCGGACGATGACCCATATCCACAGGATGTCCGCCTGGATCGTGCCGGCGATGGTCCGGATGGCCGTGCGGAGCGAACCGATGGCGCCGAGGGCGGCACCGATCAGGGCGACGAGGGAGATGATGCCGGCGATCGAGAACGACGCCGGAGTCCGGAGGTCCTTCGTGTCGATGACGCCGCCTTCTCCGATGAGCCCGGGGACCGCGGACTGCACGGCGTCGATGATCGCGCGCCAGGCCTCCGGGTTGCCGGAGAGCCAGAGGGCCGCGAGGGAGAATCCGAGGAGCACGCCCGCGAACACGCTGAACAGGGCGCGATAGGTCACGCTGTCGGCGAGCATCGGACCGCGTCGTTCGGAGTACAGCAGCACCGCCCTCACCGGTCGCCGAGCCAGGGCCCAGGCGATCACCGGGCCCGTGATGCGGGCGACGAGCCCCGGGCGGGCCGGGGCTGCGGAGCGGTTCTCGGAGTCTCGGTTGTCGGTGTCTGCCACGTGCCCACCCTATGAGCCGGGCGGTACCGCTCCCCAGGGGGTTGACGCGGCGTGTCACCATGACCAGGCCGGGACAGAGGGTGCCCTAGAATCGGGGCAACTCGATGTGCGCCTCCGCCCGAGATCCGTCCCACGATTGGTGTTCCGTGCTCGACTCTGCCGCCACGCTCGCTCCGGACTGGCTCGTCGTCCCCGAGGATCCGAACGATCTCGCGCCGGGTGTCTGGCCATCGTCGGCCACGCGCGACGAGGACGGCAGCCTCGTGCTCGCCGGAGCGCCGGCGCCCGAGCTCGCCCGCACCTACGGCACGCCGCTCCTCGTGCTCGACGAGGACGAGGTGCGTCGCCGCGCCCGGGCCTTCCGCGACGCTTTCGACCGCGCCGCGTCCGCGCACGGCACTACCGCGCAGGTGTACTACGCCGGCAAGGCGTTCCTGTGCACGACGGTCGCCCGTTGGGTCGTCGACGAGGGGCTCCGCGTCGATGTGTGCACCGGCGGTGAGCTCGAAGTCGCCCTCGCCGCGGGGGTCGCGCCGGCCTCACTGGGGTTCCACGGCAACAACAAGTCGGTCGCCGAGCTGGAGCGCGCGGTCGCTCTCGGCGTCGGCACGATCGTCGTCGACAGCGCGATCGAGATCGAGCGCCTCGCCGCCATCACGGCGCGTACGGACACCATGCAGCGCGTCATGGTCCGGGTCATCAGCGGCGTCCACGCCGAGACCCACGACTTCCTCGCCACGGCCCACGAGGATCAGAAGTTCGGCTTCCCGCTCGCCGAAGCCGAGGTCGCCGTGGCGCGCATCCGCGAGATCCCGGGGCTGGAGTTCGCCGGCCTGCACTGCCATATCGGCTCCCAGATCTTCGGCGTGGCCGGCTTCCGCGAGTCCGCGTCGCGCGTGCTCGAACTGCACGCCGCCCTCCTCGAGGACGGACCGGTGCCGCAGCTGAACCTCGGTGGCGGCTTCGGCATCGCCTACACCCGCGTCGACGACCCCACGCCGATCGACGAGCTGGCCGACGGCATCGTGGCGGCGGTCGCCGAGGGCTGCGCGGCGCGGGGCATCGCGGTGCCCGCGCTCTCGTTCGAGCCCGGGCGCGCGATCGTCGGCACGGCGGGTGTGACCCTCTACGAGGTCGGGACGACGAAGGACGTCACGGTCGCCTCGGGAGCGACCAGGCGTTACGTCAGCGTCGACGGCGGGATGAGCGACAACGCCCGCACGGCCCTCTACGGCGCCAGCTACTCCGCCCGCCTCGCCTCGCGGACGGGGACGGCCGAGCCTCAGCTGAGCCGAGTGGTCGGCAAACACTGCGAGTCCGGCGACATCGTCGTCGACCACGAGTACCTCCCCGGAGACGTGACACCGGGCGATCTGCTGGCCGTCCCGGCGACCGGCGCCTACTGCGCCTCGCTCGCGAGCAACTACAACCACGTCCCGCGGCCGCCGATCGTCGCAGTGCGCGAGGGGCGCGCGCGGGTGATCGTCCGCGGCGAGACCGTCCACGACCTGCTGGCCCGCGACGCGGGCATCGACGGGGCGCACGCCCCTGAGGGAGCACGATGACCCACCACCGAAGGAGCATCCATGACTGACTACAGACGACTTCGCGTGGCGCTGCTGGGCGCCGGAGCCGTCGGCTCCCAGGTGGCGGCCCTCCTGCTCCGCCACGGCGACGAGCTGGCCGACCGCGCGGGCGCCGCGCTGGACCTGGCGGGCATCGCGGTGCGCAACCTCGACGCGCCCCGCGACGTCGACCTCCCGAAGGAGCTCTTCACGACCGACGCCGAGTCGCTCATCCTCGGCGCCGACATCGTGATCGAGCTCATCGGCGGCATCGAGCCCGCCCGCACGAACATCCTCCAGGCGATCGGCTCCGGAGCCGACGTGGTCACGGCCAACAAGGCGCTGTTGGCCACCCACGGGCCGGAGCTGTTCGAGGCGGCCGATCGCGTCGGCGCCTCGGTGTACTACGAGGCGGCGGCCGCGGGTGCCATCCCGATCATCCGTCCGCTGCGCGACTCGCTCGCGGGTGACCGCGTCGTGCGGATCATGGGCATCGTCAACGGCACCACGAACTACATCCTCGACCGGATGGACACCGAGGGCGCCGACTTCGCCGACGTGCTGGCGGACGCGCAGCGCCTCGGATACGCGGAGGCCGACCCCACCGCGGACGTCGAAGGCTACGACGCCGCGCAGAAGGCCGCGATCCTCGCCAGCCTCGCCTTCCACACCGCGGTGCCGCTGGATGCGGTGCACCGCGAGGGGATCACCGCCATCACGGCGTCGATGATCGAGGAGGCCCGCGCGGCGGGCTTCGTGATCAAGCTGCTCGCCGTCTGCGAGCGCATCGAGGCCGACGGCGCCGAGTCCATCTCGGTGCGGGTCTACCCGGCTCTCGTGCCGGTCGCCCACCCTCTCGCCTCCGTGCACGGCGCCAACAACGCCGTCTTCGTCGAGGCCGAGGCGGCGGGCTCCCTCATGTTCTACGGTGCCGGCGCGGGCGGCATCCAGACGGCCTCGGCCGTGCTCGGCGACGTGGTCTCCGCCGCGCGTCGGCATATCGCCGGCGGCGTCGGCGTGGGCGAGTCGACCCGGGCGAACCTCCCCGTCGTGCCCATCGGCCACGTCACGACGCGGTACCAGATCACCCTCGAGGTCTCCGACGCCCCCGGCGTGCTGGCGACCGTCGCCGGGATCCTCAGCGACGGCGGGGTGTCCGTCGCGACCGTCGTGCAGACCGTCGAGGGGGAGGACGAGCCGACCGCGCGCCTCATCATCGGCACGCACCGCGCGACGGAGCAGGCCCTCAGCGACACGGTGGACGTGCTCGCGGGCAGCGACGTCGTCGCCCGTGTGGTGTCCGTCCTCCGGGTGGAAGGCGAGTGACCACGGTGACGGCCACGGCTCCCGCCCCCGAGGAGCACGGTGCGCGCGTGGGCCGCACGGTCGAGGTGACGGTGCCGGCGACGAGCGCCAACCTGGGCCCCGGCTTCGACACGCTCGGCCTGGCGCTCAGCATCTACGACCGTCTCGAGGTGACGGCGCTTCCCGCAGGGCAGCTCGAGATCGAGGTCTCCGGCTCCGGCGCCGAGGACATCCCGCAGGACGCGTCCAACCTCATCGTCCGGACGATCGCCCACGTGTTCGCCGACGTCGGCCGGTCGATGCCCGGTCTGCGCATCGTGGCCGAGAACGCCGTCCCGCACGGCCGCGGTCTCGGGTCCTCCGGTGCGGCCGTCGCCGCCGGCGTGCTCGCGGCGAAGGGGCTGCTGGCTGGCGACGTCGACATCTCCGACACCGATCTGCTGCGCCTGGCGACCGAGCTGGAGGGCCACCCGGATAACGTGGCGCCCGCACTGTTCGGCGGACTCACGATCGCGTGGATGGGGGAGCGGGGCCCGCAGCACAAGAAGCTCCTCGTGCACCGCGGCGTCTCCCCGCTCGTCCTCGTCCCGGCCTACACGATGTCCACCTCGCAGGCCCGTTCCCTGCAGCCGCCGCACGTCTCCACGGCCGACGCGGTGTTCAACGTGTCCCGGTCGGCATTGCTCATCGCGGCGCTGATGCAGAGCCCGGAGCTGCTGCTGGACGCGACCGCGGACCGGCTGCACCAGGATTACCGCGCCGGCGCCATGCCCGAGACGCAGCGCCTCGTGCAGGCGCTGCGCGCCGCGGGATTCGCGGCCGTCGTCTCCGGTGCCGGGCCCAGCGTGCTCGTGCTCGCCGACGGTCCCGGCAGTCGGCTGGATGCGGTGGAGGTGGCCAACAGGGTGACCGACACCCCGTGGGAGGCGCTCCTGCTCGCCGTCGACGTCCGTGGTGGTACAGTGGGGGATCGAGCGGAGGGCTCCACGTAGCATTCGTGAATCTGGCCCCATTGCATCTCTTGCAAGACCCGCACGCGAACCCCTGAGGCACAAGTGCCGAGGCTGGCTGACGCCGAGCGTCAGCCCGTGCGATCGTGCGCAGCACCCGTTGTGCGCGTTCACGCTCATTTCCCATGACCTATAAGGGAGTACTCGTGGAGAACCTCTCCGAGACCCAGAACGATCAGGCGGCTCCGACCGCCGACGCCCCCGTCGCCGAGCAGGCGACCGAGTCGGCTCCGGCCAAGAAGCGCGCGCCGCGCCGGGCGAACACCGCCACGGCTGCGGCCAAGGCGGCCAAGGCCGCGGAGGAGTCCGGTTCGGCGGAGGCCCCTGCGGCTGCCGGCGACTCCGCCGAGGCGGCGGAGGCGGCCCCGAAGGCGAAGGCTCCGCGTCGCACGCGGGCGAAGAAGGCGGACGCCGAGGCTCCGGCCGAGGCCGCACCGGCGGAAGCGGCACCGGCTGCCGAGACCACCGAGGCGCCCGCCGAGGCCCCCAAGTCCGCCCGCGGGCGTCGTACGAAGAAGGCGGACGCCGAGGCCCCGCAGGCGAAGACCGAGAAGGCCGAGGCCGCACCGGCCGACAGCACGGCGGAGACCGCCGAGGCGGGCGCTGCTCAGGGCGGCCGCGCCAAGAACGATGCGGCGAAGAGCGAGTCGAAGAACGACAGCGCTGCCGCGAAGAACGAGGCCGAGGCGGACGCTCCGGCGAAGGATGCATCCGGCGAGGCGGACAACGGCGAGGAGCAGGGCGGTCGGGGCCGCAACCGCAACCGCAACCGCAACCGTGGCCGTGGTCAGGGCGGCGGCCAGGAGCAGGCACAGAACGCGCCGGCCGACGACGACCAGTCGGGTAACGGCAACGGCCGCAACCGTCAGCGCAACAAGCGTCGCAGCGGCGGCCAGGTCGACGAGTTCGAGACGGAGATCACCGAGGACGACGTCCTCATCCCGATTGCCGGCATCCTCGACGTGCTCGACAACTACGCCTTCGTGCGCACGACCGGCTACCTCGCCGGCCCCAGCGACGTCTACGTCTCGCTCGGCCAGGTCAAGAAGTACAACCTCCGCAAGGGCGACGCCGTCGTCGGCTCCATCAAGCAGCCGCGCGAGGGCGAGCAGCAGGGCCGCCAGAAGTACAACGCGCTGGTCAAGGTCGACTCGATCAACGGCCTCTCCGTCGACGACGCGGCCACCCGCGTGGAGTTCGGCAAGCTCACCCCGCTCTACCCGCAGGAGCGTCTGCGCCTGGAGACGGCTCCGGAGAAGCTCACGCAGCGGATCATCGACCTCGTCGCGCCGATCGGCAAGGGCCAGCGCGGCCTCATCGTCGCGCCGCCGAAGGCCGGCAAGACGATCGTCCTGCAGCAGATCGCCAACGCGATCGCGCAGAACAACCCCGAGGTCCACCTCATGGTCGTGCTCGTCGACGAGCGCCCCGAAGAGGTCACCGACATGGAGCGCACCGTGAAGGGCGAGGTCATCGCCTCGACCTTCGACCGCCCCGCGGAAGACCACACGACGGTCGCCGAGCTCGCTATCGAGCGGGCCAAGCGCCTCGTCGAGCTGGGCCGCGACGTGGTCGTGCTCCTCGACTCGATCACCCGCCTCGGACGCGCGTACAACCTGGCCGCTCCGGCGTCGGGCCGCGTCCTCACCGGTGGCGTCGACGCGTCCGCGCTCTACCCGCCGAAGCGCTTCTTCGGTGCCGCCCGTAACATCGAGAACGGCGGATCCCTCACGATCCTCGCCACCGCGCTCGTCGAGACCGGCTCCAAGATGGACGAGGTCATCTTCGAGGAGTTCAAGGGCACCGGCAACAGCGAGCTGCGGCTGTCCCGTCAGCTCGCCGACAAGCGCATCTTCCCGGCGGTGGACGTCAACGCGTCCAGCACCCGCCGCGAGGAGATGCTGCTCTCGGCCGACGAGGTCAAGATCACCTGGAAGCTGCGCCGCGCTCTCGCCGGCCTCGACCCGCAGCAGGCCCTGGAGGTCGTGCTCGGCAAGCTCAAGGAGACCCACTCCAACGTGGAGTTCCTCGTGCAGATGCAGAAGTCGATCCCGACGCTGCCCTCGGGCGCCCACGGGCACGACAACAACATCCGCTGAGGTCCGACGTGTTCGAGTCCGTCCAGACTCTGATCGACGAGCATCGCCGGGTCCAGGAGGAGCTCTCCGACCCGGCGGTGCACGCCGACGCGGCGCGCGCCAAGCGCGTCAACCGTCGGTACGCCGAACTGTCGCGCATCGTCGCGGCGCACGAGGCGTGGACGGGGGCCGTCGACGATCTCGAGGCGGCGCGGGAACTGGCCCGTGAGGACGAAGCGTTCGCCGCGGAGATCCCCGCCCTCGAAGAGGGCGTGCAGGCGGCGCAGGAGCGTCTGCGGCGCCTTCTCATCCCGCGCGACCCGGACGACGCCCGCGACGTGATCATGGAGATCAAGGCGGGGGAGGGCGGCGCGGAGTCGGCCCTGTTCGCCGCGGATCTGCTGCGCATGTACGTGCAGTACGCCGCGTCGAAGGGGTGGAAGACCGAGCTGCTCGAGCGCAACGAGTCCGACCTCGGCGGCTACAAGGACGTGCAGGTCGCGATCAAGGGCTCGTCGTCCGACCCCGCGCAGGGCGTCTGGGCGCATCTGAAGTACGAGGGCGGCGTGCACCGCGTGCAGCGGGTTCCCGCGACGGAGTCGCAGGGGCGCATCCACACCTCGACGACCGGCGTGCTCGTGTTCCCCGAGGTGGACGAGCCCGAGGAGATCCAGATCGATCAGAACGATCTGAAGATCGACGTGTTCCGCTCATCGGGACCCGGCGGGCAGTCGGTGAACACCACCGACTCCGCTGTCCGCATCACGCACGTGCCCACCGGGATCGTCGTGTCGATGCAGAACGAGAAGTCGCAGCTGCAGAACCGCGAGGCGGCGATGCGGGTGCTCCGGGCCCGACTTCTCGCCAAGCAGCAGGAGGAGCTCGATGCGGCCGCCTCCGACGCGCGCAAGTCGCAGATCCGCGGCATGGACCGCTCGGAGCGCATCCGCACGTACAACTTCCCCGAGAACCGGATCGCGGATCACCGCACCGGGTTCAAGGCGTACAACCTCGATCAGGTCATGGACGGTGCGCTCGACCCCATCATCGAGAGCGCCATCGCCGCCGACGAGGAGGCGCGTCTCGCCGCCGTCGGCTCCGAGGGCTGAGCGGCCGCCGCGACGGCGTCAGGTGCGCGCGGCGTACCGGTGCTCGGGACGCCCGGTCGACCCGTACCGCAACCGCACCTCGACGATGGTCCGCGCGGCGAGAGCGGCGAGGTGCCGTTGCGCCGTGGCGCGGGAGATGCCGACCCGTTCGGCGACCTCCGCGGCGGAGGCCTCGTCGGCCCCGAGCGCCTCGAGCACGCGCTGCTCGGTTGCCGAACGCGACAGGGAGACCGGCTCGCCGCCCCCGTGCAGGATCGCCAGCGCGCGGTCCACCTCCTCCTGCGTGAGCGCACGATCGCCCGCGAGCAGATTGCGGTAGCGGGTGTATCGGTCGAGGAGCCCGGTGAGGGCACGGCGCTCGAAAGGCTTCACGAGGTAGCCGACGGCGCCGGTCCGCAGCGCCCGTCGTACCGTGGGGGCGTCGTCCGCGGCGGAGATGAGGATCGCGTCGACGCCGGCCTCGCGGACGAGCCCGATGCCGTCGCCGTCGGGGAGATAGACGTCGGCGAGCAGGAGATCGGGGCGTGTCGAGCGCACGAGGTCGCGTGCCTCGGCGCAGGACCGCGCGGTCCCGGTCACGGCGTACCCGGGGTGGTCGTCCACGATCGTCCGGTGCAGATCGGCCACCCGGAAGTCGTCGTCGAGGATGAGCGCGCGCAGCGGTTCGGTCATGGGTCCTCCTTCGGGACACGCGGAGCGGGGTCGACGGCATCCCCGAGGCGGGCGGCGAACACCGCGCCGTGGCCAGGACCGCCGGGGTCGATGATCCAGAGCTCGCCTCCGCTGCGGCGGGCGATCTCCGTCGCGAGCGGCAGACCGATGCCGTGCCCGTGCACCGGGTCGTCGCTTCCGTCCTCGACGGTGCTCGTCCGCGGGTCGGGCTCGCGCAGACCGTCGCCGGAGTCGGCCACGGTGACGATGAGCGCGTCACCGTCGCTCAGCACGGAGACGTCCACCCACCGCGGCTCCCGCGTGCCTGCGACGGCGGCCACGACCGCGTTGTCGACGAGGTTGCCGAGCACGCTCGCCACGTCCTCGGCCCGGCGGACGGTGCCGATCAGCTGGGTCTCGTCTCCGATCCGCAGGGCGACGCCCCGTTCGGCGGCCTCGACGCCCTTCGCTCCGAGGAAGGCGTGCAGGAACGGGTCGCGCACGAGGTCGAGTCCGGTGACGGGGAACGCCACCGGACCGCGGCTCACCAGCTCGTCGAGGAATGCCCTGGCGTCGTCGACACGACCGGCGTCGATGAGGCCCGCGGCCACATGAAGGCGGTTCGCGAACTCGTGGCGCTGGACACGCAGCGCGGAGGTCATCGTCCGGACGGCTTCCAGCCGCTCGGTCAGGGCGATGAGGTCGGTGCGGTCGCGCACGATCAGCACCTCGCCGAGCGCGCGCCCGTCGCGTCGCACCGCGCGCGACTCGAGGTACAGCATCCGGTCGCCGACGACGGCCTCCGCACGGTCGCGAGCCCCGGTGGCGGTATCCCGCACGACTGGCGGGAGCGGGAGCGCGTCCACGGTGTGGCCGACCGGATCGTGAAGCCCGAGGAGCCGGTCCGCCGCCGCATTGCTCACGCGCACGACGCCGTCCTGATCGACCGCGAGCACGCCGTCGCCGACGCCGTCGAGCACCGCCGTCTGATTCTGCACGAGGGCGACCAGCTCCTCGGGCTGCACGCCGATGGTCAACCGTTCCCAGCGGCGGCGCAGGAGGAGGAAGGTCAGGAGGGCGAGGGCGAGCGCGCCGGCGGCGGTGAGACCGAGAGCGGCGAGTAGGGGAGGCAGGTCGTCGAACACACCCGTGCGCTCGAACCCGACGCTGATCTCGCCGACCGGCGTGCCGGAGTCGTCGCGCACCGGCACCTTCGCGCGGGCGGACTCGCCGAGCGTGCCGGTCTGCCAGTCGACCACCTCGTGGCCCGCCAGCACCGCGGCGAAGGGGGTGCTCACCACCTCGCCGATCCGGGACGGGAGGGGATGAGCAAGACGGATGCCTTCATCGTCCGTGATGACGACGAACAGGGCCCCGGTGCGGGCCATGACGTCCGTGGCGATCTGCTGCAGGTCTCCGTCGCGCAGCGCCTCCGCGTCCGGCTCGTCGTCCGAGGCGGAGACGGCGGCGACCGCCGCCCGCACCTGCGCATCCTCGGCCAGGGTCCTCGCGATGCCGAGCGCGGTCGACTCCGCCTCGGCGCGCAACTGCTGAACCGCGAGGGCGAGGTACACGCCCGTGCACAGCGTCACGACCAGGGCGACGGCCGCGAGGTGGAGCAGCAGCGCGCGGGTCGCGAACCGGACCCGTCTCCGCGGGGCCATCGCCACCTCCTCCCATCGCGCAATATGCGCAGAAGTCACGGTACGCGCACAAGGCGCGGTTATGCGGCATACCGCGCTCCGCGTCCCCGGATTCCCTAGCCTCGTCAGGATCCGTCAGCGATGACGGAGCGACGACGAAGGAGTCACGCATGTTCCACGCATCGACCGCGCTGATCGCTGCCGCCGAGGAGGAGGCACCGACCTACGACGTGGCTTTCGTGCCGCCGGAGGGCGTGCTCGTCATCCTCGGCTTCACGATGGTCCTCGTGTTCATGACGCTGATCATGACCAAGCGCCTCACCCCGATGGTGGCCCTGATCCTGGTGCCGACCGCCTTCGGGCTCTTCGCGGGAGCGGGGCTCGGGCTCGGCGACATGATCCTCGACTCGATCGGCACCATGGCGCCCACGGCGGCGCTGCTGATGTTCGCGATCATGTTCTTCGGCATCATGATCGACGTCGGACTCTTCGACCCTCTCATCCGGCTGATCACGCGGGTGCTCGGTGACGACCCCGCAAAGGTGGTGCTCGGGACGGCGATCCTCGCGGGCGCGGTGTCCCTCGACGGCGACGGCTCGACGACGTTCATCATCACGACCTCCGCGATGCTGCCCATCTACCTGCGCCTCGGCATGAGCCCCGTCGTCCTCACCTGCGTCGCCGGACTCATGAACGGCACGCTCAACATCGTCCCGTGGGGCGGCCCGACCGTGCGCGCCGCGACCGCGCTCGGTGTGCAGCCGACGGAGATCTTCGTGCCGATGCTCCCCGCTCTGGGCGCAGGCATCGTCGTGACGCTCGGCTTCGCCTGGCTCCTCGGCCTGGGGGAGCGGCGGCGCCTGGGACGGATCGACGCGGACGGCCGGCTCACCGGAGCCGACGGCGGCGTCCTCTCCTCGGTGCCCCGGATCTTCCGCGGCGCCGAGCTCAAGCCGGGCGCGCGCGCCTCGCTGCGCACCGGCAATCTCGTCGTCGTCGCCGGCGGACACGCTCCGGTCGCCGCCGGGAGCGTCGACCCCGCGGACACGGCGATGGCCGACACCATGCTGGACCCGGCCCGGCCGACCCTGCGTCCGCGGCTGATCTGGTTCAACCTCCTCCTGACCGTCGCGGTCATGGTGCTCCTGGTGATCGACATCCTGCCGTTGCCCTACGTGTTCATGGTCGGCGCGGGCATCGCCCTCGTCGTCAACTTCCGCGGCATCAAGGAGCAGGCGGCCGAGATCGTCGCGCACGCCCCGAGCATCGTCGGCGTCGTGTCGATGGTCATCGCGGCCGGAGTCCTCGTGGGAGTCCTCTCCGGCACCGGCATGGTCGACGCCATGGCGACCTGGATCACGAACGTGCTTCCGCCCGCGCTCGGCCCCTTCCTCGCTCCGATCACGGGCGTGCTGTCGATCCCGTTCACGTTCTTCATGTCGAACGACGCCTTCTACTTCGGGATCCTCCCGGTGCTCGCCCAGAGTGCCGCGAACTTCGGCATCGACCCCGTCGAGATGGCCAGGGCCTCGATCACCGGACAGCCGGTGCACCTGCAGAGCCCGCTCGTGCCCGCGATCCTGCTGCTCGTCTCCCTCGCCGGGGTGAACCTCGGAGACCACCACCGCAAGGTGCTGTGGCGCGCGGTCATCGTGTCACTCGTGATGCTGGGGATCGGCATCCTGGTCGGCGCCGTCCCGTTCTTCGTCGCGCAGTGACGAAGAACGCCGGTCGCCGGGCGGCGCGTCAGATGGAGTAGTCCGGGGCGGTCAGCAGGGCTCTGGTGTCCTCACCGGCGCTCCGCTGGCGCGGCTTCGCCGGCACGCCCACGAGCACGCTGTCGGCGGGTGCGTCCTTCGTGACCACGGCGTTGGCACCCACCACCGAGCGGGCGCCGACCGTGACGGGGCCGAGGATCTTCGCCCCCGCGCCCACGGCGACGCCGTCCTGCAGGGTGGGGTGCCGCTTGCCGACGTCCCGTGTCCGACCGCCGAGGGTCACACCGTGGTACATGAGCACGTCATCGCCGATCTCCGCGGTCTCGCCGATCACGACGCCCATGCCGTGGTCGATGAAGAAGCGCCGGCCGATCCGGGCTCCCGGGTGGATCTCGACGCCGGTCAGCCAGCGGGACACCTGTGACCCGGCACGGGCGAGGAGTCGGAAGCGTCGCCGCCACAGCGCGTGGGAGACGCGGTGCGCCCAGACAGCATGCAGGCCGGGGTAGAGCAGAGCCACCTCGATCGCGCTGCGCGCGGCCGGATCGCGGAGGCGCGCGGCGGCGATGTCCTCGCGCATTCGCCCGATCATGCCCATCGACGACCTCAGTCCTCGCGAAGATCCTCGAACAGGGCGGTGGAGAGGTACCGCTCGCCGGTGTCCGGGATGATCACGACGATGGTCTTGCCGGCGTTCTCCGGGCGCGCGGCGACGGTCAGCGCGGCCGAGACGGCGGCGCCGGAGGACATGCCGACCAGCAGTCCCTCCTTCGCGGCGAGCTCTCGGGCCACGCGCAGGGAGTCCTCGAACTCCGCCGTGATGATCTCGTCGAGCACGTCACGGTCGAGCACATCGGGCACGAAGTTCGGGCCGATGCCCTGGATCTTGTGCGGTCCGGGGTGCCCCTCGGTCAGGACGGGGGAGTCCTTGGGCTCCACGGCGATGACCTGGACCTCGGGCTTCGCCGCCTTCAGCGCCTGCCCGGTGCCCGTGACGGTGCCGCCCGTGCCGACGCCGGCGATGAAGATGTCGACTGCGCCGTCGGTGTCCCGGAGGATCTCCTGCGCCGTGGTCTCGCGGTGGATCTGCGGGTTCGCCGCGTTCTCGAACTGGCGGATCCAGACGGCGCCGGGGGTCTCGTCGACGATCCGCTTGACCTCCTCGATGGCCCCCTTCATGCCCTTGGTGGGGTCGGTGAGGACGATCTCCGCGCCGAAGGCCTTGAGCAGCACACGGCGCTCCTTCGACATCGAGGCGGGCATGGTGAGGATGACGCGGTAGCCGCGGGCGGCGCCGACCATGGCGAGGGCGATACCGGTGTTGCCGCTCGTCGACTCCACGATGGTGCCGCCGGGGGAGAGCTCGCCGGCGGCCTCGGCCGCGTTGATCATGGCGATGCCGATGCGGTCCTTCACGCTCGACGCCGGGTTGTAGTACTCGAGCTTCGCGAGCACGGTGGCGCCGAGGCCCTCGGTCACGCGGTTGAGGCGGACGAGCGGGGTGTTCCCGAAAGCGGTGGTGATGTCGGGGTGGATGCCGGACATGGGGGAGCCTTCCTGTGCGGGTGCGCTGCCGCTCCAGCCTAGGCGAGCGCGATGGGGCACGGGGCATTGTGACGGCTGCGCACTCTACGCTGGAGCCATGCCCGACCTCTCCCTCGCCGCCGCCGTGCGCGCCGCCGCGCAGCGTCTCGCCGACGCCGGCGTGCCCGACCCCCTCGTCGACGCGGAGCTGCTCGCCGGGCACGTCCGGGGACAGCGCCGGGGAGAGGTGCAGGCGGCGGTGATCCGCGGTGACCGGCTCGACGATGACGACGCGGCGGCGCTGGACGCCCTCGTCGCCCGCCGCGCGCGCAGGGAGCCGCTGCAGCATCTCACGGGAACGGCACCGTTCCGGCACCTGGAGCTCGCGGTCGGTCCCGGCGTCTTCGTCCCGCGTCCCGAGACGGAGACGGTGGTGCAGTATGCGATCGACGCTCTGCTGGGATCGGGCGATCCTTCCCCGATCGGCGTCGATCTCGGCACCGGGAGCGGTGCGATCGCGCTCGCGATGGCGACCGAGGTGCCGCATGCGCGGGTCTACGCCGCAGAACTCTCTCCGGAGGCGCACGCCTGGGCCCGCCGCAACGTCGAGGGCGTCGAGAACCTCACGCTCGTGCTGTCGGACCTCGCGGAGGCGTTCCCGGAACTGGACGGTACGGCAGCAGTCGTCATCTCGAACCCGCCCTACGTGCCGGCACAGGCGATCCCCCGTGACCCCGAGGTCCGGCTGTTCGACCCCGCCCTCGCGCTCTACGGCGGAGAGGACGGGCTCGATGTCGTCCGGGTGCTCAGCACCAGGGCTCTGCGCCTGCTGAGATCCGGCGGAACCCTCGTGATCGAGCACGGAGAACTGCAGGGCGCTCCGATCCGGGAGCTGCTCGCGGCGGACGGCTGGCGGGCCGCGGCCACCCATCGCGATCTGACGCTGCGCGATCGCGCCACCACCGCCGTGCGTCCCTGATCAGCAGTCGTCGAGCTCGTCCCGAACCCGCCCCGCGTAGAATCGAACCGTCATGTCCCCCATCTTCGACTGCAGCGACGAGGCGCAGCTGCTCGCCGGAATGCGCAATGCGCGTCAGGCGATCGGCCGCGGCGACCTCATCGTCATCCCCACCGACACCGTCTACGGCGTCGCCGCCGACGCCTTCTCGCCGCCCGCGGTGCAGCGTCTCCTGGATGCCAAGGGTCGCGGCCGCAATCAGCCGCCGCCCGTGCTCGTCGGCACGAAGGAGACGCTGACGGCCCTCGCGGAGGCTGTTCCGGAGCCCGTCCAGCGTCTCGTCGACGCGTTCTGGCCCGGGGGACTCACGATCGTGCTGCCGGCGCAGCCCTCGCTGGTGTGGGATCTGGGGGAGACCCAGGGCACGGTCGCCGTCCGCATGCCCGAGGGCCGGGTGGTGCTCGAGCTGTTGGCCGAGACCGGACCGCTCGCGGTGTCCAGCGCCAACCTCACCGGCAAGGCGGCGGCGATCTCCGCGCTCGACGCGGAGAAGATGCTGGGCGACAGCGTCGCGGTGTACCTGGACGACGGCATGAGCAGGAACGGCGTCGCCTCCACGATCGTCGACGCGACCTCTCTCGTGCGCCGCGGCCCCGATACCGAGGAGGGCGTCGTCCGGATCCTGCGGGACGGCGTCGTGACCAGGGAGCAGCTGCGCGAGGTCCTGGGCGACCTGCTCGAGCCGGAGCCGCAGGACGGGGATTCGTGAAGCAGTACCTCTTCACGATCATCGTCACCGCCGCGATCACCTTCGTGCTGACGTGGGCGGTGTGGCGGTTGAGCCTGCGCTTCAAGCTGTATCCCGGCATCCGCGAGCGCGACGTGCACACCACGCCGACGCCCCGCCTCGGCGGCGTCGCGATCTTCCTCGGCATCGTGGCCGCCTTCGCGGTCTCGGCAGCCAACCCCTTCTTCCAGAGCATCTGGACGCCCCCGCAGACCATGTGGTCCATCCTCGCCGCCGCGCTCCTCATCGCCGTGATCGGGGTGATGGACGATCTCTGGGACATCGACTGGATGATCAAGCTCGGCGCGCAGTTCCTCGCCGCAGGCATCATCACGGTCGGCGGCGGTCTGCAGATCCTCTCCCTGCCGTTCGGCGACCTCATCGTGGTGTCGAGCTGGCTGAGCATCACGATCACGATGTTCGCGATCGTGATCGTCATGAACGCCGTGAACTTCATCGACGGGCTGGACGGCCTCGTCGCCGGCGTCTGCCTGATCTCCAACGGGGTCTTCTTCGCCTATTCGTACATCTTCACGCGCGACTCCGGCGCGTCGAGCTACTTCAACCTCTCCACCTTCCTCGCTGCGGTCCTCATCGGCGCGTGCCTCGGATTCCTGCCGTTGAACTGGAGTCCGGCGAAGCTCTTCATGGGCGACTCGGGTGCGCTCGTGATCGGTCTGCTCATGGCGACCTCGGCCATCGCGATCACCGGGCAGATGGATCCGTCCGCCCTGGATCCGGAGCGCCTCGGGCGCTCGCAGCTCATCGGCGCCTTCCTGCCCATCCTGCTTCCGCTGCTCGTCGTGCTCCTGCCGCTGCTCGACTTCGGGCTCGCCGTGCTGCGTCGGATGAGCGCAGGCCGCTCGCCGTTCTCCCCGGACCGGAAGCACCTGCACCACCGGATGCTCGACCTCGGGCACCGCGACCGCGATGCGGTCCTCATCTTCTACGCCTGGACGGCCGTCATCTCCCTCGCCGTCCTCCTGATGTACGTCGGCGCCCGTGAGGACTGGCCCGGCCAGTACCTCCCCGGGGTCGCCTTCGGGGTCGTCGGCATCGCCGCGTGCCTCGTCATCACCCTGAGCCCCACCCGCCGACGCAAGACCGCCGCGGGCGCTGCGCCCGACCCGATCCCCCTGGAGCCCCGATGAGTCCCAGCCCCGTTTCCAGCACCCCGATCCTGCGTCGCACGCTCGTCTGGTCGGCGGTGGCAACCGTCGTGCTGGCTCTCGTCGCCGGCGGAATCGGCTTCGCGGTCGCGCAGGGGGAGGGGCTCGCGAGCGGCCTTCTCGGCGTGCTCCTGGCCGCGCTGTTCCTCGGCATCACCGGGCTGAGCATCCTGATCGCCAACCGGTGGTATGGCGACCCGCTCTACGTGCAGCTCTTCTTCGCGATCGTCCTCGGCGGCTGGCTGCTGAAGCTCGGGGTCTTCGTCGTCGTGATGATCCTGCTCGCCGGACAGCCGTGGATCGAGCCGATGGTGTTCTTCCTGTCGATCGTCGCCGGGGTGCTGATGTCCCTCATCATCGATGTCGTCGTCCTCACCCAGATGCGGCTGCCGAACGTCAGCGACACCACGCTGCCCACCGAAGTACCGGAGGACCGCGCCCCGGGAGCGGTGAACGATGCTCCGGACGGCCCGGCGGACGCCGCCCCGCGGTCTTAGGGCACCCTTGGATTCTGATAGTGTTGAGGAGTGCCCGCCGCTCGCCCGCGAGCGCTTGCGCTGTGTAGCACACCGACCATCGTCGCCCCGGTTCTGACCGGTGCCCCGAAGCTGGAGCCCGCGCTGTTTAATCTTGCTGCGACCCTGACCCCCCGACTCGCGTCCTCTGATGGCGAGTTCCACGGCCCTTCGATCGATGAGTTCTTCCCGGAGATCCTCTTCCACGTCGGACCCATCCCGGTCAACCGGATCCACCTGATCCAGTTGCTCTCGGTGATCGCCGTCGTCCTGATCCTCTGGCTCGGCACCCGCCGCATGAAGGTCGTGCCCGGCCGGTTCCAGAGCCTCGTCGAGATGGGCCTCGGCTTCGTCCGCGGCGGCATCGCCCACGACCTGCTGGGCCGCAAGGACGGCGACCGCTTCCTGCCGATCCTCACCACGATCTTCTTCATGGTGCTGTTCATGAACATCACGGGCATCATCCCGTTCCTGAACATGCCGGGAACGGCGATCATCGCGGTGCCGCTCACGCTCGCCGTGGTCAGCTACGTCACGTTCATCTACGCCGGTATCAAGAAGAGCCCGAAGAACTTCTTCAAGAACGCGCTCTTCCCGTCGGGCGTGCCGTGGCCGGTCTACTTCATCGTCACGCCGATCGAGCTCATCTCGACGTTCATCATCCGCCCGGTGACCCTCACCCTGCGACTGCTGATGAACCTCGTCGTCGGCCACATGATCCTGGTCCTCTGCTTCGCGGCGACCCAGTTCTTCTTCTTCACCGCGGGTGGCGGCTGGGCTGCCCTCGGTATCGGAACCCTCGCCTTCGGCGGCGCCTTCACTCTCTTCGAGATCCTGGTCGCCGTCCTGCAGGCCTACGTCTTCACCGTCCTCACCGCGGTCTACATCCAGCTCGCGGTCGCAGAAGAGCACTGAGCGGGCGGGCAACAGCCCACCCACCCAACGAAAGGAAAAACCCGTGGACGCAACTACGGTTCTCGCTGAAATCAACGGCCACCTCGCGGCGGTCGGCTACGGCCTCGCGGCCATCGGCCCGGCCATCGGTGTGGGCATCGTGGTCGGCAAGACCATCGAGGGCGTCGCCCGTCAGCCCGAGCTGGCCGGTCGCCTGCAGGTCCTCATGTGGATCGGTATCGCCTTCACCGAGGCGCTTGCGTTCGTCGGCATCGCCGTCGGATTCATCCCCTTCCCGTAATCCCCACCGACTTCTGAAGGAGACAGGATGCTGAACGCTCTTGTCACGAACCTCGCGGCTGAGGGTGAGGCGGCGAACAACCCGCTGATCCCCGCGTGGTACGACATCATCTGGTCGGGCTTCTGGTTCCTCATCATCCTCGCCGTCGTGTGGAAGGTCGCCCTTCCCCGTCTGACGAAGATGCTCGACGAGCGGTCCGCCGCCATCGAGGGCAACATTGCCAAGGCCGATGAGGCGCAGAAGCAGGCGGAAGCGGCTCTCGAGGAGTACACCCGGCAGCTCGCCGAGGCACGCACCGAGGCCGGTGAGATCCGTGAGGCCGCCCGTGAGGACGGCAAGAAGATCATCGCCGAGGCGAAGGAGACCGCAGCCAGCGAGGCCGCGCGTCTGACCGCCACCGCGCACACGCAGATCGAGGCCGAGCGCCAGACGGCTCTCGTCTCCCTGCGCAGCGAGGTCGGCTCGCTCGCTCTCGACCTCGCCGGCGGCGTGGTCGGCGAGACGCTCTCCGACGACGCTCGCGCGGCCGCCGTGGTCGACCGCTTCCTCGCCGATCTCGAAGCATCCGACCTTCGACAGGCTCAGGTACCGGGCGGGCAGTCGTAATGGGCAGCGCGACCGCTCAGGCACTCGCGGCATCCACTCAGACGCTTGCCGCAGCGAAGGACATCACCCTCGAGACCGCGCGCGAGCTGTTCGCGGCCGCGCGGGCCGTGGGCGAATCGTCTCAGCTGAGCGGCGCGCTGGCTGACCCCTCGGCTCCGGCCACGGCGCGGCAGAACGTCGTGTCCGCCGTGTTCGGGCAGTACGGCTCCGCGACGCAGGGCATCCTGCGCACCGCGGTCGCCGAGCGCTGGTCGAACGCGTCCGAGCTGATCGACGGCCTCGAAGAGCTCGCGATCCGGGCGGCGACCAGCGCCGAGCCCGGCGCGGACATCGAGGGAGAGCTCTTCGGCTTCTCGCGCGTGATCGCGGCGAACCCGGAGCTCGAACTCGCTCTCGGCAGCCGGCTCGGGGGAGAGGACGCGAAGGCCACCCTGGTCGAGCGTCTCCTCGCCGACGCCTCCGCCAGCGCTCCGACGGCCCTCATCGTCACGTCCCTCGTGCGTCAGCCGCGCGAGCGCCGGGTGCGGCAGCTGCTGAGCCGGGCGATGCGCATCGTCTCGAGCCAGCGCGGCCGCCTCGTGGCCACGGTGCACACCGCGACCGAGCTCAGCGACGCCCAGCGCACGCGACTCGGCCAGACGCTCTCGCAGCGATACGGCGGCCAGGTGTCCCTCAACGTCGTCATCGACCCCACCGTCGTCGGAGGCCTGCGCGTGCAGATCGCCGATGACGTCATCGACGGCAGCATCTCCGCACGACTCGCCGACCTTCGCCAGAAGCTCGCGGGCTAACACGACTTCGCGCGGGGAACCGCGCACCCAGATACAAAGGGAAGACAATGGCAGAACTATCGATCAGCCCCGACGTCATCCGTGACGCGCTGAAGGATTTCGCCGCCGCGTACGAGCCCACCGGGGCCGCGGCGACCGAGGTCGGCACCGTCATCGACGCCGCCGACGGCATCGCTCACGTCGAGGGACTTCCCGGCGTCATGGCGAACGAGCTCGTGACCTTCGCCGACGGCACCAAGGGTCTCGCGCTGAACCTCGACGAGCACGAGATCGGCGTCGTCGTCCTCGGCGACTTCACCGGCATCGAGGCCGGTCAGGAAGTCACCCGCACGGGTGAGGTCCTCTCCGTCCCGGTCGGTGACGGCTACCTCGGCCGCGTCGTCGACCCGCTCGGCAACCCGATCGACGGCCTCGGCGCGATCGCGACCGAGGGTGTCCGCGAGCTGGAGCTCCAGGCCCCGGGCGTCATGCAGCGCAAGTCGGTCCACGAGCCCATGCAGACCGGCATCAAGGCCATCGACGCGATGATCCCGGTCGGCCGCGGCCAGCGCCAGCTCATCATCGGCGACCGCCAGACCGGCAAGACGGCCATCGCGATCGACACGATCATCAACCAGAAGGCCAACTGGGAGTCCGGCGACGTCAACAAGCAGGTCCGCTGCATCTACGTCGCCATCGGTCAGAAGGGCTCGACCATCGCTTCGGTGAAGGGCGCGCTCGAGGAGGCCGGCGCTCTGGAGTACACCACCATCGTGGCGGCTCCGGCGTCCGACCCCGCCGGCTTCAAGTACCTCGCTCCGTACACCGGTTCGGCCATCGGCCAGCACTGGATGTACGGCGGCAAGCACGTCCTGATCATCTTCGACGACCTGTCGAAGCAGGCCGAGGCCTACCGTGCCGTCTCCCTGCTGCTCCGCCGCCCGCCGGGCCGCGAGGCCTACCCTGGTGACGTCTTCTACCTGCACTCGCGTCTGCTCGAGCGGTGCGCGAAGCTGTCCGACGAGCTCGGTGCCGGCTCGATGACGGGTCTCCCGATCATCGAGACCAAGGCGAACGACGTCTCGGCGTACATCCCGACCAACGTGATCTCGATCACCGACGGCCAGATCTTCCTCCAGTCCGACCTCTTCAACGCCAACCAGCGTCCCGCGGTCGACGTGGGTATCTCGGTGTCGCGTGTCGGTGGTGACGCCCAGGTGAAGTCGATCAAGAAGGTCTCCGGAACGTTGAAGCTGGAGCTGGCGCAGTACCGCTCGCTCGAGGCGTTCGCGATGTTCGCCTCGGACCTCGACGCCGCGTCGCGCCGTCAGCTCTCGCGCGGTGCCCGTCTGACCGAGCTGCTCAAGCAGCCGCAGTACTCGCCGTACCCGGTGGAGGAGCAGGTCGTCTCGATCTGGGCCGGCACCAACGGCAAGCTCGACTCGATCGAGGTCGAGGACGTGCTCCGCTTCGAGCGCGAGCTGCTCGACTACCTGCGTCGCAACACCAAGGTGCTCGACACGCTTCGGGAGACGAACGTGCTGGACGACGCCACCGTCGCCGAGCTCGACAAGCAGACCGACAACTTCCTCCTGGAGTTCCAGGGCGGCAAGGGCCACGCCATCGGTGCCCCTGGTCACGAGGAGCACGCTGCGGCCGAGGCCGAGGACGTCAACCAGGAGAAGATCGTCAAGGGTCGTCGCGCGTAATCGCGTGAGGTACTGATTCATGGGCGCTCAACTCAGGGTCTACAAGCAGAAGATCTCTTCTGCTCAGACGACCAAGAAGATCACGAAGGCGATGGAACTCATCGCGGCTTCGCGCATCCAGAAGGCGATGGCACGCGTCAAGGCGTCCACCCCCTTCGCGCGGGCCGTGACGAGGGCCGTGTCCGCCGTCGCGACGCACTCGAACGTCGACCACCCGCTCACCCGCGAGCCCGAGACGATCCGCCGCTCCGCGGTCGTGATCTTCTCGTCGGACCGCGGCCTCGCCGGAGCCTTCAACTCGCAGATCCTCCGTGAGGGTCTCGAGGTCGCGGAGCTCCTGCGCGAGCAGGGCAAGGAGCCGGTGTTCTACCTCGTGGGCCGCAAGGCCGTCGGGTACTTCCAGTTCCGTCGTATCGAGGCCGCTGCAGAGTGGACCGGCGACACCGACACCCCCTCGTTCCACACGGCGGAGGAGATCTCGCAGACGCTTCTCGAGGCCTTCAACCGTGGGGGAGAGGACGGCGGCGTCGACGAGATCCACCTCGTGTACAACCGCTTCGTCAGCATGATGACGCAGTCGCCGGAGTCCGTGCGCCTGCTGCCGCTGGAGATCGCGGAGGCCGACGACTCGGAGGCGGGCAGCACCGTCTACCCGCTGTACGAGTTCGAGCCCGACGCCGAGACGGTGCTCGACGCGATCCTGCCGGTGTACATCCAGAGCCGCGTCTTCAACGCCCTCCTGCAGTCGTCCGCCGCCAAGCAGGCCGCGACGCAGAAGGCGATGAAGTCGGCCAGCGACAACGCCGACAAGCTCATCACCGACTACACCCGCCTGCGCAACAACGCGCGTCAGGCCGAGATCACCCAGCAGATCGCCGAGATCGTCGGTGGCGCCGACGCTCTCGCATCGAGCTGACAGACCCTCAGGAAAGAGACGAAGAAATGACCACCACCGCCACGGCTGAGCAGCCGGCGACCGCGGTCGTCGGGCGCGTCGCCCGCGTCAACGGTCCGGTTGTCGACATCGAGTTCCCGCACGACTCGATCCCCGACATCTACAACGCGCTGAAGACGACGATCACGATCGGCGAGGAGTCCACCGAGATCACGCTCGAGGTCGCGCAGCACCTCGGCGACGACCTGGTCCGCGCCATCGCCCTGAAGCCGACCGACGGCATCGTCCGCGGTCAGGAGGTGCGTGACACCGGTGAGGCCATCTCGGTCCCCGTCGGTGACATCACCAAGGGCAAGGTCTTCAACGTGATCGGCGAGGTCCTCAACGGCGAGCCCGGTGAGACCATCGAGGTCACGGAGCGCTGGCCCATCCACCGCAAGGCCCCGAACTTCGACCAGCTCGAGTCGAAGACCACGATGTTCGAGACGGGCATCAAGTCGATCGACCTCCTCACCCCGTACGTGCAGGGTGGAAAGATCGGTCTCTTCGGTGGTGCCGGCGTCGGCAAGACCGTCCTCATCCAGGAGATGATCCAGCGCGTCGCGCAGGACCACGGTGGTGTGTCGGTGTTCGCCGGTGTCGGTGAGCGCACCCGTGAGGGCAACGACCTCATCCACGAGATGGAGGAGGCGGGCGTCTTCGACAAGACCGCCCTCGTCTTCGGCCAGATGGACGAGCCGCCGGGGACGCGTCTGCGCGTCGCCCTGTCGGCTCTGACGATGGCGGAGTACTTCCGTGACGTGCAGAAGCAGGACGTGCTGCTCTTCATCGACAACATCTTCCGCTTCACGCAGGCCGGTTCCGAGGTCTCCACGCTGCTGGGCCGCATGCCCTCCGCCGTGGGGTACCAGCCGAACCTCGCCGACGAGATGGGCCTCCTCCAGGAGCGCATCACCTCGACGCGCGGTCACTCGATCACCTCGCTGCAGGCGATCTACGTGCCGGCCGACGACTACACCGACCCGGCTCCGGCCACGACCTTCGCGCACCTCGACGCGACGACCGAGCTCTCGCGTGAGATCGCGTCGAAGGGTCTGTACCCGGCCATCGACCCGCTGACCTCGACGTCGCGCATCATGGACCCCCGCTACTTGGGCGAGGACCACTACCGCGTGGCCACCACGGTCAAGCAGATCCTCCAGAAGAACAAGGAGCTGCAGGAGATCATCGCCATCCTCGGTGTCGACGAGCTCTCCGAGGAAGACAAGATCGTCGTGTCGCGTGCACGTCGCATCCAGCAGTTCCTCTCGCAGAACACCTACATGGCGAAGAAGTTCACGGGCGTCGAGGGCTCGACCGTGCCGCTGAAGGAGACCATCGAGTCGTTCGATGCGATCACCCGCGGTGACTTCGACCACGTCGCCGAGCAGGCCTTCTTCAACGTCGGTGGCATCTCCGACGTGGAGGAGCGCTGGGCGCAGATCCAGAAGGAGAACGCCTGACCATGGCGCTGCACGTCAGCCTCGTCTCCGCCGACGCGGAGGTCTGGACGGGAGAGGCGAGCCTCGTGGTCGCCAAGACCGTCGAGGGCGAGATCGGCTTCATGTCCGGTCACGAGCCGGTGCTGGCCATCCTCGCCGAGGGCCAGGTCCGGATCACCCAGACGGATGGCGCCAAGGTGCTGGCGAACGCGCAGGACGGATTCCTCTCCATGGAGGGCGACGTCCTGACGATCGTGGCCGGCAACGCGGCACTCATCTCCTGACACTCCTGTACATCGCGTCCGCCTCGACACCCTGCCCGGGTGTCGAGGCGGACGCGTCTCTTTTCCCCGAGGTGCTATGAAGATCCTGCTTCCGCCGTCCGAGACCAAGCGCGAGGGCGGTGACGGCGGGCCGCTGGACGTGTCGGCGCTGGCTCTTCCCGGCCTCGCCCCCCAACGGGATGCCGTGATCGACGCCCTCGTCGCTCTCGCGGACGACGAGGACGCCGCCCGGCGGGTGCTCAAGCTCAGCGAGCGGCAGCGGGGAGACGTCGCGCACAACCGGGCCCTGCGGACCTCCTCCACGATGCCCGCGGTGGACCGCTACACCGGGGTGCTGTTCGACGCCCTCGACGCGGCGTCGCTGTCCACCGCGTCTCGGCGCTGGCTGGATGCCCATGTGTGGATCCACAGCGCCCCGTTCGGCCCCGTCGCCGCCTTGGACGGGATTCCGACGTATCGGCTCGCCGCCGGCACGGCGCTGCCCGGAGTGGCGCCGCTCCGCCGCCACTGGGCCGATCCGACGACGGCGGCGATCGCGGCCGACGCCCCGGCGTTCGTCCTCGATCTGCGCAGCGAGGCCTACGCGGCGCTCGGTCCGGTTCCGAGCGCGGTGTCGTCGGCGTACGTGCGGGTCGTCACGGAGCAGGGGAGAGCCCTGAACCACTTCAACAAGAAGAGCAAGGGGCTGCTCGTGCGGGCGCTGGCGGAGGAGCGTCCGCGGCTGGGTTCGCTTCGCGCCCTGCAGCGGTGGGCCCAGGCGCATGACGTCGTGCTCCGGGACGGGAAGGTGCCCGGCGAGGTCGAGCTGGTCGTCGCCGACTGACGCCCGCCCCGAGCCCGGCGAATCGCCTCCGGCGGTCGTTGCTGCCCCCTGGGCGCACCGCTACCATGTCCAATGCGAGGCGGGGAGTCTCGTGGTGGGGGACGAAAGCCGTCTCCCCTGACCAGAGAATGTGAGCCTCATGGGTTACGACGACTACGGAGCGGGCTATCTCGGCCTGCTCTTCGCCTACTTCTTCGTCATTCTGCTGATCGCGGTCGCCGGATACGTCCTGGTGTCGCTCTTCTACATGAAGATCTTCCAGAAGGCCGGAGTCCAGGGGAACTGGCGCGCCTGGGTGCCGGTCTACAACTCCATGATCTTCTTCAAGCTTGGCGACCTGAGCCCGTGGCTCGTCCTCTACGGGATCGCGGGTGCCGCGCTGTTGAGCTGGATCGGCATCGGCTTCCTGTTCTCGCTCGCCCTCGGGGTGCTCTCGGCCATCGCCGCGTGGCGCGTGGGTCTCAAGCTCCAGAAGGACGCCGTCTGGGTCGTCCTCTACGTCTTCCTCGCCGTCGTCTGGCTCGGCATCAACGCCTTCGACAAGTCGCGCTGGAACCCGAACATCCAGCCGGCACCGTGGGCGGGCAACGGATTCCTCGGCGACCGCACGGTCTGGGACGGCATCCCCGTCCAGCCCGCCGCGGCCGCGCCGCAGCAGGGCTACGGCGCGCCCCAGGGGTACGGTGCCCCGCAGGGCTACGGTACCCCTCCGCAGGGGTACGCGCCTCCGACGCAGCCGTACACCCCGCCCGCCGCTCCGGGCTACGCACCGCCGGCCGCGCCGACCGCTCCGGCGACGGGAGCGCCGATCCCTCCGGTGCCGCCCACCACTCCGCCGGCTCCGCCCGCGGCTCCGCCCACCACGCCTCCCGCGCCTCCGGCGGCTCCGCCTGCGGCGCCTCCGGCTCCGCCGACCACGCCGAACGATCCCACGCAGCCTCCTGCGTGACGACGGTGGAAGAGCCCCCGGTCTCCGGACCGGGGGTTCTTCGCGTCCGTGGTGCCGGCACGCCCCGACATGCCGCTAACGTGGAGGCATGGACTCGTCGCACCGGAGGGCCGTTCACTCTCCTCCTTTCGTCCCGCGCCCCGTTCACAGAGACCCCGGTGCGGAGCAGGAGAGCGAGTTCCACTACGATGTGTGAGTATCCTGCGCCCGCCCCATTCGCCGCAGGTCCATCGGAGGCAGTTCGTGGCTGAGACCAAGACGCACACCGTCACGGTTGCGCATCGTCCGTTGCTGCTGTCCTGGGCCGGGGTCACCGACCAGGGGCGACGCCGGGAGACGAATCAGGACGCTCTGCTCGCCGAGTACCCGCTGTTCATCGTCGCGGACGGCATGGGTGGCCACGCCGGTGGCGAGATCGCCAGTCAGAGCACGGTCACCCGACTGCGCGCGGTGGTGGACGCCGACGAGGTCTCTCCGTCTTCGATCGAGAAGGCGCTCGCTCTCGCCGTGGACGACATCGCCGGGCACCCCGACACCACCGATGAGGGCACGGGTACCACGCTCACCGGTGTGTACCTGGAAGAGCGCGACGGCGAACCGCACTGGGTGGCGCTGAACATCGGCGATTCCCGCGTCTACCTCCTGCGCGACGATCGGCTGCTGCAGGTCACGACCGATCACTCCGTCGTGCAGGAGCTCATCGCCGCCGGCAAGCTCAGCCCGGAAGAAGCCGAGGGACACCCCTACAGCAACGTGATCACCCGTGCCGTGGGCGCGAGCGAACTCACGGCGCCGGACTACATCACCATCGACGTGCGCCCGGGAGACCGGTTCGTCATCTGCTCCGACGGTCTCACGAAAGAGCTCACGGACTATGGCATCCAGCACTTCCTCCGGGCCCACGCCGACCCGGCCGAGAGCGTCGACGCGATGCTCGCCGCGGCACTCGACAACGGGGGCCGCGACAACGTCACGGTGATCGTCCTGCAGGTCGACGAACCCGACGACTCCTCCTCCCCATCCGACGACTCCGCGGAGTAGCGCCGCGCAGCCTGTGGAGAGGCCGCATCGGCACCGGGGGCGGGATGCACTGGGGGCATGGACCCTTCGCCCCTCCTCCTGCCGTCCGCATCGGCACCGCTCCGCCGCCGCCCGCTTCCCCTCGTCGCCGCGGTCGTCCCCGTGGCGGCCGGCCTCGCGCTCTGGATGACGACGGGGGCGGTACACGCGCTGTGGTTCGCGGCTCTCGGTCCCCTGATGCTGGGCGCTTCTCTCCTCGACACGGCCCGGGGGCGCCGCCGGGAACGGAAGGCCGACGCGCTCAGGGTGAGCACCGCGTGGGCCGACATCGAGGCCGAGTTGCATCGTCGCCACGCGCAGGAGCGGGCGCAGGTGGAGCGCCGTCATCCGGATGCGGCATCCTGCATCCGCGACCGACCGTTGCGGGATGCCCGACCACCGGGCGACGACACCTCGCTCGTGGTGGGACGCGGATCTCGGCCGAGCGGGGTGCGTTGCGAAGGCGGTGACGACGCCCGTGCTCAGTCCTTCCGCCGCCGCTGTGCGGTGTTGGAGGACGCGCCGTGGGTCGTCGCCCTCGGCCGCGGGGTGTGTCTCCGCGGCCGGGAGCCGCTCGTGCAGGCCGCAGCTCGCGCTCTCGTGATCCAGCTCTGCCTGCGCTTCTCGCCGAGCGTGCTGTCCCTCGTCGGCGACGAGGGGTGCGACCGGGCGCTCCGAGCGCTTCCGCATGCGCAGCGGGCCCGACGCGGCGGATTCCGTCTCGCTCTCGCCTCCGGTTCGGCCGGCGGGGCGGGGGCAGGTGCGGATGCCGTGATCTGGACCGTTCCGTCCGGCGCCGAGGTCCCGGAGGGCATCACGACGGTGATCGACATCGAGGAACCGGGCGCGGCCACGCTGCGGACGGCGGACGGCGAGGCCGACCTCGCCGTGGAGTTCCTCTCGTCCGCCCAGGCATCGGCCGCGGCGGAGCTGTGCGGCGCGGGGGACGGGGAGGGACCCGCCGTCACCGCGACAGCCCTGCGAGACCTTCCGCAGCCGCCGGCGGGGCCGGGCCTCCGCGTCGCGCTGGGCACCGGGAGGGATGGCGCGCCCGTGGGAGCCGACATCGTCGAGGACGGTCCGCATGCCATCGTGACGGGGATGACGGGCACGGGCAAGAGCGAGCTCCTCGTCAGCTGGGTCGTCGCGGTCTGCGCGGGACACGGCCCTGACCGGGTGAGCTTCCTCCTCGCGGACTTCAAAGGAGGAACGGCTTTCGACCGGTTGCGCGGTCTGCCGCAGGTGGTCGGTGTCATCACCGACCTCGACGAGACGGAGGCACGACGCGGGGTCGCCAGCCTCGCCGCCGAGATGCGGCGTCGTGAGGCAGCCCTTGCCGCGATGGGCGCCCGGGACGTGCGCGAGACCGACCTGCCCCGTCTGGTCATCGTCGTCGACGAGTTCGCCGCCTTGCTGCAGGATCACGCGGAGCTGGCGGCGGTCTTCACCGATGTCGCGGCGCGGGGGCGTGCGCTGGGCATGCACCTGATCCTGGGCACCCAGCGTGCCGCCGGCGTCATCCGTGACGCTCTTGCGACGAACTGCCCGCTGCGGATCAGCCTCCGCGTCGCGGAGGCCGCCGACAGCCGAGCGGTGATCGGGACCGGGGGAGCGGCGGATCTGCCCGGAGGCGCGGACGGGCGCGGTCGGGCGCTGCTCCGACGCCCCCAGGACGAGGAGCCCCACCCCGTGCGCACAGCGCTCGCGGATGACGAGCACATCCGTCGCATCGAGGAGCGATGGTCCGGAACGACCCCGTCCGCACCGCCGTGGCACCCGGCCCTCCCCACGTGCCTGCCGCTCGGGACGCTGCGAGCCGGGTCGAGGACGGGCGACAGGAGAACCGAGGAGGGGCCCCTGATCGTGCTCGGACGCGCCGACGACCCCGACCACCAGGCACAGCCGCTGGAGGTCCTGCGTCCTGGGCGCGAGCGCGGCATCGCCGTGCTCGGCGCTCCGGGGACCGGCAGGACGGCAGCGCTGCGCGTGATCGCCGCGCAGTATTCGCAATGCACGTGGTTCCCTGATGACCTCGAGAGCGCCGTCGATCAGCTCCTCGCGTGGACGGAGGGGGACGCCGCTCCGTCCGACGTCGTGCTCGCCGACGACCTCGACGCTCTCCATGCGGCGCTGCCTCTCGAAGACGGTCAGGACTTCGTCCAGCGCTGGGAGCACCTCGTGCGGTCGAAGGTGGCCGTCACCTGGGTGCTGGCGGCGAGTCGGGCCGTGGGCCCCCTGGCGCGCGTGTTCGATGCGCTTCCGCGACGGGCGGTGCTCCGGATGCCCACCCGGGTCGAGCACCTCGCCGCCGGTGGCGAGCTGGCGGCCTTCCGACGCGACCGTCCGCCGGGGCGGGCAGTGCTCGAGGAGCGGGAGATGCAGTTCGCGTGGGTCGATACCGAGCGCATGCCCGTGCGGCCGGTGCACACGCTTCGAGAGGGGGTGCCGGCCTGGGCGCCGGCCGGGGAGGTGACGGCGCTGGTCACCCCGGTCGCGGCGTCGGTCGTCGAGACGCTGGCCTCGGCGCACCCGGAGTGGGACGTGCAGGCCGCGGGTCCCGAGACGGGTAGGAACGGCAAGCCGCTCGTGCTCGTCGCCGATGCCGAGAGCTGGCAACGTCACTGGGCGCTGTGGCAGCGGGTGCGGTCGCATGGGGAGGTGCTCATCCGGGCGGAGCGGCCCAGCGAGCTGCGTCAGCTCGTCGGCATCCGCGCTCGCCCGCCGTACGCCCGACCCGACGCCGGACGCGCGTGGTCCGTGATCGGCGACCGCGCACCCCGGCGGGTGGTCATCGATGCTCTGGGGCGTCGCTGACCACCCGACCGCGGTACGCGGGTCCCGTGCCGTCGATGTGCGGTCAGATACCCGCGCCCGGCCGGATGACGCCGACGCGGGAGCCGCCACCGAGCACCGCGAGCGGCAGGGCCTCGGCCAGCGCGGTCACGTCGGCCTCGCTGAGGCCGCCGGCACGCGCCAGCAGAGTCGCGGCGACGATGGTCGACGCGCGAGCGCCGCCGTCCAGCATCTTGAGCGCGACCGTCGTCCCGTTCGGAGCCACCATCACCATGACGCCCTCCGCGCCGCCCTTGGCGAAGACGCCGAGGCGTTCGATCGCGATCGTGTCGGGGCGCCCGGGGCCGTCGATGGTCCAGGGGTTCTCACGTACCGCCTTCACCAGAGAGCCGGCCACGCGGTGCAGTGCGAAGGGGGAGCGCTCGGAAGCGGTTCCGATGCGATGGATGGCACGGGCCAGGCCCGTGAGGGTGAGGGCGTACACCGGGGCGCCGCAGCCGTCGATCGCGGTGTGGGCCATCTTCTCTCCGGTCAGCCGCTCGATGACGTCGCGGATGTGAGCCTGGAGCGGGTGCGCCGGGTCGAGGTAGCCGTCGGTCGGCCAGCCGGTCGCGATGCAGGCGCGGAGCATGGCGGCGTGCTTGCCGGAGCAGTTCATCCGGACGCGCGCCTCCTGGCCGTGTTCCCGCACCATCTCGTCGCGGGTCGCGGAGTCGCTCGGCCACGCGGGAGGACACGCGAGGTCGTCCTCGTTGAGGCCGCCGGCGGTGAGCATCTCGCGCACGACCTCGGCGTGCCGGTCGGTTCCGGAATGGCTGGCGGTGGACAGAGCCAGCTGCTCTCCCTCGAGCACCGCGCCCGCCGTGAGGCAGGCGACCGCCTGCAGGGGCTTCAGGCTGGAGCGGGGGAGGATCAACGCCTCCGCGTTCCCATGCCGCGCGACCACCTCGCCCTCGGGCGACAGCACGACAGCCGCCCCGGCATGACGCGACTCGATGAAGCCGCTCCGCTCCACGACGGCGAGTTCGACGGAATCCTGAACGGTGAGAGTCTCCAGCACCCGACAACTCTACCGGCGGGTGCGGCTCGCCTCCGTCGAGCACAGAGCCCGGGAGTCGGCGCCGCCTGGCAGACTGGGCGCATGCCAGAGCAGACGACTCCCCGGCCCCTCGGCGAGCACCGCTACGCCCTCACCTCCACCTGGACCGGCAACACCGGGTCCGGCACGAGCGGTTACCGCGACTACCGCCGTGACGTCACGATCGAGGTCGAGGGGAAGCCCG
Source organism: Microbacterium sp. GbtcB4 (assembly GCF_019091465.1). Taxonomy (NCBI): domain Bacteria; kingdom Bacillati; phylum Actinomycetota; class Actinomycetes; order Micrococcales; family Microbacteriaceae; genus Microbacterium; species Microbacterium sp. GbtcB4. The sequence continues at coordinate 161,704 of NZ_JAGXJJ010000005.1, forward strand.
AGCTGCTCGCGTCGTCCGACAAGCCCTTCCGCGGCGATCCGTCGCGCTGGAATCCGGAGGACCTCCTGCTGGCCTCGCTCTCGGAGTGCCACCTGCTGTCCTATCTGCACGCGTGCGTGACGGCCGGCGTGGTGGTCGTGTCCTATCGCGACACCGCGAGCGGCGTGATGCGGGAGAACGGCGCCGGCGGCGGGTCCTTCGTCGAGGTGCTGCTGCGACCCGAGGTCGTCGTCGCCGAGCCGTCGATGATCGAGGCGGCCGAGCGGGCGCACGCCCAGGCGAACGAGTGGTGCTTCATCGCCAACTCGGTCAACTTCCCCGTCCGGCACGAGGCGACGGTGACGGCCGCCGGCTGAACGGGTCGCTCAGCGGCGCTCGTGCGGGAGCGCCTGCTTGATCTTCTCGATCGTGTTCTGTGCCGGCGCCTCGTTGTAGGTGCCCGCGAGCTCCTGACCGGAGAGGGCATGGATCGCGGCCATGATCTCGTCGGTCGCGAGTCGGCGCGCGCGGCCGCTCGTGGCCGGTCCGTGCGAGGACAGATCCAGGGGCTCCCCGAAGCGCACGGTGATCCGCTCGGACAGCGTGGGCATCTTGGCGCCGACCGGCATCACCTTGTCTGTGCCGATGAGTCCCACGGGGACGACAGGGGCGCCCGTCTGCAGGGCGAGGAACGCCACGCCCGTGCGGCCCTTGTACAGCCGGCCGTCGGTGGAGCGGGTGCCCTCGGGGTACAGCGCGACGGCGAGACCCTCGTCGAGGAGCTGACGCTGCAGGTCGAGAGCGTCGAGAGCCGCCTGGCCGGCGCCGCGGCGGACCGGGATCGCACCGATCGCCTCGAAGAACGTCTTGGACGCCCAGCCCTTCAGGCCCGTGCCCTCGAAGTAGCTCGACTTGGCGAGGAAGTGCACGGGACGCGGGGCCGCCACGGGGATGGCGATGGAGTCGATGAACGACAGGTGGTTGCTGGCGAAGATCACCGGGCCGGTGGTCGGGACGTGCTCGCGTCCTTCGATGTGCGGCCGGTAGACGAGCCGGGCGAGCGGGGCGATGAGGCTGCGGCCCAGGGTGTAGGTGAAGCCGGCGTGCCGGGGCTTCGGGGAGTCCTCTGAGGGGGTTTCGGGGTCCACGGACTGCTCAGAGCTCATCAGAGCAGGCTACTCCCGGATCCATGCCGACATGGGAATGAAGACTCGCGCCGCCGCTTCCCAGCGCGAGCAAAGGGCGATGAGGCAGGATGGAAGCTCCCGCCCGCGATCGTGAGGTCTTCCTGTGCGCACCCGTCCGCTGCTCGTCCTGTCCACCGTCGCTGCGGCGACCCTGCTGCTGGCGGGCTGCTCCGGGAACGGCGATCCGCAGAGCACCTCCTCCCCGGACGCCTCCGGCTCGAGCCAGTGCCTCGTGAACGCGAAGGCCGGCGACACCTCCGACGGCATCGAGGTGGACGGCGAGGGTCTCGACGCCAAGATCACGGTTCCCGCCGATGCGGAGTTCGCGAACGTCGAGCGGACCGTCGTGGCCGAGGGCGACGGGGATGACCTCGCGGCGAACGACCTCGTCTCCGTCCAGTACCAGATCGTCGATGCCGCCAGCGGCGACGTGGTCGACTCGTCGGCGCGCGGCGAGGACGGCACGCTCCCCGTGCTCCTCGACCCGAACCAGTCGTCGCTGTTCGTCGCCGCGCTGGAGTGCGAGCCGGTCGGATCCCGCGTCGTCCTCGCCATCCCCGGCAGCGCGCTCGGTGAGGGGCAGAGCAACATCGTCGTCTACGCGGAGGCCGTCGACCGACTCCCCGAGGTCGCGACCGGTGAGCCCGTCGAGCCGACCGCCGGCATGCCCGAGGTCGAGCTCGACGACGACGGCAAGCCGACCGTCACGATCCCGGACGGCGACGCGCCGACCGAGACGAAGGTCTCCGTCCTCAAGCAGGGCGACGGTGCGACGGTCGCGTCCGGCGACCTCGTGGTCGTCCAGTACCTCGGCGTGAAGTGGTCCGACGGCGAGGAGTTCGACTCCAGCTGGAGCCGCGACGCCGCCCCGGCGCAGTTCCAGACCACGGGAGTCGTCGCCGGGTTCCAGAAGGCGCTCGAGGGTCAGAAGGTCGGTTCGCAGGTTCTCGTCGTCATGCCGCCGTCCGATGGCTACGGTGCGAGCGAGGGGCACGAGCTGCAGGACGAGAGCCTCGTGTTCGTCGTCGACATCCTCGCCACGACTCCGGTCCAGCCGCAGCAGTAGCCGCCGTCCCGGACGGCGCCGGCACGTGTCCTAGGCTGGCGTCATGCGTCGCGTCATCATCCTCGGCTCCACCGGTTCCATCGGCACCCAGGCGCTGGATGTGATCCGTGCCAATCCTCGACGCTTCGAGGTCGTCGGTCTCGCCGCCGGGTCGAACGCGGCGATGGTGGCTGAGCAGGCGGCGCAGTTCCAGGTGGAGCACACCGCTCTCGGCGCGGCGGAGGCGGAGCAGTTGGTCCGCGACGTCGAAGCCGATGTGGTGCTGAACGCGATCACAGGCTCGATCGGTCTGGGATCGACGCTGGCTGCGCTGGAGGAGGGGCGGACGCTCGCCCTGGCGAACAAGGAGTCGCTGATCGTCGGCGGCGATCTCGTGCTGGCCGCCGCAGCCCCCGGTCAGATCGTGCCCGTGGACTCCGAGCACTCCGCTCTCGCGCAGGCCCTGCGTTCCGGTACGCACGACGAGATCCGTCGGCTGGTGGTCACGGCCTCGGGCGGGCCCTTCCGCGGGAAGTCGCGCGACGAGCTCAGCGCTGTCACGCCGCAGGAAGCGCTCGCGCACCCGACGTGGAACATGGGACGCACGGTCACCACGAACTCCGCCACCCTGGTCAACAAGGGCCTCGAGGTCATCGAGGCGCACCTGCTGTTCGACGTGCCCTACGACGACATCGACGTCGTCGTGCACCCGCAATCGATCGTCCATTCCATGGTGGAGTTCATCGACGGATCCACCATCGCGCAGGCCTCTCCGCCGGACATGCGTCTGCCCATCTCGCTGGGCCTCGACTGGCCAGACCGGGTGGGTGGTGTGGGCCGCCCACTGGACTGGACCACCGCCACGTCGTGGACGTTCGAGCCGCTCGACGACATCGCCTTCCCCGCGGTGACGCTCGCGAAGGCGGTCGGGAGGGCCGGAGGAACCTTCCCCGCGGTCTACAACGCCGCCAACGAGCAGGCCGTGGACGCGTTCCACGAAGGGCGCCTGCCCTTCCTCGGCATCGTCGACACCGTGCAGCGGGTCGTCGACGCGCACGACGCTCCGGACGCGCTGACCGTGGAATCGCTCGCGGCGGCCGAGGACTGGGCGCGGCGGAAGGCCGACCAGCTCATCGCCGCCGCCTGACGCGGCGCGGGCTCAGTCCTCGTCCGGGTACGGCACGGGCCAGCGCGGCTCCGGCACCGGCCAGCCGGCGGCCTTCAACGCACGCCGGGAGAGCTCGCGGGCGGAGTACGGCGTCCGCACTCCGCGGATGTCGCGGTAGTCCTGGTGGCCGGGGCCGGCCCAGAGGATCGCGTCGCCGTCGCCGACGAGTCCGACGGCGGCGACGATCGCGGCCTCCGGCGGGGAGTACTCGTGGATCTCGGCGCCAGGACGGGCGCGACGGGCGCCCTCGACGAGCGTCGCGCGGATCGACGCCGGGTCCTCGAACCGCGGGTGGTGATCGGTCACGACGAGGATGTCGCTGCCTTCCACCGCGGTGCGGGCCATGTCGAAGCGCTTGCTGGCGTCGCGGTCCCCGTCGGCCCCGAAGAGCATGAGCACCTTGCCGGGAGTCACCCGTCGCACGGCCGCCAGGGTCTTCTCGAAAGCATCAGGCGAGTGGCCGAAGTCGACGAAGACGGCCGGCCCCCGCGCGCCCGAGACGAGCTGCGTGCGCCCTGGCAGATAGGCGTGGATGCCGCCGTCGCGCTGCAGGGCTTCGACGATGCGATCCCAGGCATAGCCGCCTTCGAGCAGCATGACGATCGCGAGCGCCGCGTTCGCCGCCATGTGCGGACCGATCACCGGGACGGTCGTGGTGAGCGTGCCGGCCGGTCCCGTCATCGTGAACGTCGTGCCGGTCGTCCGCTCGTCGTCGATGGCGACCACCCAGTCGGCCTGCGCCGCAGCATCGGCGTCGGCCGCGATGGAGGGTGTCCCGACGGTGACGACGGGGATCTCGGAGCGTGCGACGACCAGGGCGCCGGAGGAGGAGTCGAGGCAGACGACGCCGCGCACGGCACGGTCGGGGCGGAAGAGAGGCAGCTTCGCCTCGAAGTACTCCTCCATGTCGGCGTAGTCGTCGAGGTGGTCGTGGCTGAGGTTGGTGAACCCCGCGACGTCGAATCGGATGCCGTCGACGCGGTGCCGGGACAGGGCCTGGGCGCTGACCTCGACCGCGACCGCTTCGACCTCGCGCTCGCGCATGAGCGCGAGGAGGGCGTGCATCTCGGAGGCCTCGGGGGTGGTGAGCCGCGAGACGATGACCTCACCCGCGATGTGTCGTTCGGCGGTGGAGGAGAGCCCGGTGACGACGCCCATCTGGTCGAGGATGCCCTCGAGGAGATGCGAGACGCTCGTCTTGCCGTTCGTCCCGGTGGTCGCGAACAGGAGGGGGAGCGGGTCCTCCGCGCCCGTGCCGTACACCCAGGCGCTCAGCGCGCCGAGCACGCCGCGGGGATCGTCGACGATGAGGATCGGGAGGCCGGCGTCCGCGGCGATGTCGGCACCCGCCTGGTCCGTGATCACCGCGACCGCTCCCTTCTCGGCGGCGGTCTTCGCGAACTCCGCGCCGTGGCGGTTCACGCCGCGGATCGCGACGAACGCCTCGCCGGGACGCAGGTCCGCCGTGGCGAGGGTGATGCCACTGAGAGCGACGCCCTCCACGTCGCCACGCACGGAGCGGGCGAACAGGGAGGCGAGTTCGGACAGCTCGCGCCGGGGCGGGTTCGCCGGGCGGAGCACGGGGGGCAGGGTCGGCTGTTGTTCCATCGACATGTCGTCTCCATGTTCTCACGACGGCGGTGTCGGCTCGGGCGGGTCGGTCCGCCGCGCGCCGGAGCCGGGCGCGGCGGACCGAGGGTCAGGCGCGGCGGCGGAACGCCAGCACCGCGACCACGAGCGCCGCGACGCCAGCGAGGAGGCCGCCGGCGCCCAGGGCGATGCCCAGCGCGTCGTCGCCGTCATCAGCAGTCGCGGGCTGCGGCGCGGCGCTCGTGCCGTGACCGTCCGCGGTGCCGTCGGTGACCGTCACGACAGGCGCGGGGGAGTCGAGGTCGTGCGCGTCCTCACCCTTCTCGGCGAGCTGCGTCCACTCGGTCGCGCCGTCCACGCACTGCTGGACCACCGGGAAGGCGAGCGTCTCGGGCGTGTCCTCGTCCAGGCCCACCGACATGCTCACGGCGCCGCGCAGGTCGGTCGGCACAGGGGTGAGGGCGGTGTACGTGACGGCGCTCACGAGACCGTCGTCGCCGCGCTCGACCTGGATGGTCCAGTCGCCGTCGAGCGTCGGGGCGACCGAGGCGAGGCCGTCCGGCATGGTGATGCGCAGGGCCGTGGTGGGCGAGGTGCCGCAGCCGTGCGAGAACGAGAAGGTCAGCACGCCGTGGTCGCCCGCGGCGAGCTCGTCGGGGCTGACGCTGACGTGCGCCCCGGCCATCGCGGGGACGGCGAGGGCGAGGGCCAGTCCGCCGACGATGCCGGTGGCTCCGAGAAGGGTGCGGCGCGGACGACGGGGACGGATGGTGGTGTTCGACATGGGGTCTCCAGATGCTCGTGTGCGGGCGCGCCGGACCAGCGCAGCCCGGAAGGAAGGGCCGTCGAACGGCGACGGCCGGATCAAGGGACGGCTCAGCCGCCGACGAGCAGCGGAGGACCGCGTCGCGAGACCACGGCGGTCGTCGCGACGTCGAGCGGAGGGAGGAGGGCGGAGCGCAGCGGACGCGGGGGTGCCGGAGGCGTGGAGGCGGGCGTCGCCGTGCGTCGGAGGGCGGCCTGGAACCAGCGGGCGATCGTGCGCAGCACGCTCTCGCCATGCCACAGCAGCAGCGTCGTCGGCAGGGCGGCGACGAGGTGGGCCGACAGCATCAGCGCTCCCGGCCCTGGGGCCGGTGACAGCGAGCCGAGTGCGCTCAGGTCGAGGTGGTGGGAGTGGGCGCCGAGGCCGGGGGCGTCTCCGGCGGTGGGGGCGCCCAGAAGCTGGAAGAGCAGGTGGAACGCGCCCTGCGCCAGGATCACGGCCACCGCGACCCGCGCGCGCGACGACCGCTCGCCGACCACGGCGGCGGAGAGGGGCACGAAGAGCGCGGCGACGGCGGCGATGAGCAGCGGGTGCGGGGCGGCGCCGCCGGCGAGCGTGTGGGAGACGGCCGCGAGGAGCGTGGCGATCGCGGACACGGCGGCGGCGCGGAGGAAGCGCAGCTGCCGGGACGTCATCGTGCCAGCCTAGCGACGCTGCGCGAGCCGGGCGGATTCCTAGGCGGCGGGCAGTAGCGTTGGCCTGTGGAATTCCTGCTCTATCTGGGCGGCATCGTGTTCATGCTGATCGGCCTCGGCCTCTCGATCGGTCTGCACGAGGTCGGCCACCTCGTCCCCGCGAAGCTCTTCGGCGTGCGTGTCGGCCAGTACATGATCGGCTTCGGGCCGCGCCTGTGGTCGAAGCGGATCGGCGAGACGGAGTACGGTTTCAAGCTGCTGCCCCTCGGCGGCTTCATCTCGATGTCGGGCATGTATCCGTCATCGAAGGACAGCGGGCCGGCATCCGGGGCGTTCCGCACGCTCATCCAGGACGCGCGCTCAGCCAACGACGAGACGATCGCGGAAGGCGCGGAGGACCGGGTCTTCTACAAGCTGCCGGTGTGGAAGCGCGTGATCGTGATGCTCGGCGGGCCGCTCATGAATCTCCTGCTGGCCGTGGTCATCTTCACCGTCCTCGTCAGCGGGATCGGTGTGCAGCAGGGCACCACGACGGTCGCGGCGGTGAACGAGTGCGTGGTTCCCGCGTCGTCGACGGCGACCGAGTGCGGGGCCGATGATCCGGAGTCTCCGGCCGCTGCGGCCGATGTGCAGCCCGGCGACGTCCTCGTGTCGATCGACGGGAAGCCGGTGTCGACCTTCGCCGAGGCCACCGCCATCGTCCAGGCCTCACCGGGCGATCCCCTCGCCCTCGTCGTGCGCCGGGACGGCTCCGAGCGGACGCTGACCCTCACGCCCATCGCCGCGGAGCGCACCCTCACGGATGCGAGCGGGCAGCCGGTGCTCGACGACGACGGCGATCCCGTCGTGAAGGAGGTCGGCTACGCGGGGATGATCGCGCAGATGGGCTACGTACAGCAGCCGCTGACCGCCGGACCCCAGCTGGCGGCGGACACCGTCGCCCGGGTCGGCTCGCTGATCGTCACGCTGCCGGTGCGGCTGTGGGACGTCGGGGTCTCGCTCGTGACGGGAGGGGAACGCGATCCGAACGGACCGCTGAGCGTCGTCGGCGTCGGGCGTCTCGCGGGCGAGGTGGCCGCGACGGACGCCCCGGTGCTCAACCGGTTCGCCGTGCTGCTCGGCCTTCTCGGCTCGCTCAACGTCGCGCTCTTCGTCTTCAACCTCATCCCGCTGCTGCCGCTCGACGGCGGGCACATCGTCGTCGCGCTGTGGGAGGGGGTCAAGCGGGCGTGGGCGAAGCTCTTCCGGCGGCCGCCGCCGGCGCCGGTCGACGCCACCAAGCTCGTGCCGCTGACCGTCGTCGTCGCGACGCTGCTGATCGCGATGGGCGCGCTCCTGCTCGTGGCCGACCTGTTCAACCCGGTCAAACTCCTGGGCTGAGCGGTCGGAAGCCCGGCCTCAGGCCAGGGCGTGCGCGGCCAGACGCTCCAGCGTGCGGATGCCGTCGCGGGACAGGATCGATTCGAGGTGGCCCTGCACCGATGCGAAGCCGTCGCCGCGAAGCGCGTAGACGTCCCCGGTCACCGGATCGGCGGAGACCTCGGCCGTGCCCACCGTGGTCATTCCGGGGTCGACCCGCGCAGTGAAGGTGTTGTAGAACCCGATCGAGGCGTCCTCGCCGAACACCGGCACGGCCTTCTGCAGCCCTTGGTGCGGAGCGTCGAGAGGCGTCAACGCGATCCCCATCCGGTCCGCCAGGATCTGGTGGCTCAGGCAGACCGCGAGCAACGGCGAATGCGCCTGCAGGCGGGCCGCCACGACCTCGCGCATCCGGGCGATGCGCGGGCTCGCGTCGTCGCGGGGGTCGCCGGGGCCGGGGCCGGCGACGACGAGATCGGCCGTCTCGACCGCCTCGTCGTCCACGTCGTCCCAGGATGCGATGGTCACGTCGAGCCCGAGGTGCCGCAGCTGATGCGCGAGCATCGTCGTGAAGCGGTCCTCGGCGTCGACGACGAGGGCGGAACGGCCCGAGAACGGACCAGTGAAGTCCTCGCCCTGCGGGTTCAGCCAGAACTCGGCGAGGCGGGCGTTGCGCGAGGAGAGCAGCGCGGCGACGTCCGGGTCGTCCGCGAGACGCCGGGGCTCACCGGGGGCGTCGGCGTCGCTCCGCGCCTCGGCCACACGATCCCGGTCGATCGCGCCGATGGCGCCGAGCACGCCCGCGGCCTTGCCGTGGGTCTCGGAGACCTCGCCGTGCGGATCCGAGTGCCGGACGAGGGTCGCGCCGACCGGAACGCTCAGCGCGCCGTCCTGCAGGTACACCGTGCGGATGAGGATCGGGGCATCGAGGTCGTGACCGCCGTCGCCGTTGGGGGTGAACAGCGCGGCCACCCCGGAGTAGTAGCCCCGGGGTTTGCGCTCGTGCCGCCGGATCACGGCGCAGGCGTTCTGCATGGGGGAGCCGGTGACGGTCGGGGCGAACATCGTCTCGCGGAGGATGTCCCGCGGGTCCAGCCCGCTCCGGCCGCGCAGCATGTACTCCGTGTGCGTCAGCCGCGACATCTCCTTCAGATGCGGACCCGTGATGCGTCCGCCGTCGGCGCAGACGGCGCTCATCATCTTGAGCTCCTCGTCGACGACCATGAACAGCTCCTCGGTCTCCTTGGTCGACGTGAGGAAGTCGGTGAGCGTCTCCTTGGTCGCGCCGCCCGCCGGATGCCGGAACGTGCCCGAGATGGGATTCATGGTGACGATGCCACCGCGGGCCACGACGTGCGCCTCGGGGCTCGCGCCGACCGCGATATGACCGGGGGTGACGACCGCGAACGTCCAATACGCGCCGCGCTCGTGGGCGAGGAGCGCTCGGAACCAGGTGAGCGCCGCGGTGCGCTCATCGGTGTCGACGGTCGCGGTGAAGTCGCGGCGGATGACGAAGTTCGCGCCCTCGCCGCGGCCGATCTCGTCGGCGATCACCGTCTCCACGATCGCGGCGTACTCCTCGTCCGCGATGTCGAAGCCCTCGTCACGCAGGGGGACCGGGGACGAGGGGAGCGCGTCGAGCACGGCGGCGGTCGGCAGGTGGAGGTGCTCCGCCACGACGAGGCAGCGCAGCGGGGCGCCGTCGTCCTGAGCCACGAAGCCGCGCTCGCGGACCTGTCGATACGGGACGAGCGCGAACACCTCCCGCGGCTCTCCGTCGACGGTCAGCGGGATGTCGGCGAGCAGCTCGACGTCGGTCACGTCGCCGGTGAGCAGCTCCACGGTGTCCGTGCCGTCCCGGGCGATCAGCACGAAGGACGCGGTGGGATCGGCGCTGAGCTCGTCGAGGCGAGAGAGGGTCATCGATGTCTCCTGTGCGAGGGCTCCGGCTCGGCGCAACGAAAAGACCGCCCCGGAGGCGGTCTGGATTCGAGGGAACGCGAACACACCGCCTAGGAGGCGGGCCACCAGGTGATGTGCGCGATCATTGGGGCGAAACTACCACACCCCGCCCTGCCGGCCGGGCGGCGTGACGTCACCAGAGAGAGCCGCCGGTTCCCGCTTCTTCGTCGTCGAGGCAGTGATCCACGAGCAGACGCACGCCGCGCGCGATCTCCTCGTCGTCCAGGTGCGGAGCGCCGGCCGGCGCGGTGCTGCGGGTCCAGGGCAGATGAACGAAGCCGGCGGGCACGGGCGCGGGAACGGCGGAGAGCGCCGTGTACAGCACGTGGTTGCACACGTACGAGCCCGCGGAGAGCGAGAGGCGTGCGGGGAGACCCGCATCGGCGAGCAGGCGCACGAGACGCTTCACGGGGAGGGTGGCGAATCGGGCGGTCGGACCGTCCGGATCGCTGCGCTGGTCCACCGGCTGCGCGCCGTCGTTGTCGGGGATCCGCGCGTCGATCAGGTTCAGCCCGACCCGCTCGACCGCGATCCGATCGCTTCCGCCGGCGAGACCCGTGCACACGACCGCGTCGGGGGAGTGCTGGGCGATCCGCTCCCGCAGGAGCGCGGCCGATCGGGCGAACGACACCGGCAGCGTCGCGACGACCAGGTCGTGAGGGCCGTCGTATCCGGTGGCGACCGTCTCCACAGCCTCCGCCGAGGGATTGCGGGCCGCGCCGTCGAACGGATCGAAGCCAGTGAGGAGGATGACCGCCATGCCCTCAGCGTAAGCGCCCGCATCCAGCCCTTCTGCATCCTGGCGGCGTAGGCTGGGATCGTGCCAGCAGTGAATCTTGGGATGCCGAAGGTCCCCGAAGTCCTCGCCCCGCGTCGCAAGTCCCGCCAGATCAAGGTGGGCAAGGTGCTCGTCGGCGGCGACGCGCCCGTCAGCGTGCAGTCGATGACGACGACAAAGACGACCGACATCAACGGGACGCTGCAGCAGATCGCGGAGCTCACCGCCTCGGGCTGCGAGATCGTGCGCGTCGCCGTTCCCTCGCAGGACGACGCCGATGTGCTGCACATCATCGCGAAGAAGAGCCAGATCCCGGTCATCGCCGACATCCATTTCCAGCCGAAGTACGTCTTCCAGGCGATCGATGCCGGGTGCGCGGCCGTGCGCGTCAACCCGGGGAACATCCGCAAATTCGACGACCAGGTCGGCGAGATCGCCAAGGCCGCCAAGGACGCGGGCGTCTCGCTTCGCATCGGCGTGAACGCGGGATCGCTCGACCGTCGCCTGCTCGAGAAGTACGGCAAGGCCACGCCGGAGGCCCTCGTCGAGAGCGCGGTCTGGGAGGCGTCGCTGTTCGAGGAACACGACTTCCACGACTTCAAGATCTCGGTCAAGCACAACGACCCGGTCGTCATGGTCAAGGCCTACCGTCAGCTCGCCGAGCGGGGCGACTGGCCGTTGCACCTCGGCGTGACCGAGGCGGGCCCGGCCTTCCAGGGCACGATCAAGAGCGCGACCGCCTTCGGCATCCTGCTGGGAGAGGGCATCGGCGACACCATCCGCGTGTCACTGTCCGCCCCGCCGGCTGAGGAGGTCAAGGTCGGTCACCAGATCCTCCAGTCCCTCAACCTCCGAGAGCGCAAGCTCGAGATCGTCTCGTGCCCCTCGTGCGGTCGGGCTCAGGTCGACGTGTACACGCTCGCGGAAGACGTCACCGAGGGGCTCAAGGAGATGACGGTGCCGCTGCGCGTCGCGGTCATGGGCTGCGTCGTGAACGGCCCGGGTGAGGCACGCGAGGCCGACCTCGGTGTCGCATCCGGCAACGGCAAGGGCCAGATCTTCGTCAAGGGCGAGGTCATCAAGACCGTCCCGGAGGCCGACATCGTCGCCACCCTCATCGAGGAGGCGAACCGCATCGCCGCCGAGATGGGACCGGACGCTCCGCTCGGCACCGCCCAGGTCGTCACCGCCTGAGCCGAGGAGCGCCATGCCCGACTTCCTCCTGCCCGCACCGGTCCAGGCCATGATCGACGCGATCAACGCCGGAGACACCGAGGCCTTCGTCGCCGCGTTCACGCCGGACGGCTTCGTGAACGATTGGGGCACCGTGAAGACCGGTGCCGACGGCGTGCGCGGCTGGGCGGACAGCGATGCGATCGGCGCCGGGGCGCGGATGAACGTGCTCTCGGCCGCCACGGACGGCGACACGACGCGCATCCGCTTCGGCTGGCGCAGTCGCGTCTTCAACGGCGAGTCCGAGGGGATCTTCGTCGTCGACGGCGACCGGCTCGTCAGCTTCACGATCCCGCCGTCCCACTGACACCCGGTGCCCCGTCGGCTCCGCCGCCCCTTTCCGAGGAGACCCATGACCACGCCCACGATCGTCACCTTCCCGGACGGCACCCTCCGCGGAGACGCCGTCGTGACCCGCGTGGCGGACGACGCGGACGGGACGGTGATCGTCGTCGACGCCACCCCGTTCCACCCCGTCGATCACACCTGGCCCGATCAGCCAGGCGACACCGGCGCGATCTCCGGCGAGGGCGGATCCGTCCGCGTGACCGAGGCGCTGATGGCTGCGGTATCGGACGACGGCGAGTTCGCAGTGGGCAGCGAGATTCCTGTCAAGCGCGGGACCGAGGGGTGGACGTGGCTGGTCGCTCACCGGCTGGAGGGCGCGGCGCCGGCGTGGCTCGCAGAGGGGGCTCGCGTGGTGCTCTCGGTCGACGAGGAGCATCGCGTCGGCCTCAGCCGCGGTCACACCGCGTGCCACCTCGCCTCCCTCGCCCTGGACCTCGCGGTCGCCGACCTCTGGCGCAAGGACCCGGGGGACGATGCGTTGGGAAATCCGGACTTCGAGGGACGCGCGAACCAGTCCAGCCGCATCCACGAGGACGGTGCGGTCGACGAGTACCGCCTGGGTAAGAGTCTGCGCCGTGCGGGCTTCGACACGGAGACGTTCGCGGCCACGCTGGCGGACCGCGAGCAGCGCATCAACGCGCAGCTCGCCGCGTGGGTCTCCGCGGCTGCCGCGAGCCGTATCGAGGTGGACGGGCCGACCATCGTCGACCGACGGCGCTGGCACTGCGACCTCCCCCAGGGCGAGGCCGTGATCCTCTGCGGCGGCACACATGTCCGTTCCCTCGCGGCGTTCGCCGCCATCACGGTGGCTCTGGAGCTGTCCGACCCCCAGCTCCTCGTGATGACGACGACCGCGACTCCCGCCTCCTGAGCCCTCGCCCGCCTCAGGCGTTCGCGCGAGGACAGGCGCCAGCGCCCGGTGTCGCCTGTTGTCGCGTGACTGCCTGTTCCCGCGGCGAGGTCAGCGCACGAACCCCGCCTGCACCCGACCACCTGCGAGTTCCAGTTCCTCGCCGACCCGCGCCGCGAACCCTTCGTCCCGGGAGGCGCCGACGACCGGCGCCCCTCGGGCTGACGCTGTGCCGGATCAGGCGATCGCGGCGGCACAGGCTCTCGTACCGGGAAGCGCCTGATCCGGCGTCCTCGCCTGATCCGGCGGAGTCAGACAGCGAGCTCGATCTCGCCCGTCGCGATGTCCACGCGCACGACGTGCAGCGAGACCACGTCCCCGGGTCTCGTGTCGGGGGTCACCGGCGCGGTCGTCGTCACTGCAGGCTCCGCGATCTGGACGGCAGCCCGCTCGCCCCGGAGCTCGATGACCGTCGCCTCGACCGTCTGTCCCACCAGGGGAGTGAGCAGTGCGGCCTCGACGCGGTTCACGGTGTCCGCGTCCAGCTGCGACGCCCGTCGGCCGGAGTCCTGCATGAGCGCGGGGAGGTCTCCCAGCGAGGAACGCACCCACTCCGGCACGGGCTGCCCTGTCGAGACGGCGAGGCAGATGGTGAGGACCCAGCGGTCGACGAGCCGGCGGAGCGGCGCGGTCGCGTGCGCGTAAGGGGCTCCGATCGCGGCCTGCACGGCGTCGGCGGGCGGCTCCCCGTCGAACACGAGGTACCCGGCTCCGCGGAACAGCGACGCGGCGGCTTCCAGCACGGGAAGGGTCATCGGGTCGGAGCGGTCGAGGCCGCGCAGGTACTCGCCGTAGGTGCCCGTGATCCACGGGCGCCCGAGCGCCTCCGTCTGGTGGCGGAAGGCCGCGAAAGCCGCCTCGTCGGGTTCCGGCATCGTGCGGAGGATACCGACGCCCGCGTCGATCATGAGCGCCGCGGCCGCCATCCCGGTCATGAGCGAGAGCTGCGCGTTCCACTCCTCGACGGGCAGCGGGCTGCGGCGCTCGATCGCATAGGAGCCGTCGTCGGTGCGCACGACCTCCTCGTCCGGGACGTTGAGGCTGGCGCCACCGCGGCGGCGCTCCTGCTCGAGGCGGAGGGCGCCGATCTCCGGCAGCAGGGCCGCGAGACCGCCGTCGCCCCGGTCCAGGGCGTCTTGCGTGGAGGCGTAGTCGAGCTGCGCGCGGGACCGGATGAGGGCGCGCTCCAGCCGGAAGTCGGTCACGGTGCCCGCGGCATCCAGCGTGAACGTCCACACGAGAGCGGGACGGTCGACATCGGGGAGCAGGGAGGCGCGGTCCTCGCTCAGCACCGGCGGATGCAGCGGGATCGTGCCGTCCGCGGCGTACAGCGTCTGTCCTCGCCGGCGCGCCTCCGCGTCCACGGCGCCTCCCGGTACGACGAACCCGGGCACGTCCGCGATGGCGTACCGCACCCGATAGCCGTCGCCGTCGCGCTCGAGGTGGAAGGCCTGGTCGAGGTCACGGGCGCCCGCCGGGTCGAGGGTCGCGAACGGGATGTCCGTGAGGTCGAGCTCCGGGGTCGTCGCCGAGGCTGCTTCCGCCTCCGCGAGCACGTCGGCGGGAAACGCGGTCGGCGTGTCCAGGGCCTCCCGCAGCGCGGAGAGCGCCGCGGCGAGCTCGGTCTGGGCGGCGGAGGGGGCGACATGCGAGCGGCGCTGGGGCATGCCGCCAGCCTAGGTCGAGCACCGGGACGATCCGCTGCAGCCGGCCCGCGTGCCCGCACCGGCCGCTAGCGTGGGGACATGACCACTGCTACCAAGGCCCAGACCCTCGTCGGACTCTATGACGCCCCGGAGATCCTCCGCGTGGTGAACGTGTGGGATGTCGTCTCCGCACGCGCCGTCGCCGCGCTGCCGGAGACGAAGGCGATCGCCACCGCCGGTCACGGCATCGCGGCGTCGTTCGGCTACGACGACGGCGACACCCCGCGCGACGTCATGCTCGACATGGTCGGACGGATCGCGGCGGCCGTGTCCGTTCCCGTCACCGCCGACCTGGACGACGGCTACGGCGACGCGGGGGAGACCACCCGGCTCGCGATCGCGGCCGGCGTCGTCGGCGCGAACGTCGAGGACCGCCTCAAGCCGCTCGACGAATCGGTCACCGTCGTCGAGGCCATCGTGAAGGCTGCGGAGTCCGAGGGCGTGCCGTTCGCCCTCAACGCCCGCACCGACGCGTTCGTGCGGGCCGGGTCGCGCCCCGTGGAGGAGAGCGTCGCGGACGCGATCCAGCGCGGGCGTGCGTTCCTCGATGCGGGTGCCACTGCGGTGTTCGTCCCCGGCATCCTCGACGCGAACGTCACTCGACAGCTCGTCGAGGGCATCGGAGAGCGCAAGGTCAGCGTGATCGGCATCCCCGGCGCGCTCGCTGCCTCCGAGTACGAGAAGCTCGGCGTGGCCCGCATCTCCTATGGCCCGCTGCCGCAGCGAGTGGCGCTCACGGCCCTGCAGGAGCTCGCCGAGAGCCTCTACGGCGGCGGTGTCGTGCCGCAGGGACTCCCGGCCCTCAACTGAGCGACGAGGCGGGTGACCGCGGCTCACTACACTTGAGCCGTGGTCACTCGTCTTTCGAACTTCTTCCTCCGTACGCTCCGCGAAGATCCTGCCGGTGCCGAGGTCACCAGTCACAAGCTGCTGATCCGCGCCGGGTACATCCGACCGCAGGCGGCGGGCATCTTCGCGTGGCTGCCGCTCGGCCTGCGCGTCAAGGCGAAGATCGAGACCGTCATCCGCGAGGAGATGGCCGCCGCGGGTGCGCAGGAGGTGCACTTCCCCGCGCTGATGCCGCGGGAGGCGTACGAGGCCACCGGGCGCTGGGACGAGTACGGCGATCTGCTGTTCCGCCTCCAGGACCGCAAGGGCGGGGACTACCTGCTCGCGCCGACGCACGAGGAGGCGTTCACGCTGCTCGTGAAGGACCTGTACTCGTCGTACAAGGACCTGCCGCTGACGATCTTCCAGATCCAGGACAAGTACCGCGACGAGGCCCGGCCGCGCGCCGGGCTCCTCCGCGGTCGCGAGTTCACGATGAAGGACGCCTACTCCTTCGACGCCTCCGACGAGGGGCTGGACGCGAGCTACCAGGCGCAGCGGGACGCGTACGAGCGCATCTTCCAGCGGCTGGGCCTCGAGTACGCGATCGTGCAGGCCGACGCGGGGGCCATGGGCGGTTCGCGCAGCGAGGAGTTCCTGCACCCGACCCCCGTGGGCGAGGACACGTTCGTCCGCAGCGCCGGCGGCTACGCGGCCAACGTCGAGGCCTTCACCACGCCCGTCCCGGCTCCGGTCCCGTTCGACGCCGACGGCGCCCCCGTGATCTTCGACTCTCCGGACACGCCGACCATCGAGACGCTCGTGGCGCACTGCAACCGCGAGCTCGACGGCGAGTACACCGCGGCCGACACGCTCAAGAACGTCGTCCTCGCCCTGAAGCACCTCGACGGCACCCGCGAGCTCGTGATCGTCGGCATCCCCGGCGACCGCGAGGTGGACGAGAAGCGCGCAGAGGTGGCCTTCGCGCCGGCCGAGGTCGAGACCGCCACCACCGAGGACTTCGAGAACAACCCGCTCCTGGTGAAGGGCTACATCGGTCCGTGGTCGCCCACGGGTGCCGTGCTGGGCGAGGAGTCCGCGACCGGCATCCGCTACCTCGTCGACCCCCGCGTGAGCGAGGGCACGAGCTGGATCACCGGTGCGAACATCGACCAGAAGCACGCGCACTCGGTCGTCGCCGGACGCGACTTCGAGGCGGACGGCATCGTGGAGATCGCGAACGTGCGTGCCGGCGACCCGGCGCCCGACGGCTCCGGTCCGGTCGAGCTCGCCCGCGGCATGGAGATCGGTCATGTCTTCCAGCTCGGACGGAAGTACGCGGAGGCGCTCGGCCTCAAGGTCCTCAACGAGAACGGCAAGCTCGTCACGGTCACCATGGGGTCGTACGGCATCGGCGTCACGCGGATCCTGGCGATCATCGCGGAGCTGAACAACGACGACAAGGGCCTGATCTGGCCGGCCTCGGTCGCGCCGTTCGACGTGCAGGTCGTCGCCGCCGGTCGCGACCAGGTCGCCTTCGACGTCGCGGAAGACCTCTCGGTTCAGCTCGAGGCCGCTGGGCTCGACGTGCTGTACGACGACCGTCCGAAGGTGTCGCCGGGGGTCAAGTTCGGCGACGCCGAGCTCGTCGGGGTCCCGAAGATCGTGATCGTCGGTCGCGGTGCCGCCGACGGCCAGGTCGAATTCTGGGACCGTCGCACGGGCGAGCGCGAGGCGGTCTCGGTCGCCGAGGCCGTGGAGCGGCTCTCCGCCACACGCTGACCCCGCGCCCCCGGTCGCTCAGCAGGTGACGCGGCCGTGGTTCATGATGTCGTCGTCCGGGGTGTCTCGGGTCACCAGTGCCTTGAGCGCCCCGGCGGCCATCGCCACCTTGCCCTTCGCCGGTTCCCAGAACTCGGCGACCACCGGGGTCACCGTGAGCAGGGCGATGCCGGGGGTGTCCAGCCCGTCCTCGAACCAGATGTCGAGGGAGGGGGAGTAGAGCTCCTCCATCTTCGCGCGAT
This sequence comes from Microbacterium sp. GbtcB4, assembly GCF_019091465.1. NCBI lineage: Bacteria > Bacillati > Actinomycetota > Actinomycetes > Micrococcales > Microbacteriaceae > Microbacterium > Microbacterium sp. GbtcB4. The sequence continues at coordinate 179,282 of NZ_JAGXJJ010000005.1, forward strand.
CGTGGACGATCTCGGCGGTGCCGGCGACGGACACGTAGCGCATGTCCTTGGCGTCGCAGTAGGCGAGACCGACATCGTGGTGACGGCGCGCCTCCTCGACCTTCTCCGTGTCCTCCGCCGTGAAGAACCAGATGGCACCGGCGTCGTCCATCTGCCTGGTCGACATCGGCCGGCTGACGAGGTTCCCGTCCGGGTCGGTGGTGGTGAGCATGGTGAAATCGATGTCCTCCACGAGCTCTTTGATGCGGGCGAGGGCCTCGGGTCCGGTGATCTCTGTCATGTCGCCATCGTGGCGTCATCGCCGACCGAGGGCACGGGCGTTGACACCGTGTCCTGCCCGTGCTGCGGAGCGCGGGGGTGCGGATCCTCGGCGTTGCGTCCCGCCGGCCGGGTGCCGCGTGGGACGCTGGGGGCATGACCGAGGAACCGCTGCCGGCCGCTCTGAGCGACGAGATCAACCATGTGCTGGACGAAGCGGGGGTGTCCTCGGACCGTCGGCTCGTGATGCGGATGCTCCGCACGGCGCTGCTCCTCGGTGAGGACGACACCGACCGCCTCGACCTCAAGATCGCCTCCGCCGCGCTGGCCGAGATGCGCGATGCCTTCCGCCTCTTCGCTCCGTTCCGCGGGGTGCCGAAGGTGACCGTCTTCGGCTCCGCGCGCACCCTCCACGACGACCCGCTGTACCTGCAGGCGCGGGATGTCGCCGCGGCGCTCGCGAGCGACGGCTGGATGGTCGTCACGGGCGCCGGCCCCGGGATCATGCAGGCGGCGGCCGAGGGCGCGGGTCCGGCGCTGTCGCTCGGCGTCTCCATCCGGCTCCCCTTCGAGGAGAAGGCGAACAGCCTCGTCGCGGGAAGCGATCAGGTCGTCGCGATGAAGTACTTCTTCACCCGCAAGCTCATGCTCATCAAGGAGTCGAGCGGCTTCATCTGCCTGCCCGGCGGGTTCGGCACGCTCGACGAGATGTTCGAGCTGCTCACCCTGCAGCAGACCGGGAAGGCCGAGCCGACGCCGATCGTGCTGCTCGATGAGAAGGGCGGATCATTCTGGCAAGGCATGCGGCGCTTCGTCGACGAGCACCTCGCCCCGATGGGGGTGATCTCCCCGGGGGACTTCCATCGCGTCGTCATCACCGACTCGGTCGAGGAGGCCCGCGCCGAGATCACCGGGTTCTGGCGCAACTACGACTCGCTGCGGTGGGTGGGGGACACGCTCGTGCTGCGACTCAAGGCCGAGCCGACGGACGCCGAGATCGAGGAGCTCAACACCGCCTTCGCTGCACTCCTGTCGACCGGGCGGATCGAGCGCACGGCTCCCCGGTCCCCGGAGGTCGCCGACGACGACCGGCTCGACCTCCCGCGCCTCGCCTTGCACCTGGACCAGCGTCAGGTGGGCAACCTCTTCCGGCTCATCGCCGCCCTCAACGCGCTCCCGTCCGCGCCGAAGCTCTGACCCCGCAACAGGCTCCCACGCGGGATCAGGCTGTTCTCGCGGTGAGCGCCTGCTGTCGCGCGATGGCCTGTCTCCGCGAGGACTGGATGGCCCGGGGGTGCGGCACACGGTATCGTTGTACGGATGTCGCGCGTGCATTCGGGCGCGACGAGAGCTGAATAGGGAGGCCGTCATGGACATCGAACTGAGTCTGCTGCGAGGGATCGAGAAGGAGAAGGCGATCCCGTTCGACGAGCTCGTCTCGATCATCGAGCAGGCGATCCTGACCGCATACTCCAAGCACGTCTCGCCCGACGGTGCCACGCCCGAGGGTGTCCGCGTGCACCTCGACCGCAAGACCGGCCACGTCGCCGTCCTCCAGGTCGTCCGCGACGACGAGGGCGCGATCATCGGCGAAGAGGAGGCGACGCCGGACGACTTCGGGCGCATCGCCGCATTCGCCGCCAAGCAGGTCATCAGCCAGCGCCTCCGGGACATCGCGGACGACGCCGTCCTCGGGGAGTTCAAGGGCAAGGAGGGCGACATCGTCGCCGGCGTGATCCAGCAGGGGCCGAACCCGCGCATGATCCACGTCGACCTCGGCTCCGTCGAGGCGATCCTCCCGCCCGAGGAGCAGGTGCCCGGCGAGGAGTACACTCACGGGTCCCGGCTGCGCGTCTACGTCACCAGCGTCGCCAAGGGGCTCAAGGGTCCGCAGATCACGGTCTCGCGCACGCATCCCGGGCTCGTCCGCAAGCTGTTCGCGCTCGAGGTGCCGGAGATCGCCGCGGGGCTCGTCGAGATCGTGGCGCTCGCCCGCGAGGCGGGCCACCGGACCAAGATCGCGGTCAAGGCGAACGACCCGGCGATCAACGCCAAGGGCGCGTGCATCGGCGAGATGGGGCGCCGTGTGCGGGCCGTCACGGAGGAGCTGGCGGGGGAGAAGATCGACATCGTCGACTACGACGCCGACCTGCCCACGTTCGTGGCGCACGCGCTGTCGCCCGCCAAGGTCACGAGCTCGTTCGTCCTCGACGCGAGCACCAAGGCCGTCCGTGCCCTCGTGCCGGACTACCAGCTGTCGCTCGCCATCGGCAAGGAGGGTCAGAACGCACGTCTGGCCGCCAAGCTCACCGGCGCCAAGATCGACATCCAGCCGGACAGCGTCCTCGACTGAACCCTGTCCGTCCTCGACGCCACGCCCGGTGGCGGCGAGGACGGACGGAACGCAGGTGTAAGATGGAACCCGTACGAACGTGCGTCGGTTGCCGCACGCGTGCTCCCCGCTCCACTCTGCTCAGGGTGGTTGCCCAGAACGACACCCTCGTCCCCGATGAGCGTGCTGTCCTGCCGGGGCGTGGCGCGTGGGTGCATCCGACACCCGAGTGCATGGAAGCCGCTCTGCGGCGTCGCGCTTTCGGAAGAGCACTGCGTGTGACCACTCAGCTGGATACACGGATCTTCGAACAGCACCCACCAAGAAACAAAGGCTGAACAGCTATGGAAACAAAGTGAACGGCTCGAAATGAGACCCGTCCGCGACTAGTGGTCTGCCCTGTCTGGGCAGACCGACCCAGACAGGAGAATTGTGGCTGGTAAACCACGCGTACATGAGATCGCCGCCGAACTCGGCGTCGACAGCAAGGTCGCACTTGCGAAGCTCAAGGAACTCGGCGAGTTCGTGAAGAGCCCGTCCTCGACGGTCGAGCCCCCGGTGGCGCGCAAGCTGCGTGCCGCGATCGAGGCCGACCCGTCCCTCAAGGCGGCCTCCGAGCCCGCTGCGGCGAAGCCCGCCGCGAAGCCGGCACCGAAGTCCTCGGCGCCCACCCCCGGTCCGAAGCCCGGCCCCAAGCCGGGTCCTGCCGCTCCGGCCGCACCCGCCCCGAGCCCGGCGCCCGCCCCCGCGGCGGAGAAGGCTCCGGCGCCGTCGGCGCCCGCGAAGCCGTCGGCTCCGGCTCCGGCCGCACCGTCCTCGGGTGACGGCAACGCGCCGAAGCCCGGCGCGCCCCGCCCCGGCAACAACCCGTTCTCGTCCGCTCAGGGCATGGGCCAGCGTCCCGCCGGTCCTCGTCCCGGCAACAACCCCTTCGCCTCGGCGCAGGGGATGGGCCAGCGGCCGACCCCCGGGAACATCCCGCGCCCGCAGGCGCCCCGTCCCGGCGCTCCGCGCCCGGGTGCCCCTCGTCCCGGCTCGCCGCGACCCGGTGCACCCCGCGGCGGTCAGGGTGGACGTCCCGGTGCTCCGTTCCAGCAGCGTACGGGCGGCCCCGGTCGTCCCGGCGGCGGTGGCGGTCCCGGTGCAGGTCCCCGTCCCGGCGGTGGTTTCGCCGGCCGTCCCGGTGGCGGCGGTGGCCGTGGCCGCGGTCCCGGCGGTGGTACCGCAGGCGCCTTCGGTAAGGGCGGCGGCAAGAGCAAGCAGCGCAAGTCGCGGCGGGCGAAGCGGCAAGAGTTCGAGATGCGGAGCGCCCCGGTCGTCGGCGGCGTCAACGTCACCCGCGGCAACGGGGAGATCATCCGCATGCGTCGCGGCGCGTCCATCGCGGACTTCGCCGACAAGATCGAGTCCCTGACCGGCTACACCGTGCAGCCGGGCACCCTCGTCACGATCCTCTTCAACCTCGGCGAGATGGCCACGGCCACCGAGTCGCTGGATGAGGCCACGTTCGAGGTCCTCGGTGAGGAGCTGGGCTACAAGGTCCAGATGGTCTCGCCCGAGGACGAGGACAAGGAGCTCCTCGAGGGCTTCGGTCTCGACCTCGAGAAGGAGCTGGAGGAGGAGAGCGAGGACGACCTCGAGATCCGTCCCCCGGTGGTCACCGTCATGGGTCACGTGGACCACGGTAAGACCCGCCTTCTCGACGCGATCCGTCAGACCAACGTCATCGAGGGTGAGGCCGGCGGCATCACCCAGCACATCGGTGCCTACCAGGTCTGGACCGAGCACGAGGGCATCGAGCGGGCGATCACGTTCATCGACACCCCCGGTCACGAGGCGTTCACCGCCATGCGTGCCCGTGGTGCGCAGGTCACCGACCTGGCGATCCTGGTGGTCGCGGCCGACGACGGCATCATGCCGCAGACGGTCGAGGCGCTGAACCACGCTCAGGCGGCGAACGTGCCGATCGTGGTCGCGGTGAACAAGGTCGATAAGCCTGAGGCCAACCCGGCCAAGGTGCGTCAGCAGCTCACCGAGTACGGTCTGGTGGCCGAGGAGTACGGTGGCGACGTCATGTTCGTCGACGTGTCGGCCAGGGCGAACACCGGTATCCAGGAGCTCCTGGACGCGGTGCTGCTCACGGCGGACGCCGGTCTCGACCTGACCGCCAACCCGAACAAGGCCGCTCGCGGTGTCGCCATCGAGGCGAAGCTCGACAAGGGCCGCGGTTCGGTCGCGACGGTGCTGATCCAGTCCGGAACCCTCCGGGTCGGCGATGCGATCGTGGCGGGCACCGCTTATGGCCGCGTCCGCGCGATGATCGACGAGAACGGCGAGATCGTCGAGGCGGCCGCACCGTCTCGTCCGGTCCAGGTGCAGGGTCTGAACTCCGTGCCGCGCGCCGGCGACGTCTTCATCGTGACCGAGGAAGACCGCATGGCCCGTCAGATCGCGGAGAAGCGCGAAGCCGTCGAGCGCAACGCCCAGCTGGCCAAGGCCCGCAAGCGCATCTCGCTCGAGGACTTCACCCGTGCTCTCGAAGAGGGCAAGGTCGAGTCGCTCAACCTCATCATCAAGGGTGACGTCTCCGGTGCCGTCGAGGCGCTGGAGGAGTCGCTCCTCAAGATCGAGGTCGACGACTCGGTGCAGCTGCGCATCATCCACCGCGGTGTCGGTGCGATCACCGAGTCCGACGTGAACCTGGCGACGATCGACAACGCGATCATCGTGGGCTTCAACGTCCGCCCCGACACGAAGGCGCGCGAGCGCGCCCAGCGTGAGGGTGTGGACATCCGCTTCTACTCCGTCATCTACAACGCGATCGAGGAGATCGAGAGCTCGCTCAAGGGCATGCTCAAGCCGGAGTACGAAGAGGTCCAGTCGGGTGTCGCCGAGATCCGCGAGGTGTTCCGCTCCTCGAAGTTCGGCAACATCGCGGGTGTCATCGTCCGGTCCGGGACGATCACGCGGAACGCGAAGGCCCGCGTCATCCGCGACGGCGTCGTCATCGCCGATGGTCTGGCCATCGAGTCGCTGCGCCGGTTCAAGGACGACGTCACCGAGGTGCGGACGGACTACGAGGCCGGTATCGGCCTCGGCAAGTACAACGACATCCAGGTCGGCGACGAGATCGAGACGACCGAGATGGTGGAGAAGCCGCGCGGCTGATCCGCACGACTGCGGCGGCTGCCTCCTCCTCCCGTGACGGGGGAGGGGGCAGCCGCCTCCGCGGTTCGCTGGGAGCCGCGATGCACAGAGGTGGGAGAAGGAACAATGGCTGGTGAACGACAGGCCCGACTCGCGGATCGTATCCGCGTGATCCTCGCCGAGCGCTTGGAGAAGGGGCTGCGCGACCCGCGTCTGGGCTTCGTGACCATCACCGACGTCCGCGTGAGCGGCGATCTGCAGCACGCGTCCGTGTTCTACACGGTGCTCGGCACGGAAGAGGAGCGCCTCGCCAGCGGTGCCGCGCTCACCTCTGCGACCGGCATGCTGCGCAGCGAGGTCGGACGACAGCTCAGCACTCGACTCGTCCCTACGCTCGAGTTCATCCCGGACGCGCTCCCGGAGAATGCCGACCATATCACCGCTCTGCTACGCGAGGCGCAGGAGCGCGACGCGGAGGTGGCCAAGCTGGCCTCGTCCGCGACCCACGCCGGCGAAGCCGACCCCTACCGGTCGGACGACGACGAGGACTGATCCCGTCTGATACCCTCAGGTCCGCGGCGGGACAACCGGTGGATCTGGGGGGATCGACATCGAGTCTCGGAACGCGCCTGCGGGGTCGTCCGTCGCGCCCGGCGACGTCGAGGCGCTGCTGGACGAGCTTCGGGCTCGGGAGCTCGCGTGCGCCCCGCACGTGGCCGCGCGGCTCGTCGCCGCGCTTCCGGCGGACCCGGCGGCCGTCATGGCGGTGGCGGCCCGCCTCACGCCGGAGCAGCGGCGAGGTCTCGGCCGGCTGCCGTGGCCTCTGCCGTCCGTCGCCGACGCCGTCCCTCTCGGCATGCTGTCGGCCCCGGACCGGCTGCTGCTGCTCACCGTGGCACTGGCGTTCGAGGATGACCTCGATCCGGTCCTCGCGGTGGACGGGCGCGGCGTGGAGGAGGTGCGGGCGAGCGGCGCCGCGCCGCACCTGGTGATCCACGCGGGACGCGTCCGGTTCGCCGACCCCCGGATGGAGACGGGAGTGCACGCGGCCGCCTCTGCGGCTGAGGTCGCGCACACGCACGCGCGCCTGGCCGCGGTCGCCGTCCGGCGGCGAGATCGGGTGGCTGCGGCCTGGCATCGCGCGCGTGGGGGCGCCGTCCGCGATCAACGGTCCGCAGCGGTGCTGACGGCAGGTGCCCGCGCCGCTGCCGCAGAGAGACGCCAGGAACGCGTACTGCTGCTCGCCGCCGAGGCCGCGAAGCACGCGGCCGGCGACATCGGCGAGGAGGCGCGAGTGCTCGCCGGGTGCGCGGCGCTCGCATGCGGTCATGCGGCGGATGCCGAGGAATGGTTGGGAAGCCTCGTCTGCGGTGCCGCCGAGCACCGTCGGGGGCGAGCGCTCGGACCGTTCCTCGTCGCCCGCACGTTCCGGTACGGAGCGGTGCCGGCCGTCGATCCGCAGCGGCTCGCTCCGCTGCGTACGGGGGACGGCGACTCCTGGGCGCGGTTCGCGGCGCTCCTGGCGATCCTGTGCGCGGAGCGCGGCGACCGCAGGGCGGGTCGCCGCTGGCTCGCCGATGTCCGTGATGGGGCCTCGCGCGTCGGCGGGGACGGCGTCCTGCGGGACGCGGTCGAGTCGCTGTGCGGCCTTCTCGCCGGGGAGGTCGCCACGGGTGACGTGCCAGGAACCGGCGGGCTGCTGGGCGCCGTGTCGGGGGCTCTGCACGCCGCGTGCGGCGGCGACATCGACGAGGGCCTGCGGCTGCTGCAGTCCGCGGATCTCCCCGGGGTGGGGGAGCGCGATCCGATGATCCCCGGTTTCGAGCACAGCCCACTGGGCCGGGCCTACCGGATCGTCACCGAGGTGCTGCTTCTTGTCTGGCGGGGAGACATCGGTCGCGCCCGGCTGCTGCTGCGGCGGGCAGCGGTCGAGCTCCCCGTCGCGATCCCGTTCGCGGGACTCGGCGTGGTGCTGGCGCGGCGGCTCGATCTCGCGGTCCTCGGCGCTTTCAGTCCGATCGCCAGGGCTCTCACCGCCGTGCTGCCTCCGGCCGCAGACATGGACGTACTGGTGGACCGCGCTGTCGAGGCGTTCCTGAACGGCTCCTTCGAGGCGGCCGCCGGTGCGATCGGGCTGTGGCGGGATCGCGGGGAGCCGCAGGCGCGCTTCGCGGTGCCGGGGGTGGAGGAGGTCGTGCTCGTCCCCGAGGCCGGACGGGCGTCACCGGCGGTGCGCCCACCGGAGACGGAGTTCGCCGACGCCCTGCGTCACGCCGTCGCGGCGTCCGGCGACGGTGCCTGGCGCACGGAGCAGGAGACCCTGCGAGAGGCGGCACGACGGCTTCGGTCGCCCTTCGCCCGCGGCCGTGTCGAGACGCTGTTGGGGGTCAGGTCCGGGCTGCACGGGGATCCGATCGCGGCCCGCAGTCACCTCGCGCAGGCCGAGAGGCTGTTCGAGGCCGCCGGGGCGAGCGCGTGGGGGCGTGCCGTCCGCCGGCGTCTGCAGCGGCTGGAGACCGACCCGCACGTCACGGGCGGCGCGTATCTTTTCGTGTGCCGGAGCGCCTGGGCCCAGCGACTGACACCGCGGGAACTGGAGGTGGCCATGCTCGCCGTCGAAGGCACGGGGAACCGCGCGATCGCGGAGCGCCTGTCGATCTCCGTCCGGACGGTCGAGGTGCACCTGGGACGCGTGTTCGCGAAGCTGGACGTCCGCAATCGCGTCGAGCTGACGGTGCTCGCGCACAGGACCGAACAGTACCTCTGAGGCGCGCTCACCGCGGCAGGGAGAGGCCCTCCCCGTCGGCTTCCGCGAGCCCGTCGGCGATGAGGGAGTCGATCGCACGATCCCGCTGACGCACGTCGGGCCAGTCCGGGAGGACGGCGGTAAGCGGGACTGCGGCGGGGGCGGCGGCGCGCAGGAGCCGGAGCACGGCGCCGCGGGCCTGGCGGTCCGAACCCTCGTACGCGGCCTGTCGTCGTCGCTCATCCCCGGTGTCGGGTCGGCCGGCCGCGAGCCACGCACACCCGTCCGCCAGCGGGCAGCGTTCGCATCGGGGCGCACGGGACGTGCAGATCGTCGCGCCGAGCTCCATAGCCGCGGCGTTCAGGACGGCGGCCTCTGCGGGGTCCGCGGGCAGCAGCGCCGCCATGAGCGCAAGGTCGCGGCGGGACGGGGACCCCGGTTGCGCTCGTCCCTCGACCGCCCTGGCCAGCACGCGCCGGGTGTTGGTGTCGACGACGGGATGACGGTCGCCGTACGCGAACACGGCCACGGCACGGGCGGTGTAGTCGCCGATCCCGGAGAGGGCGAGGAGGGCGTCGACGTCACGCGGCACGACGCCGCCGTGGCGCTCGACCACCTCGACGGCCGCACGGTGCAGCCACAGGGCACGCCGCGGATAGCCGAGGTTCGCCCACTGCTGGACGACGTCCGCAGTGGACGCGGCCGCCATCGCCAGGGGTGTCGGCCAGCGCGCTAGCCACGCGTCGAGGTGCGGGATCACGCGGGTCACGGGCGTCTGCTGCAGCATGAACTCGCTCACCAGGACGCCCCAGGCGCCGAAGGCGGCATGGAAGTCCGGACGGCGCCAGGGAAGGTCGCGCGCCGCGGAGGCGTACCAGCCGAGCAGGGGCGTCATCGTCGCGGGAGACGGTGCGGGCGCGGCCATCCCTCCAGCCTAGGCGAGCGGGCACCGCTCCCTGCCTCGGTAGGCTGGAGGGATGGCGACCCCCGGCATCCTCCTCGTCGACAAGCCCGGCGGGCTGACCAGTCACGACGTCGTCGCCCGTACTCGTCGGGCCTTCGGCACCCGCAAGGTCGGTCACGCCGGTACCCTCGACCCGATGGCCACCGGACTGCTCGTCATCGGCATCGAGGGCGCGACCCGCCTCCTCACCTACATCGTGGGCGCGGACAAGACCTACGAGGCGACCATCCGGCTCGGTGCCGTCACCTCGACGGATGACGCGGAGGGCGAGACCCTCCACCGCGCGGATGAGAGCGGCCTCGCGGCGATCGCGGATGCGGCTATCGATGCCGGAGTGGCCGCTCTGACGGGCGCGATCTCCCAGGTCCCGAGCGCGGTCTCGGCGATCAAGGTCGACGGCCGCCGCGCCTACGACCGCGTCCGTGCGGGGGAGGAGGTGGTCCTCCAGCCGCGAGACGTCGTCGTGTCCCGGTTCGACGTCATCGCGCGACGTCGCGACGATCACGCGATCGACCTCGACGTCGTCGTGGACTGCTCGTCCGGAACCTACATCCGCTCGCTGGCCCGCGACCTGGGCGCCGCCCTCGGCGTCGGCGGCCACCTGACCGCCCTCCGCCGCACCCGCGTCGGCCCGTTCGACGTGCGCGACGCCGTGACGATCGACGCCCTCGAGGGCGCTCCCGTGCTCACCCCCGGGGAGGCCGCCGGCCGCGTCCTCCCCGTCCTCCGCGTCTCGGCGGAGGAGGCACGCGATCTGCGGCACGGCAAGCGAGTGGCGGGCGCCGCTGCGCGGCTGGACGGCCCGCTCGCGGCCGCCATCGAAGACGACGGCGGCCTGGTGGGGATCGTCGAGAAGCGCGGTGCCGATGTGAAGAGCGCCATGAACATGCCGGAGGCCTCCCGATGATCCTGTGGTTCACGATCGTGCAGATCGTCATCGCCATCGCCGCCGGGCTCTTCTGCCTCGGCGCGGGGTTCGCCGGCCGTCGCCCCAGCGACTTCTCCGTCGGCGCGCTGGCTCTCGTCGAGGTGCTGCTGATCGTGCAGATCGTCGTCGCCATCGTCGCGCCGCTCGCGGGGAACCCGCCCACCGGCGACCTGCTGGAGCTCTGGGTGTACCTCGTCTCGGCGGCCCTGCTTCCGATCGGCGCCGTGCTCTGGGCGCTGATGGAACGCAGCCGGTGGAGCACCGTCGTGCTCGGTGTGGCCGCCCTCGCGATCGCGATCATGCTGTGGCGCATGCAGGTGATCTGGACAGTCCAGGTCGTCTGAGCGCCAGCCGGCGCGGACGCCGGGCGGCTCGCCCGGCTCTAGGATGGAATGCGCTATGAGCTCCACCGCCCCCTCCACTCGGATGACCGGCATCGGTCGTGTCCTGGTGATCGTCTACGCCGTGATGGCGCTGGCGGCCACCGGGCGCAGCTTCGTGCAGATCGTCCGTCGCTTCGACGAGGCCCCGTTGGCCTACAGCCTCTCGGCGCTCGCCGCGGTCGTGTACGTCCTGGCGACGCTCGCGCTCGTCTTCGCGCGTCGTCGCGGCTGGTACACCGTCGCGTGGGTGGCGATCGTCTTCGAGCTCACCGGTGTGCTGGTCGTCGGCGTGCTCAGCCTCGTCCTGCCCGACCTGTTCCAGCACGAGACCGTGTGGTCGCTGTTCGGCCGCGGCTACCTCTTCATCCCCCTGGTCCTCCCGATCTTCGGCATCTGGTGGCTGCGCACGCACCGGCCCGTCGACGCCGCGCGACCGGTCGAGGTCGCCGCGTGATCGTGTTCCGGAGTCCGGACGAGGTGCCGGAGAACTACGGTCCCAGCACCGTCGCCATCGGGAAGTTCGACGGCGTGCACGAGGGGCACCGCGCCGTCATCCGTCGCCTGGAAGAGGCCGCCGCGGCGTCGGGGAGCCGGGCCGTCGCGGTGACGTTCGACCGTAACCCTCTCGCTGTGATCCGCCCCGACCGGTGCCCCGAGAACGTCGTGACCGTCGACCGCAAGCTGGAGCTCCTGGGCGAGCTCGGGCTCGACGCGACGCTCGTGCTGACCTTCGACGAGACGCTCGCGGCCGTCGGTGCGGAGGACTTCGTCGCCGATATCCTCGTCGGCGCGCTGCACGTGTCCACCATCCTCGTGGGCGCCGACTTCCGCTTCGGGCACCGAGGCGCGGGCACCCCCGACCTGTTGCGGGAGCTCGGCCCCCGGTACGGCTTCACCGTCGAGGTCGTCGACGACGTCTACCTCCCGGGGTCCAGCCGTCGCGTCTCGTCGAGCTGGATCCGCGAGCTCCTGATGGCCGGTGACGTCGCGGAGGCGACTCGCGCTCTCGGCCGATATCCCGACGTGCGCGGCGTGGTGGTCCACGGCCTGAAGCGCGGACGAGAGCTCGGCTTCCCGACCGCGAACCTCTCCACGATCGTCGATGCGTTCGTGCCGGCGGACGGCGTCTACGCGGGGTGGCTCGTCGACCACGACACGGGCATCCGGCACCCGTCGGCGATCTCGGTGGGCACGAACCCCACCTTCGATGACGTGCTCGTGCGGCAGGTCGAGGCGCACGTGCTGGGGGAGACCGGACTCGATCTCTACGGTCACGACGTGACGGTCGAGTTCGTCGAGCGGCTGCGCGGCATGGTCGCCTTCGAGGGCATCGAGAAGCTGATGACGCAGATGGCCGCCGACGTCACGCAGGCCGCGACCATTCTGGACGTGTCCGCGTAACACGACGGCGCCGTGTTTCCGCGGCCGGTGCTCGCGATGACATAGAATGGGATCAGGCTCCCGCCGGTCCCGCACTCATCGCGTGCTCCGGAGGGAACACCGATCCACAGTCCGCACGGTCCTGGCTCACGCCACACGCGGACGACGAGAACGGCTCGCGGCTCCCCGGAGGCGCCGGAGCCCTTCAGGCTCAGGAGGAGCATGCCGACCACGGCAACCGCCGCCCCGCGGCGTAAGAAGACGTCCCGTCGCGACGACGAGGCACCGCTCATCCCGATCCTCGCGCGCAAGGTGCGCGAGATCGAGGCGAAGTCCCAGCGCGGCAAGCTGGGCCCCACGAACCGCACGAAGTTCCAGGTGATCGCCTTCCTGGTGCGCGAGGAGCGCGCCCGCGTGAAGGCCGATTCCGAGATCACCGACGCGGCCCGCGCCGAGCTGCTCAAGCGCCTCGACGGCGTCGCGACGATCCTCGCGAAGACGGCCGCACGGGACACGTCGCTCATCCAGCTGCTCGAAGCAGACCAGGCCACGTCGCCCGTCGCGAAGCGGATGCGTCGCGACTGGCTGCTCGAGTCCGGCGCGGAGCTCCCGCCGGAGGAGCTCATCATCGCCGACCCGGCGCCCGTGCAGACGCCCGTGGTGCCCGCGGCCATCGCGGAGCGTCAGGTCACCCCGCCCTCGGTGGAGGCCCGTCAGCTCGCCAACCCGTTCCTTGCGCCCGACCTGACCCCGCGACCGGCCAGCACGCCCCGCCGCCGCCTCGACGGCTGGGAGCTCATGGGGCCGCTGTACAAGGCCTTCGAGACCGGCGCGGGCGGTGCCGCGGCCTCGATGGAGCTTCCGCCGGCCCCGGAGTTCGACCACATCTCGCCCAAGGGCCGCGAGATCATGGTGCACCAGTCCCGTTTCCTCGAGGCTGTGCGCGCCGGGCACCGCAGCTTCCTGCTCGCCGACGAGCCGGGCCTCGGCAAGACGGCGCAGTCGGTGCTCGCGGCCTCGGTCGCCGGCGCCTATCCGCTGCTCGTCGTGGTGCCCAACGTCGTGAAGATGAACTGGGCGCGCGAGGTCGAGCGGTGGACGCCGCAGCGTCGTGCCACGGTCATCCAGGGCGACGGTGACGACATCGACGCCTTCGCCGACGTGTTCATCGTGAACTACGAGATCCTCGACCGTCACATGTCCTGGCTCGCGTCGATCGGCCTGCGCGGCATGGTCGTCGACGAGGCGCACTTCATCAAGAACCTCTCGTCGCAGCGTTCGCAGAACGTGCTGTCGCTCGCGGCACAGGTGCGCGAGCGCACCCCGGGGCACGATCCGCTCATGCTCGCCCTCACGGGTACCCCGCTCATCAACGACGTCGAGGACTTCGACGCCATCTGGCGTTTCCTCGGCTGGACGAACGGGGAGAAGCCCGGACCGGAGCTCATGGAGAAGCTCGACGCGACGGGGCTCACGCCGGCGGACAAGGCCTTCTACCCGGAGGCCCGCGACGCGGTGATCTCGATGGGCATCGTGCGGCGCAAGAAGAAGGATGTCGCCGCCGACCTGCCCGACAAGCTGGTCGCCGATCTGCCGGTGCAGCTCGACGACGAGTTCGGTCGCAGCATCCGCCAGGCCGAGCGCGAACTGGGAGAGCGTCTGGCCGCCCGCTACCGCCGCATCATCGAGGCACGCGGCGACCGCGGTCTCGCGCCCGGAGAGATCGACGACGACATCGTCCGGCTCGTGGCGCAGAACGAGCTCGAGGAGTCGAAGGCCGCCGGTACCGGGGGAGACAACGTCTTCACCATGGTGCGCCGCATCGGTCAGGCGAAGGCCCTCCTCGCGGCCGACTACGCCGCACAGCTGCAGCGGTCGGTCGGCAAGGTCGTGTTCTTCGCGAAGCACATCGACGTCATGGACCAGGCGGAGGCGCACTTCGCCTCCGCCGGCATCCGCGCGGTATCCATCCGCGGTGACCAGACGAACACGGCGCGGCAGCAGGCCATCGACGACTTCAACGGCGACCCCGAGGTCGGCATCGCGGTGTGCTCGCTCACGGCGGCCGGCGTCGGGCTCAACCTGCAGGCGGCGTCGAACGTCGTCCTCGCGGAGCTGTCGTGGACGGCGGCCGAGCAGACGCAGGCCATCGACCGCGTGCACCGCATCGGGCAGGACGAGCCGGTCACGGCGTGGCGGATCATCGCCGCCCACACGATCGACACGAAGATCGCGGAGCTCATCGACCAGAAGCAGGGCCTCGCGGCCCGCGCTCTGGACGGCGAGGCGACGGAGGAGACGGGGAGCGAGTCGGTGCAGCTGGCGGCGCTCACGCATCTTCTGCGCGAGGCTCTGGGCGGGCGCTGAGACGCCGTCAAGAACACGGGTTCTTAACGGCGATTCCGAGGCCTTATCCTGCCGGAACGCGAAGTTCGGCGTGATCGCTCGCCGCAGCCGTCAAGATCCCCGATTTTCGACGCGCTCGAATGGCCACGTGAGGGGGCGGCGCGCTAGTGTCGATCGCAGGCACTGTCGCCGCACCCCCATCCCTCGACCTCCGAAGGCAGCAGCATGAAGATCGGCATCCTGACGAGCGGCGGCGACTGCCCCGGACTCAACGCGGTCATCCGCGGCATCGTGCTCAAGGGCACCACGACCTACGACCTCGAGTTCGTCGGCATCCGCGACGGATGGCGCGGCGTCGTCGAGGGCGACTTCATGCCCCTGACGCGGCATGAGGTGAAGGGCCTGTCCAAGGTGGGCGGCACCATCCTCGGCACCAGCCGCACCAACCCCTACGAGGGGGAGCGCGGAGGCGCCGACAACATCGCGAAGACTCTCTACGGGCACAAGATCGACGGCATCGTCGCGATCGGCGGCGAAGGCACTCTCGCCGCGGCGGACCGCCTCGCGAAGGACGGCATCAAGGTGCTCGGCGTTCCGAAGACGATCGACAACGACCTCCGTGCCACGGACTATTCGTTCGGCTTCGATACGGCCGTGAACATCGCCACGGACGCCATGGACCGGCTCCGCACCACGGGAGACTCCCACCAGCGCTGCATGGTCGCGGAGGTCATGGGCCGTCACGTCGGCTGGATCGCGCTCCACGCCGGAATGGCCGCGGGCGCGCACGTCATCTGCATCCCCGAGGTGCCGATGTCGCTGGACGAGATCACCGCTCTGGTCACGAGCGCCCACGATCGCGGTCGCGCGCCGCTCGTCGTCGTCTCCGAGGGCTTCAAGCTCGCCGGTATGGACGAGGCCTACAGCGACAAGGGTCTGGATGCGTTCAACCGCCCGCGGCTCGGCGGCATCGGCGACCTGCTCGCCCCCGAGATCGAGCGGATCACGGGCATCGAGACGCGTGCCACGATCCTCGGGCACATCCAGCGCGGCGGTTCGCCGTCGGCGTTCGATCGCGTCCTCGCGACCCGGCTGGGCCTGCACGCCGCAGACGCGATCGTCGACGGCGCCTGGGGGCAGATGGTCGCGATGCAGGGCACCGACATCGTCCGCGTCCCGTTCGCCGATGCTCTCGGTGAGCTGAACACCGTGCCCCGCTACCGCTACGACGAGGCCGCCGCCCTCTTCGGCTGACTTCCGCCCGGCTTCAGGGTCTCGCGCCGCTTCAGGCATCTTGCTGTCTTTCTTGCCTGTTCTCGCGCGAGTGCCTGTGCCCGTCCGCTCGCCTGTTCTCACTGCCTCGCGCGGTGTCAGGCCCTCGCGCGGGTTCAGGCATCGTGCTGTCTTCCATGCCTGTTCTCGCGCGAGGGCCTGGGCTTGCGCTCGGGTCTGCTACCGACCCGTCGCCCGATGGCTTGCGTGATGGAGCCCCTGCGCGAGCGCGGCCAGGACGGTGTCCTCGACATGACTGTCGTCGACCATGACCTGGTGGTAGTCGAATCGCAGGACGGTGTAGCCGCGGAGCGCGAGCCTCGCGTCCGCTGCGAGGTCTCGCCGCCGATCGCCCGCGGCGCTGTGGTGGCGGAAGCCGTCGATCTGGATGGCGAGCCGTTCGCCGATGACACCGTCGAGCGGATGGCCGTACACCCACACCTGCTGTCGCACGTCGATGCCGATCGCGCGCATCCGTTCGACGAAGACCGTCTCGGGACCGGAGTCCGACCGGCCGCGGACGGTTCGAGCGAGGCGGTCAGCGGCGTGGCACCGCCACCGCACCCGCGCGAGCGTATCCAGCTCCACCGCTCCGTGGCGGATGGCGGACTCCCAGATCGCGCGGGCCTCGACCGGCGGCCGACATCGCGCGACCTGGAAGAGGACATCCAGGACGGGGTCGACCGCCGCTCGCGGATGCACGGGCACAGGCCCCTGCGCACAGTGCACCTCCACGCCGGCGCGATCGAACCGAGAGGCAGTGCGGGGGAGGGCGACGTGCACGTTCGTGGGCCCGACATCCCACCACCCGGCGAGAGCCGCAGCGCTCACACAGGTGACTCTCCCGCCGACCGAAGCAGCCGCCCGGCGCCGCGCATCGACATCGGGGACGAGGAGCCACGACCGGCGCACGCGCTCGAGCGTGCCTTCCTGCACCGCGCGACGCATCTGGTACTCGGTGAAACCCGCCTCACGTACCCGCGACGAATGCGCCGATCCGCCCTGCTCTCGAACCCAGCCCTCGACCCTCGTGCGTCCCACCCCTCCACCCTGAGCGCTCGCGCCGCACTCTCCATCGCCGCTCTCGGGATGGGGAATCAGCTCGCGAGATCCTCGCCCTGTGCAGGATCAGTCGTCGCATGTGGTCCCACAGGCGTCCGCGCGAGACCAGGCAGCGAGAGTCACGCGCGCCTGATGCCGCGCGAGTGCCTGATGCCGTCAGGCGAGGTGAAGGGTGTCCAGGAGCCAGGCGAGCTCGAACGCCCGCTCGCGCCAGGAGTTGTACCGTCCGCTCACGCCGCCGTGCCCGGCGACCATCTCGCACTTGAGCAGCACGTCCTCCGCGCCGGCCTCCCGCAGCCGGGCGACCCACTTGGCGGGCTCCACGTAGAGCACGCGGGTGTCGTTCAGCGAGGTCACCGCGAGGATCCGCGGGTACTCCACGCCGTCGCGCACGTTCTCGTACGGCGTGTACGACTTCATGTACGCGTACACCTCCGGGTCGTGCAGCGGGTCGCCCCACTCGTCCCACTCGATCACCGTGAGGGGGAGCGAGGGGTCGAGGATCGTGGTCAACGCGTCGACGAACGGCACACCCGCGAGGATCCCGGCGAACAGCTCCGGGGCGAGGTTGGCGACCGCGCCCATCAGCAGACCACCCGCGCTGCCGCCCTCCGCGACGAGCTGGGCCGGGGTCGTGGTGCCCTCGTCGACGAGGTGCCGGGCGCAGGCGACGAAGTCCGTGAAGGTGTTCCGCTTGTGCAGGAGCTTGCCCTCCTCGTACCACTGCCGGCCCATCTCGCCGCCGCCGCGCACGTGCGCCACGGCGAAGACGACCCCGCGGTCCAGCTCCGAGAGCCGGGCGACGGAGAAGCCGGGGTCGATCGAGTGCTCGTACGAGCCGTAGCCGTAGAGGTGGACGGGACGTGCGGTCGCACCGGGCTCTCCGAAGGAGCGCTTCCAGACGAGGGAGATCGGCACGCGCGTGCCGTCCTCCGCGGTGGCCCATTCCCGCCGCTGCCCGTAGTCGGCGGGGTCGTAGTCGCCGAGCACCGTCACCTGCTTGCGGAGGACGAGCTCCCGCGTCGCGAGGTCGAGCTCGTAGACCGTGCCTGGGGTGACGAACGACGTGTAGCCGAGACGCAGGAAGGGGGAGTGCCACTCGGGGTTGCCGCTGACGCCCGCCGAGTAGAGGGGCTCGTCGAACCGCAGCTCCTCCACGGCGTCCGTCGCGTAGTCGAGGAGCCCGACCCGTTCGAGGCCCTCGCTGCGGTACTCGACCGTGGCGAAGTCGCGGAACGCGTCCACCCCGAGCAGTCGTCGTCCCGGCTGATGCGCGACGACGACGCGGCGCTCGCCCTGCGGGTCGCCCGCCGCCACGGAGACGAGCTCGAAGTCGAGGGCGTCGTCGTTGTGCAGGATGAGCAAGCGGTCCTCGCCGTCCACGACCGCGTGCTCGAGCGAGTACTCCACGCCCTCCCGCCGCGGCCACACCGTGCGCGGCTCCGCGGTGATGTCGCCCGCGAGGTCGACGAGGTACTCCTCGCTCGTGATGCTGGACCCCACGCCGATCACGAGGTAGCGACGACTGCGCGTGATCCCGGCGCCGAGCCAGAACTTCTCGTCGGGCTCGTGGAAGAGCGTGATGTCGTCCGACACCGGGGTCCCGAGCCGGTGCAGCCACAGAGTGTCCGGACGCCAGGCGTCGTCGCGGGTCGTGTAGAGGATCCCGGTGCCGTCCGGGGTGAAGAACGCGCCCCCGGTGTTCGGGATCTCGTCGTCGAGGGTGACGCCCGTCTCCAGGTCGCGCACACGTACGGTGTAGAGCTCGTCGCCCTCGAAATCGGTCGACCACAGCAGCTTCGTCGCATCGTCGGAGGTGTCGAACGCGCCGAGCGAGAAGAACTCGTGCCCCTCCGCCTCGGCGTTGCCGTCCAGCAGGACGACCTCGCCGGGCACCGGCACCCCCGGCTCGAGCCGCGGGGGCGTCCAGTCGCCTTCGAGAGCGGCGGCGCGGCAGTGGATGCCGTACTGCGCGCCTTCCTCGGTGCGGCTGTAGTACCACCAGTCTCCGCGTCGCGTCGGCACGGAGAGGTCGGTCTCCTGGACCCGGCCCTTGATCTCCTGGAACAGCGTCTCCCGCAGATCTGCCAGGTGTGCGGTCTCGGCTTCGGTGTGCGCGTTCTCCGCCTCCAGGTGCGCGATGACCTCGGGGGAGTCCTTGGCGCGCAGCCACTCGTACGGGTCGTCGACCGTGTCGCCGTGGTGCGTGCGGAGGGTGGAACGGCGGGCGGCGATCGGGGCATCAGTCACCGTCCCACGCTATCCCAGGTCGAGTTGACCGGCACGGGGGACGGTGGCAGGATTTACCGGGGCCGGTAAACGGAAGTCAAACCCACGGTGAACTCTTCGTTCGTCACGTCGATCCCGTCGACATCTCCCTCTTCCTCAAGACCGAAAGCGAACGGTGGAAACCGCAGCCCTCATCGTCGTGCTCGTCATCGCGCTGGCACTCTTCTTCGATTTCACGAACGGGTTTCACGACACCGCGAACGCGATGGCGACGCCCATCGCGACCGGAGCGCTCAAGCCCAAGACCGCGGTGCTCCTGGCCGCCCTGCTGAACCTCGTCGGCGCCTTCCTGTCGACGGAGGTGTCCAAGACCATCTCCGGCGGCATCATCCAGGAGGATGCCATCATCGCCGCAGGGGCGGAGTTGTTCCTCTCGCTGATCTTCGCCGGACTCATCGGCGCGATCACCTGGAACATGCTGACCTGGCTGCTCGGCCTCCCGTCCAGCTCCTCCCACGCCCTCTTCGGTGGTCTGATCGGTGCGACGCTCGTGGGCGCCGGCCTCGGCGGCATCGATTTCGGCGCCGTGCTGTCGAAGATCGTCCTCCCCGCTCTCATCGCCCCGATCACCGCCGGGATCATCGCGTACGTCGCGACGAAGATCGCCTACTCGATCACCCGGCGCTACGACGGCAAGCCCGACGGGCGCGACGGCTTCCGCTGGGGTCAGATCTTCACGTCGTCCCTCGTCGCGCTCGCCCACGGCACCAACGACGCACAGAAGACGATGGGCGTCATCACCCTCGCGATGATCACGATCGGCTGGCAGTCCGGTGCGCACCACGAGCCCGAGCTCTGGGTCATCGTCGCCTGTGCGTTCACGATCGCCCTCGGCACGTATCTCGGCGGCTGGCGCATCATCCGAACGCTGGGCAAGGGCCTGACCGACGTCAAGCCGGCTCAGGGCTTCGCGGCCGAGAGCTCGACGGCGGCCACGATCCTCGCCTCCAGCGCCCTCGGCTTCGCCCTCTCCACCACGCAGGTGGCCTCGGGATCGGTCATCGGATCGGGTCTCGGTCGCCGCGGCTCGACGGTCCGCTGGCGGACGGCCGGTCGCATCGGCGTCGGCTGGCTGCTGACCCTGCCCGCGGCCGGAGGGGTCGGCGCCCTGGCGGCGCTGCTCGTCGTCTGGCTCGGTCCCTGGGGTGTGGCCATCGATGCCGTGCTCGCCGTGGTGATCATCCTCGGGCTGTACATGCGTTCCCGGCGCAACGCCGTCACGCCGGCCAACGCCATGAGCGACGTCGCCGAGTCCCACCTCGCGGTCGAGGTCCCGGACACACCGCCGCCCACGCGTCGCCAGCAGCGCATCGCCCAGGCGAAGGCGGAGGCGAAGGCCCGCGCCGAGGCCAAGGAGAAGGCGAAGGCCGAAGCCAAGGACAAGGCGAAGAAGAAGGCCAAGGCCAAGGCCGACGCGAAGGCCGCGAAGACCGGCAGCGTCTCCTCGTCCGACGCGTCGCAGAACGGGGACTCGGCATGAACGTCACGATCGACTGGATCGCCTTCCTGCAGGTGTTCGCTGCCGCGCTCATCGGCGCCGCTGCCATCGTCACCTTCTACGCCCTGGGGCTGCGTCTGCTCGTGCGCAGCGGACGAGCGCCCGTCGTCAGCCCCGCGGAGTTCACCGATGCCATCACGGTGATCTCCGAGAAGGAGCTCAAACGGGCCGCCAAGCAGGCGGCGAAGGCAGCGAGGAAGAGCCCGCTCACCGAGGGGCAGAAGACCCTCGCCCTCGTGGGCGCCTACGGCTGCTTCGTGCTCTGCGGGGCCGCGGTCATCGCCGGCATCCTGCTCATCGTCGTCGGCCACTGAGCGTCCGGCGCGCCAAGGGGGAGCGTCGGCGCCCGCCCGTAGGCTGAGGGCATGTCCGCACTCAACGGAACGCCCCCGGTCTTCGGCCGGTATGCCCCCGCGTCCCATGTCCTGATCCATGTCAGTGACCCGCACTTCCTGGCCGGCGGTGCCGCGCTGGGGGGACGGTACGACGTCGAGCGCACGTTCGCGCGGACGCTCGAGGCGATCCGTGCCGTGCATCCCGCTCCCGCCGCCATCGTGATCACCGGGGACCTCGCCGACCTCGGCGAGCCGGATGCGTACCGCCGGCTCCGGGCCGCGATCGAGCCGGTCGCCGCCGAGCTCGGCGCTCCCGTGGTCTGGGTCGCGGGCAACCACGACGAGCGCCCGGCGCTGCGCGAAGCGCTCCTCGACGGCGAGCCCACCGAAGAGCCGGTCACCGGGGTCTGGGATATCGATGGGCTGCGGCTCGTGGCCCTCGACACGAGCGTCCCGGGATGGCACCACGGCGACCTCGACCCGGCGCAGCTCGCGTGGCTGGCCGACGTCCTCGCGGAGCCCGCGCCGCACGGCACGATCCTGGCTATGCATCACCCGCCGCTGCCCAGCCATCTGCCGCTGTTCGACATCCTCGAGCTCCGTCATCAGGACGAGCTCGCCGCCGTCATCCGCGGCACCGACGTGCGCGGCATCCTCGCCGGCCACCTGCATTACTCCGCACACGGTCTTTTCGCCGGTGTCCCGGTGAGCGTGGCATCCGCCACCTGCTACACGATGAACGTCGCCCGTCCGGCGGCGGAGGTGAACGGCATGGACGCCGCCCAGGCGTTCCAGCTCGTGCACGTGCGGCCGGAGACCCTCACGCACACGGTCGTCCCCGTGGTCGACGCGCCGACCGACGACTACTTCTCGGAGGAGTGGATCGCGCGGATGGCGGCGCTGGCCCCGGAGGAGCGCCTGGAGGTGTTCTCCCGGAAAACCCCGCAGGGACCGGCGTAGACTGGTCGCATCCCCCACTTTTCCGTTCGCCACGACCCACGAGGATGTGACATGGCTTCTGCCGCGCCCGCCCATACCCGCACCGAGACCGATTCGCTGGGGAGCATGGAGATTCCCGCCGACGCGTACTGGGGGATCCACACCGCCCGCGCCGACGCGAACTTCCCGATCACGAAGCGCCCCATCTCGGTCTATCCCGAACTGGTGATCGCCCTCGCGATGGTGAAGCAGGCCAGCGCCAGGGCCAACAAGGAGATCGGCGTCCTCGACGCCGAGCGGGCCGACCTCATCGACCGCGCGGCGCAGCGCGTCATCGACGGCGAGTTCCACGACCAGTTCACGGTCGGCGTCATCCAGGGCGGCGCCGGCACGTCGACGAACATGAACGCGAACGAGGTCATTACCAACATCGCGCTGGAGATGGCCGGACGCGAGAAGGGCGACTACGCCTTCCTCTCTCCGATCGACCACACGAACCGCAGCCAGTCGACCAACGACGTCTACCCGACCGCGGTCAAGATCGGCCTCTCGCTGACGCTGCGTTCGCTGCTCGACGAGCTGGACGCCCTGCGCGTGGCGTTCCTCGGCAAGGCGGGGGAGTTCCACGACATCCTCAAGGTCGGCCGCACCCAGCTCCAGGACGCCGTGCCCATGACGCTCGGTCAGGAGTTCCACGGCTTCGCCACGACCCTGGGCGAGGACCACAGCCGCCTCACCGAGAACGCCTCGCTCATGTTCGAGATCAACATGGGCGCGACCGCGATCGGCACCGGCATCACGACCCACCCCGACTACGCGCCGGCGGTGCTGAAGCACCTGCGCGAGATCACCGGGCTCGACCTCGAGACGGCGACCGACCTCGTCGAGTCCACGAGCGACACGGGCGCCTTCATGTCGTTCTCCTCGTCGCTCAAGCGGAACGCCATCAAGCTCTCGAAGATCTGCAACGACCTGCGCCTGCTGTCGTCGGGTCCGCAGGCGGGCCTGGGCGAGATCAACCTTCCCGCACGGCAGGCCGGCTCCAGCATCATGCCGGGCAAGGTCAATCCGGTGATCCCGGAGGTCGTGAACCAGGTGGCGTTCGCGGTCGTCGGCGCCGACATGACCGTGACCATGGCCGTCGAGGGCGGTCAGCTCCAGCTCAACGCCTTCGAGCCCGTCATCGCGCACTCGATCTTCCAGTCGATCACCTGGATGCGTCAGGCCATGTGGACGCTGCGCGTGAACTGTGTCGAGGGCATCACCGCCAACCGTGACCGTCTGGGCGCGATGGTCGGCGCGTCGGTCGGCGTCATCACGGCGCTCACGCCCTTCATCGGCTACGCGGCGGCCGCCGCCCTGGCCAAGACGGCCCTGCTGACCAACCGCAACGTCGCCGACCTGGTGGTCGAGGCCGGACTCATGTCGCGCGACGAGGTCACCAAGCAGCTCTCTCCCGCCCGTCTCTCGGGTCTGGAGGCGGTCACGGCGGCCATCCCGATCGTCACCCCGGACGACCTCATCCAGATCTGAGCGTCGGCCGGATATGCGAAGGGGACGGGAGCTCGAAGCTCCCGTCCCCTTCGCGTATCCGGGTCAGTCGAGGATGCGGCAGCGCGTCGTGAGCTCGCCGATCCCGTCGATGCCGACCGTGACGGTCGAGCGGTCGCGGAGGAAGATCTGCGGGTCGCGCGAGTAGCCGGCACCGCCGGGGCTGCCCGTGGAGATCAGGGTGCCGGGGAGCAGGGTGAGCGACTGGGAGAGGTGGGCGATGAGCTTCGCCACCGAGCGCACCATCTGGTCGGTGCTGGCGTCCTGCACGGTGTGTCCGTCCACGACGGTCCAGATGTGGAGGTCCTGCGGGTCGGCGATCTCGTCGGCGGTCACCGCGAAGGGCCCGGTGGGGGTGAAGCCGTCGAACGACTTGCAGCGGGACCACTGCGCCTCGGAGAACTGGATGTTCCGCGCGGTGATGTCGTTGACCACCGTGTAGCCCCATACGTGCGTCAGGGCATCGGCTTCCGGGACGTCCTTCGCGGGGGTGCCGATGAGCACGCCCAGCTCGGCCTCGTAGTCGACGGCCTCGCTGAGACTCCGGGGCCAGGACGTGGTCTGGTCGTGACCGGTCAGCGAGTTCGGCCACAGCGTGAACACGGTCGGTGCGGCGTCGGTCTTGAGTCCGAGCTCGCTGGAGTGCGCGGCGTAGTTGAGGCCGACGGCGAGCACGGCCGGCGGCGCGATCACGGCGGAGGCGAACCCCCAGCCGGTCAGCGGGTGGCGCGGGGCCGTGCCGTCGCGCAGGGCGGCGCGGAGCTCGTCGAGTCCGGCGTCTCCTCGCTCGATCAGCTGCTGCAGGGTGGCAGGCGCGTCGGACAGGAGATCGGAGACGAGGATGGCGTCCGAGTCCTCCACCACGGCGAGAACCGCCTGGGAGGAGTCTGGACGGCGCAGGTGAGCGAACCGCATGGTTCTACGCTACCGGGTGCGTGCGGCCGGTCGGGTGGAGGAAGCCCCCAGAGCCCGGCGCGGATGCTTGTGCCCCATAAGCTTTGAGCATGACCTTCGGAGGACCGTCCGACCCCCAGCAGCCCGCCCGGTACACGCCGCCGTCCGCGCCGCCCGCGCAGCCGAGTGCGTACTCCGCCGCGCAGTACGCGCAGTCGCCGTATCTGCCGCCGTCGTTCGGACAGCAGCCCGGCTATGCGTCGGCCCTCGCGCAGCCGACGCCCTACACGCCGCCGGCTCCCGTCGCGCCGTCGCCCGCGGAGTCGCTGCCGGCTCTCCCGGTGCCGAACAAGAAGGGCCGGACGATCTCGCTGTGGCTGTTCGGCTTCCTCGGGTTCCTCCTCCTGGCGCTCATCGGCTACTTCGGCTGGGCGCTCGGACCGACCGCGTCGGTGATCGGGCTCGTCCTGGCGTTGATCCCGCTCACGATCGTCTTCCTCGGGGTGCGCATGATCGACCGGTGGGAGCCGGAGCCCAAGCGTCTCGTGGCGTTCGCCATCGCCTGGGGTGCCGTGGCCGCGGTCGGCCTCACGCTCCTCGTCGACATCGGCCTCACGATGCTGTTCGACATCCGCTCCGAGGAGTTCTCCGCGGTGGTCCAGGCTCCCATCGTCGAGGAGTTCTGGAAGGGCCTCGGGGTCTTCCTCATCTTCCTGCTCGCGCGGCGCTCCTTCGACGGTCCGGTGGACGGCGTCGTGTACGGGGCGCTCGTCGGCGCGGGCTTCGCGTTCACCGAGAACATCCAGTACTTCGCCATCAGCCTGATCGAGGGCGGCGGAGAGCAGCTCGGCGTGACCTTCATCGTGCGCGCGGTGCTGTCGCCGTTCGCCCACGCGATGTTCACCTCGCTGACCGGGTTCGCGATCGGCCTCGTGGCTCGCCGGCACGCTTCCGCGGGAGCGGCCGCCGGCGCAGGCCTGCTCGGCATGGTCGGGGCGATCCTCCTGCACGGCCTGTGGAACGGCTCGGCCACCTTCGCCGACTTCTTCGGGCTCTACTTCACCCTGCAGGTGCCGCTGTTCATCGGCTTCATCCTCGGGATCGTCGCGCTGCGGCGAGAGGAGGCGCGGCTCACGCGGGCGCGCCTGGCCGAGTACGCCGCCGCCGGCTGGTTCACGCCGGAGGAGGTCACGATGCTCGCCACGCCCGCCGGGCGCAAGGTCGGGCTGGCGTGGGCGGCGCAGCTGCGCGGCGACCGCCGGCCGCTGATGCGTGAGTTCATCAAGGACGCGACGGCGCTGGCGGCTGTCCGCCAGCGGGCGATCACCGGTCGCGACCCGCTCGCGGTCGAGGACGAGCGTGCCCTGCTGATCCGGACGAGGGCGGCACGAGCCGCGCTGCTGGCCTACTGAGCGGCACGCCCGGAGACAGACTCAGCGCCCGGTGCTGCGGCGATGCCTGCATGTCTCCCGGGCGCTGAGTTGATCTGCCACCAGGGTGCACCCGGCCCCGGGGATGTGTCAAGGGTCTCCGTGACGGGCAGCCACGGCGGCTCGACGAGGTGTTCGCTGTGAGCAGGTGCGGTCGCGTTGACCGGGCGCGCGACGGTCGGGTTGGATGGAGCCATGACTGATCGCACAAAGCCCGAGTTCGACGCCCCGACCGGCCCTGCCCCCGCAGAACTGGTCATCCGCGACATCATCGAGGGTGACGGTGCCGAGGCCAAGCCCGGCGACACCGTGACCGTCCACTACGCCGGCGTGGAGTTCGAGTCCGGCGAGGAGTTCGACTCGTCGTGGGGTCGCGGCGAGACCATCCAGTTCCCGCTCCGCGGCCTGATCCAGGGCTGGCAGGACGGCATCCCCGGCATGAAGGTCGGCGGTCGTCGCGAGCTGATCATCCCGCCGCACCTCGCCTACGGCCCGGCCGGGGGAGGACACTTCCTCTCCGGCAAGACGCTGATCTTCATCATCGATCTCGTCGCCGTCGGCTGACATCCTCGTTCGGAAGCGCCCCGCCCCCTGTGGTGTGGGGCGCTTTCGACGTCTCCGGACTTTCTGCCCGACACGGGAATACATGCGAGTGAATGTATGTTGTGGGAAGGGTGCCGCGGACGATCGCGGTGCCATCCCTTCGCCGCCGCCGCGGCCGACGTCTCCTGAGGAGCAACCATGAGCAGCATCGACATCCCCGGTTACCGCCCCGGCACCTGGGTCCTGGACCCGTCCCACAGCGAGGTGACCTTCAGCGTCCGCCACATGATGATCTCGAAGGTGCGCGGCACCTTCGGCGTGAAGAGCGCGACGCTCGTGGCCCCGGAGAACCCCCTCGACGCCAAGGTCGAAGCCTCGGTCGACGTGACCTCCGTCGACACGAAGGACGAGGGCCGTGACCAGCACCTCCGCTCCGCCGACTTCTTCGACACCGAGAACTTCCCGACCATGGACTTCGTCTCGACCGGCGCGCGCGTCGAGGGCGGCGACTTCCTCGTGGACGGCGACCTCACCATCCGCGGCATCACCAAGCCCGTCACCTTCGAGCTCGACTTCGGCGGCTTCGGCAGCGACCCGTGGGGCAACTACAAGGCCGGTGCCTCCGCCAAGACGGTCATCAACCGCGAGGACTTCGGCCTCACCTGGAACGCCGCGCTGGAGACCGGCGGTGTGCTCGTCGGCAAGGACGTCACGATCACGCTCGACCTCCAGGGTGCGCTGCAGCAGGACTGACGCGCGCAGACCTCTCCGAACCCCGGGCCCGTCAGGGCTCGGGGTTCTCTGCGTCGTAGGCGCGGAACCGCGGGTGCCGACGGGCGAGGAGGGCGACGAGGACGATCACGAGGATGCCGCCGAGCAGCGGGGGGAACCACAGCGACGTCAGCGTCGCGAGGGTCCCGGCGTAGAGGGCGCCGACGCGGGGGCCGCCGGTCACCACGACGACGAAGAGCCCCTGCAGGCGTCCGCGCATGGCGTCGGGCACCGCGGCCTGCATCATGGTGTTCCGATAGATCGAGCTGATGTTGTCCGAGGCGCCGGAGAGCGCGAGCGCCACGCAGGCGGCGACGATGAGCAGGACGTGCGGCCGGTCCTCACCGGCGGGCGTCGCGGAGAGCGCGCCGATCAGGAGGACGACGCCGAACAGGGCGATCGCGGCGCCGTAGGCCTCGATGGCACGGGCGATCCCACGACCGTGCCACCGGTACTGCACCACGCGGCCGGAGAACAGGCTCGAGGAGAAGGTGCCGACGGCGACCGCGGCCGTGAGGATGCCGGTCGTGAACGCCCCGCCGCCGAGGATCACGGTGCCCAGCGCCGGGAAGAGCACGAGGGGCTGCCCGAAGGTCATCGCGATGATGTCCATGACGTACTGCATCCGGATGTTGCCCGCCCGTCGGAGGAAGCGCCAGCCGTCGACGAGTGAGGCGAAGCCGGGGCGCACGGTGTCGCCTTCGGGGCGCAGGGCGGGGAGGGTCCACAGTCCGAGGAACATCGACAGCATGAGCACGACGTCGATCGTGTACGTCCAGCCGTACCCGGTGAGGGCCACGAGGAGTCCGGCCAGCGCGGGGCCGGCCATGACCGTGAGTCCGAAGGCGACGCCGTTGAGCGCGGACGCGGCGGCGAGCATGCGGCGGGGGATGAGCCGGGGGACGATCGCCGTCCGGGTGGCCATGCCGACGGAGTTCGCCGCCGAATTCACGATGCTCAGCGCGTACAGCCACCAGATCGTCTCCGTCCCCGTCCACGTGAGCGCGGCGAGGAGCGCGGTGGAGGCGAACGTCACGGTGGCCGCGATCAGCGCGACCCGCCGGCGGTCGAACGCGTCGGCGAGCATGCCGCCGTACAGACCGGCGAGGATCATCGGGAGAAGGCCGGCGACGGCGATCATCGAGACGGCGAACGTGCTCTCGGTCAGTTCGAACACGTGCAGCATCACGGTCACGATGGTGAGCTGACCGCCGATGCCGGCGAGCGTCGAGCCGATCCACATCCGGGCGAAGGCCGGGCTCGCCTTCAGCGGGGTGAGGTCGATCAGATGGCCGCGTCGGGAGCTCACAGGGCGATCTTCTTCTGCACATCCCGAGCCTAGTTGACCGGTGGACCCCGGTCCGGACCCCGTGTCCCGCCGTGGTCGTTCGGGCTGGTAGACTCGTCAGGTTGCCGTTCGATCGGCCGCGGATAAAGAGAGCTCACGCATCAGGCGTCGGGCGCCGCGCAACAAGCAGAGAGGGGATCGAATCTATGGCACTGGAAGCAGACGTCAAGAAGGCGATCATCGAAGAGTACGCGACGCACCCCGGTGACACCGGATCCCCCGAGGTGCAGGCCGCGATGCTGACGCAGCGCATCAAGGACCTCACCGAGCACCTGAAGGAGCACAAGCACGACCACCACTCGCGTCGTGGTCTGTTCCTGCTCGTGGGTCAGCGCCGTCGTCTGCTCGGCTACCTCCAGAGCGTCGACATCGAGCGGTACCGCTCGCTGATCGCACGCCTTGGTCTTCGCCGATAAGGCACCACGGACCCAGCGTTCAATCGCGCAGAACATTCTTGAGAAGGCCGCCCCACGGTGTGGGGCGGCCTTCGTCATGTCCGGGATGACGCGTCGCGGAGCCTGTCAGGCGGGCGTCCGGACCAGATCGGGGTGGTGGATGGCCGCCACGTCGGGGTGCGCGCGCAGTCGCGACTTCATGGCGTTCTCGCCGTAGGTCGCGTGGATCGGATTGCTCGGGTCCTCGGTGATTCCGGTGGCCTCGGCGGCGAGGTCGGCGGGGAGCTCGAGCAACGGCAGCTGCTGGTCGAGGGCGGGGTTGAAGAAGAACGGGATCGAGATGCGCTCCTCGGGCGCCCGCGGCGAGATCACCCGATGGTTCGTCGCCTTGAGGTAGCCGCCGGTGGCGTACTCGAGCAGCTCGCCGATGTTGACGACGAAGGCGCCGGGCACCGGGGGAGCCGACACCCACTCGCCGTCACGCTCGACCTGGAGCCCGCCCTTGCCGGGCTCGACCCAGAGCAGCGTCAGCACCCCGGAGTCCTTGTGCGCGCCGACGCCCTGCTGCGGTTCCGGCTCGTTCGTGCCCGGGTACCGCACGATCTTGATCAGGGTCGACGGATCGCGGAACGTCTCGTCGAAGTAGGTCTCCTCGGCCCCGAGAGTGAGGGCCCAGGCGCGCAGGAGCTTGCGGGCGATCTCCGTCAGGGCGTCGTGCCACTCGGTGACGACCTGCTTCAGCTCGGGCTGGGCGGCCGGCCAGAGGTTGGGGCCGATGAGGCGGTTGAAGGCGGGGCCGCCGTCCACCGGCTCGCGCTCGGGGCCGATGTCGATCTGCTCGCGCCAGTCGACCTTGCCCTGCGTCCGTTCCCCGCCGATCCGGGTGTAGCCGCGGAAGTGCGGGCTGTTGACGTTCTCGATCGCGAGCTTGTCCTCCTCCGGCAGGGCGAAGAAGTCGAGGGCCGCCTGGTGCAGCCGCGCCTCGAGTTCCGGTGAGATCCCAGTGCCGGTGAGATAGAAGAAGCCGACGTCGTGAGTGGCCGCGCGGAGGTCGTCGCGGAAGCGCGCCGCGGCCTCGGGGCCGTCGTCGAGCTGGGACAGGTCGAGGATGGGGAGCGAGAGTTCAGCCATGGACCGAGGCTATGTCGGGGATGTGGCCGGAGGACGCTCTGTTGCACTCCATTACCTCCGGCGGTGGTGTCGGGGCGGCGCCGGTCGCGGTGCTAGAGTCTCGGTGGTAAGGGATGCCTTACCTCAGTCGTCAGTCAGAGAGTGTCTCCCGTGCTCGCCACCTTCCTCATCGGACTCCGCGAGGGTCTCGAAGCCGCGCTCGTCGTCGGCATCCTCGTCGCCTACCTCCGCCGTCTCGGTCGGCGGGACGCGCTGCCCAAGATGTGGGCCGGGGTCGGTCTCGCGATCGCCCTCGCTCTGGGCATCGGCGCGATCCTGACCTTCGGAGCCTACGAACTGACGTTCCAGGCCCAGGAGCTGATCGGCGGCGGGTTGTCCCTCGTCGCGGTGGCGATGGTGACGTGGATGATCTTCTGGATGCAGCGCGCCGGCCGCACCATGAAGGCGACTCTGGAGGGCGGCATCGATCGCGCGCTGACGGTGGGTGGTCTCTGGGCGCTCATCGCGATCGGCTTCGTCTCCGTCGCCCGCGAGGGGATCGAGACCACGCTGCTGCTGTGGTCGATGGTGCAGTCCTTCGGCGACGCCCCCTCGGCCCTCGTCGGCGCGCTCCTGGGACTCTCCGTGGCCGTCGTGCTCGGCTGGCTCATCTCCCGCGGGGCGCTGCGCCTGGACCTGCGGCGCTTCTTCGCCTGGACGGGCGGCTTCCTCGTGATCGTCGCGGCAGGCGTCCTCGCCTACGCGCTGATGGATCTGCAGGAGGCCGGCGCGCTTCCCGGCCCGTTCACCGCCGCCGCTCCGCTCGACCCGGTCACCGGCGCCGTCGCCGTGGGCGCGGCCGGCTTCCCGTTCGGCTGGGCGTTCGACGTGTCGGCGGCGATCGCTCCCGGCGGCGCCCTGGCCTCCGTCCTGCAGGCCACGGTCGGCTTCATGCCCGCCATGACGTGGCTGCAGGTGCTCGCCTGGGGCCTCTACCTCCTCGTCGTGGGCGGGCTCTACCTCCGCGGCCTTCGCTCGGCACGCCCTTCGACGCGCGGTGCCTCCGCCGCCACCCCGACGTCCTCCCTCACACAGCAAGGAGCAGCATGATCACCTCGCACCGGGTCCTCGCCGCGGCAGCCGCCGCGGGTACCGCCGTCCTCCTCCTCAGCGGCTGCGTCGCGAAGAGCGATAGCCAGGCGACGGCGGCGTTCGACGTCTCGTCCACCGCCACGGACTGCGCCGTCTCCGCGTCCACCGCGAAGAGCGGGACGCTGACGTTCGATGTGAAGAACGACACCGACCAGGTCTCCGAGTTCTACCTGCTGGCGGAGGACGGACTGCGGATCGTCGGCGAAGTCGAGAACATCGCCCCGGCCGCGTCCCGCACCCTCACGGTGGTCGCCCAGCCGGGCGAGTACTTCACGCTCTGCAAGCCGGGCATGGTCGGCGACGGTGTCGGTCGGGCGGCGTTCACGGTGACCGGAGACCGCGTGGCGGTGGACGGCCCCGACGCCGAGCAGAAGCAGAAGGCCGTCGATCTCTACGGGGCGTTCGTGAAGGATCAGGTCGGGCAGCTCGTGCCGGCCGTGGAAGACCTCGTGGCCGCATATGAGTCCGGCGACGACGAGACCGCCCGCACGCTCTTCCCCCAGACGAGGGCGTTCTACGAGCGCATCGAGCCCGTCGCCGAGGCGCTCGGAGACCTCGACCCGCGGATCGACTACCGAGAGGTCGATGCGGTGGCGGAGGGCCTGGACTGGACCGGATTCCACCGCATCGAGAAGGACCTCTGGGTGCCGGCGAAGGACGCGCTGAACGCCGACGGAGAGACCCCGGCATGGCAGGACTGGACGCCGTCCACGCCCGCGGAGCGCGCCGATTACGGCGACCTGCTCCTGGCCGACGTGCAGGAGCTGTACGACTACGTGCACTCGGACGACTTCACCACCGCGTTGGACGACCAGGGGATCGGCGGCATCTCGAACGGCGCGATCGCACTGCTCGACGAGGTGGCCACCGGCAAGATCTCCGGTGAGGAGGACTGGTGGTCCGGCACGGATCTCTTCGACTTCGCCGCGAACGTCGAGGGATCCAAGATGGCCTTCTCACTGGTGCAGGACTTCGCCGCGGCGCAGGGCGACGACGGCGAGGCCCTCGTCTCCGAGATCGAGACCGGATACACCGCCCTCGAGGAGTCCCTCGCCGCGCACGGCTCGCTCACGAAGGGTTTCGTCGGCTACGGCGAGCTGACCGAAGCGGACAAGCGGGAGTTCACCGACCTCATCAACGCGCTCGCCGAGCCGCTCTCGCAGCTCACCGGCACGGTGCTCGACTGACGACGGCACACGGAGGAGCACGGACGTGAACGAGTCGGAATCCGTCCCCCGGGAGGCGCCGGCGGCCCTGCCGTCGGAGCCCTCCGGCGGTGGTCTCAGCCGCCGAGGGCTGCTCGGGCTGGCCGTCGGCGGTGGCGTCGCGGGGCTGGCCGTCGGCCTGGGGGCCGGGACGGCCGGGGGCATGGCGCTCGGGCGTGCGCGCGCCGCCGAGGACGCCGAGTCGCGGTACGAGTTCTTCGGCGCGTACCAGGCCGGCGTCACGACGCCGGTGCAGGACCACCTGCACTTCGCGAGCTTCGACATGATGCCCCGCACCGACCGGGACGATCTCATCTCCCTGTTGCAGGACTGGTCGTACGCCGCGGCGCGGATGACGCAGGGGCTGGAGGTGAGTGCGAGCGGCGCGGTGAGCGGCCCCGCCGAATCGCCCCCGGATGACACGGGGGAGGCGCTGGGGCTCCCCGCCGCGGGCCTGACCCTCACGTTCGGGTTCGGTCCGGGGCTGTTCGAGAACGAGGACGGCGATCGCTACGGTCTCGCAGCGCGGCGCCCGCCCGGCCTCGAACGCCTCCCCGCCTTCCTCGGGGACGACCTCGATCCCGCGGCGTCGCACGGCGACCTGTGCATCCAGGCCTGTGCCGACGACCCCCAGGTCGCCGTGCACGCGATCCGCAACCTCAGCCGCATCGCGTTCGGACGGGCGCGCCTGCGC
Source organism: Microbacterium sp. GbtcB4 (assembly GCF_019091465.1). Classification (NCBI taxonomy): domain Bacteria; kingdom Bacillati; phylum Actinomycetota; class Actinomycetes; order Micrococcales; family Microbacteriaceae; genus Microbacterium; species Microbacterium sp. GbtcB4. Next base: position 212,254 of record NZ_JAGXJJ010000005.1, read on the forward strand.
TGGTCACAGCTCGGATTCGGCAAGACCTCGCGCACGACGGCAAGCCAGGCCACGCCCCGGAACCTCTTCGGCTTCAAGGACGGCACGGCCAACATCCTCGCCGACGACACCGCGGCGCTCGCCGAGCACGTCTGGGTCGCCGAGGGTGACGAGCCGTCCTGGATGGCCGGCGGTTCGTATCTGGTCGCCCGGAAGATCGCCATGCTCATCGAGACCTGGGACCGGGTGCGCCTCTCCGAGCAGGACACGATCATCGGACGGGACAAGGGGGTCGGGGCGCCGCTCTCCGGTGGCGACGAGTTCACGGCGCCCGACTTCCGCGGGACGAAGATCGATGCGAACAGTCACGTCCGGCTCGCGCATCCGGAGCAGAACGACGGCATCCGCATCCTGCGCCGCGGCTACAACTACGTCGACGGCAACAACGCCCTCGGACGACTCGACGCCGGGCTGTTCTTCCTGTCCTACCAGCGTGATCCCGCCCAGTTCATCAGCCTGCAACGCCGGCTGTCGACCGATCGTCTCAACGAGTACATCCGTCACGTGGGCTCAGGCATCTGGGCCATCCCCCCGGGAGCGCAACCGGGCTCGTACGTGGGGGCGGAGCTGTTCGCCTGAGCACTCAGCCGGCGGCGACGTCTTCGAGGACGGCGACGGCGTCCGCGGCGAACGCATCCGCTCCGGCGTGATCGTGAGCGGTCACCGTCACCACCGCGTCGTCGAGGAAGAGCAGCAGCTGGCCGTGGGCCCCGTGCAGCCGCCACGCTCGTCCCGGACCCTGCCAGCCCGCGAGCGCATAGCGGTCGTAGCCCGGGTTGACGCCCGCGATGACGCCGTCCTCGTGCATGGCGTCGATCCACTCCGGGGCGACGAGTCGACGTCCCTGCCAGGAGCCACGATCGCGGATGAGCAGCCCCAGGCGCGCGACCTCCTCGGTGCGGAGCGGCAGGCCACCCCCCGCCTCGATGCGGCCGTTCGGGCAGCGGGACCACGCCACGTCCTCGATGCCGAGCGGGGCGAACAGGCGGGTCGAGAGGTAGTCGCCGACATCGCCCACCCGGGTCGCGAGGGCGGTCATGGCGGTGTAGGTGCTCGCGTTGGAGTACTGGAACACGCGGCCGCGTGATGGCCGTCGCAGGAACTCCCGGGCCAGATCCGGCCAGTCCGTCATCAGCGTCTCGGACCACGGCAGGTCGATGCCGCTCGACATCGACAGCAGGTGACGCAGGGTGATGTGAGCGACACCCTCGCCGAGTTCGTGGTCCGGAAGGAGGGTGGCGACGGTGTCGTCCAGGCGGATCAGTCCGTCGTCGGCGGCGAGCGCGGCGGCCAGCACGCAGACGCCCTTCGCGATCGAGTGCACGTCCTCCCGGACGTCGGGTGTCCAGCGGTGACCCGCGGTGTCGTCGCCGATGCGCACGTGAAGCCCGTGCGCGGCGAACCCCTGGGAGTCGGCGATGGCGACGAGCCGGTCCCGGACCTCGGATGCGGGGTGGGTGGCTGTCACCGCGGACGCCGGGATCCGGTCGGATCGTTCCGGCGGCCTTCCCGCGAGGCGAGCTCGGGGTCGGCGAACAGCCACCGCGGACGCGGCTCCACGAGCGGACGGAACACCCGCCGCACGGGCTTGGTCGCGAGCAGCAGCGCGAGGACCACCGACAGCGCCGTGACCGCAGGGAGCCAGAACCAGGTCGGCTCGAGGTCGCGCAGCACGCCGCTCTCGCGGAACGGGTAGAGCACGAAGGAGTGCAGGAGGTAGACGTACATCGTGTACTGGCCGAACGTGGTCCACCAGTACGCTCCGCGCGGGATGAGGGCGAAGAAGGCGGCGCACAGCACGACCGCCAGCAGCATGAGCAGGATGCGGATGCCGCCGGCCCACCACTGATCGCCGACGAGGTCGACGTAGGAGTCTTCGTAGAACAGCCAGTGCCGCAGGTCGACTGCCTGCCACAGGGGCAGCCAGTTCCACGCCGCCCATCCGGCCGCGCCGAGGACGACGAGCGCGAGGACGCGGCTCCACCACGGGCGGACGTCGAGGAGGCGGAGGCGGTCGACGACGTTCCGCTCCCGGAGCCACCAGCCCAGGGTGAAGAACGGCAGCAGCCCCAGGGTCCGGGAGAGCGAGAACGTGCTGTCGACGTTCGGCAGGTAGCCGGCGCCGATGGAGATCACGATCGTCCACAGCAGCGGCCAACGCAGCAGCGCGAGGTAGGGGAGGACGAGACGGAAGATCCCGAGCGCGAGCAGGAACCAGAGCGTCCAGCTGGGCTGGGTCGGATTCGGGGTGGTCTCTCCCTCCACGAGCCACTTCGTGAGCGTCCAGAGCGCCTCGAAGATGACGTAGGGCAGGATGATGTCGGTGATGACGCGGGCCATCTGCGTCCGGGTGGGGGAGCCCGACTTGGAGAAGTAGCCCGAGATGATGGCGAACGCCGGCATGTGGAACGCGTAGAGCGCCAGATAGAAGGCGAAGGCGATGTCCGAGTCGTAGCTGAGGCGCTGGATGGCGTGACCCAACACCACGAGGACGATGCAGGCGTATCGCGCGTTGTCCCAGAAGGGCACGCGTCGGCGTTTGCGGGCAACCAGCCCTGTGTGGGGCCCCGTCGTCCCGACTCCGGTGGTGCTCATTCTCCGAGGCTACCGGCCGGGAATAAAGTTGCCCTGCACGCGTTGACCCAATTACATTCAAATGAATAGAACCGGATGTCGAGCATCCGATTCGGAGAACACGGAGCAATCATGAGCGAGCAGTCAGGCGCGCAGGCGATGCAGTTCGGCATCATGTCGGTCAGCGACATCACCCGCGACCCCACCACGGGAGTCACCCCCAGCGAGCAGGAGCGGATCAAGGCGACGCTGGCCATCGCCACGCACGCCGAGGAGGTGGGCCTCGACGTCTTCGCCATCGGCGAGCACCACAACCCGCCGTTCTGGTCGTCGAGCCCCACGACGTTCCTCGCCGCGCTCGCCGCCCAGACGGAACGCCTCATCGTCTCGACCTCGACGACGCTGATCACGACGAACGACCCGGTGCGCATCGCCGAGGAGTACGCGATGCTGCAGCACGTCTCGGACGGCCGCATGGACCTCATGCTGGGCCGCGGCAACACCGGCCCGGTGTACCCGTGGTTCGGGCAGGACATCCGTCAGGGCCTTCCGCTCGCGATCGAGAACTACGCGCTGCTGCACAAGCTGTGGCGTGAGGACGTCGTCGACTGGGAGGGCAAGTTCCGCACCCCGCTGCAGGGCTTCACCTCCACGCCCCGTCCCCTCGACGGCATCGCCCCGTTCGTGTGGCACGGCTCCATCCGCACACCGGAGATCGCGGAGCAGGCCGCCTACTACGGCGACGGCTTCTTCGCGAACAACATCTTCTGGCCGAAGGAGCACTACCAGCGGCTCATCGAGCTGTACCGTCAGCGCTTCGAGCACTACGGCCACGGCACGCGCGAGCAGGCGATCGTCGGTCTCGGCGGCCAGGCGTTCATGGCCGCGAAGTCGCAGGACGCGGTGAACCAGTTCCGCCCGTACTTCGACAACGCCCCGGTCTACGGTCACGGCCCCAGCATGGAGGACTTCACCGAGATGACCCCGCTGACGGTGGGATCGCCGCAGCAGGTGATCGACCGGTACGCGGCGATGCGCGAGCACTACGGCGACTACCAGCGTCAGCTGTTCCTCATCGACCACGCGGGTCTGCCGTTGAAGACGGTCCTCGAGCAGCTCGACATCCTCGGCTCTGAGGTCGTGCCGGTGCTCCGCAAGGAGCTCGCGAAGGACCGCCCGTCCACGGTGCCCGACGCGCCGACCCACGCCGCGCGCGTGCAGGCGACGTACGGCGACGGACCCACGCGGCAGGCGCGCCCCGGTGCGAACCGCGGAGACAACCTCACCGGGGACTCGCCCTACCAGGACACGCCGGCGCCCGCGGGTGCCGCCTTCGGACTCGGCCGGAAGGAGGCCTGACATGACCACGCGTCGCATCGCCGTCGTCTCGGCGGGGCTGTCGAACCCGTCGTCCACCCGGATGCTCGCCGACCGGCTGGCCGCGGAGACCGTGAAGGCGCTCGCGGAGCGCGACATCGAGGCCACCGTCGACGTGATTGAGCTGCGCGACCATGCGCACGACATCACGAACAACATGCTCACCGGCTTCGCGCCCCCCGCACTCGAGACGGCGATCAACACCGTCGTCTCTGCCGACGCGCTGATCGCGGTCACCCCGATCTTCTCGACGAGCTACTCCGGGCTGTTCAAGTCGTTCATCGACGTGCTCGACCCGGACGCGCTCACCGGCAAGCCGGTGCTGATCGGGGCGAACGCGGGGACACCGCGGCACTCGCTCGCGATCGACTACGCGATCCGACCGCTGTTCGCCTACCTGCATGCCGAGGCTGTCTCGACGGGCGTCTTCGCGGCGTCGAGCGACTGGGGCGGCGCGGGGGACGACGTCGCGCCGCTGGCGAAGCGGGTCGAGAAGGGGGCGAGGGAACTCGCCGAGGCCGTCGCGCGCCGGGATGCCGCCGCGGTCGTCGACCCGTACGACCCCGCCACCTACCTGGGTGAGGGACGCTCCTTCGGTCACATGCTCGGCGGTCTCGCCGGAGAGTGACCCGAACGGCGGCCTGACAGCGACGTGCCCCGTGCCTTCCGGCGCGGGGCACGTCCGTGTCTGCGGAGGGGGATGCGGGAGCAGGAGACCGGCTCCCGCATCCTCGCGGTCAACCGCTCTTGCGTCGGAACTCGCGCCGCGTCTGCGGGGCGTGGGCGGCGTGCACGGCGGAATCGCCGTCGAGGTGAGCCTCGCCCTGCCGGTGGTGCGCGTTCTTCTTCTCGAGCGCTTCCTTGAATTTGCGCTTCATGTCCTCGGAGGAGGAGCCGGCGCCTTCTTCGGTGCTCATGCTCCCGAGCCTAGAGCACGGCCGGACGGGCGGCGAGGGTCACCGCTCCCGCCTCCGTGTGAGTCGGTCGAGCCCGAGCCCCAGGGCGACGGCGAGTGCCACCGACACCGGGACGGCGACGAGAGGGCCCCCGGGGAGTACTGCGGCGACCATCGCTCCGACGGCGGCCTGGTAGCCCGCCCACCCGAGCGCGGCCAGGGACACGAGTACCAGGTAGCGAGGGGGATGGATGCGGGAGGCGCCCGCCACGAGGTTGACGGCGAGCCGGGCGAACGGCACGAAGCGCGCGGTGAACAGCACCGTGGCCGTGCCGTGGTCCAGCCGATGGCGTGCCCAGGCGAGGGCCTGCCGGACGCGGTGCCCTCGCATCCAGCCCCAGCGCTCGGTGCCGACGACACGACCGATCAGATAGCAACAGGCGTCGCCGAGCACCGCTGCCCCCGCAGCGCAGAGCACCACCATCCAGAGCGCGGGCGTTCCGGTGGTCACCGCCACGGCGCCGAGGGCGGTCACGGCGATCTCCCCGGGGATGATGACGAAGAACGCGTCACCGAGCACGAGCAGGCTCATCGCGGCCAGGCTCCAGGGGCTGGCGAGGACGTCAGCGAGCAGGTCTGTCGACACGGGCGTCACTCTGCCCCGGGGCGGTGAACGGGAACCAACGCGCGGATAGCCGGTGACCCGTGATCCAGCATCCGGTGAACATCCGGTGCCCGACGCCGATTCCCCTCGGCGGGGACGGGGATCGCCGCCATCCTGAGGGTGTGAGAGTCGCGATCGTCACCGAGTCCTTCCTTCCGCACATGAACGGTGTGACCGGATCCGTGATGCAGATCCTCCGTCACCTGGAGCGCCGAGGGCATGAGTCCTGTGTGCTCGCTCCGGCCGCGATCGGAATCCCGGCGGAGCTGCACGGCGCGCCCGTCACGGCGATTCCCAGCGTCCCGCTCCCGGGGTACCGGGACGTCCGCGTGGGCGCGGCGACCACCCGGAGGATCGGCGCGGAGCTCCACCGCTTCCGTCCCGACGTCGTCCACCTCGCGTCGCCGTTCGCGCTCGGGTGGCGGGGCCTGCTCGCTGCAGAACGCGGGGGTGTCGGAACGGTCGCGGCATACCAGACCGACGTGGCCGCGTACACGGAGAGGTATCGCGTCGCGGTGACGACAGGGATCGCCCATGCCCACATCGCCCGACTGCACCGGAGGGCGACACTCACGCTCGCGCCGTCCACCGAGTCGGCACTGCAGCTGAGTCGGCTCGGCATCGACCGCATCCGGTCCTGGGGGCGGGGTGTGGACGCCGAGCTCTTCCACCCCTCGCGGCGCAGCGACGCGCTCCGGGCGGAGTGGGGAGCCGAGATCGTCATCGGCTACGTCGGACGCCTCGCCCCCGAGAAGCAGGTGGAGGATCTCGCCGCACTGCACGGCATCCCCGGCGCGCGTCTCGTCATCGTCGGAGACGGCCCCCGGCGGGAGCGGTTGCAGGAGCAGCTTCCCGACGCCCTCTTCCTCGGGCGGCTCGACGGGGAGGCGCTCGCCGCGGCGCTGGCCTCCTTCGACGTCTTCGTGCATCCGGGGGAGAGCGAGACCTTCGGGCAGACGCTCCAGGAGGCCCATGCGAGCGGTGTCCCCGTGGTCGCCACAGGCAGAGGAGGCCCGCTCGATCTCGTCCGACCCGGCGTCGACGGATGGCTGTACCGACCAGGAGACCTCGCAGACCTCCGCCGTCGCGTGACCGATCTCGCCGGAGACGAGCGCCGGCGTCGGGCGTTCGGGGAGGCGGGCTGGAGCGCGGTGCAGGGCCGGAGCTGGGCGCACCTCGGCGATCAGCTCCTGGATCACTTCGAGGAGGCGCGGACGCTGCACGCCGTGGACCGTCGGCTGCGCGCTCGCCGCCTCGTCCGGCCGGAGCCGGCCCCGCCCGCCCCCTCGCGCCGCTGGCGACGGATCGTCGCCCTCGGCGACTCGGTGACCGAGGGGCTCTGCGATCCCGGACCCGACGGGGCGCTCCGCGGGTGGGCGGACCGGCTCGCGCTGCTCCTCGCCGCGCGGGGAGGCCTCCACTACGCGAACCTCGCGATCCGGTCGAAGCGGGTGTCCGACGTGTGCGGACCGCAGCTGGAGCGGGCGCGCGAACTCCGCCCCGACCTGGTCACCGTCCTGGTGGGTGCCAACGATCTCGTGAGGCACCGCGTCGACGTGCCCGCGCTCGCCGCGAGTCTGGAGACCGCGGTGCGGCGGCTGCGCGCGACCGGTGCCGACGTGATCCTGGTCACGCCGTTCCTGCCGGCCCGTCGCGCGGCGGCGCTGTACACGCGGCGCTTCTCCGCCTTCGCCACGGCGCTCGCCGGTGTCGCGGCGCGGACCGGTGCGATCCTCATCGACACCGATCTGCTCCCGGCGCTGGGGGAGCGACAGCACTGGGGCGAGGACCTCGTGCATCTCGGCAGTCGGGGCCACCGGGTGCTCGCCTATCGCGTCGCGGAGGTGCTCGGGGTGCCGCACGCCGACGCGCTGGGAGCGCTGGATGCGGCGTTGCACGAGAACGAGCCGATCGGACGCGCGGCCTGGTGGCGGCAGTACGCGCTCCCATGGGTGTGGCGACGACTCCACGGCCGCGCGGCGGGGGACGGGCGTCGGGCCAAGCACGACGACTACGTCTACCTCGGACGCTCCACCGTGCGGCAGGACGCGAGCGTGGTCTGACCGACGGGGCCTCAGCGTCGTCCCATCCCGAGGTAGGTCCAGCCGGCAGCCCGCCACGCGTCGGCATCCAGACAGTTCCGCCCGTCGATCACGATGCGGCCCCGCACGAGCCCGCCGGCGTGCTGGGGACGGAGCTCCCGGCGGTACTCGTCCCACTCCGTGACGACGACGACCGCATCCGCGTCCCGCAGGGCCTCGTCCCTGGACGAGGCGTACCCGAGCTGCGGATGCCGTTCGCGGGCGTTCTCGATCGCCGCGGGATCCGTCACCACGACATCGGCCCCCAGTCCCCGCAGCCGCACGGCGACCTCCAGGGCGGGAGAGTCGCGGACGTCGTCGCTGAAGGGCTTGAAGGCCGCACCGAGGACGGCGATCCTCCGCCCGAAGACGAGGCCGCCGAGCGCATCCACCACGAGGCGCACCGCCCGATCCCGTCGGCGGAGGTTGATGGCGTCCACCTCGTGCAGGAACCCGACGGCCTCCCCGCGTCCGAGCTCCTCGGCGCGCGCCGCGAACGCGCGGATGTCCTTGGGCAGGCAGCCGCCCCCGAACCCGATTCCCGAGCCGAGGTAGCGACGGCCGATGCGCGAGTCGTGTCCGAGTGCTTCGGCGAGGAGGGTGACGTCCGCTCCGGCCGCCTCGGCGATCTCGGCCATGGCGTTGATGAACGAGATCTTCGTCGCGAGGAACGCGTTGGCGGCGCCCTTCACGAGCTCCGCGGTGGCCAGGTCGGTGACGAGGAAGGGCGCGCCCGCGTCGATCGCCGCGGCGTACACGCGGCGGAGCAGGTCGACGGCGGCGGCGCCCTGCGGGGTGTCTTCGACGCCGGCCACCAGACGGTCGGGGTGGAGGGTGTCGTGGACGGCCCAGCCCTCCCGGAGGAACTCGGGGTTCCAGGCGAGCGTCGCGCCGGTCTCCGCGATCCGACGGGCGAGACGGGCTGCGGTGCCCACGGGGACCGTCGACTTCCCGGCCACCACCGCCCCCGGTCGCAGGTGGGGGAGCAGCCCGTCGATCGCCGCGTCGACGAAGCGGAGGTCGGCCGCGGGCCCGGAGGCGGACTGCGGGGTACCGACCGCGAGGAAGTGCACGTCCGCCCCGGCAGCGGCCGCCGGATCAGCGGCGAAGCGCAACCGCCCTGACCGCACCCCGTCCTCGAGGAGCTCGGCGAGGCCAGGCTCGAAGAAGGGCGCGGCACCCGCGGTGAGGTCGGCGACCTTGCCCTCGTCCACGTCGATCCCCACGACATCGTGACCGAGCGAGGCCATCGCCGCAGCGTGCACCGCTCCCAGATACCCGCATCCGATCACTGACATCCGCATGCGCCCAGCACAGCCGAGCCGTCTCTCGCTCCGGCGCACGCACGGTGAACGCCGGGTGACGGTCGGGTGTCGGGACCGCGCCGCGCGCGGAACCCTCGGGTCTTGACGGACACGCTGGTAGTGTGGTCGAGGGTGACTCCGGTCACCCGACAATTTCACATCGACTCATGGAGCGATCGGCGGAGAAGCTGGTCCCCTGTGGTGGGTTCCTCGGCGCACGTCGGGTGGCTTTCTACTGGTGGCCAGCGCAGGCGAGATTCGCGGGAATGCCCGCGCGCCCGAACCCTTCCGTTCCGCTCCTTTGAACACGCTCGCGCGTCACACGGATTCGCGAGTCTAAACAAAGAAGGAGAGACCTCTTGGAAGGTCCTGAAATCACCGCCACCGAGGCCGTTCTCGACAACGGCCGCTTCGGCACCCGCACCATCCGCTTCGAGACCGGCCGCCTCGCGCAGCAGGCTCAGGGCGCCGTCGCCGCCTACCTGGACGGCGAGACCATGCTCCTGTCGGCCACGAGCGCGGGCAAGCACCCGCGAGAGGGCTTCGACTTCTTCCCGCTGACGGTCGACGTCGAAGAGCGTTCCTACGCCGCCGGCAAGATCCCCGGCTCGTTCTTCCGTCGCGAGGGTCGTCCCTCGACCGAGGCGATCCTGGTCTGCCGTCTGATCGACCGTCCGCTGCGCCCGTCGTTCGTCGACGGCCTGCGCAACGAGGTCCAGATCGTCATCACGGTCCTCTCGATCGCGCCGGGCGAGTTCTACGACGCCCTCGCGATCAACGCCGCGTCCGCGTCCACCCAGATCTCGGGTCTGCCGTTCTCGGGTCCCGTCGCCGGTGTGCGCCTCGCGTTCATCCCCGGTCACGGTCAGCACGAGGACCAGTGGGTCGCGTTCCCGACCGCCGAGCAGGTCTCCGAGGCCGTGTTCGACCTTATCGTCGCCGGCCGCGTGGTCACCAAGGCCGACGGCTCCGAGGACGTCGCGATCATGATGGTCGAGGCCGAGGCGACCGAGGGCAGCTGGAACCTGATCAAGGCCGGTGCCACCAAGCCCGACGAGACCATCGTGGCCCAGGGCCTCGAGGCCTCGAAGCCGTTCATCGCCCAGCTCGTCAAGGCCCAGGCCGAGCTCGCCGCCACCGCGTCGAAGGAGCCGGGCGTCTACCCGGTCTTCCCCGCGTACAGCGACGAGGTCTACGACTTCGTGTCCGAGCGCGCGTTCGCCGAGCTGAGCGACGTCTACCAGATCGCCGACAAGACCGAGCGCCAGAACGCCGACGACGCGATCAAGGACCGCGTCAAGGCCGAGCTCATCGAGGCCACCGAGGCGGGTTCGCTCCCGGCCGCGGCCCCGCTGGAGTTCTCCGCGGCGTACAAGTCCGTCACGAAGAAGATCGTCCGTGGTCGCATCCTCACCGAGGGCACCCGCATCGACGGCCGCGGGCTGGCGGACATCCGTCCGCTCGACGCCGAGGTGCAGGTCATCCCGCGCGTGCACGGCTCCGCGATCTTCCAGCGCGGCGAGACCCAGATCATGGGTGTCACCACGCTGAACATGCTCAAGATGGAGCAGCAGATCGACTCGCTGTCGCCCACGACCAGCAAGCGCTACATGCACCACTACAACTTCCCGCCCTACTCGACCGGTGAGACCGGCCGCGTGGGTTCGCCGAAGCGTCGCGAGATCGGGCACGGCTTCCTCGCCGAGCGCGCACTGGTGCCGGTTCTGCCGAGCCGCGAGGAGTTCCCGTACGCGATCCGTCAGGTGTCCGAGGCGCTGAGCTCCAACGGCTCCACCTCGATGGGCTCCGTCTGCGCGTCGACCCTCTCGCTCCTCAACGCGGGTGTGCCGCTGCGCGCCCCCGTCGCCGGCATCGCGATGGGCCTCGTCTCCGACGAGGTCAACGGGGAGACCCGGTACGCGGCGCTGACCGACATCCTGGGTGCGGAGGACGCGCTCGGCGACATGGACTTCAAGGTCGCCGGCACGAGCGAGTTCGTCACCGCCATCCAGCTCGACACGAAGCTCGACGGCATCCCGTCGTCGGTGCTCGCGGGCGCGCTGACCCAGGCCAAGGACGCTCGTCTGACGATCCTCAACGTCCTGAACGCCGCGATCGACGCTCCCGACGAGATGGCACCCACCGCGCCGCGCGTCATCAGCGTCCAGATCCCGGTCGACAAGATCGGCGAGCTGATCGGCCCGAAGGGCAAGACGATCAACGCGATCCAGGACGAGACCGGCGCGCAGATCTCCATCGAGGAGGACGGCACCGTCTACATCGGCGCGACCGACGGCCCCTCGGCCGAGGCCGCCCGTGCCCAGGTCAACGCGATCGCCAACCCGACCAACCCGGAGGTCGGCGAGCAGTTCCTCGGCACCGTCGTGAAGATCGCCACCTTCGGCGCCTTCATCTCGCTGCTGCCGGGCAAGGACGGTCTGCTGCACGTCACCGAGGTGCGCAAGCTCGCCGGTGGCAAGCGTGTGGAGAACGTCGAGGACGTGCTCTCCGTCGGCCAGAAGATCCTCGTGAAGATCACGAAGATCGACGATCGCGGCAAGCTGTCGCTCGAGCCCGTGCTCGACGATGCGCCCGCTGCGGACGAGGCTCCGGCCGAGGACGCCGCCGAGTAAGACACGGATGACACGGAACCCGGGTCTCTCCGTCGGAGAGGCCCGGGTTCCGTCGTCTGTGCCGTGATCGAAACGTTATGGGAAGTTTGCGCGCCGTTCCCCGGATTGGTCGGGACGTTCGCGCACGTCGCATACCCTCGAAGTACGCACCGGGGGGTGCCAGCGAAGCAGTGATGTCGATCGGCTCCGGCCGATCACGGCGGGGGTGAGAGTATGCGGTTGTTCAGCGTAGGCGCAGGAACACCTGCTGAACGCGCCCCGCAGGAGCACGAGGACCATCCTTCCGCTCCCATCCCCATCGTCGGACCCGGCGTGGGGGAGTCCATCCGCGCCGCCCTCGGCGAGACCGGGTACGAGACGTTCCCGCTCATGCTCGGCGCCGCGGAGTTCGGATGGAACGTCGATCTCGAGACGAGCCACGGCATCCTCGACCGCTACGTGGAGTTCGGCGGCAACGCCATCCATACCGCGGACGGGTTCTCCGGCGGGCGGAGCGAGCACATCCTCGGGCAGTGGCTGCGGTCGCGGGACCAGCGCGAGCGCGTCGTCCTGAGCGTGCGCATCGGAGCCCACGCCGACAACCCCGGCCTGGGATCGGTCAACCTCGTCCGTGCCGTCGAGGGGTCGCTGACCCGGCTCGGCGTCGAGCGCATCGACGTGCTGTACCTGGACGCCACGCTGGATGCGACGACCAACCTCGAGGACACCCTGGCCACGGTCGAGTGGCTCGTCGAGGCGGGGAAGATCGGGGCGCTCGGCGCGTACGGCTTCACGCCGGAGAGGCTCGTCGAGGCGCGGATCCTCGCGTCGGCGGGATATCCGCGCATCACGGTGATCGACACGCCGTACAACCTCGTCCGCCGGCAGCCGTTCGAGGGGGACCTGCGGCTCGTCGCCGGCGCGCAGAACCTCGCCGTGACGCCGTCCCACGCTCTGGAGCACGGATTCCTGTCCGGCCGTCACCGGACGAAGGCCCTCGCATCGCGCGGCGTCCGCGGCGAGCAGCTGCGGGGTCACCTCAACCGCCGCGGGACCAAGGTGCTGCGTGCGCTGGATCAGGTCGCGGCGGAGCTCGCCGTGCCTGTCGCGGCCGTGTCCATCGCATGGCTGCTCGCACAGCGCACGGTCGCCGCGCCGATCGTGAACACGTTCGCGACCGACCACGTCGACGAGCTGATGCAGGGCGCGGGTGTCACGCTGTCCCGGGTGCAGGTCGCCGACCTCACCCGCGCGGGCGCCTGAGCTCGCGGCGCCCGTGACATAGGGTGGAAGAGGAAGACCGGCGGATGCTGGCGATGAGGCGAGCGAGCGAGTTGTGACGCACTACATATATCTGGTCAGACACGGTGAACATCAGGATGCCGAGCACGGCCTCGCCGACGGACCCCTCTCCCCGCGCGGTCAGCGGCAGGCGGAGCTCATCGCGGACCGCCTGTCCGGCCTCCCGCTCGACGCCGTCTGGCACTCGCCGCTCCTGAGGGCCGCGGAGACGGCGAGAGCGATCGCCGGCCGACTCCCGTCCGTGGATCCGGAGCCCTCCGCTCTGCTCTTCGACTGCGTGCCGACGGGGATGACGGAGGAGACGCCGGCGGTGTTCGAGCCCTTCTTCGGCTCCGTGACCGAGGCGGAGATCGAGGCGGGCCGCGCGCAGATGTCGGATGCCGTCAACGAGTTCCTCGTGCGGAAGACCGGCGACGTGCACGAGGTGCTCATCACCCACAACTTCGTGATCTCGTGGTTCGTGCGTGAGGTCCTCGCCGCACCGGACTGGCGCTGGATGACCCTGAACCAGTCGCACTGCGGGTTGACGGTGATCGCACAGAAGCAGGGACGGCCGTGGACCCTGCTCACGCACAACGACACCGGCCATCTGCCGATGGAGCTGCGGACGGGGATCCCGGACGCGCTGCTGGTCTGATCGACGCCTCCGCGCGCCGCGTCCCCCGGCCGACGCCCGGAAATAGACTGGAGGTATGACCACGAAGGTAGCCCTCGTCGGCGGGACCGGAAAGCTCGGAACGATCATCGGCGCCGTGATCGCTGAGCTGGACGGCTTCGAGGTGAGCCGCGTCCTGACGTCGGCGAGTGACCTCTCGGAACTCGCAGGCGCCGACCTCGTGATCGACGCCTCCACGCCGCAGGTCAGCATCGACGTGGTGCGCACGGCCGTGGAGCACGGGCTGAACGTCCTCGTCGCCACCTCCGGCTGGTCGGCGGAGCGGATCGCCCTCGTCCGTCCGCTCGTCGAGGCCGCCGACACCGGAGCGGTGTTCATCCCGAACTTCTCCCTCGGCTCCGTTCTCGGCTCGGCCCTCGCGGCGGCCGCCGCGCCCTACTTCGGCTCGGTGGAGATCGTCGAGGCACACCGGGAGACGAAGGTGGACTCGCCCAGCGGGACTGCCGTCCGCACGGCGGAGCTCATCGCCGCCGCGCGCGCGACCCAGGGTCCGGTGAGTGCGCCGCATGCCGATCAGCGCGCCCGAGGTCAGCAGGTCGGCAGCGTGCCCATCCACTCGCTCCGCCGTCCCGGGGTGATCGCCAAGCAGGAGGTGATCCTCTCCGGACCGGGGGAGTCGCTGACCTTCACGCATGACACCACCGACCCGGCCCTGGCGTATGCGCCGGGGATCCGCCTGGCCGTGCCCTACGCGGCCACCGCCACCGGCGTCGTGGTGGGCCTGGAGAACATGCTCGACATCGGCATCCGCTCGTGATGTCCCGGATCGGGGTCGGGCTGATGGCCGCGGCCCTCCTGCTCTACCTCGTCGTGGCCGGCTGGCTCGCCGTCATGTTCCTCGCCGTGGGGACGCCGGTCTCCATCGGGATGGGCATCACGCTCCTCGTGCTCGCACCCGTGGGCGGGTGGGCGCTGGTGCGCGAGATGCTCTTCGGCTTCGGCGCCGACCGGCTGGGGCGCCTGCTCGACGCTGAGGGCGGCATGCCGCCCGTCGAGACCGAGCTCACGCCCAGCGGACGCATCGCCCGCAAGGATGCCGATGCGCTCGTCGCGCGCTACACGGCGGAGGCGGAGGCGGCGCCCGCAGACTGGCGGGCGCGCTATCGCCTCGGCGTCGTGCAGGATGCGGCGGGACGCCGCAAGGACGCCAGGGCGAGCATCCGACAGGCGATCAGCCTCTCCCGCGCCTGACGTCCACGCGGCTCAGGCGAGCGTCGCCTCGAGCGTGATCTCGATCCCCGCGAGAGCCTGGGACACCGGGCATCCGGTCTTCGCCCCCTCGGCGATCTCCTGGAACTTCTCCGCGGTCAGACCCGGCACCGTCGCGTTGACGTTGAGGTGGCTGCCGGTGATGCCGACGCCCGGCTTGAAGGTGACCGAGGCGCTGGTGTCGACGCGCTCCGGTGCGGTGCCGTTCTCGGCGAGTGCGTGCGAGAGCGCCATGCTGAAGCAGGAGGCATGGGCCGCGGCGATGAGCTCCTCCGGCGTCGTGGTCGTGTCGCTGCCCTCGCTGCGGGACTTCCAGTCGATCGGGAACGTCCCCAGATGTGAGGAGGAGAAGGCGACCGTGCCGGAACCCTCCGTGAGCGATCCGGTCCAGGTGGCGGCGGCTTCACTGGTGACGGGCATGGTTCCTCCGGTTCTGACGCCACCGGGGGAGCGGCGTCGCTTGGTCGCCAGCCTACCGAGCGACCGGGCCTTCGGGAACCGGCGTCAGGCGGCGCGGCGCGGTCGTCCGGTGAGCCCGACGCGCTGCAGCAGGAGGTAGAGCTGGCATCCGAGGCACAGTCCGAACAAGGCGTTGAGGAAGGCGGCGAGGAACGCCGCAGCGGTGGCGATCGGAAGGGCCCACGGCACCCCGGCGAGGTGGAGCAGGAGGCCGAGTCCCACGACGACGAGACCCACGCCCTGGGCGAACCGCGGGGGACGGGGATCCTCCAGCTCTGCGGGCGGCGCGAGGCGCGGACGGACGAGGCGGCGGTAGAGGACGCCCCAGGGCGCGGTGGTGGGAGAGACGACGCCCCAGAGGAACAGGAGCGCGATCAGCGTGGCCAGGAGGAAGCCAGGGTCGAGCACGCGCGCGACGGGCCCTGCGGCGGAGACCGCCCAGCCGCCTCCTCCGATGAAGGCGAACTCCGACGACGCCGTGAGCGCGAACCAGCGATCGGGGGTCCGCGCGGTGGAGATCCCGATGAGGGCCAGGAACGTCGCGATGGCGAGCAGGAGCGCGGTGATCCCGGCGGCGAAGCGGGGCCCGCGCGGATCGATTCCGGGGGGAGGGGTCATCATCTGCTCCAGACGGGGTCTGAGACGGCGGCGACGGCGTGGGTCAGGCTCTCCCGAGCGGGTATGCCCGCGAACCGGGCCCTGACGCGCCCGGTGGCGTCGAGCACGAAGGTGGTCGGTGTCTGCAGCACACGGTAGCGCGCCGAGAGATCCGGGCGGTGCGTGAGATCGATCTCGATGTGCGCGAGGCCGGTGTCCGCGGACGCATAGGAGCCGAGAAGACGACGCACCTGGGGGCAGCGGGCGCATGTCTCCGTGCTGAACTGCACGAGCGTCGCCGTGGCCCCCAGCGCCGCGCCCTCCGCATCAGCGGGATCGAACCGCAGGTCGCCGCCGTCGCGGCGGCGGCCCTCTCTCCCGCGGAGCACGAGCCCGACCACGGTGGCGAGCACCAGCAGCGCGGCCAGAGCGGCGAGAGCGAGCGCGGGGGACATCCCTCGAGGCTAGATCCGCGGCCGCGGGAGCGTCGCGATGTTTCGGTCCGTGACGTGCGGATCGCGTGACGACCACCGCCCCCGCCGGGAGCGGGGCGGGTATCCTGACAACCATGAGCGCCGCTGTCCCGACTCCGTACGAAGACCTGCTCCGCGACGTGCTCGAGACGGGCACGCACAAGAGCGATCGCACCGGGACCGGGACCACGAGCGTGTTCGGGCGGCAGATCCGCTTCGATCTCGCGCAGGGCTTCCCCCTCATCACCACGAAGCGCGTGCACTTCAAGTCCATCGCGTACGAGCTGCTCTGGTTCCTGCGCGGCGACTCCAACGTCCGCTGGCTGCAGGAGAACGGCGTCTCGATCTGGGACGAGTGGGCGGACGAGGAGGGCGACCTCGGCCCGGTGTACGGCGTCCAGTGGCGGTCCTGGCCGACTCCCGACGGCGGCAGCATCGATCAGCTGACCGAGGTCATCGAGCAGATCCGGCGCTCACCCGACTCGCGGCGCCTGCTCGTCTCCGCCTGGAATCCCGCGGACATCCCGGACATGGCCCTCGCACCGTGCCACGCACTGTTCCAGTTCTACGTCGCCGACGGAAAGCTCTCCTGCCAGCTCTACCAGCGCAGCGCGGACATGTTCCTCGGCGTCCCCTTCAACATCGCCTCCTACGCGCTGCTGACGATGATGATCGCGCAGCAGGTGGGGCTGGAGCCGGGCGACTTCGTGTGGACCGGCGGGGACTGCCACGTCTACGACAACCACGTCGAGCAGGTGCGCGAGCAGCTCACACGAGAGGCCTACCCGTACCCGACGCTGCGGTTCGCGCGGAAGCCGGACTCGATCTTCGACTATCGGTTCGACGACTTCGTCGTCGAGGACTACCAGCACCACGCACCGATCAGGGCGGCGGTGGCGGTATGACCTGGGTGGGGCTCATCTGGGCGGAGGCCGCCGGAGGCGTGATCGGCGCCGAGGGCGGCATGCCCTGGTACGTGCCGGAGGATCTGGCGCACTTCAAGGAGACCACCCAGGGCGCGCCGGTCGTCATGGGGCGCAAGACCTGGGACTCGCTGCCCGAGCGATTCCGTCCCCTGCCCGGTCGCGACAACATCGTCGTGACCCGCCAGCAGGACTGGACGGCGGAGGGCGCCCGCCGTGCGGCCACGGTGTCCGAGGCCGTGCGCGGCCAGGAGAAGGTGTGGATCATCGGCGGTGCGGAGATCTTCCGTCAGGTGATCGCCGACGCCGACCGGCTCGAGGTCACGGAGCTCGACCTCACGGTCGACGGCGACACGTTCGCTCCGCCGAAGACCGGGTGGCGCGTGGTGGACGAGGGGGGCTGGCAGACGTCCCGCACCGGCGTCCGGTATCGCTTCCTGAGGTACGAGCGCTGATGCCCACCGCACTGATCACCGGAGCCAGCGCGGGGCTGGGCGCCGAGTTCGCCCGTCAGCTGGCACGTCGACGCGCCGACCTCGTCCTCGTGGCCCGCTCGGAGGAACCGCTCTCGGCTCTCGCGGGGGAGTTGCGCGGCGAGTGGGGAGTGGCCGTCGAGGTGCTCCCGGCCGATCTGTCCGAGGGGGCCGGCGTCGAGCTCGTCGCGGCTCGGCTCCGTGATCGGGACGACCCGATCGACCTGCTCGTGAACAACGCCGGGTTCGGGCTGCCGTTGCAGTTCGCCGACAACGACATCGAGGACGAGGTGCGGCATCTGCGTGTGCACGTCGAGGCCTCCATGCGCCTGATGCACGCGGCCCTGCAGACCATGCGGGGGCGGGGCGGTCGGATCATCAACGTCGCCTCGGTGGCCGGTTTCATCTCGCGGTCGACGTACTCCGCCTGCAAGGCCTGGCTCATCGATTTCAGCCGATGGGCGAACGCGGCCTACGGTCCGGACGGCGTGAGCGTCACGGCGCTCTGCCCCGGTTTCACGCACACGTCCTTCCACGAGCGGATGGGTCTCGCGGTGGGGGAGGAGGGCGTGCCGCCGTTCCTGTGGCTCGATGCCCGAGACGTCGTGCGCGAGGGGCTCCGCGACGCGGCGCGCGGTAAGGCCGTGTCCATCCCCTCGCTGCGTTACAAGGCCGTCGTCGCCGTGACGAAGGTGCTGCCCCGATCCCTCACTGCGGCTGTCGCGCGTCGGGGCCGGGTCTGACGCTTCCGGTCAGCGGAATCGACCGAGGCGGATCCCTGCGAGAGCGATCGCGGCGATCGTCTCCCCGTCGGTGATCCGACCGTCGGCGATCATCCGGAGGACGTCCCCGAACGCGACCCACTCGACGGTGTCGATGCCCTCTTCCGCGCGGCTGTCGACCGCATCGTCGACGCGCTCGATCTCCCGGGCCAGGAAGACGTGCTCCGTGGCCTCCGCGACGCCGTCGAGCGCGTGCGTGCTGCCGAGGTGCTCCCACCGGTGCGCACGGTACCCGGACTCCTCCCGGAGCTCCCGTTCCGCGGCGGCACGCGGGTCCTCGCCGTCGGTACCGCCGGCAGGGACCTCGACGGACGGTCCCACCGTGTAGCGGTCGACGGTCACCAGGCACACCCGGTCCTCGGCGTCCATCGCGACGATGAACACTGCGGGGTTCTTGACCGTCATCACGCCGTAGACGCCCGGGCCGCCCGGCCCGGTGACGTCGTCCTCACGGACGCGGATCCAGGCGTTCTCGTAGGTCGTGCGCGAGGCGTGCGTGATCCAACCCATGGTGCGAGCCTATGGCCGACAGGGGAGGAGCACGCGGACGCGTCCGCGACAGTGGCATCCGACCCGATACGCTGGACGCATGACGCACTCGGGCAACCCCTTCGGACAGGTTCTCGTCGCGCTCGTCACTCCGATGACGGCCGACGGCGAAGTCGACTGGCCCGCCGTCGAGAAGCACATCGATGACGTGATCACCGCAGGCGCGGACGGCATCGTCGTGACGGGAACGACCGGCGAGACCTCGACCCTGACGGACCCGGAGAAGCTCAAGCTCGTCGAGGTCGGCAAGTCCGTCTCCGCAGGCCGCGCGAAGATCATCACCGGCGGCGGATCGAACGAGACCGCGCACGCCATCGAGCTGTACAAGGCCAGCGAGAAGGCCGGTGCCGACGGCATCATGATCGTCACGCCGTACTACAACAAGCCGACGCAGGCGGGTATCCTCACGCACTTCCGGCTCGTCGCCGATGCGACCGACCTGCCGGTCATCCTGTACGACATCCCCGGGCGGACCGGTGTCCCGATCAAGTACGAGACGATCCTCCGGCTCGCGAAGCACCCGAACATCCTCGCGGTGAAGGACGCCAAGGGCGACTTCTCCGAGGTGAGCCGTGTGCTCAACCAGACCGATCTCATGTACTTCTCCGGTGACGACGCGAACGTGCTGCCGCATCTGTCGATCGGGGCGACCGGCCTCATCGGCGTGACCGCGAACGTCGCCGCCGCTCCGTACCGGACCATCATCGATGCGGTGAACCGGGGCGACCTCGCCACGGCGACGGCCGAGCACAAGCGACTGGAGCCGCTGGTCCGGGCCGTCATGACGCACGTTCCCGGCACGGTCGCCGCGAAGTACATCCTGCACGGGTTGGGTCGCATCTCCAGCCCGCGTGTCCGCCTTCCCCTCGTCGGCCCGGAGGAGTGGGAGGCCGCCCTCATCGAGGACGAGCTCGATCTCGTCAGCGGCGTGCCGGGGGCGGACTTCTCGAACTTCCGGCCCGACCGCAACGCGGCCGCGGGCGGCGCCCTGCCGAAGGTGCACGGCACGACGCGCTGAGCCGCGTCACCATGAACGAACGGACGCGTGGAGTGTCCGACTGAGGAGACAGCATGTCCATTCCCCTGGCCGAACCGTCCGCTCTCGACGAAGGGACGCTCCGGGTCATCCCGATCGGCGGCCTGGGGGAGATCGGTCGCAACATGACCGTGTTCGAGTACGCGGGCAAGATCCTGATCGTGGACTGCGGGGTGCTCTTCCCGGAGGAGCACCAGCCGGGTGTCGACCTGATCCTCCCCGACTTCGAGCCGATCCGCGATCGTCTCGATGACATCGTGGGCGTGGTGCTGACGCACGGGCACGAAGACCACATCGGGGCCGTTCCGTACCTGCTGCGGCTGAAGAGCGACATCCCGCTGATCGGCTCCGGACTCACGCTCGCCCTCGTCGAGGCGAAGCTGAAGGAGCACCGCATCAAGGCCTTCACCTTGACGGTGAAGGAAGGTCAGCAGGAGAAGGTCGGACCGTTCGACCTCGAGTTCGTCGCGGTGAACCACTCCATCCCGGACGCGCTGGCGGTCGCGATCCGCACCCCTGCCGGCATGGCTCTGGCCACCGGCGACTTCAAGATGGACCAGTTGCCCCTGGACGGCCGCATCACCGATCTGCGCGCGTTCTCACGCCTGGGGGAGGAGGGCGTCGATCTCTTCCTCGTCGACTCCACCAACGCCGACGTCCCCGGCTTCACGCCCACGGAGCGCTCCATCGGCCCGGTCCTCGACCAGGTCATCGGCAAGGCTCCGCGGCGCGTGATCGTCGCGAGCTTCTCCAGCCACGTGCACCGCGTGCAGCAGGTCATCGACGCCGCGCACGCGCACGGACGTCGGGTGGCTTTCCTCGGCCGCAGCATGGTCCGCAACATGACGATCGCGGAGCAGCTCGGCTACCTCAAGGTGCCGGCGGGTGTGCTGATCGACTTCAAGAAGGCACGCGACCTCCCGGACGAGCAGATCGTCTACATGTCGACCGGTTCGCAGGGCGAGCCGATGGCCGTGCTGAGCCGGATGGCCAACATGGACCACGCCATCGAGGTGAGCGAGGGCGACACCGTGATCCTGGCGTCGAGCCTCATTCCGGGCAACGAGAATGCCGTCTACCGCGTCATCGACGGGCTCACGAAGCTGGGCGCCAACGTCGTGCACAAGGCCAACGCGCGCGTGCACGTGTCGGGGCACGCCGCGGCCGGCGAGCTGCTCTACTGCTACAACATCCTCAAGCCGAAGAACGTCCTCCCTGTCCACGGGGAGTACCGGCACCTGATCGCCAACGCCAAGCTCGCCCAGGACACCGGGATCCCCGAGCAGAACACGATCATCGCCTCCAACGGCACCGTGATCGACCTGAAAGACGGAGTCGCCCGCGTGGCCGGGCAGCTCGACCTCGGGTTCGTCTACGTCGACGGCTCGACCGTCGGCGAGATCACCGACGCCGACCTCAAGGACCGCCGCATCCTCGGTGAGGAGGGGTTCATCTCGGTCATCGTCGTGGTGGACGCCGCCACCGGGCGCATCATCTCCGGTCCGGAGATCCATGCCCGCGGTGTGGCCGAGGACGACGCGGTCTTCGACGACGTCGCTCCGAAGATCGTCGCCGCCCTGAAGGAGGCGTCCGGCAACGGCGTGCGCGACACGCACGCGCTGTCGCAGGTGGTGCGTCGCACGATCGGCCGCTGGGTGAACCAGAAGCTGCGTCGTCGTCCGATGATCGTCCCTCTCGTCATCGAGGCCTGACCCTCGGATCGCGGCGCGCCCTCGCGCGCCGTGATCGTCGATTTCCGCGTGGTGACGCGGAGATGTCGGTCTCGGGTCGTACCGTGGAGGCATGGCCAGGAGCAGCACCAAGACCGAGCGCGCCTCGACGAGCGCCCCGTCGCGCCCCAAGCGGCAGGCGGCTCCGAAGGCGCAGTCCGCTCCGAAGAAGTACATCGACGAGGCGGACAAGCCGCCCGTCGCCGCGCGCGCCTGGAACGGGCTCGCGCACGGCGTCGGCGGACTCTTCCGGGCCTTCGGGCCGGAGACGCTGCAGAAGGACGACCGCAGAGACGGCTTCCCGTTCCTGCTGGTGATCCTGGCGGCGCTCGGCGCCGTCAACGAGTGGTTCTTCATCGGCAACGAGGTCGCGGCGAACATCAGCGCCTACTCGGTGGGGCTCTTCGTCGGTCGGGTGGCCTTCATCATGCCGGTGCTGCTGCTCCTCCTGGCGGGATGGCTCTTCCGGCACCCGTCGTCCGTGCATGACAACGGACGCATCGGCATCGGCTTCGGGATGTTCGTGCTCGCTCTGGCGGGCATCTTCCACGTCGCCGGCCCTCGCCCCCACCCGAATCAGGGCATGCCCGCGCTGAGCGAGTCGGGTGGTCTGCTCGGATGGCTCGTGGGTCAGCCCCTGACGTACCTGACCGACATCCCGGCCTACATCATCCTCGGGCTGCTCGCCGCCCTGAGCATCCTCATCCTCACGAAGACCCCGCCGAACCGCATCGGTGCGCGCCTGGGAGACCTCTACGCGTGGATGTTCGACGCCGAGCGCCCGCAGAAGCCGGCGAAGGACGCTGCGGACGCGGTCGACGAGGCGGACAAGGTCGACGATCCGGACGTCCTGCCCTGGTGGCGGCGCAACAAGACCGGTCGCGAGGAAGACCCCGACGAGGGGACTCTCGCCTCGGACGACATCACCGCGCTGTTGTCCACGACCGAGGCCACCCCGGCGTACGACCAGGCCGTGACGGTGGCGAACCCGTACGACGCGGCGACCGAAGTGCTCAGCGACGTGCGCTCGGTGACCGACGCGCTGGCGGAGCAGCAGACGACCGCGCTGCTGGACGATGAGTCCGACACCGGCGAGATGCCGGAGCTCCCCGGACTCGACGGCTTCGGCACGGAGGGCCCGGGCGACCGCGGCCCGCAGGCGCCGGTGGCCCCGTACATCCTTCCGTCGCCGGGCGTGCTGTCCGAGGGTCCGCCCTCGGTCGCGCGGTCCGAGGCGAACGACCGCATCGTCGAGCAGATCACGAGCGTCCTCGACCAGTTCAAGGTCGACGCCAAGGTCACCGGGTTCTCCCGTGGTCCGACGGTCACGCAGTACGAGGTCGAGGTCGGCCACGGCGTCAAGGTCGAGAAGATCCTCCAGCTCAGCAACAACTTCGCCTACGCGGTCGCCTCCAACGACGTCCGCATCCTCTCGCCGATCCCCGGCAAGAGCGCGATCGGCATCGAGATCCCGAACACCGACCGCGAGACGGTCGCCCTCGGCGACGTGCTGCGTTCCGCGGCCGCGCAGAAGAGCACGCACCCGCTCACGATCGGCGTCGGCAAGGACGTCGGCGGCAACTTCGTCGTCGCCAACCTCGCGAAGATGCCGCACCTCCTGGTGGCGGGCTCGACGGGGTCCGGAAAGTCCAGCTTCGTGAACTCGATGATCACGAGCCTCCTCATGCGGGCGCGCCCGTCCGACGTGCGCATGGTCCTCATCGACCCGAAGCGTGTCGAGCTGACGAGCTACGCCGGTGTCCCGCACCTGATCACTCCCATCATCACGAACCCGAAGAAGGCCGCCGAGGCGCTGCAATGGGTCGTGAAGGAGATGGACATGCGGTACGACGACCTCGCGTCGTTCGGCTTCCGCCACATCGACGACTTCAACCGCGCCGTGCGTGCCGGGGAGGTGGAGGTGCCCCCGGGCAGCGAACGGGTTCTCAAGCCGTACCCGTACCTCCTCGTCGTCGTCGACGAGCTCGCGGACCTCATGATGGTCGCCCCGCGCGACGTCGAGGACTCGATCGTCCGCATCACGCAGCTCGCTCGCGCCTCCGGTATCCACCTGGTGCTCGCCACGCAGCGCCCGAGCGTCGACGTCGTCACGGGCCTCATCAAGGCGAACGTGCCGTCCCGTCTCGCGTTCGCGGTCACGAGCGTCACCGACAGCCGCGTGATCCTCGACAGCCCCGGCGCCGACAAGCTCATCGGCCAGGGTGACGCGCTCTTCTCGCCCATGGGCTCGTCGAAGCCGTTCCGACTGCAGGGTGCGTGGGTCGACGAGAAGGAGATCGACGCGGTCGTCAAGCACGTCACGCGTCAGGCGCGTCCCGAGTACCGTGCCGACGTCCAGGAGGCGATGGAGCCGGCGAAGAAGAAGGAGGTCGACGAGGACATCGGCGACGACCTCGAGCTCCTGCTCGCGGCGGCCGAGCTCATCGTCTCCTCGCAGTTCGGATCCACGTCGATGCTGCAGCGCAAGCTGCGGGTCGGCTTCGCCAAGGCCGGACGCCTGATGGATCTCCTCGAGTCCCGTGAAGTCGTCGGCCCCTCGGAGGGCTCGAAGGCGCGCGATGTGCTCGCGACCCCCGAGCAGTTGCCGCAGGTCATGGCGAAGCTCCGCGGCGAAGACGTTCCGTCGGCTCCGGCGGCTCCGGCTGCGCCCGCCGCCTCGGCGGTGCCGCTGGCCGAACGGGATCCGTTGGAGGCGCAGTACGACGGCCTGCCGGTCGTCGAAGCGGAGGGCGACGAAGACGCCTGGGGTCTGACGGGACGCGACTGATGGCGATCCCTCGGCAGCTCCCCAACGCCATCACAGTGGCGCGCATCCCGCTCGCCGTGGTGTTCTTCGTCCTCCTGCTCGTCGGCGGGACGTACGGCCTCGCCGATCTCACCGTGCGCTGGATCGCTGCCGTCCTCTTCATCGTCGCCATCTCGACCGACTGGGTCGACGGCTACCTCGCACGTCGCTACGACATCGTCAGCGACTTCGGCAAGCTCTGGGACCCGATCGCGGACAAGCTCCTCACCGGCGCCGGATTCGTCGGGTTGGCGATCCTGGGCGAGGTCTCCTGGTGGATCGTCGTGATCATCCTCGTCCGCGAGTGGGGGATCACCATCCATCGTCTGGTCGTCGCGAGCGAGCACGTTGTCGCAGCCGCCTGGATGGGCAAGATCAAGACGGCCTTCCAGGGCGTCGCCCTCGGCTGGGCTCTCCTGCCGCTGCACGTGTTCATCGGGCTCGGCCCGTGGACGGTCGTGACGACCGTCCTCATGGTCATCGTGCTCGTGCTCACCGTCGTCAGCGGGATCGACTACATCGTCGCGCAGGTGCGCGGCGCGCGTCAGAGCCGATGAGCGGCACGACGCCGGCCGAGGCTCTGGACGCTCTGCGTGAGCGAGGCTGGACCCTCGGTGTGGCGGAGTCGCTCACCGGCGGTGCGGTGTGCGCGGCGCTCGTCGCGGTTCCCGGCGCCTCCGCGGTGCTCCTCGGCGGCGTCGTCGCCTACGCCACGCCCGTCAAGCACACGCTGCTCGGCGTCGACACCGACCTGCTGGAGCGATACGGGCCGGTGCACCCGGAGGTCGCGCGGCAGATGGCTGCCGGAGTGCGCGACGCCGTCGCGGTGGATGGTCTCCCCGCCGATGTCGGGGTGTCCACCACGGGGATCGCGGGCCCGGAGTCCCCGGATGGGCAGCCCGTGGGTACCGTCCACATCGGCGTGGTCACCCCGACGGTGAGTCGGACCCTACCGTTCCACTTCGAGGGGGACCGCGACGCGGTGCGAGCACAGACGGTCGCGGCGGTCCTCGATGTGCTGGCCGCTGCGCTGCGGGAATAGCGACCCCCCGCGTCATGTTGATATGGATGTGCTCACATTCAAACCACAGAGTGCAAGGGTAGATTCTGTGCAAGCCAGGAGGACTAGACTGGCCGTCTCTTCGAGGGAGACCTCGATTCACGAACTGCGGAGGAGGTTCCGATGATTCTTGTACGACAGGAGATCGGCGACGTGCTGAGGGACTTCCGTCTGCAGAAGGGGCGGACGCTCCGGCAGGTCGCGAGCAAGGCATCCGTCGCTCTCGGTTACCTCAGTGAGGTCGAGCGCGGACAGAAGGAGGCATCGAGCGAGATTCTCGCCTCGGTGGCAGAGGCGCTCGACGTCCCCATCTCCACGATCATGCGCGAGGTCGGGGACCGCATCTCGGTGCTCGAAGGCATCCAGGTCTTCCCGGACGTCGTTCCGGACGACCTGGTCGCATCCGTGGAGCCCGAGCTCTCGCTCCGCTGACACTCGGAGAGCACCTTTATGCGACGCAGTGAGTTCCTGCGCGCCGTCGACGCCGAGTTCCATGCCCGAGCCTCTTCTCTGGTGAACGACCTCGTGCTCTCCGGCATGGGGGGACGAACGGCGCTCGAGGCTCTTGAAGCCGGCGTACCTCCGCGCGACATCTGGCTCGCGCTCTGCGCCGACATGGATGTCCCGGAATCCCGTCGCCACGGCGTGGGACGTCTGGAGCCGCGCGGCCGATGACGGCGGCTTCCCGGGTGTGCGGAAGTCCGACACGCCGGACCGGCGTGTTGTCGAAAATCTGTTCGAACCGGGCGTAGTCTTCTGCACAAGTGGTCAGACGGTTCTGATCCCCACGATCCGTGGCTCCTCGACGCAATGTCGGAGGCCCGCCGTACCGTGAGGTCCAGGCTGAAAAGCCATACGCCTTGTCGGAGAGTTCCTTCCGCCGGAAGAGCCGCGACAGCCTACAGGCGGCAGCACACGCGCAGAAGGAGCACACCATGCCATCACCCGCCGACCGCGAGAAGTCCCTCGAGACTGCCCTCGCCCAGATCGACCGCCAGTTCGGAAAGGGCTCGGTCATGCGACTGGGCAGCGATGAGCGTGCCCCTGTGGCCGTCATCCCCACCGGCTCCATCGCCCTCGACGTCGCCCTCGGCGTGGGAGGTCTGCCGCGTGGCCGCATCGTCGAGATCTACGGCCCGGAGTCCTCGGGTAAGACGACGCTGACGCTGCACGCCATCGCCAACGCCCAGCGGGCCGGCGGTATCGCGGCATTCATCGACGCGGAGCACGCGCTCGACCCCGACTACGCCGCGAAGCTCGGCGTCGACATCGATGCCCTTCTCGTCTCGCAGCCCGACACGGGTGAGCAGGCTCTCGAGATCGCCGACATGCTCGTGCGCTCCGGTGCCATCGACCTCATCGTCGTCGACTCGGTGGCGGCCCTGGTGCCGCGTGCGGAGATCGAGGGCGAGATGGGTGACTCCCACGTGGGCCTCCAGGCCCGCCTCATGTCGCAGGCGCTGCGGAAGCTCACCGGTGGTCTGAACCAGACGAACACGACGATGATCTTCATCAACCAGCTGCGCGAGAAGATCGGCGTGTTCTTCGGCTCCCCGGAGACCACGGCCGGTGGTAAGGCGCTGAAGTTCTACGCCTCCGTGCGTATGGACATCCGCCGCATCGAGACGCTCAAGGACGGCACGGACGCTGTGGGTAACCGCACTCGCGTCAAGATCGTCAAGAACAAGATGGCCCCGCCCTTCAAGCAGGCGGAGTTCGACATCCTCTACGGCGTCGGCATCTCCCGCGAGGGCAGCCTGATCGACTTCGGCGTCGAGCACGGCATCGTCAAGAAGTCGGGATCGTGGTACACCTACGACGGCGATCAGCTCGGCCAGGGCAAGGAGAACGCGCGGACGTTCCTGCTCAACAACGCCGACATCGCCTTGGCGATCGAGAGTCAGATCAAGCAGAAGCTCGGTATCGGCGGCCCGGCCGCGGCTCCGGGTTCTGATGAGCTGGCCGAGCGTCGCCCGGCCTGATGAGTGACCAGCGTGGGGGCGATTCCAAGCGGATCGCCCCCATCATCCCTCTCTTCGGCGGACCCGCGCGTGCGGAGCGTCCGGCCGATGGCGGTGCGGACGACTCGTCATCCGCACCGCCTGCGGGGTCGGGGCCGACCGCGGACGCGGCGCGACTCTGGCGCTCGACGTGGCACGAGCCCTCGTCGGCAGGGTCCCCGTCGGTCGACGACGGTTCTCCCAGCGCGCGGCACCCCGCCCGGGGTGCCGCGGCGCGGGCCGCTTCCCGGGGCGGGAAGACGACCACGTTGCGCGCCGTCGGCGATACGTCCCGATCGACCGGAGGGGGAGAGGGCCCGGAGCACGGCCCCTCGGCGGCGGAGATCCGAGTGACGGCGGAGGAGTCGTTGGTGCGGAAGCTCCGCACGCGGTCGCTGTCCGTCTCCGAGGCCCGGCTGGTGTTGAGAGGACACGGGCTCGCGACGGACGCCATCGAAGACGTGATCGACGACTTCGTACGGCGCGGATACCTGGACGACGCCGTGCTCGCGGAGCTCCTCGTCACGTCCGGCGTCGAACGCAAGGGCCAGGGGAGGGTCGCGCTGTCCCGAGCGCTCGCGCAGCGGGGCATTCCTCGTGAGGTCATCGACGCCGCGCTCGACGAGCTGCCCGACGACGATGCGGAGCGGGCACTGGAGTTCGCCCGGACCAAAGCGCGTTCGATGGGACGCCTCGACCCCGACGCGGCGCTCCGACGGTTGGTCGGGCAGCTGTCGCGCCGCGGGTACGGGGGATCGGTCGCCATGAACGCGGCGAAGACGGCACTGCGGGAAGCCTCGTTCGGCGGTGGTGTCTCCGGCGTCCGGTTCGTGGATTCCGACTGACGGTCCGCACGCGATCGGCTCTCGGTGACGCTCGTACAATGGGAGCATCATGACTATCCCCCGCAGTGAACCGACGATCATCAGCGCGTCGTCGGCGGCCGTCGACGATGACGGGCGCCAGCGATCCTACGAAGTGCGCACCTTCGGCTGCCAGATGAACGTCCACGACTCCGAGCGTCTGTCCGGATCCCTGGAGAGCGCCGGCTACATCCGTGCCGAGGCCGGAGCCGAGGCCGACGTGGTGATCATCAACACCTGCGCCGTCCGGGACAACGCCGCCGGGAAGCTCTACGGCACTCTCGGGCATCTGGCCGCCGTCAAGCGACGTAAGGCCGGGATGCAGATCGCCGTCGGTGGCTGCCTCGCGCAGATGGACAAGCAGGCCGTGCTCGACAAGGCTCCCTGGGTCGACGTGGTGTTCGGCACACACAACATGGGGTCCTTGCCCGGTCTCCTGGAGCGCGCGCGCCACAACGGCGATGCCGAACTCGAGATCCTCGAGTCCCTCGAGGTCTTCCCGTCGACGCTTCCCACCAAGCGCGACTCGGCGCACAGCGGCTGGGTGTCGATCTCCGTCGGCTGCAACAACACCTGCACCTTCTGCATCGTCCCGAGCCTCCGGGGCAAGGAGAAGGACCGTCGGCCGGGCGACATCCTCAACGAGATCCGCCTGCTGGTGGAGGACGGCGCCATCGAGGTGACGCTCCTCGGGCAGAACGTGAACTCGTACGGGGTGGAGTTCGGGGATCGTCAGGCGTTCGGCAAGCTCCTCCGCGCCGCCGGCGAGATCGAGGGACTCGAGCGCATCCGCTTCACGAGCCCGCATCCCGCCGCCTTCACGGACGACGTGATCGACGCGATGGCGGAGACGCCCGCCGTCATGCCGCAGCTCCACATGCCGCTGCAGTCGGGGAGCGACCGGATCCTCAAGGCGATGCGCCGCTCCTATCGCAGCGAGCGCTTCCTGGGCATCCTGGACCGCGTCCGCGAGCGCATCCCGCACGCGGCCATCACGACCGACATCATCGTCGGCTTCCCCGGCGAGACCGAGGAGGACTTCGAGGACACGATGCGCGTCGTCGAACAGTCGCGCTTCTCCGGAGCGTTCACCTTCCAGTACTCGATCCGCGAAGGCACCCCTGCGGCCACGATGCCCGACCAGGTACCCAAGGACGTCGTGCAGGCCCGCTACGACCGGCTGATCGCGCTCCAGGAGCGCATCTCGCTCGAGGAGAACCAGAAGCAGGTCGGCCGGGAGGTCGAGGTTCTCGTGTCCACGGGCGAAGGCAAGAAGGACACGGAGACGCGTCGCCTCACCGGGCGGGCGCAGGACAACCGGCTCGTGCACTTCGAGGTCACTCCCGGGTCCGAGCTGCCGCGCCCCGGAGATGTCGTCACGGTGACGGTGACGCACGCCGCGCCGTTCCACCTCCTCGCCGACGACCCGACGGGTGCCCCGCTCCGCACCCGCCGGACGCGTGGTGGCGATGCGTGGGATCGGGGACAGGCCGAGTCGTGCGCCGTGCCGGCACCGAGCGACGGCGCTCCGCGCGCCGTCTCCCTCGGCCTGCCGACCCTCCGCGTCGGAGTGTGACCGCGCCTCGGCTCTGGGCCGTCGTCGGTGCGACCGGCACGGGGAAGAGCGATCTGGCGCTCGATCTCGCTGGGGAGCTCCGGCGTCGCGGCAACCCGGCGGAGATCGTCAACGCCGACGCCATGCAGCTCTACCGCGGCATGGACATCGGTACCGCAAAGCTGTCGGTCGCCGAACGTCGCGGCATTCCGCACCACCTCTTCGACGTGCGAGAGGTGACGCAGGACGCCGCCGTGGCCTGGTATCAGCCGCTCGCGCGTAACGCCGTGCAGCGGATCCACGCGGCGGGAGGAGACGCGATCCTCGTCGGTGGATCCGGACTCTACGTGTCGAGCGTCGTCTACGAGTTCCACTTCCCGCCCCGAGACCCCGCCATCCGCGAGCGTCTCGAGCAGGAGCTCGATCGCGAGGGCGTCGAGTCCCTGCTTCAGCGGTTGCGTGCGCGCGATCCGGAAGCCGCGGCCCGAGTGGACCCGCGCAACGGGAGACGCGTGATCCGCGCGCTCGAGATCATCGAGCAGGGGAGCGCGACGCATGGTGCCGCTCTCCCGGCGACCCCGACGCTCTGGCACCCGCACACGCGTCTGATTGGCCTGCAGGTGGATCGGGCCGAACTCGTCGCCCGTCTCGATGCGCGCGTGCGTCGGATGTGGGAGCACGGCCTGGTGGCAGAGGTCGCCGGGCTGCGGGACCGCGGTCTGGAGCGGGGGACGACAGCCCCGCGGGCGATCGGATACGCGCAGGCGCTCGCACAGCTGGACGGACGCTCCACCGCCGAGGAGGCGATCGCCGAGACGCAGGCACTCACGCGGCGCTACGCACGACGGCAGGTGTCGTGGTTCAAGCGCTACCCGGAGCTGGAGTGGGTGACGCCACCCGTGGCCGTCGCCGACCTGCTGGGGGACTGACCGCGATGTCGGCGGCCCGTGCGAGCATGCGCGTATGGCCACTCACTACTTCACCGCGTCCAGCCTGGACGGCTTCATCGCCACTGCCGAGCATTCCCTGGACTGGCTGCTGAGCCAGGACATCGACATGGACGGTCCGATGGCGTACCCCGGCTTTGAGAAGAGCATCGGCGCGCTGGTGATGGGGGCATCCACGTTCGAGTGGGTCATGCGCCATGAGGAGGGCCGCTGGACGTACACTCAGCCCACGTGGGTGCTGTCGCATCGTGATCTCGCGGTGCCGGAGGGGGCTGATGTCCGCGTGACGAGTGCCGACATCCTCGACGTGCACAGCGCGATGCTCGACGCGGCGGGTGGCAAGGATCTGTGGGTGGTCGGCGGGGGAGACCTCGCCGGGCAGTTCGCCGACGCGGGGCTGCTGGACGAGTTCTGGGTGCAGTACGCACCGGTGACCCTCGGGAGCGGCGCCCCGCTGTTGCCGCGGCGACTCGATCTGGAACTGATCGAGGTGGCCCGCAACCGCAGCTTCCTCTGCGGGCGCTATCGCGTCGCACGGCCGGGCGCAGGGGCCTCGGCTCCCTAGACTGGTCCCATGGTCGCATTCACCAAGGGGCACGGTACCGGCAACGACTTCATCATCATCGCCGACCCCGAAGGGCAGCTGGAGTTGACGGCGGAGCAGGTCGCCGTGCTCTGCGATCGTCACTTCGGCATCGGCGCGGACGGCGTGCTGCGCGTCGTGCGCTCATCCGCGATCCCGGAGGGCGCAACGGCCCTGGCGGAAGAGCCGGATGCCGAGTGGTTCATGGACTACCGCAACGCGGACGGTTCCGTGGCCGAGATGTGCGGCAACGGGATCCGCGTCTTCGCCCACTACCTCGTCCGCTCCGGTCTTGCGTCGATCGAGCCCGGCAGCACGCTTCCGATCGGCACCAGAGCGGGCGTCCGTGACGTCACACGCAGTGTGAGCGGCTATCAGGTCGACCTCGGCGCGTGGAAGCTGTCGGGAGACGACCCGCTGGTGCGCGCGGACGGGCTGAGCGTCACCCGTCCGGGACTGGGTATCGACGTCGGGAACCCGCACGTCGTGGTGGCGCTTGCCTCGGACGCGGAGCTCGGACTGCTGGAACTCACCCGCACGCCCGAGCTGGAGCCGGCCCCGCCCGCGGGAGCCAACGTCGAGTTCGTGGTGCCCGGCGAGCCCCTCGTGCGCGACGGCATCGGGCACGTGCGGATGCGCGTCTTCGAGCGCGGCGTCGGCGAGACGCTGAGCTGCGGGACGGGCGTCGCCGCCACGGCTCTCGCTGTGCGCTACTGGGCCGGCGCTCAGGCCCCCGACAACTGGCAGGTCGAGGTTCCCGGTGGCACGCTCGGCGTGCGCATGTTCCCCGCCGAAGACGGGGAGCACGTCGCACTGTCCGGGCCTGCGCAGCTCGTCTATCAGGGTGAGGTCGATCTCGTCTGAGGCCGCGGGGCGGACCTCTCAGACGATGTCGATGGGCTCCGTCGGCGGTGTTCCGTGCTTGCGCACCTTGAGGATGCGGTAGCCCTTGCCGGTCGCCGTCCGGAAGACGCTGTAACCGGGCTGGAAGGTCGCCGCGATCCAGCGCTGCAGGGAGTCGGCGCCGAGGTTCCGCTGCACGACGAGCCATGCATCGCTGCGCTCGTCGAGCCTCGGGATCCACTTCTCCAGCAGACCGTGCAGCTCGTTCTTCCCCACCCGGATCGGGGGATTGGATCTGATCGTGCGGAAGGTCACGTCGGCGGGAACATCTTCGGGCAGTGTGGCGTTGACATTGGTGAGGCCGAGGGCTGCGGCGTTGCGACGCACGAGGTCCAGAGCCCGCTCGTTCACATCGACCGCCCAGACGGTCGCGTGCGGTGCGGCCAGCGCCATCGACAGGGAGATGGGACCCCACCCGCTGCCGAGGTCGAGAAGATGACCTCCGGGAGGAACGGGAGGCATGTTGGCGAGAAGCACTGCGGTGCCGGCGTCGAGTCGATCCGGGCTGAAGACACCACCCGCGGTGGTCACTTCGAGCTCACGTCCTGCCAGGGATACGCGGATCTTGCGCAGGTTCTCGGGGCTAGCCGGGGCCGCAGTGAAGTAGTGGTCGGACCCCATACGGTGAGCGTACCGGACGGCGCGGGCTAAGGTTAAGGCTCGCGAGGAAACCAGAGACAGGAACGGATGACGGAGACGAAGACACCCTCCACCGACGACCAGACGGTCGACCGCGTGCTGGCGAACGCAGAGAAGCGCTCGGAGGTGCGGATGTTCGGCGCCGCACAGGCGCTCCAGGACGAAGCGACGGCCGCGCACTCGACGGCTGACGGCGACCAGTGGGACCTCGAGGATCGGCACGCGCTGCGGCGTGTGGGCGGTCTGTCGACGGAGCTCGAAGACGTCACCGAGGTCGAGTACCGTCAGCTGCGCCTCGAGAACGTCGTGCTCGTCGGCGTGTACCCGCAAGGGGCCCAGGAGGACGCGGAGAACTCGTTGCGGGAGCTCGCCGCCCTTGCGGAGACCGCCGGCGCCGTCGTGCTCGACGGCGTGCTGCAGCGCCGTCCGCACCCGGACGCCGCCACCTACCTCGGACGCGGCAAAGCGCAGGAGCTGAAGGACATCGTCGCCGCCGTCGGCGCCGACACCGTCATCGCCGACACCGAGCTGGCACCCAGCCAGCGACGTGCGCTCGAAGACGTCGTGAAGGTCAAGGTCATCGACCGGACCACCGTGATCCTCGACATCTTCAGCCAGCACGCCAAGAGCCGAGAGGGCAAGGCTCAGGTCGAGCTCGCGCAGCTCGAGTACCTGCTGCCACGCCTGCGCGGTTGGGGTGAGTCGATGAGCCGACAGGCCGGTGGACAGGTCGGCGCCGGAGGCGCGGGCATGGGCTCGCGCGGTCCCGGTGAGACGAAGATCGAGCTCGACCGCCGACGCATCCGGACGAAGATGGCGCTCCTGCGCAAGCAGATCCGCGACTTCGCGCCCGCGCGCGAGGCGAAGCGGGCCGAACGCAAGCGCAACACCATCCCCTCCGTCGCCATCGCCGGATACACGAACGCCGGGAAGTCGAGTCTGCTCAACGCGCTGACGAGCGCGGGCGTGCTCGTGGAGAACGCGCTGTTCGCGACCCTCGATGCGACCGTCCGTCGGTCCGAGACCGAAGACGGCCGCGTGTACACGCTCACCGACACGGTCGGATTCGTGCGGAACCTGCCGCATCAGCTCGTCGAAGCCTTCCGCTCCACGCTGGAGGAGGTCGGTGACGCGGACGTCGTGCTGCATGTGGTCGACGGCTCGCACCCCGACCCGGCCGGCCAGCTGCAGACGGTGCGCGACGTGATGGGCGATGTCGGCGTGCGAGACATGCCCGAGATCGTCGTCTTCAACAAGGCCGACCTCATCCCCGAGGACGAGCGGCTCGTGCTGCGCGGCCTGGAGCCGCAGGCGCACTTCGTCTCGTCACGGTCCGGCGAGGGCATCGTCGAGCTCCGCGCGGCGATCGAGGAGGCGCTGCCGAAACCGGCCGTCGAGCTCCACGCCGTGATCCCGTACGACCGCGGTGACCTCGTCGCGGCGATCCACGAGACCGGGATGCTGCTGTCCGTCGAGCACCAGGAGGCAGGGACCGCGGTGCACGCGCACGTGTCCGAGCGTCTCGCGGCCGACCTCGCGCCCTACGTCGTCAGCGACTGACGGCAGAGGCTCAGCGAGCGAGGAAGCGCGCCTCGACGGTCGCCGTGAGGACGATGTCCTGCGGCTCGTACTCCATGGCCGGCGCGGAGTCGGCCGCGAAGGCGACGGCGCTGCGTGCTTTCGCCAGCGGAGCGCCGGGTGCAGGTGCCGAGGACAGCAGGCCGGTGTCGGCGATCTCCAGGGGCGTCACCTCAGCGAGGCCGAGCGCGGCGGCGTAGGCCTCGGCTCTCGTCACGGCCACATGGACGGCCTGCGTGGCGACCTCTCGTTCCACGCGAACGCGGGTCTCGGGGGTGAGGTGCCAGTCGACACCGCCGACCTCGACGCCATCCCAGGCGGAGATGTCGGAGATCCAGACAGACAGTTCCGACGCCTCGGCGAAGGTCGCGGTGAGGTCGATGCTCGCGTAGTAGACCGGGGCGAGACGTTTGCCGTCGGCGTTCCAGGGGCGCTCGGCGCGCACGGAGAGCCGCGTGCTGCTCCAGTCGAGGGCGGAGCCGGCGTCCACGCGTCCCACGATGCTGCTGCGGACCGGCTCGGCCAGGCGCATGACGTGATCGACGACGGTCGCGCGCTCCGGACCCTCGGCGCGCACCGAGACGCGGACGGTCGCCCGTTCCGGCGCCAGGCGGGCTTCGTGTTCGCCGCGGACGGTGACTGTCACATCGCTCATGGGGCGACTCTACGCGACGGGCACGGCGGCGGGGAATGGCGGCGGAGGCGCAGACGTTGTAGTCTGTGATGCTCGGGCGTTCGTCGTCCGAGGCTGACAATTCCACAGCGTGACAGCGGCTCCTTCGAGAGAAGGACCACGGGGCTGATCGGTTTCGACAGCGCCTGTGAATCCACGAGAAGCGGGCCGAGGATGCAGAGTTATCTCGTAAACGCTCTCTGCAAAACAATAGTTGCCGAAACCAAGCGCAACGACTTCGCCCTCGCTGCCTAAGCGAGCCCGATAGTCCGTCAGACCGTATGTGATTCCGATACGGATCCTGGCGTCATCTAGGAATCTTGCTGCGTGACGGCGTCTGGACGTCTCGTGGGACTCTTCCCAGGCTGGGCTCGTCGACTTAGGTGTCTGTGACAAAGGTCGGAGCCGAGCAGAACGCTTCCACAGACTGCGCCCGGAGAAGGCGTGGAGACTCAGCGTTGGACGGGGGTTCGATTCCCCCCAGCTCCACCAGGTCGCTGTCACACAGAATGAGGCCCGCCTCCCTAGTGTTCACTGGGGAGGCGGGCCTCACCTTCCCGCCGTGGACGATCGAGACCGAGAACGGAACCGCGTACGCGCTGTGGTGGGAAGCCCGTCAGGGAAGCAACTGCCAAGACGGTCTGCGTTAGGCTCCGCGGCGCGGTGACCGCGATCCTCTACGCGGTCACCCAGCGGACGCCGTCGGCGTCGGGGGTGAAGCGGCGCCCGGCGTCCGTCTCCAGTTCCTCCATGAGGGGGATGATGACGCTCCACAGCGCCCAGTGCTCCGGAGTGCCTTCACCACCTTGTGCCTTCCCCTCCCACCGGGCGGCTGCCGGAAGCGGAACGCGGAAGCCGAACCGGGTCCCCGTCGAGTCGGTGACCTCCGCGCTCAGCGATCCCGCTCCGGCCGCCAACTGCGTCAGGGTGAAATCCCGGGGGATGATGAGTGTTCCACGCGCACGGTCCCAGGCCTGACGGACAGCCGTCAGGAACGGCCCCGCGATCATATCGGTCGTCATCAGAAGTCTCCTTCCCCGATCGGCGGGACAGCGCCCGCCCATTCGACTCCCTCACCGAGATGATCGCAGGCGGAGGGGCCGGATGTCTGTCCCCTCTTCGGGGGACGCGAACGGATCCCCGGCCGCGTACGACCGATCCGGCGCGCGCGCAAGGGGGTCGGAGACGAGCGGCGTCGCGCGGTACCAAGGGGTTCACGACGAAGGGAGACACCATGCCGAAGGGCGATGTCGACACGTTCCACCAGGAAGGCGGCTGGTTCAATCGCGTCCAGGGCGAGGTGAACACGTTCAGCGGGCCGCATGACACGAAGGACGAGGCGGTCGCCGTCGGGCGGGAGACGGCTCGGGCGCGTCAGGTCGAGCACCTCATCCGACGGGAGGACGGCACGATCGGGGAGCGCAACAGCTATGGCGACGACCCCAGGGACGTCCGCGGCTGAGATGCACGCGGCATGACGGCCCTGGTGGCGGAGTCGGGCGTGGCCTACGATTCGCACATGGGGTTCATCATGTACGACAGCACGAGCCAGCTCCACATCGAGGACCGCGCGCTCGCGCACCTCAAGGTCGTGATCGCGACGAAGCTCCGACGCAACGAGAGCTTCACGGTGTCGTGGACCCACCCCGAGGGCGACGCATACGGACGCTCCACGATCTGGCTGCATCCGTCGATCCCGCTGCGCTTCACGTTCGAAGGGCGGGAGCCGCCCAAGCTGAACCCGAAGTGGATCGACGACCTCATGCAATCGGCGAACTCCACCGGAGGCATCACGCTCGTCGACGAGATCGTCCAGGGCTCGACGACGGAGTGACAGCGCAGAAGCCCCACCTCGTGCGAGGCGGGGCTCCTGTCATCGGGCCAGCGGGCTCAGTGCGAGCGGTCCGGGTCCTCGGCGAGCACGTCGTCGCCGTCGTCATCCGATCCGTCCGTGGGCGGAACGGTGCGCGGCTCGCCCTTGTTGTCCTCGGCGCCGAGGTTGTCGTTCTCCTCGGGGCCGGGGGAGGGCTCGGTGCTGATGTCGTTGCGGTCGCTGTCGTTACCCATGGGCGTTCCTTTCCTCGGATGCCTCCAGCCTCGTCCATCACCGGCCGCAGGCCCAGCCGCTTGACAGCCGACCGGATGGTGTGTGCCGTCAGCGGGGGCCTTCGATGAGGAGGAGTCCTTGCTTCGTGTCGGCGACCTTCACCCAGCCGTCGCCGAAGAGGTAGGTCATGCCGTACCCGTCCTCGTCCGTGCTCATGGCGAACTGCGGGTCCTCGGTGACGTACGTGCCCTGGGCGTCTTCCTCGCTCCGCCACCCCTCCTCCTCGAGGCCCGCCTGTGCGCGCTCCGCCTCCTCGATGGACAAGGGAGACCAGCCGTACATCTGCCCGTGGTCCGAGGGCACGCTGAAGTCCGCCCAGAAGCAGAGGAGTCCCTGTGTCAGCTCGACGCCCCCGACGCGGAACTCGCGCGGCTCTGCCGTCCAGCCGGCGTCGGTGAGGGCCGCGACGGTGCCTTCGGAGATCATCGACTCGCACGTGAGCTCGTCCCCGCCCGGTGTCGCGCTCGCGCCGCCGTCTCCCGTGGGAGCGGCAGAGCCCGGCGCCGACGGATCAGGGGTACCGCCACCCGTGCACGCGGTGAGGGCGGCTCCCGCGAGCACGAGACCGATCAGGATCGCGAGTCGTCGGGTGGTCATCGTGGCCTCGGAGAGTCAGTCGTGCAGGAGACGGAGGAACTGGTCGTGAAGGGTGCCGTTGGTGGCGAGTGTCGAGCGCGCCGAGATCGTCTCGGAGCCGTCGAATGCCGTCATGCGCCCGCCGGCCTCGTTCACGATCGCCACAGCCGCTGCGATGTCGTACTCTTTCACATCGAACTCCGCGACCGCCTCCAGTCGCCCTTCGGCGAGGAGCATGTAGGCGTAGACGTCGCCGTACGCCCGATCGCGCCAGACGCGCGCGCTCAGGCGCAGCAGGGCATCCAGCTGTCCGGCGTCACGCCACTGCGCGATGCTCTGGAAGCTCACGCTGGCCTCGTCCAGCGAGGAGACGGTGGAGGTGGAGAGACGGCGCTCCCTGCGGTCGCTGACGGTCCAAGCGCCATGTCCGGCCGCCGCCCACCAGCGTCGGCCGAGGGCGGGCATGCTGACCACGCCGACGCGCGGCACGCCGTCGATCGCGAGGGCGATCATCGTGCCCCACAGAGGAACGCCGCGGAGGAAGTTCGCGGTGCCGTCGATCGGGTCGATGATCCACTGCCGGGCGGTGCTGCCCTGAGCGCCGAACTCCTCGCCGAAGATGCCGTCGTCGGGTCGTTCCTCCTCGAGGATCCGGCGGATCGCCCGCTCCGTCGCCAGGTCGGCGTCGGTCACGTGCGAGTGGTCCGCCTTCGTGGAGATCTCCAGGTCGGCGGCGTCGAAACGCGGGAGCGACTGGGCATCCGCGGCGTCGGCGAGGCGAAGGGCGAGCTGGAGATCGGCGCGCAGGTCGGCGGCGTCGGGAGTGGCGGTCACGCTCTCAGGATAGTCGCCGCCCCGACCGCGCCCGCAGAGACCATCGGCCAGGATCAGGGGGGCGAAACGCCCGAGCCACGCCCGGGCCGCGCCGGATTTCGTGTCGGCGCCAACCGCTGGTAATGTAATTCCTCGGTCGGGGTTATCCCGGGCCACGCACCTCTAGCTCAATCGGCAGAGCAACTGACTCTTAATCAGTGGGTTCAGGGTTCAAGTCCCTGGGGGTGCACGGAACAAGCCTCAGAGATCTCGCCATCTCCGAGGCTTTTTCTCTGCCCGTTTCGGGGCCGGATCGCTCGGGCCGGGATGGAAACCGTGCGTTTCGCGGCCGGGAGAGGCACCTTCTCGAACCCGCACGGGGCGGGAGGGGCGGCGGGATCTGGGGGGTGGGGCGCGCGTCAGGCGCGGCGGACGGACAGCAGCTGCCAGCCCTCGGGAACCTTCGCCTCGATGCCCGCCATGTCGTCGGCCTCGATCTGCTCGACGCCGTCGACGCGATGGAACGTTCCCGTCGCCTCCATCTTCGCCTCGCCCTTGAGCATGCGCACCGGGGCGGAGGTGAGCGCGTAGCCCGGCTCACGATGAGCATCGAGCTGGGTGTGGACGTCTTCGAGGGATGTCCCGGTGACGTCGACGGTCATGGATCCTCGGGGGCGGATGAGGGCGACGAGCATCCGTCCAGTCTACGAGCGGACCGTGCTGCTCAGAGATCCCAGTCGAGCGTGGAGCGCACGTCGACGGGGGCGTCGTGACCGGCGTCCTCGCGGATCAGGTAGACGACGACACGCGACTGTGCGGTGATGAGCACGCTCGTCAGAGCGTCGCCGGTCGCCAAGTCGATGAACGTCGGTTGCGAGCGCGCCGCCGCTTCGATCCGAGACATGAGGTCCGCGACATCCGTGCTGCGAGGCAGGAGGAAGTCGTGCCCATCGATCTCGATGTGCGTCGTCGTCATTCCCGTCTGGTTCCCCATGCGCTCCACGGTACGAACCTCCTCGGAACCCGACAAGAGGGGTTGAACCCCGTCGAAGAGCGTGTTAGGACCGCGTGAGAGCGCTCTCGCTGCCGTCCGACAGCTGCTGCTCCGCAGGCTCGGGGACGAGGTACAGACCGCTCGGGGCGTTGGCGGTGAATGCGAGGGCCTCGATCCAGGCGCGGTTGACGCTGGGCTGGCGACTGCCGTGGTACTTGTACACGAGCGAGCTGCCGGCATGGATCCAGACCGTCGTCCGGCCGCCGCCCATGCTGACGTCGTCCTTCCACGTGAAGCCGAAGGGCTCGCCACGGCGGAGCTTCGCGGTCATGACCAGCTGGATGTGAGTGAGAGCGCGGTCTTCGATATCGACCTTGACGCTGTTCTCGTAGATGAACTTGCCCATTGCAAGATTCCCTTCTCGCCACGGGAACCTGTGCGAAGAGGCGCGGACGCGATGACCGCTGGTGTGGGGTGTGCTCAGCGTTTCACACTTCTGCCCGTTCTCCTACCCGACCGGGGTGTCGTGCGTCGTCGCGTGTCTCCCTGTTTCAGGCCACCGGATCGAGAAGCGTGGGATCGGACGGGTCGACGGTGCGCGTGTTGCTCACCTTGCGGTCCACGACGTGTCCGCGGAGCGTCGCCGCGACATCGGCGGAGGTGTGATCGAGCATCGCCAGCGTGTCGAGCTTGGTCTGCCCGGTGAGCTTCTCCGGTGTGAGCCACGCGTCCCAGGTGTCGGGAGTCAGGAAGGCGGGCATCCGGTCGTGCACCTCCCCACCGGCGTCGCGTGCCTCCCGCGTGACGACGACGAAGCAGCGCACCTTCTCTCCTTCGTGCTCCATCGACCAGGTGAGGCCGGCGGCGGCGAGCAGGCCGTCACCGTGGAGGAAGTGCGGGGTCTTGTGGCCCTTCTCGCCCGTCCATTCGAAGTACCCGCGCATCGGGACGAGGCACCGCGCGGCGGAGAACGCCGGCGCCCAGAACCCGGCGGCGAGCTTCTCCATCCGGGCGTTGATCAGCGGGGCGCGCTGCGGACGGTTGGGGGGACTCTGCCAGTCCCACCGCACGAGTTCGAGGATGCGGCCCTCGCCGCGGTCCCGGACGATGGGGGCGCTCTCGGTGGGCGCGATCGAGTAGGCGCCGTGCCAGGACTTCCACCAGTCCTCCGGGCGGCCGCCATCGGCGACGAACTCCCGGATCAGCTCGTCCGTCGCCGCGTCGTTCGCGAATCGTCCGCACATCTCGTCGCCTCCGTCTCGCCGGTCGCTCGCGCCGCGGCCCGCATCGCCTCCATCATGGGGCATGGCGCGGACATCCGGGGTGTCAGACCACGTCGATCACGGTGCCGCCGGTCAGATCCGACAGCTGGGCGAAGGTCAGCGGCATGACGGTGTGCGGGTGGCCGGCCGCCGCCCAGACCACGTCGTATACCTGCAGGGCACTGTCGATGAAGGTGGGGAGGGGCGTGGGGTGGCCGACGGGCGCCACTCCGCCGATCGCCTGTCCGGTGGCCTCACGGACGACGGCGGGCGGAGCCATGACCACCGCACGCGCCCCGATGCTCCGCGCGAGGACCGCGAGATCCGCGCGGTGCCCGCCGCTGGTCATGACGAGGACGGGACGGCCATCGGCGAGGAAGACGAGGCTGTTGGCGATCGCTGCGACGTCGCAGCCGATGGCGGCGGCGGCCTCCGCGGCGGTGCGGGCGGAGTCGGGAAGGACCCGGATCTCGGTCTCCACGCCGGCGGCGTGGAGGTGTTCCTGCACCCGTCGGCTGCGCTCGGGGAGGGGAGGAGCGTCGGTCATGTCCCCACGGTAGCCGAGCGGGTCAGCCGGCGTCGCCGACGAGGATCGCCGCCGCGTCCTCGGTGACCACGTCGCCCGGCTCGTCGTCGATGTGCGCGAGGACCTTCCGGCCGAGGAGGATCGTCAGTGCGGCCAGCAGGACCGCGGCGGCGGCGAAGAGATACGGCACCGTCGCGCTGAACAGGTGCCACAGCAGAGCCGCGATCGGCGGGGCCATCGCGCCGCCGAGGAAGCGGACCGCGGAGTAGGCCGAGGAGGCGACGGAGCGGGGGAGGTCGGTCGCCTCCATCACGGCTTCGGTCAGCACGGTGTTCATGACGCCGAGGAGCAGGCCGCCCACGATGATGCACACGACGAGAGCGGCAGGTTCGGCGACCACCAGCCCCGCGACGACGAGGTCGACGGCGAGCAGCGGCAGCACGGTGAGGATCACGTGGGTCCTCGGCATCCGGCGCATCAGCACCGGCGCGACCCACACGCTGGTGATCGCGAGGGCGACACCCCAGCCGAAGAACGTCAGGCCGATGCCCATCGCTCCGAAGCCCAGGGGGAAGGGCGAGAACGCGAGCAGCACGAAGAAGCCGATGTTGTAGAACAGGGCGGCCACGGCGAGGATCGCGAGCGCGGGACGGCGCAGAGCCGTGAAAGGGGCGGAGAACTTCACCGGCGTGCGCTTCTCGCCCGGTCCCCGCAGCAGCACGAGCACGGCGATGAAGGCGATGGCCATCAGGGCCACGACGCCGAAGAACGGTCCTCGCCAGCTCTGCTCACCGAGGATGCCGCCGAGCAGGGGACCCACGGCGATGCCGAGGCCGAGCGCCGCCTCGTACAGCACGATGGCCGCGCTGCTGCCGCCGGATGCGGCACCGACGATCGTGGCCAGCGCCGTCGAGATGAACAGCGCGTTGCCCAGCCCCCAGCCGGCACGGAAGCCGATGACCGCGTCGACGCTGCCGCTGATCGCGCAGAGGAAGGCGAACACGACGATCAGGCCGAGACCGACGAGGAGCGTGGCCTTGGCGCCGATCCGGCTGGAGATCCAGCTGGTGACGAGCATCGCGAGGCCGGTGACGAGGAGGTAGCTGGTGAACAGCAGTTCCGTCTCGACCGGCGTGGCCTCGAGCGACTCCGCGATCGCCGGGAGGATGGGGTCGACGAGTCCGATCCCCATGAAGGCGACGACGCACGCGAAGGCGACGGCCCACACCTGGGCGGGCTGCCTCCAGACCGAGGGGGCGGGGGATGCGGGGGCGGTGTTCAACGGATGTCTCCTGTCCGGTCGGCAGAGGTGTGGGCGGCGAGGATCTCGGCCGCACGGGTGAGGGCATGCCAGTCGTCGTCGTCGAGGTCGGCGAACCGCGGTGCGATCGTCTCCCGGAACTCGGAGCGCCAAGCGGCCAGGGCCGCCGTGCCGTCGGGGGTCGCGGCGACGACGGTGGCACGGGAATCGTCGGGATCGGGGGAGCGGCGGATGAGGCCCTCGCGTTCGAGGGCGCCGAGCAGCCGGGTCATGCCGGGCTGTGTCGTGCGGGCTGCCGTGGCGAGCTCGCCGACGCGACGGGGGCCTGACTGGTCGAGCAGGCTGAGCACCCGCCACTGCGCGGCGGGGGCCTCGTTCCCCGCGTCCTGGGCGGCGATGCGACCCAGCGCATAGCCCGACAGGACGAGCGACGGGATGACCTCCGAGCG
The DNA here is from genome assembly GCF_019091465.1 of Microbacterium sp. GbtcB4. Taxonomy (NCBI): domain Bacteria; kingdom Bacillati; phylum Actinomycetota; class Actinomycetes; order Micrococcales; family Microbacteriaceae; genus Microbacterium; species Microbacterium sp. GbtcB4. The sequence continues at coordinate 255,604 of NZ_JAGXJJ010000005.1, forward strand.
ATTCATACCAGAAAGTATATACCTGTTGGTATGTATCGAGGTCACCGTCGGGCGTGCGCGATCCTCGCGGAGAGCTGATGCGCGTGCGCGAGGAGGATCCGGCCCAGCTCGGCCTGACGCTCCGGGCCGAAGCGGAACGCGACACCGGTGAGGCTGAGGGCCCACTCCGGGCGTCCGGCGCGGTCGAACACCGCCGCGCCGAGGCCCCAGCTCCCCTCGACGATCAGGCCGGGGTTGACGGCGAACCCGCGCTCCTTCGTCTCGGCGAGGCGCTTCCGCAGCGGGCGCTCCCCATGAGCGCGTCCCCAGTTCTCGACGAGCTCCGGATGGCGCTCCAGATAGGCATCCACATCGTGGTCGGGGAGGAAGGCGAGGATCGCCAGGCCCGCGCTCGCCACGCCGAGCGGGAAGCGCACTCCCTCGCTCAGCACGAACGAGCGGATGGGGAACGAGCCCTCTTCCCGCAGCAGGCAGACCGTCTCGTCCGCGCGGCGGACGGAGAAGAATGCGCTCTCCTCGGTCTTCACCGCGAGCGACCGCACGATGTCCCGGGCCAGGGCGGTCACGTCGTATCGAGCGGCAGCCACGGACCCCATGAGGAAGAGCTCGGGTCCCGGCATCCAGCGCGTGCTGTCGGCGTCGCGGTCCACGAGTCCCTCCGCGCGGAGGGCACTGAGCAGGCGATGTGTGGTGGGTCGGGAGAGCCCGGCGCGTGCCGCGAGCTCCTGCAGGGTGGCGCCGTCGGTGCCGGCCGCCGTCACCAGGCGCAAAAGCCGAGCCGCCCGCGCGACGGCCTGAGTGCCGGGGACGGCGTTCGTCACAGTGTCCACATCGTGGACGCTAGTGGTGCGGGCGTCCACATCGCAAGAGGGTGCTGGCCGTGGCTCCGCCGGGGCGAGAGGCTGGAGGGGACACGGAACCGAAGGAGCAGACGTGATGAACAAGCAATGGGAGTCCGCGGCCGCCGCGGTCGCCGACATCCCGGACGGCGCCTCGCTCGCGGTCGGAGGCTTCGGGCTCTCCGGGAACCCGATCGCCCTCGTCGAAGCGCTCCTCGCCCAGGGCACGACCGACCTGAGCGTCGTCAGCAACAACTGCGGGGTGGACGACTGGGGGCTCGGCATCCTGCTCGCCGCGCAGCGCATCCGGAAGATGACGTCGTCGTACGTGGGGGAGAACAAGGAGTTCGAGCGGCAGTTCCTGTCCGGGGAGCTCGAGCTGGAGCTGACCCCGCAGGGCACGCTCGCCGAGAAGCTGCGGGCGGGAGGATCCGGAATCGCCGCGTTCTTCACCCAGACGGGCGTCGGCACCCAGGTCGCCGAGGGGGGCCTTCCTCGGCGGTACCACGCCGATGGGTCGATCGCGGTGGCCTCGCCGCCCAAGGACGTGCGCACGTTCACGGTGCACGGCGAATCCCGCGATTTCGTGCTGGAGGAGGCGATCACCACCGACTTCGCCCTGGTCCACGCGGTCCGCGGCGACCGGCACGGCAACCTCGTGTTCCGGAAAGCGGCGCGGAACTTCAATCCGCTCGCCGCGATGGCCGGGCGCGTGTGCATCGCGCAGGTGGAGCGGCTCGTCGAACCGGGAGATCTCGACCCGGACGCGATCCATCTGCCCGGGGTCTTCGTGCACCGGATCGTCGAAGTCGGCGAGGACATCCCCCAGCGCATCGAGCGACGGACCGTCGCCGCGGAAGGAGCCTGACATGGCGCTCACGAGAGACCAGATGGCCGCGCGTGCGGCGGCCGAGCTGCCGGACGGCGCGTATGTGAACCTCGGCATCGGTCTGCCCACGCTCGTGCCGAACCACGTCCCGTCCGACGTGACCGTGGTGCTGCAGTCGGAGAACGGCATCCTCGGGGTCGGGCCCTATCCGCGAGAGGACGAGGTCGACCCGGATCTCATCAACGCCGGGAAGGAGACGGTGACCACGCTCCCAGGGGCGGCGTTCTTCGACTCCGCCCTCAGCTTCGGCATGATCCGCGGCGGGAAGATCGATGCCGCGATCCTCGGGGCGATGCAGGTCTCCGCCTCGGGAGATCTGGCGAACTGGATGATCCCCGGCAAGATGGTCAAGGGCCCCGGGGGTGCGATGGACCTCGTGCACGGCGCGGGACGGGTGATCGTGCTGATGGAGCACGTCGCCAAGGACGGCTCGGCGAAGATCGTCGACGCCTGCACGCTGCCGTTGACCGGACGCGGCGTCGTGGACCGGATCATCACGGACCTCGCGGTGATCGACGTGACGCCGGACGGGCTCGTCCTGGTCGAGCTCGCGCCCGATGTCACGGTGGAGCAGGTGCGGCACGCCACGGAGCCGCCTCTCCGCCTCGCCCCGGAACTGGACAACGGAAGGACCGAGATCAATGAGTGAGAACGATGTCGTCATCGTCGCCGCGGCGCGCACCCCGCAGGGGCGGCTGAAGGGCCAGCTCGCCGCCTTCACCGCGCCGCAGCTGGGGTCGTTCGCGATCCGCGGTGCGCTGGAGCAGGGCGGAGTGGACCCGGCTGACGTCGACGCGGTCATCGTGGGACAGGTGCTGGCCGCGGGGTCTGGTCAGAACGCCGCCCGTCAGGCCGCCATCGGCGCGGGAATCGGCTGGGACGTCCCCGCCCACTCCGTGAACAAGGTCTGCCTGTCCGGGCTCACCGCCGTGATCGACGCGGCGCGCGTGATCCGGACCGGGGACGCCGAGGTCGTCGTCGCCGCCGGCATGGAGTCGATGACCCGTGCACCCCATCTGCTCATGGGATCGCGCGAGGGCTGGACCTACGGCACCGTCGAGGTCCTCGACCACATGGCCTACGACGGGCTGACGGACGCCTACGACCGGGAGAGCATGGGCGCGTCCACGGAACGGCACAACGCGCGCTACGAACTCACCCGGGAGGCCCAGGACCAGGTCGCCGCGCTCTCGCATCAGCGCGCCGCCGCCGCGCAGGAGAGCGGTGTGCTCGACGCGGAGATCGTCGCCGTCGAGGTGCCGCAGCGCCGGGGCGAACCGGTGCGCGTGACCAGGGACGAGGGCGTGCGCCCCGAGACGACGGTGGAGACCCTCGCGGGACTGCGAGCCGCCTTCGCCGAGGGTGGCTCGATCACGGCGGGTAACTCGTCCCAGATCTCGGACGGCGCCTCCGCCGTGGTCGTCACGACGCGGGCGACCGCCGAGGCCAAGGGCTGGGCGGTGCTCGTGACCGTCGGCGCGAGCGGCCAGACCGCCGGCCCTGACAACTCGCTCCAGGCGCAGCCGGCGCGAGCGATCGAGCAGGCGTGCCGGAAACAGGGCATCACCCCGCAGGACCTCGACCTCGTGGAGATCAACGAGGCGTTCGGGGCCGTCGTGGCCCGCTCGCAGACCGAGCTCGGGCTGGACGGTGAGATCGTCAACGTGCACGGCGGCGGCATCGCGATCGGTCATCCGATCGGTGCCTCCGGCAACCGTCTCGTGGTGCACGTCGCGCACGAGCTGGCCCGCCGGGGAGGCGGAACCGCGGCGGTCGGCCTGTGCGGCGGCGGCGGTCAGGGCGAGGCGCTCATCCTCACGCGCTGACGCGGGAGGCGCGGGGGTGCGTCAGGACCGCTTGTCCTGGGCGTGCCCCTGCGCGTCGGCGAGGGCCTTCTGCGAACGGAACTGCAGACGCTGCGCCTTCTTGGACTTCTTCACCGACTGCGGGGAGTCCGCGTCCACCGGCACGCCGTGGCGTTCGCGGCGCATGTCGACGACCGCGCCGACCGCGAGCGCCATCGTGATGCCCCAGCTCACCCACGACAGGAGCGAGCGCCAGGTGATGGGTTCGTTGCGGGTGCCGCGCAGCAGCGAGATCCCAGCCGAGATCGCGGCGACGAGTCCGGTGCTGAAGAGGTAGCGCATGCCCCTACGGTACCCGCAGCCGGGGTGCGCGGGCCGGAGCCTTGACAAGCCGGGGGAGAGGCTGGCAGGGCGCCCGCCCAGGGGCACCGGATATCATGGAAGGGTCGCGGTTCGCCCGCGGCCGCAGAAACCGTGTATCTACCGGCCGTCGGCGTCTCCGGCGGACAGCGGCGGCACCCGACATCGCGTCGTCGACGCGCGAGAGCCATGACACACGCCAGCACCACGCCCGATACCGCCGAGCCGAGCCTCTTCCGCCTCGCCGGCCTGCCCTACTTCCTGATCGCGTTCATCGCGCGTCTGCCCTTCGCCATGATGGTGGTCGGTGTGCTGACCGTCGTCGTATCGGCGCGGGAATCCCTGTCCCTCGGCGGGCTCACGTCCGCTGCGGTCGGTCTCGGCACCGCCTGCTTCGGTCCGCTCCTGGGCGCCGCCGCCGACCGCTTCGGCCAGCGCACGGTCCTCCTCGCGCTCGCCGTGGGCAACGCGGCGATGCTCCTGCTCTTCACCGCGGTGGTCTATGGTCCGGCCGCCGACGGCTTCGTGCTTCTCACCGCGATCGGCATCGGCGCGACGGCCCCGCAGGTGGCGCCGCTCTCGCGCTCCCGTCTGGTCACGATCATCGGCGAGCGGATGCCGGCGGAGCGCCGCGCCCGCACGGTCTCCGGCACGATGGCGTACGAGTCGGCCGCCGACGAGACTGTCTTCGTGTTCGGTCCTTTCCTCGTGGGTGTCCTCGCCTCGGCACTCGCGCCCTGGGCGCCGCTGGTCGGCGCCGCCGTGCTGACCCTGGTGTTCGTCGGGGCCTTCGCGCTGCACCCGAGCGGACGGCATGTGTCGCAGGACCGCACCGAGGACGGCCGGGCGCCGTCCGCCGTGTCCGAGCTGTTCCGGCCGCAGCTCCTCATCGTCGTCCTCGGCATCCTGGGAGTCGGCATCTTCTTCGGGACCATGCTCACCTCGCTCACGTCGTTCATGGCCGACCTCGGTGCCCCGGAGCAGGCGGGCCTGCTGTACGGCGTGATGGGCGTCGGCTCCGCGCTGCTGGCCCTGGGTGTCGCGTGGCTCCCCGCGCGGTTCTCGCTCCGGGCGCGATGGCTCGTGTTCTCCGGAGTCCTCCTCGCCGGCTCGCTGCTGCTCGGCATCGTCGACTCGCCGGCGGGGATGATGCTCGCCCTGGCCATCATGGGCATCGGCATCGGTCCGACCCTCGTCACCCAGTACAGCTTCGGAGCGGCGCGGAGCCCCCGTGGCCGGTCGGCGACGGTGATGACGATGCTCGGCTCCGGGGTGATCGTCGGCCAGTCGATCGGCGCCGCGGTGGCGGGGGAGATCGCGGAGAGCCTCGGCACGTCGGCCGCCCTCGTGCTTCCGATGATCGCGGCCGGCATCGCGTTCGCGGCGGGTCTCGCCAACTGGGCCCTCAGCGGTCTGCACCGCGGAACGTCCGCTGTCAAGGCCTGAGCGCGGACCAGCGGTCGGCGCTCATCCTCGGTAGGTTGGAAGCTCCTGGACCGAGGAGTGCCCCTGTGACCGCTGCTGATTTCGTCGTCGTCGCCAACCGCCTCCCGGTGGACCGGGTCGTGGGGCCGGACGGGGAGGAGACCTGGCGGACGTCGCCCGGCGGACTCGTCGCCGCACTCGAGCCGATGATGCGCCGCGTGCACGGCGCCTGGGTCGGCTGGCCCGGTCAGCCGGACGTGGAGCTCGAGGCCTTCGATGCCGATGGGATCCATCTCATCCCGGTGACGCTGAGCTCCGAGGAGGTCGCGGACTATTACGAGGGCTTCGCCAACGACACGATCTGGCCGCTCTACCACGACGTCATCGCCCCGCCGCAGTACCACCGTGAGTGGTGGGAGGCGTATGTGCGGGTCAATCGCCGGTTCGCCGAGGCTGCCGCGGCCGCCGCCGCTGAGGACGGGACCGTCTGGGTCCACGACTACCAGCTCCAGCTCGTGCCCCAGATGGTCCGCGAGCTGCGCCCCGATGTCACGATCGGCTACTTCCACCACATCCCGTTCCCCGCGCACGGCCTCTACGCTCAGCTTCCCTGGCGCGACCAGGTCCTCCGCGGACTGCTCGGCGCCGACGTCATCGGCTTCCAGCGGGCGCAGGACGCGACCTACTTCCTCACCGCGGTGCGGCGCCGGCTGCGCTACGAGGTGAAGGGGCCGAACATCACGGTCCCGGAGCAGGGCGGGTCGCGGACGGCGATCGCCAAGGCGTTCCCGATCTCCATCGACACCGCCCCGTACCTCGAACTCGCCGCGCGGGAGGACGTCCGGGCGCGGGCCGCGGAGATCCGCGCGAGCCTCGGCAACCCCAAGCGCATCCTCCTCGGCGTCGACCGCCTGGACTACACCAAGGGCATCGGGCACCGGATCAAGGCCTACGGCGAGCTCCTCGAAGACGGCCGCCTCGATGTGGAGGACGTCACCCTCATCCAGGTGGCGAGCCCGAGCCGGGAGCGGGTGGACGCCTATGCGCACCTCCGGGACGAGATCGAGCTCGCGGTGGCCCGCATCAACGGCGACCACGACACGGTCGGCCACTCCGCCATCCGCTACCTGCATCAGGGATACCCGCGCGAGGAGATGGTCGCCCTGTACCTCGCGGCGGACGTCATGCTCGTGACGGCGCTGCGCGACGGCATGAACCTCGTCGCGAAGGAGTACATCGCCACGCGGACGGACAACCGCGGCGTGCTGGTGCTCAGCGAGTTCACCGGCGCGGCGGACGAGCTCCGTCAGGCCGTGCGCGTCAACCCGCACGACATCGCCGGGCTCAAGGACGCGATCATGGAGGCCGTGGAGATGTCGCCCGCCGAGCAGGGACGCCGCATGCGGTCCCTGCGCCGACGGGTGCTCGACAACGACGTGAACGCCTGGTCGTCGTCCTTCCTCGAGGCCCTCGCGGACGTCCGCAGCCGCTGACCGCCCTTCCTGCACCCCCTTCTTCCTCTCGATCGGAGACACCGTGACGCGCCCCTGGATCCCCGGAACCGCCGACGCCGACCTCACCGCCCTCGCGACGACGCCGCGCCTGGTGGTCGCCCTCGACTTCGACGGCACCGCGTCGCCGCTCGTCGTGGACCCCATGGCCGCGCGGGCGCTTCCCGAGGTGGCCGTGCAGATGAATCGCCTCGCTGCGATGCCCGACACCGTGGTCGCCTACGTCTCCGGGCGCAGCATGCACGACCTCCGGGAGATCACCGAGCACACCGACGACTCCGTCGTCGTCCTCGCCGGCTCCCACGGCGCGCAGTACTGGTTCCCCGGCGAGGGGGCCGCCGACGCGCCGGGCGATGCGACCGAGACCGGGGCGCGGGAGGAGCTGTGGGCTGCCGCGCAGCCGATCATCGACCGTTACGAGGGGGCGGAACTGGAGCCCAAGACCTTCGGCATGGGCGTGCACACCCGCCGCGCGGACCGGGACACCGAGGAGAAGGTCTTCGCCGAGATCGATGCCCTCGTCGCCGAGCGCTTCCCGCACTGGCGGCGGCGTGCCGGCCACCGGGTGCTGGAGTTCTCGTCGCGGAACGAGGGGAAGGACGCCGCGATGATCGCCCTCCGTGAGCGCTTCGACGCGACGGGGATCCTCTTCGCCGGCGACGACGTGACCGACGAGGATGCGATGCGCGTGCTGCAGGAGGGCGACCTCGGCGTGCGCGTCGGGCCGGGGGAGAGCGCCGCGACCCTCCGTGTGGACTCTCCACAACAGATCGCCGCGCTTCTGGAGACGCTCGCGAACGAGAGGGCCGTCGCGCAGGAATAGACTCTCGTCATGTCCTCGCATGATCCCTCCGCCAGCGCGCCCATCGACATCAAGCCCCGCAGTCGCGTCGTCACCGACGGCATCGAGGCCACGACCTCCCGCGGCATGCTCCGCGCCGTCGGCATGGGGGATGCCGACTGGGACAAGCCGCAGATCGGCATCGCGTCGAGCTGGAACGAGATCACGCCCTGCAACCTGAGCCTCGACCGGCTCGCGCAGGGCGCGAAGGAGGGCGTGCACTCCGGCGGCGGGTACCCGCTGCAGTTCGGAACCATCTCCGTCTCGGACGGCATCTCGATGGGCCACGAGGGGATGCACTTCTCGCTCGTCTCCCGCGAGGTCATCGCCGACTCGGTCGAGACCGTGATGATGGCCGAGCGCCTCGACGGCTCCGTCCTGCTCGCGGGCTGCGACAAGTCGATCCCCGGCATGCTCATGGCCAGCGCGCGCCTCGACCTGTCGAGCGTCTTCCTCTACGCCGGGTCGATCGCGCCGGGCTGGGTCAAGCTCTCCGACGGCACCGAGAAGGACGTCACGATCATCGACTCGTTCGAGGCGGTCGGTGCCTGCCGTGCCGGCCTCATGAGCGAGGAGGACCTCAAGCGCATCGAGTGCGCCATCGCTCCCGGTGAGGGCGCGTGCGGCGGCATGTACACGGCCAACACCATGGCCTCCGTCGCCGAGGCGCTCGGGCTCAGCCTCCCGGGCTCCGCCGCGCCGCCCGCCGCCGACCGCCGTCGCGACTACTTCGCGCACCGCTCGGGCGAGGCGGTCGTGAACCTGCTCCGCCAGGGGATCACGACGCGCGACATCCTCACCAAGGAGGCGTTCGAGAACGCGATCGCCCTCGCGATGGCCCTCGGCGGCTCGACCAACGTCGTCCTCCACCTGCTCGCGATCGCCCGCGAGGCCGAGGTCGAGCTGAGCCTGCACGACTTCAACCGCATCGGCGACAAGGTCCCGCACGTGGCCGACATGAAGCCGTTCGGCAAGTACGTCATGAACGACGTCGACCGGCACGGCGGCATCCCCGTGATCATGAAGGCCATGCTCGACGAAGGGCTGCTGCACGGCGACGCGCTCACGGTCACCGGCAAGACGCTCGCCGAGAACCTCGCCGAGCTCGACCCGCAGCCGATCGACGGCGAGGTCATCCACACGTTCGACAACCCGATCCACGCCACCGGCGGCCTGACGATCCTGCACGGATCGCTCGCGCCGGAGGGTGCCGTGGTCAAGACCGCCGGCTTCGACGCTGCCGTCTTCGAGGGCCCCGCGCGGGTGTTCGAGCGGGAGCGCGCCGCCATGGACGCGGTCGCCGAGGGCAGCATCGAGCCGGGGACGGTCATCGTCATCCGGTACGAGGGCCCCAAGGGCGGACCGGGCATGCGCGAGATGCTCGCCATCACCGCGGCCATCAAGGGCGCGGGGCTCGGAAAAGATGTACTACTCTTGACGGACGGACGATTCTCAGGCGGCACAACCGGCCTGTGCATCGGCCACATAGCACCCGAAGCGGTGGACGCAGGTCCTATCGCCTTCGTGCGCGATGGTGATCTGATACGGGTCGATATCGCAGCTCGCTCTCTCGATCTACTCGTCGACGAGGCAGAGCTCGCCTCCCGCCGCTCTGGCTGGGAGCCGCTTCCCCCGCGCTACACCCGAGGCGTTCTTGCCAAGTACTCGCGCCTCGTGCGGTCCGCCGCCGAGGGAGCGACGACCGGCTGATCCATCGACCGGCTCAGCAACCGCTCGATCGGAGCGCCGGTGTCCCGCACAGTTCATCAGAAGGAAAGTCATGACTGCTGACTCCGTCTCGGCCGTGCCGAGGCCGCCCGCCCGTCCATCCGCTCCGGAGATCACCGGTGCGGAGGCCGTCGTCCGCTCGCTCGAGCTTCTCGGCGTCACGGACGTCTTCGGCCTTCCCGGCGGCGCGATCCTCCCGGTCTACGACCCGCTCATGGACGCCTCGCAGCTGCGCCACATCCTCGTGCGGCACGAGCAGGGCGCGGGTCACGCGGCCGAGGGCTACGCGTCCGCATCCGGCAAGGTCGGCGTGTGCATCGCCACCTCCGGTCCCGGAGCGACCAACCTCGTCACGGCGATCGCCGACGCCTACATGGACTCGGTGCCGCTGCTCGCGATCACCGGCCAGGTGTTCTCGACGCTGATGGGGACGGACGCGTTCCAGGAGGCCGACATCGTGGGGATCACGATGCCGATCACCAAGCACTCGTTCCTGGTGAAGGACGCCGCCGACATCCCCGGTGCCATCGCCGCGGCCTACGAGATCGCCGGCACCGGTCGTCCCGGTCCCGTGCTCGTGGACATCACCAAGGATGCGCAGCAGGCGACGGCCCCGTTCGTGTGGCCGCCGAAGATCGACCTCCCCGGGTACCGACCGGTGACCAAGGCGCACGGCAAGCAGATCCAGGCGGCAGCCGCCCTCCTCGCCGAGGCGAAGAAGCCGGTGCTGTACGTGGGTGGAGGCGTCGTCCGCGGCCGTGCCGCGGCCGAGCTGCTCGAGCTCGCCGAGTCGACCGGCGCGCCCGTCGTCACCACGCTGATGGCGCGCGGCGCGTTCCCCGACTCGCACCCGCAGCACCTGGGCATGCCGGGCATGCACGGCACGGTTCCCGCCGTGCTCGCACTGCAGGAGGCCGATCTCCTCGTCTCGCTCGGCGCCCGGTTCGACGATCGCGTCACGGGCAAGGCCGCGCTGTTCGCGCCGCACGCGAAGGTCGTGCACGTCGACATCGATCCGGCGGAGATCTCCAAGATCCGCACGGCCGACGTGCCGATCGTGGGCGATGTGCGCGACGTGCTCACCGATCTCGATGCCGCCTTCCGCGGAGCGACGGCCGACGCGAAGCCCGACATCGAGGAGTGGTGGTCGTACCTCGACGGACTCCGCAACGAGTTCCCCCTCGGGTACGCGCCGACGACCGACGGCCTGCTCGCCCCGCAGTACGTGATCCAGCGCATCGGAGAGCTCACCGGTCCGGAGGGCATCTTCGCCTCCGGTGTGGGGCAGCACCAGATGTGGGCTGCGCAGTTCATCAAGTACGAGCGCCCGAACGCCTGGCTGAACTCCGGCGGCGCGGGCACGATGGGCTACTCGGTGCCGGCGGCCATGGGCGCCAAGGTCGCGGAGCCGGAACGCCAGGTCTGGGCGATCGACGGCGACGGCTGCTTCCAGATGACCAATCAGGAGCTCGCCACCTGCGCGATCAACAACATCCCGATCAAGGTCGCGATCATCAACAACTCGTCTCTGGGCATGGTCCGGCAGTGGCAGACGCTCTTCTACGACGGCCGTCATTCCAACACCGACCTGAACACCGGGCACGGCACGATCCGCATCCCCGACTTCGTGAAGCTCGCGGAGGCGTACGGCTGCCTCGCGATCCGCGTGGAGAAGGAGGAGGAGGTCGACGCCGCCATCCAGCTCGCGCTGGAGACGAACGACCGCCCCGTGGTGATCGACTTCGTCGTGAGCGCCGACTCCATGGTGTGGCCGATGGTGCCGCAGGGGGTCAGCAACAGCTATGTCCAGTACGCGCGCGACCACGCGCCCGCGTTCGACGAGGAGGACTGAGCCATGTCGACCCACGTCCTGAGCCTGCTGGTGGAGAACACCCCCGGCCTCCTGACCCGCGTCGCCGGCCTGTTCGCGCGCCGGGGCTTCAACATCGACTCCCTCGCCGTCGGCGTGACCGAGGTGCCGGGGATCTCCCGCATCACGGTCGTCGTCGACGTGGAGGAGCTGCCGCTCGAGCAGGTGACCAAGCAGCTCAACAAGCTGATCAACGTCATCAAGATCGTCGAGCTCGACCCGGCGTCGTCCGTGCAGCGCGAGCACATGCTCGTGAAGGTGCGCACCGACAACGCCAGCCGTTCGAACGTGATCGAGGTCGTCAACCTCTTCCGCGCCTCGGTCGTCGACTACGCCGCCGACGCCCTCGTCATCGAGGTCACCGGAGACAAGGGCAAGGTCGAGGCGCTGCTGCGCGCTCTGGAGCCCTTCGGCATCAAGGAGATCGCCCAGTCCGGCCTCCTCGCGATCGGCCGCGGCGGCAAGAGCATCACCGAGCGCGTCCTGCGCGGCTGACCCTTCGACAGACTCAGGGACCGCGCGTCCCGCACAACCACAACCAAGGAGAGAAACCAGTGAGCACCGAGATCTTCTACGACGACGACGCCGACCTGTCCCTGATCCAGGGCAAGAAGGTCGCCATCGTCGGCTACGGCTCGCAGGGCCACGCCCACGCCCAGAACCTGCGCGACTCGGGTGTCGAGGTCGCGATCGCCCTGAAGGAGGGCTCGAAGTCCGCCGCGAAGGCCGAGGAGGCCGGCTTCCCCGTGAAGACCGTCGCCGAGGCGACCGAGTGGGCCGACGTCATCATGATCCTCGCGCCGGACCAGCACCAGCGCACGATCTACAGCGAGTCCATCGCCCCGAACCTGACGGCGGGCAAGACCCTGGCCTTCGCGCACGGCTTCAACATCCGCTTCGGCTACATCGACGCTCCCGAGGGTGTCGACGTGATCCTCGTCGCGCCGAAGGCCCCCGGTCACACCGTGCGTCGCGAGTTCGTCGCCGGCCGCGGCATTCCGGACATCATCGCCGTCGAGCGCGACGCGTCCGGTCACGCCTGGGACCTCGCGCTCTCGTACGCGAAGGCGATCGGCGGCACCCGCGCCGGCGTCATCAAGACGACCTTCACCGAGGAGACCGAGACCGACCTGTTCGGCGAGCAGGCCGTGCTCTGCGGTGGCATGAGCCACCTGGTGCAGGCGGGCTTCGAGACCCTCGTCGAGGCAGGCTACCAGCCGCAGATCGCCTACTTCGAGGTCCTGCACGAGCTCAAGCTCATCGTCGACCTCATGTGGGAGGGCGGCATCGCCAAGCAGCGCTGGTCGATCTCCGACACCGCCGAGTTCGGCGACTACGTCTCCGGTCCGCGCGTGATCGACGAGCGCGTCAAGGAGAGCATGAAGGGCGTCCTGTCCGACATCCAGTCCGGCGCGTTCGCGAAGCGCTTCATCGAGGACCAGGACAACGGGGCCGAGGAGTTCCTCGCCCTCCGCGCCAAGGAGGAGCAGCACCCCATCGAGGCGACCGGCAAGGAGCTGCGTTCGCTCTTCGCCTGGAAGCAGCAGGACGAGGACTACGTCGACGGCAGCGCCGCGCGCTGATTCGACTCGCGAACGAACGGGCGTCCCCTCGGGGGCGCCCGTTCGGCGTTCCGCGCAGCATTCACGGGCGCAGACATCGGATGTCTGTGCCAGGATGGACGCATGCGACAGGAATGGTTTGATGACGCCCGCTTCGGCATGTTCGTCCACTTCGGCCTCTACAGCGGGGCCGCGCGGCACGAGTGGGTGCAGAACTACGAACGCCTCACCGACGAGGAGTACCGCCCCTACTTCGACAACTTCGATCCCGACCTCTTCGACGCCGCGGCTCTGGCGAAGACCGCCAAGGAGACGGGGATGGGCTACGTCGTGCTCACGACCAAGCACCACGACGGCTTCTGCCTCTGGGACTCGAAGCTGACCGACTTCACCTCCGTCACGGCGGTCGGACGGGACCTCGTGCGCGAGTACGTCGACGCCCTCCGTGCCGAAGGGATCCGCGTCGGCCTCTACCACTCGGTCATCGACTGGCATCACCCCGACTTCACGGTGGACTGGAACCACCCCCGACGCGACGACGAGAACGCGCACGCCGTGAACGAGGGGCGCGACATGGCCCGCTACCGGCAGTACCTGCACGGTCAGGTCCGCGAGCTGCTCACCGACTACGGCGACATCGACTACCTGTTCTTCGACTTCACCTACCCGGAGTCCAAGGACGGCTGGGAGGGGAAGGGGCCGCAGGACTGGGACGCCGAGGCGCTGCTCGCGCTGTGCCGTGAGCTGCAGCCGGAGATGCTCGTCAACGACCGGCTCGGCATCCCCGCGGACTTCGTGACGCCAGAGCAGTACCAGCCGACGGCTCCGATCGTCCGCGACGGCGTGCCCCTCGTGTGGGAGGCGTGCCAGACGCTCAACGGCTCCTGGGGCTATCACCGGGACAACACCGACCAGAAGTCGCCGGTGCTGCTCGTGCAAATGCTCGTCGACTCGGTGTCGATGGGCGGCAACATGCTGCTCAACATCGGTCCGGATGGCCGCGGGGCGATCGCCCCCCGGGACGCGGCGACCCTCGCCGAGATCGGCGAGTGGATGCGGCTCCACGACCGCGCCGTGATCGGGGCCGGTCATGCGCCGTTCACGCCGCCCCGAGAGGGCGTGTACACGCTCCGCGGCGACCGGCTCTACCTGAGCCTGTTCAGCTGGCCGCTGGGCTTCGTGCATCTGCCGGGACTCGCGGGCAGGGTCTCGTATGCGCGCCTGCTGAACGATGGGTCCTGGCTGCGCACGAGCATCAGCGACCCGGACCAGCAGGCCGACCTGATGACGCCGGCAGGCGAGGCCGAGGGGACGCTCACGGTGCATCTCCCGGTACGGCGTCCCGACGTGCTGATGCCGGTCATCGAGCTGCGCCTGACAGGGGAGTGAGGCCGTCGGTGGCGGCGGCTCAGGCCGTCGCCACCGGGATCTCCATGCCCTCCAGCGCGAGGCGTGCGGCGCCGTGCAGGATCGCGTCCGCGCCGGTGGCCGCGGCCTCGATCCGCAGGCGCTGGGTCGCGAGCGGGTGGCAGGCCTCGTAGACCCGGCTGCGCACCGCGGCGATGAACGGCTCGGAGGCGCTCATGCTCCCGGTGAGGAAGAGGGCGTGCGGGTTGAAGAAGTTCACGACCCCGGAGAGCGCCTGACCCAGGTGGGTCCCGGCGGTGCGGACGAGCGTCGTCGCCAGCGGGTCCGCGTCCCGTGCCAGTGTCAGCACGTCGGCCGTGGTGCGGACGTCGGTGTTGCCGCGCTCGCGCATCTGGCGGACGAGGCTCGCGCCGCTGGCCACGGTCTCCAGGCAGCCGGTGTTGCCGCAGGAGCAGGGGATGTCCCCGCTGCCGTCGATGCGCGTGTGCGTGATGTCGCCGGCCGCAGCGGTGGCCCCGCGGTGGATGTGGCCGTCCACGATGATCCCGCTGCCGATCGCGGTGCCCGCCTTGACGGTGATGCTGTGCTGGGTGTGCCCGAGCTGGCGACGGTGCTCGCCGAGGGCGGCGAGATTGGCGTCGTTGTCGACGACGACGGGGACACCGTGGCGCTCCGCGAGGTGCTCGCCGACGCGGAATCCAGGCCACCCCGGCATCCGCGAGGGCTGATCCACGGAGCCGGTCGCGACGTCGACGGGGCCGGGCAGGCTCACGCCGATCGCGTGGACCCGCGTCTCGGCGAGCAGGCGCTCGAACACCTCCGACACTCTCTCCAAGGTGGCCTCCGGGCCGTCCGCGACGTCGATCGCGATGGTCTCCGAGTGGAGCAGGCCGCCGCTGAGGTCGTGCCGCCCGATGCGGGCATGGCGCCCGCCGAGATCGGCGGACAGCACGATGCCGTCGCCGGCGATCCGGAGCACGCGTGGCCGTCGTCCCCCGCGGGAGGTGCCGGCCCCTGCCTCCTCCAGCACGCCGGCATCGAGAAGCGCCTGTACGCGCAGGCCGACGGTGGAGGCGGCCACGCCGAGAGCGGAGGCGAGCTCCGAGCGGGAGCGGGCTTGCCCGCGCGCGACGAAGTCGAGGATGCGCCGTGTGTGCGGATCGTCGACGGGGGTGTCGGCGGGGTTCGTCATGGAGGCCCTTCGTCTCGGAGCATCGTCAGCGTAGCGGGGGTGTCGCATGTTTCGGGGGAGTGACGAATTATCACCACCCTATAAACATCGGATGTTCAGCTTGCGGCACCTTGCGAACTATGACAGCGTAACTTCATACGAAATCCTAATTGGTTAGTTCGAGTCTCGAAATAACCGTTCCCTTCTCAGGAGGCATTCAATGAAGAAGTTGCGTGTGGGGGCTGTCGCCGCTGTCGCGGGCGTGGCCGTGGCGATGACCGGCTGTGCGAGCAGCGGGGGATCCGGAGGCTCGGCCGACGGCGACACCATCGTCGTGGACATGTGGGCCGGCAGCGAGTCGGACGTCGATGCGCTGGAGGCGCAGATCGAGTTCGCGCAGAAGCAGAACCCGGACATCAAGATCAAGCTGCAGACGTCGCCGTGGAGCGACTTCTTCACCAAGCTCACGACCAACATGGCCAGCGGCAACATGGCGTGCATCACCGGCATGAGCGGCGCGCAGCTCGGCGGCTACACGGCCGGCTTCCGCGAGCTCAGCGACGAGGATCTCAAGACCGCGGGCATCGACTGGTCGGAGTTCAACCCGAGCGCCGACGGCATCCTCAGCTTCGAGGGCAAGGTCTACGGCGTGCCGTTCGACGTCGCCACGATGCTCGTCTACTACAACCAGGACATGCTCAGCGCCGCCGGTGCCGCCACGCCGGAGATCGGCTGGACGTTCGACGACTTCGACACGATCGCCGCCGACGCCACGAAGGACGGCAAGTACGGCTTCGGCATGGGCATGGGCGGCTACCAGTGGATGTCGATGCCGATCGCGTACTCCGCCACGCAGCCCGCCTCCGAGGACGGCACGCTGCACATCGACGACGAGGACTTCGTCGATGCCGCGTCCTGGTACGCCGGCCTGGTCACGGAGAAGAAGGTCGCGGCTCCGGTCGCCTCCGCCTCCGACACCGGCTGGGGCGAGAACCAGTACACGGGTGGCAACGCGGCCATGGCCGTCGACGGCACCTGGAACGCCGTCAGCTACCTCAACAACGAGTCCGGCTTCGCCGCCGGCATGGTGCCGCTGCCCGCGGGTGTCGACGGCAACCCCGGTCCCATCCTCGGCTCCGGCTACGGCATCGCCGAGAACTGCAAGAACCCGGAGGCCGCGCTGAAGGTGCTCGGCTCCCTCGTCGGCGAGGACGCGCAGGACTACATCGCGTCGTCCGGCCGCTCCTACCCGGCCCGCATCTCGTCGCAGCCGCTGTACTTCGAGTCGATCGACGAGCAGTACCGCGACCAGGTCCAGTCGGTGTTCGAGGCCGCGTTCGGTGACACGGTGCCGCTGTACATGACCAAGAACTGGCAGAAGCTCGACAGCTACATCCAGCCCAACCTCGTCAGCGTCTACAACGGCCAGATGACGATGGAGGAGCTGCTGTCGAACGCCCAGGCGCAGTTCGGCGAGTGAGCCGGATCCGGCTCGCACAGCAGTAACAGAGAAAGACAACGAGATGACGATCACGACGAGACGTCGAGGATCGCTCGCCAAGGTCGAGGGCCGCCAGGCGCTGGGTTTCGCAAGCCCGGCCCTGGTGGGCCTCGCCCTGTTCACGATCGTGCCCGTGGGGCTCTCGATCGTGATGAGCGTCTTCGACTGGCCGACCTTCGGCGAACGCACCTTCAACGGGGTGGACAACTACGTCAAACTGTTCACCAGCAGCCCGGACTTCTGGCCCGCGCTGCGCAACTCGGCCGTGTACACGCTGCTGTACGTGCCGTTGAGCGTCGCTCTCTCGCTCGTGCTCGCCCTCGGCCTCGGCCCCCGCATCCGCGGCCGCGGTGCCCTGCGCGTCCTCTTCTTCATCCCCGTCGTGACCCCGATGGTCGCGAACGTCCTGGTGTGGAAGATGATGCTGCAGCCGCAGGGGCTCTTCAACGGCCTCTCGGTCACCTGGTTCGGCATCGAGCTGCCGAACTTCCTCGCCGACCCCAACTGGGCGATGATCATGGTCGTCGTGATGAGCGTCTGGCAGGGACTCGGCTACAACATGCTGATCTTCTCCGCCGCCCTCGAGCAGCTCCCGGAGAGCGTCCTGGAAGCGGCCAGTATCGATGGCGCACAGGGCATCCGGCGTGTGTGGAGCATCATCATCCCGATGATCTCCCCGTCGATCTTCTTCGCGACGATCATGACGATGATCACCTCGCTCCAGGTCTTCGTCCAGCCGCAGATGCTCACCGGAGGCGGCCCCGGCAACGCCACCAAGCCCCTCGTGATGTACATCTGGGAGCAGGGCTTCACCTTCGGCGATCTCGGACTCGCCGCCGCCGCCGCGTGGATCCTGTTCGCGATCATCATCGCGATCACGGGCATTCAGTTCGCCGCACAGAAGAAGTGGGTGCACTATGAGCACTGAGACCCTCGTCCGGCCCACCGGCACCGCCCCGCGGCGTCAGCGCGAGCGGGAGAAGGCGCGTGGTGCGGCGACCACGCCGGGCGCGCGCGCCCGACTGATCCTCGCGCACGTCACCATCTACGTCGCGGCGCTCATCTTCATCGCGCCGCTCGTCTACGCGTTCTTCTCGGCCCTCAAGCCGAACTCCGAGATGTTCTCGATGCCGCCGACGCTCGTGGGCTCCGAGCTCCGCTGGAGCAACTTCGTCGACGTCTTCGCCTACGGACCGTTCCTGACGTACATCATGAACTCGTTCATCGTGGCGATCGGCGGCACCCTGGTCGTGCTCGTGGTGTCCACGACCGCCGGATACGCGTTCGGGCGCCTGCGCTGGAAAGGCCGCGACGCGGTCTTCGTCCTCTTCCTGGCCACGCTGATGGTGCCCGCCGAGGTGCTCGTCATCCCCATGTTCCAGGTCATGCAGTGGTTCAACTGGGTCGACACCTATCAGGCGCTCATCCTTCCCTTCGCGTTCGGCGCCTTCGGCACGTTCCTGATGCGGCAGTTCTTCCGCGGCATCCCCTACGAGCTGGAGGAGGCGGCCCGTGTCGACGGCGCCGGCCCTGTCCGGTCCTTCCTGCAGATCATCCTGCCGCTGTCGAAGTCCGCGGTCGCGGTGCTCGCGGTCTTCACGTTCCTCTCGTTCTGGAACAGCTACCTCTGGCCCCTCATCGTCACGGTCGACTACAACGCGCACGGCACGCTGCCCGTCGGTCTGGCGAGCTTCGCCGGCCTCACCGGCACCCGCTGGGACCTGCAGATGGCCGCAGCGATCATTTCGATGATCCCCACCACCCTGCTCGTGATCGTGCTGCAGAAGCATCTGGTCAAGGGCATCGCGATGGCCGGACTGGGCGGACGATGAGCGCGGTCGGGCAGCAGACGGACGACCCTCGACGAACGACCACGGGCCTCGGATCCGACCTGGCGCTGGCGGGGGTGGACATCGGGGGCACGAAGATCGCGGCCCTCGTCGTGGACGCGTTCGGAGACGTCCTCGCACGCGGAAGCGTGCCGGCACCCGCCAGCGTCGGCGGCCCGGCGATGGCGGATGCGGCGGCCGGTCTCGTCGCGCGGCTGGCGGCCGAGGCCGGTGTCGCCGTCGCCGCGGTGGGGGTGGGCGCCGCGGGCGTCATCGACCACGAGAGCGGCACCATCCGCGCCGCGTCCGCCCTGTTCGCGGACTGGGCGGGCTTCCCGCTCGGCCCGGAGCTGGCGCAGCGCCTCGGTGTCCCGGTGCGGGTGGAGAACGACGTGAACGCCTTCCTCCTCGGTGAAGCCGCCGCGGCGGGCCCGAGCGTGCCCGATGTGCTCGGTGTGATGCTCGGCACGGGCGTCGGCGGCGCGCTGGTCATCGGCGGGGAGCTGCACCACGGCCCGCACGGCGCGGCCGGCGAGATCGGGCACACGCCCGGTTACAGCGACCTCGTCTGCACCTGCGGGCAGACCGGTCACCTGGAGACCCTGGCCTCCGGGACGTCGATCGCCCGGCGGTTCGAGGAGCGCACCGGGCGCTCGGTGAACGATGCCAGGGAGGTCGCGGAGGCCGCCCGGGCGGGTGACGCCGACGCCCGCGCGGTGTTCGACGCCGCCGGACGGGCGCTCGCTCTCGCCTGCGCCAGTGCCGCGACGCTCCTCGACCTGCCGATCGCCATCGTCGGCGGCGGGGTCACGGCCGCCTGGGACCTCCTGGAGCCGTCGATCGAGCGGACGCTCGGTACCGATGCCCCGGTGTCGGGCATCGCGCTGCGCGTCGTCCCCGCCGTCCTCGGAGCCGACGCCGTCGCGCTCGGCGCCATCGAGAGCGCCCGACGCGCCCTCGCCCCCGTTTCCTGACCACGACTGCGACCGCAGAGGAGAACACCACCGTGACCGCACGCCCGGAAGCCCACGAGATCTGGATGGGTCCGCTGCCGCCGCTCGCCGAGGGCGGGCTCGCGCGGCCCCGGATCGGCATCGGCGGCATCTCCATCGAGTCGAGCACCTTCTCCCCGCACATCTCCGGGGACGAGGCCTTCACGATCCGCACCGGCGATGCACTGCGGGCGTACTACCCGTTCCTCGACGCCGGACGCGAGCTCGCCGAGGCGGCGGAGTGGGTCCCGCTCACGCACGGGCGGTCGCTCCCCGGCGGCGCCGTGGACCCGGACACCTATCGGCGGATGAAGGACGCCCTCGTCGAGGGGATCCGCACGCAGGGCCCGTTCGACGGCTTCTTCTTCGACATCCACGGCGCGATGAGCGTCGTCGGGATGGACGATGCCGAGGGCGATCTGGCTCTCGCGGTGCGGGAGGCGCTCGGTCCGGACACCCTCGTCTCCACGTCGATGGACCTGCACGGCAACGTCTCGGAGACCCTGCGCGACGCGGTGGATCTGCTCACCTGCTACCGCATGGCCCCGCACGAGGACTGGCTGAACACGAAGGAGCGGGCGGTGTGGAACCTGCTCGACCGTCTCCGCGGACCGCACGGCGGCGACGTGCAAGCGCGGCGACCCTTCACCGCCTGGGTGCCCGTGCCTGTGCTCCTGCCGGGGGAGAAGACGAGCACGCGGCTCGAGCCCGCGCAGGGCATCTATGCCGAGCTCCCCGAGATCGAGGCTCTGCCCGGTGTCGTCGACGCCTCCGTGTGGATCGGCTACGCGTGGGCGGACGAGCCGCGCTGCCAGGCCTACGTCGTGGTCACCGGGGACGACCGTGAGGTCATCGCCCGGGAGGCGGAGCGCGTGGCCCGGATGTTCTGGGAGGCGCGGGAGGATTTCGTCTTCGTCGCGAAGACCGGAAGCCTCGACGAGGCGCTGGAGGAGGCCCTGGCGTCCGGAGCCCCGCGTCCGTACGTGATCTCCGACTCCGGGGACAACCCTACGGCCGGGGGAGCGGGCGACGTGACCTGGACCCTCGCCCAGCTGCTCCAGCGACCCGAGCTCACCGACGGGACGCACACGACGCTGGTCGCCTCGATCTTCGATCCGCGGGCCGTGGCCGAAGCCGTGGAGGCGGGCGTCGGTGCGACGGTCACGCTGTCCGCCGGCGCCGCGGTCGACTCCGGGCCCCACGGACCGGTCGAGATCACCGGCACGGTGTTCTCCGTCACCGACGGCGACCCGGACGCCGGCACCCAGGTGGTGATCGCTGTCGGCGGGCTGCACGCCATCGTGACCGCGCGCCGCAAGCCCTTCCACCACCTCTCCGACTTCCGGATGCTGGGGCTCGAGCCGACGACGGCCGACGTCGTGGTCGTGAAGATCGGCTACCTGGAGCCGGAGCTGTATGAGCTGGCGGCGGGATGGACGCTGGCGCTCACCCCGGGCGGGGTGGACCAGGACCTGCTCCGCCTCGGACACCATCGCCTGCGCCCCGGGGTGTTCCCGTTCGACACGACAGGCGACCCCGATCTGACCGCGGTGGTCGTGCGCCGCGGGGCCGACGAGGAGGACACGGCATCATGATGAACTTCGAGAAGCGCACCGGCCCCGACTTCGGTGCGGCGTCCCCGGTCTACCCCGCGAACGGCGTGCCGGACTGGTACCGCGACGCCAAGCTCGGCTTCTTCGTGCACTGGGGGCTGTACTCCGTGCCGGCGTGGGCCGTGCAGCACGGGGAGGGCGTGAACATCCCCACCGAGGACGCCTATGCGTGGCACCAGTACGCGGAGTGGTACGGCAACACGGTGCGCATCCCGGGCAGCCCGACGTGGGAGCGTCACCAGCGCACCTACGGCCCAGGGACCTCGTACGAGGACCTCGCCGACCAGTGGGACGCCGACGCCTTCGATGCTGACGCCTTCGTCGGTGAGCTCGTGTCGGCGGGGGCGCGTTACGTCGTGCCCACGACCAAGCACCACGAGGGGTTCTGTCTGTGGGACACCGCCACGACGGGATTCAACGCCGTTGCGCGCGGCCCTCGTCGTGACCTCATCTCCGAGTTCCACGACGCCACGCGGCGGGCCGGAGCCAAGTTCGGCGTGTACTACTCCGGAGCGCTCGACTGGCACGTGAGCGACTTCCCGCCGATCGAGTCGGACACCGACCTGTTCCGGTTCCGTCGCAACGACGCGCACTTCTCCCGGTACGCCGCCGCGCAGCTCGAGGAGCTCGTGGACCGGTTCGCGCCCGACGTGCTCTGGAACGACATCGAGTGGCCGGACGGCGGCAAGGGCACGGAGGACTACGCCGTGGCCGCACTGCTACGGCGTTACTTCGACGCCGTCCCGGACGGCGTCGTCAACGACCGGTGGGGCGTGCCGTACCACGGCTTCCTCACCCGCGAATACACGGACATCCCGGACATCATCCCCGAGCCCTGGGAGTCGACCCGCGGGCTCGGCTACTCGTTCGGGTTCAACCAGGCGGAGGACGAGCGGCACTCGCTCTCCGGTGCGGCCCTGGTCCGGCTCCTCGTCGACGTCGTCGCGAAGAACGGCAACCTGCTCATCAACGTGGGCCCCGCGGCGGACGGATCCATTCCGGCGCTGCAGCGGAAGGCGATGCAGGAGCTCGGCGGCTGGTTGGCCGTGAACGGCGCGGCGATCTACGGCACGCGGCCCTGGGCGCGGATGGGGGAGCGGACGGGGGCTCCTCGTCGCTACACCACCTCCACCGACGCGGTGCACGTGCATGCGCTCGACCCGGCGGCAGGCGAGTTCGAGCTGCCGTCCGAGCTCGCGGCCGCCGCGCTGTCGTGGGCCGACGGGACCCCGGCCCACGCGACCGTGGACGGCGGTGCGACCCGCGTCGTGATCCCGGCCGGTCTCCGCGAGGCTCCGGTCGCCGTGCTCACCGCGCACGGCGCCTGACACACGCTCCGCAAAAGGGCCCCCGTCGGTGATCCGACGGGGGCCCTTCGTCGCTGAGCTAGGGGCGCGTGCGCTCCTCGAGAACCTCGATCACGTGGCGGTACGGGCGGCCGGTAGCGCGGGTCATGCCGATCTCGCACGTGCGGTTGGCCGACACGAAGGCGTCGAAGCCGCCGCGGGCCGTATCGGCTGCGGCCACCTCGGCCGATTCCTGCGCCGTCGCGCTCGCGGTGAGCTCGGGGTGCAGCATGCCGCGGTCGCCGGCGAACGCGCAGCAGCCCCAGCCGTCCGGCACGAAGACCTCGTCGGCGACGGCGGCAGCGATCGCCGTCAGGGCCCCGGTCGCGCCGAGAGCGGTCGTCGAGCAGGTCGGGTGCACGGCGATCGAGGGGAGCTTCGCATCGACGGAGAGGCGCGGCAGCACCTCCCGCGCGACGAACGTGGTGGCGTCCTCAATGCGCAGACCGGCGTACTCCGGGTGGGCGGCGACGGCCTGGGTGAGCATCACGTCGAGGCCCTCGGTGCAGGAGGCCGCATCGCAGACGACCGGGAGCTCCCCGTGGCGGCTGGCGTCCCAGAGCGAGGCCAGCACCCGGTCGGACATGAGGCGATAGCCGTCGAGGTGTCCCTTGGACTTCCACGGCGTCCCGCAGCAGAGCCCGCCGTTCTCCTCCGGGACCACGACGGGGATCCCGGCGCGGTCGAGCAGGGCGCGCAGGGCGTCGCGGGAGCCGAGACCCTCGTCCTCCGGGCCGAACATAGTGCCGATGCAGGCGCCGAAGAAGACGGCCTGGGCATCGGACGGTGAGACGGGTCGGGGCGGCGCGGTGCCGCCGCGGGGGAGGCCGCCGTCGTAGAGGGGCACGGTGTCGGCGCCGAGCACCGCGCGTCCGATCCGCGTCGCGCCGCGCACGAGCGGGACGGGGAGAGCGTCGGCGACCGTGAGTGCGACGCCGCCGGCGCGCGTGACGGTGCTCCAGTGCTTCGCCGCCGTTCCCCACGCGGCCCCCTCCACGGCGTTCTCCTGCTCGGCGCGGAGGCGGCGGACGAGGTCGCCGGTGTTGATGTCCACCGGACACGCGACGCCGCACATGCCGTCGACCGCGCAGGTCTGCACGCCGTCGTAGTCGTAGTCGGCGCGGAGGTCCCGCAGCAGCGCCGTGTCGCCCTGCTCCTCGGCCCAGGCCATGTCCCGGCGCAGCACGATGCGCTGCCGCGGTGTGAGCGTGATGCTCTTGCTCGGGCACGTGGGCTCGCAGTAGCCGCACTCGACGCAACGGTCCACCTCGCGCTCGACCGTGGGCACGCGCTTCAGATCCTGCAGATAGGAGTCCGGGTCGTCGGAGAGTACGACGCCGGGGTTGAGGATCCCGTCCGGATCGAACAGCCGCTTGATCTCCCACATCATGTCGGTGAGCTCGTCGCCGTACTGCCGCCGCACGAACGGCGCCATGATGCGGCCGGTGCCGTGCTCGGCCTTGAGGGATCCCTCCTGCGCGAGGACGAGCTCGACGAGGTCGTCCGTGAAGCGGCGGTACCGCGCCACGCTGTCGGCGTCGTCGAAACGCTCGTTCAGCAGGAAGTGGACGTTGCCGTCCTTCGCGTGCCCGAAGATGACGGACCCCTCGTAGCCGTGTTCCGCGAACAGCTCGATCAGGCGTTCGCAGGTGGCCAGCAGCCGGGGGACGGGGACGACGATGTCTTCGAGGAGGGCGGTCGTGCCGGACGGCCGCGCTCCGGCGACCGCCGTGTAGAGGCCTTTGCGGACGTGCCACAGTGCGGCGCGCTCTCCTGCATCGGTCGTCAGGCGTGGGGCGACGGCGAGGGGGAGGGCATCGAAGTGCGCCTGCGCTGATGCGCTCGCGACGGCGAGGGCGTCGTCATCCACGGCGTGCACCTCGACGAGGAGGGCGGCGTGGCCCTGCACGTCGATCTCGGAGATCGCGGCCGGGACGTCGCTCAGGCCCTGGGCGACGCGCAGCGAGGCGGCGTCGAGGAGCTCGATCGTCGCGAGTCCGAGCTCCGTGAGAGCGGGGAGCGCGGTCATCGCCGCCGACAGCGTCTCGAAGACGAGCAGACCGGTGGCGATCGCGGGGCGCACCTCGATGGTGCGGAAACGGGCCTCCGCGACGAAGCCGAGGGTCCCTTCCGATCCGATGAGGAGGTGTTCGAGGATCCGCACCGGGTCGTCGAAGTCGAGCAGGGCGTTCAGGCCGTAGCCCATGGTGTTCTTCATCGAGAACTGCTGTCGGAGGAAGGCGACGTTCTCGGGCGCGGCGAGCAGCCGCTCCCGGAGCGACGACAGCCCGGCGAACAGGGTGGGTTCCGCGGCGCGGAGCACATCCGCGGCGTCCGCGCGTCCGGTGTCCAGCACGGTGCCGCTGGGCAGCACGACGACCATCGAGGTGATCGTCTGGTACGAGTTCTCCGTGATGCCGCAGGCCATGCCGCTGGAGTTGTTGGCGACGACGCCGCCGATCGTGCAGGCGATCTCGCTGGCCGGATCCGGTCCGAGCTTGCGGCGGTACCGGGACAGCCGTGTGTTCACCTGCCGGACCGTGGCTCCGGGGCCGACCCGCACCGCGGCGCCGTCCTCCTCGATGTGGATGTCGCGGAAGTGGCTGCGCGTGTCGACGAGGATGTCGCCGCTGATGCCCTGTCCGGAGAGGCTGGTGCCGCCGGAGCGGAACGTGAGCGTACGCCCGGCCGCCCGGACCGCTGTGAACGCGCGGGCGACGCCCTCCGCGTCCGCGGGGGAGAGCACCGCGTCCGGGACGAGCAGGTAATGCGAGGCGTCGTGGGCGCGGGCGAACCGGTCGATGGATCGGGCGTGGACCTGCGTCTCGTTCCCCAGCAGTGCGGGATCGAGGGGGTGGTCGAGGGTGGTGGGCACGGTGCTCCTCTGCTCCGCTCGAAGATTGTCTGACAAGTGTACTGAACGACCGACGTCTCACTAGACTGTTCCGCATGACCTCGATCGCGGAGCGCCCCCTCGGCGTGGTCGGCGTGGTCGATGCCGTGACCGGACAGCTGCGCACCCGGATCCTCTCCGGCGAGATCCGCTCGGGGGAGCCACTGACCGAGGCGGCCGTCTCCCAGGCCTACGGCGTCGCCCGGCCCAGCGCGAAAGCGGCCATCGAGCAGCTCGTGGCCAGTGGGCTGCTCGTGCGGACGGCGCATCGCACGGCGCGTGTGGTCGGCATCGAGGCGGAGACCGTCCGTGACGTCTACCGCACGCGGATCCGGCTGGAGAGTGCGGCGCTGCGCGAGCTGGCGGAGAGCGCGGCCGTGCCGGCGGCCGCTGTGGCGGCGAACGCCGAGCTGCAGGCGATGGCACCGGGCCCCGATCCCGCGACGGTCGATCCCGACCTCCGTTTCCACACGGCCCTCATCGACGCGCTGGGAAGCGAGCGCACCAGTCGCATGTACCGGAGCGTGCTGGACGAGGTGCGGCTGTGCATGGCGCAGGTGCAGGGGCGGCGTCTCCTCGACGCGGAACTCATCGCCGCGCAGCACGCCGAGATGCTCGAGGCCGTCGCCGCCGGGGACGCGGAGCGCGCGGCCGCCGTGCTGCGTGCCCACCTCGCCTCGGCCGAGGACCGTCTCGTCGAGGCCCTGCACGGCTCCTGACGTCAGCCCGCGTCGGCGGGGGCGTCCTGGATCTGGATCGGCGCATCCGTCGGGTCGGCCCAGACCGGAGCAGGCAGAGGCGTGTCGACCTGACCGGCCTGGATCGCGCGGAGGGCCTCGGTGATCTCGTCGGCGTTCTCGGGCACCGCCAGGCCGCAGGTGCGCAGCTCGGACGCGAACTGCAGGGTGAGCCGTATCTTCCCCGCCTCGATGGCCTCGGAGGTGGTGCCGGTGCGGATCTCGCTGCCGGTCTGGATCGCGGGCACCTCGTCGCAGACGTGATAGACCTTGCCGCCGTCGACCCACACGACCTCATCGGCCCCGAGGAGCTGGATCACGGCGGACTGGTCCGCGGTGTACTGCTCGACGGACGGCGGGGCGAAGCTCGTCCCGACGACCGCGGCGAGGACGGCCAGGACGATGCCCACGATGCCGGCGGTCGCCTTCTGCCCCTTGTCCATGTCCTTATTCAGGAAGACGAGGATGACCAGGGGCAGGAAGGCGACGACCGCGATGATCGCGCCGAGCTGGTTCTGGACGAAGAACCGCGTCTTGTCCGCGCGCCGCGCCGGGTCGAGGGTGTTGGCCTTCTTCCACAGGATCGAGCCGATGATCGACAGCGCGGCGATCACGACCAGCAGGACGAGCAGGGCGATGAACGCCCACTGCGGGAATTGCGCGGTCGCTCCCTGCTCTTCCAGGAGGCCGGTGTCCGGATCGCGGAGCAGCCTGCCGCCCTCGTCGACGAACTCGCGCTGGCGCAGGAGCCAGAAGATGCCGACGGCCTCGCCCGCGATGGCGAGTGCCCAGAGGACCGCGGCGATGATGCGGAAGCGCGTCGCGGAGGCCTTGGCCTCCGGGCTCGGCGTCCAGCCCGCGGGCGGCTCGCCGGTCGCGGCGCCGGTCGTGGGACGACGCGGCGCGGCGGAAGACGTCTGCTCGTTCTCGGCCATGGTTGTCCTTTCCGCCGAAAGTGCCCGGCGACCCCGCCGAGGCATCCCCGAGCCTAGTGGCCGCGGTGTCCTACGCTGGAGAGATGACATCCGATTCGGACGACGCCCTGAGCTGGGAGGGCGACGACAGCGCGGAGCGACGCCCCCGGGACGCCGCACGGCGCTCCACGCCCGCTCCGGAACCGACGCCGGTCGAGGCCGTCGCGCCCGCGGCGCCCGCATCCGCGTCGGTGGACGAGACGACCGCGGCGCCCTCCGGTCTCAGCAACGCGATGCTGGTCCTCGTCGGGGTCGTCGGGGGCGTCTACCTGCTCTACACCTTGGGGTGGATCGCGGGCGGTCTCCGCCTGCAGCCACTCGCCTCGTTCCTCGTCGCGGATTTCATGTTCCTGCCCTGGTTCGTGCTGGCGATCGCCGCCCCCGCGCTGTGGTTCCTCGCGACATGGGTGCTGACACGGGGCCGGGCCTCCTGGATCCGCGCCGCCGTGCTCCTGGCGGGCGTCGTGCTGCTCGTGCCGTGGCCGTTCGTGACCGTGGGGGTGATCGGTTCATGAGCGCTCCGAAGTCACCGTCCGCCGTGGCGACCGGCTCGCCGCGCTGGCTCGTGTGGACCGTCATCGCCCTCGCCGGGCTCTTCTACGCCTACGCGGTGTGGAACGCGGTCGCGCACCTCATCACCATGGCCCAGACCGGTCTCACCGGCACCGGATGGGCGACGCTCCTGTTCGGCGTGGTGTTCCCCGTCATCGTGTTCGGGTTCGCCTTCGCGATCGGCCGACGGCGGCGGGTGGGCGAGCTCGCTCTGACGTTCCTCGCCGGACTCGGGATCGTCGCGGTGTTCTGGATGAGCCTGCTCGCGCTGAGTCTGACGCTGCCCAGCGCCTGACCCGCATCCGTCACGGCGTCACACGGCACGGAGCGGTCCCGGCGCTCCGGTAGAGTTGTCGCGATCGCGCCCCCGACGGTGTGCGGCGCATCGGCCCCTCCCGCCTGTCGCGCTGCCCCGAAGGATCCACTGTGCCGAAGCCTGTCGTGCTCATCGCCGAAGTACTCTCTCCCGCCACGATCGAGGCGCTCGGCCCCGACTTCGACGTCCGCCACGTCGACGGTACCGATCGCGAGGCGCTGTTCGCCGCCCTCGCGGAGTCGGACGCGGTGCTCATCCGCTCCGCGACCCGCATCGACGAGGAGGCGCTGTCGCACGCGCCGAAGCTCAAGGTCGTCGCGCGGGCCGGTGTCGGCCTCGACAACGTCGACATCAAGGCCGCGACCGCGGCCGGCGTCATGGTCGTCAACGCCCCGACGTCGAACATCGTCTCGGCCGCCGAGCTGACGGTCGGCCACATCCTCAGCCTCGCCCGCCGCATCCCGGCCGCGCACGCCTCGCTGTCCGCCGGGCAGTGGAAGCGCAGCTCCTTCACCGGTGCCGAGCTCTTCGAGAAGACTGTCGGCATCGTCGGACTGGGCCGGATCGGCGCTCTCGTCGCTGCTCGCCTCGCCGCCTTCGACATGCGCGTCGTCGCGTACGACCCCTACGTCACCTCGGCGCGCGCCCAGCAGCTCGGCGTGCAGCTCCTCTCGCTCGACGAGCTCGTCGCCGAAGCCGACTTCCTCACGATCCACATGCCCAAGACCCCGGAGACGACGGGCATGATCGGCGCGGAGCAGTTCGCCGCCATGAAGCCGACCGCGTTCGTCGTCAACGTCGCCCGCGGTGGACTCATCGACGAGGAGGCGCTGCACGAGGCGCTCGTCGCCGGCGAGATCGCCGGGGCCGGCCTGGACGTCTTCACCTCCGAGCCCCCGGCGGAGGGCGGCAGTGCCCGCGCGCTGCTCGACCTCCCGAACGTCGTCGTGACCCCGCACCTCGGTGCGAGCACGGAAGAGGCGCAGGAGAAGGCCGGCGTCTCGGTCGCGCGCTCGGTGCGGCTCGCGCTCGGCGGCGACCTCGTCCCGGATGCGGTCAACGTCGCGGGCGGCGTCATCGACCCGTACGTGCGTCCCGGCATCTCGCTCGTGGAGAAGCTCGGCCAGATCTTCGCCGCGCTGGCCACGTCGCCGCTCACGAGCCTCGACGTCGAGGTGCACGGCGAGCTCAACGACTACGACGTGAGCGTGCTCAAGCTGGCTGCCCTCAAGGGTGTCTTCACGAACATCGTGAGCGAGACCGTGTCGTACGTGAACGCGCCCCTCCTGGCGGAGCAGCGCGGCATCGCGGTGCGCCTGCTCAAGGACGACGTGAGCGAGGAGTACCGGAACGTCATCACCCTCACGGGGGCGCTGTCCGACGGATCGCAGCTCTCGGTGTCGGGCACGCTGACCGGACCGAAGCAGGCCGAGAAGCTCGTCGGCATCAACGACCACGCCCTGGAGCTGCCGATCGAGAAGCACCACGTCGTCATGCTCTACACCGACCGCCCCGGCATCGTGGCCGTCTACGGGCAGAAGTTCGGCGAGGCCGGGATCAACATCGCCGGCATGCAGATCTCGCGGCTCGCGGCCGGCGACCAGGCGCTCAGCGTGCTGACGCTCGACTCGCCCGTGTCCGAGGAGCTGCTGGACGACGTGCGGGGCGCCATCGACGCCGACCTCTTCCGTCAGATCGAGATCACCGAGGTCTGACACCGCAGAGCGGGGGAGAAGGGCGGGAGCGCGATGCTCCCGCCCTTCTCCGTATCTGCAGCCCTATCCGGCGTCAGGCGGTGGCCCGCAGCACGAGGGCGATGAGATCGGCGAGCTCGTCGCTGCGCGGGACCAGGCGCTCCGGCCCGTGCACGTCGAGAGAGTTGTTGAAGTAGAGGCCGTCGCTCACGAGCATCACGAGGTCGAGGCTGGCGGTGTCGCGGACGTGCGGGCGGATCGTCTCCGCCCAGCGACGCCGGGTATCCCGGAGCATGTCGGACGCGGCGGACGAGCCGCCCTGGGCCAGCCGGGTCGTGGCGATCAGCGCCCGATCGAGGGCGTCGTCCTCCATCACCGAGGTCCGCACGTAGTACGCGACGGGACCTTCGTCGGCGGTGCGCATGCGCTCCAGATCGAGGGTGGTCAGGTGGTCGAGGCGCTCCAGGAGCCCGGCCTCGAGGTCGTCCTTCGAGCGGAAGTGGTAGAGCAGGCCGCCCTTCGACACGCCGGCGGCCTTGGCCGTCGCCTCGAGCGTCGCGGCGCGTTCGCCGTCGTCGATGAGGATCGCCTCGAAGGCGTCGAGGACCTTCTCGCGGGCGAGGGGTGGGCGGGGCATCGTTCATCCTCTGAGCGGGATCGGGAGGGCGGCATCTGTTACTATACCAGCCGGACGGTTTAGTAACGAGCGGTCCGCAGGAAGGAAAGGTGTTCCATGACCCGTACTGCGTCGATACCGACGACAGAGACGGAAGCTCCCCGCGTCGGGGCTCGGGGGTGGGCGGCACTCGTCGTCCTCATGCTCCCGGTGCTGCTGGTGTCGGTGGACAACACGGTGCTGAGCTTCGCGCTGCCCGAGATCTCGATCTCGCTCGCGCCGAGCGGGGCCGAACAGCTCTGGATCATCGACGTCTATCCGCTCGTGCTCGCCGGACTCCTGGTGACCATGGGGACACTCGGCGACCGCTTCGGGCGTCGTCGTCTGCTCCTCATCGGCGCCACCGGTTTCGCCGTGGTCTCAGCGCTGGCCGCCTTCGCGCCGACCGCGGGCCTGCTCATCGCCGCCCGCGCCCTGCTCGGCTTCTTCGGCGCCATGCTGATGCCGTCGACCCTGTCGCTGCTGCGATCGATCTTCCAGAACCGCGACCAGCGCCGCATGGCCATCGCGGTCTGGGCGTCCGCGTTCTCCGCCGGATCCGCGCTCGGCCCCATCGTCGGCGGCTTCCTCCTCGAGCACTTCGCGTGGGGTTCGGTGTTCCTCATCGCCGTCCCCGTCCTCATCCCGCTGCTCATCGCCGCGCCGCTGCTCGTGCCGGAGAGCCGTGACCCGAACCCGGGCCGCATCGACCCGCTCAGCATCGCCCTCTCGATGGCCGCGATGATCCCGGTCGTCTACGCGATCAAGTCCTTCGCGGTCGACGGTCCGTCGCTCTACGCCGGGGGATGGGCGCTGCTCGGCCTCGTGATGGGGGCGCTGTTCGTGCGCCGTCAGCTCCGCGCCGACACCCCGATGCTCGACATGGCGCTGTTCCGCCGCGGGTCGTTCTCGGGGGCGATCCTGGTGAACCTGCTCAGCGTCGTGGCCCTCGTCGGGTTCCTCTACTTCGTGTCGCAGCACCTGCAGCTCGTGCTGGGACTCTCGCCGATGGTCGCGGGCCTCGCGCTCGTGCCGGGGATGGCGGCCATGATCGTCGCCGGACTCACGGTGGTACCGATCTCGCGGCGGGTTCCGCCGCACGTGCTCATCCCGGCGGCGCTGGTGTTCTCCGTCGCGGGGTACCTCATCGTCGCCTTCACGACGCACGCGCACGGCGTGGCACCGCTCATCCTCGCCTTCGTCGTCCTCGGCATCGGCATCGGTGCGGCCGAGACCATCTCGAACGAACTCATCCTCTCCAGCGCCCCCGCGGCGAAGGCCGGTGCCGCGAGCGCGGTGTCCGAGACGGCGTACGAGCTCGGCGCCGTGCTGGGGACCGCGATCCTGGGCGGCATCATCACCGCGTTCTACCGCGGCGCGCTGGTGCTGCCCGAGGGGCTTCCGGCCGAGGTGGCCCGCGCTGCGCAGGAGACGCTGGCCGGCGCGTACACCGCCGCCCACGAGCTCCCGGCCGCGCTCGGCGACGCCCTGTGGCAGGCGGCGGCCGACGCGTTCGGCTCGGGAGTCACGGTCACGTCGCTCATCGGTGCGGGCCTCGTCGTCGTCGCGGCGGTCATCGCGGCCGTCACACTGCGCAAGGCACCCACGCACTGACCACTACGCTGGGGGGACCGGCCCGTTCGACCCGCGGTCGCGCCGCGGCCGGTCCACCCCCGTGCAGTGCGCAAGGAGTCTCATGTCGCGTGTCGTGAAGCTGGCCGTCATCCCGGGTGACGGCATCGGTCCCGAGGTCATCGCCGAGGCGGAGAAGGTGCTCGACGCCGTCACCGCCGACAGCGCCGTGACGTTCGACAAGACCCGCTTCTCGCTCGGTGCCGGCCGGTACCTCGAGACCGGCGACACGCTCACCGACGACGACCTCGCCGCGATCTCCGCACACGACGCGATCCTCCTCGGCGCGGTCGGCGGCACGCCGGGCGACCCGCGCCTGAAGGACGCGAACATCGAGCGCGGACTCCTGCTGAAGCTCCGGTTCACCCTCGACCACTACGTGAACCTGCGTCCCTCGAAGCTCTTCGCCGGAGCGCCCGGTCCGCTGTCGGACCCGGGCGAGGTCGACTTCGTCGTGGTCCGTGAAGGGACGGAAGGGCCTTACGTCGGCAACGGCGGAGCGATCCGGAAGGGGACACCGCAGGAGGTCGCGAACGAGACGTCCGTGAACACGGCGTTCGGCGTCGAGCGGGTCGTCCGTTACGCCTTCGCGCTTGCCGAGCGCCGCCGTCAGAAGCTCACCCTCGTGCACAAGACCAACGTGCTCGTGCACGCCGGTGCCATCTGGCAGCGCATCGTGAACGAGGTCGCCGCCGAGCACCCTGACGTCGCCGTCGACTACCTGCACGTCGACGCCGCCACCATCTTCCTCGTCACCGATCCCTCGCGCTTCGACGTGATCGTGACGGACAATCTCTTCGGTGACATCCTCACCGACCTCGCCGGCGCCGTCACGGGCGGCATCGGCCTCGCCGCCTCGGGGAACATCAACCCCGATGGCGCCTTCCCGTCGATGTTCGAGCCCGTGCACGGCTCGGCTCCGGACATCGCGGGTCAGCAGAAGGCCGACCCGACCGCCGCGATCCTCTCCATCGCGCTGCTGCTCGACCACCTCGGCCTGACGGCCGAGTCGGCGCGTGTGAGCGCCGCGGTCGAGGCGGACATCGCCGCCCGCAGCGGTGCCCGCACCACCGCGGAGATCGGCTCCGCGATCACTGCCCGTCTCTGAACGGCGGGCGTAGGCTGACAGGGCGCGAGGATGCGCCCACCCCACGAGGATTGGATGACGACATGACGACGATCGACGCCGAGACGAGCGTGGCTCCCCTGGAGTTCGCCGTGACGAAGAACCTGAACGCGGCCTCGCCGGCACGCGTCGCCGAAGTGCTGGAGAACCCCGGTTTCGGGGTCGTCTTCACCGACCACATGGTCGACATCTGCTGGTCGGCCAAGGGCGGCTGGCACCGTCCGCGCGTGCAGCCCTACGGCCCGATCCCGCTCGACCCCGCGGCGTCCGTGCTGCACTACGCGCAGGAGATCTTCGAGGGCATCAAGGCCTACCGGCACGCGGACGGTTCGATCCACACCTTCCGTCCCGACCGCAACGCCGCGCGCCTTCAGGCGAGCGCCCGCCGCCTGGCGCTGCCGGAGCTGCCGACGGAGTACTTCATCCAGTCGCTGCGAGAGCTCATCGCCGTCGACGGCCGCTGGGTGCCCTCCGGCGCCGACCAGAGCCTGTACCTGCGGCCGTTCATGTTCGCCAAGGAGGCCTTCCTCGGTGTGCGCGCGGCGCAGAAGGTCGCCTACTACGTGATCGCGAGCCCCGCGGGCGCCTACTTCACCGGAGGCGTGAAGCCCGTGCGGATCTGGCTCTCCGAGGACTACGCCCGCGCGGGACGCGGTGGCACCGGCAAGGCGAAGACGGGCGGCAACTACGCCTCCAGCCTCCTGCCGCAGGCCGAGGCCAGTGCGAAGGGCTGTGACCAGGTCGTGTTCCTCAACGAGAACCGCGATGTCGAGGAGCTCGGCGGCATGAACGTCGTGTTCGTGTTCAAAGACGGTCGTGTCGTGACGCCGGAGTCGGACAGCATCCTCGAGGGCATCACGCGCGACTCGCTGCTGCAGCTCGCCGAGGACCGCGGCTACACGGTCGAGAAGCGTCCGATCTCGATCGACGAGTGGCGTGAGGGCGTGGCCTCCGGTGACATCGTCGAGGTGTTCGCCTGTGGCACGGCCGCGGTCGTGACCCCGATCGGCGCGCTCGTGGGCGAGGGCTTCGACGAGCCGCAGCCGCTGGGTGAGCTCGCGCTGTCGCTCCGCGAAGAGCTCACCGACATCCAGTACGGGCGCCGCGAGGACAAGCACGGCTGGCTGCTCCGCCTCGACGCCTGATCCGATTCCCCGAGACCCCGTCTCCCCGCCGACACCCCGCCGTGTCGACGCGTGGAAGGCGGGGTCTCGGCGTGTTCCCGGGGGCTCGCGCGCGGGGACGGTTCCTGCACAATGCGGGGGGAGTGGGGGAAGAGGGGCGGGGGGTGTGGAGAACGAGAGGTGAGGGAGCAGGCGGGGGAGAGTGAGGGGATGTCGCGGCGCCTCTCGTTCTCCGAAGCCTGGGATCTCGTGCGATCGCGGAAGGAGGTCCTCGACACGGGGGTCACGGAACGGGAACTGGGGGAGGCGGTCGCGTACGGCAGGCTGCGACGGGTGCACCGGGGGGCGTATGTCAACGCGGAGGTCTGGGACGCGCTGTGGCCGGAGGGGCGACAGCTCGTGCGGGTGTGCGCCGTCCGTCGAGCCAGCGCCGGCGAAGGTCCGGTGTTCTCGCACCTCTCCGCGGCGGCGCTCTGGGGGCTGCCGCTCGTGGGGCCGATCCGGGACGACGTGCACACCGCGATCCGCAGCCGTCGGCACAGCCGGACCGAGGCCGGGGTCGTCCGACACCAGATGGCGCTCGACGAGGGCGACATCGTCCGGCGACACGGGCTCCGGTGCACGTCGTTGATCCGTACCGTGTTCGACCTCGCGAGGCTGCTGCGCCCAGAGGCCGTCGTCGCGGCCGGGGACGCGGCGCTTCGGATGGTCTCGATCGACGGACACGAGGTCGACCACGATGAGGTCGACGCCTGGCGGGCCGAGGTCGACCGGCTGTGTACGGCGGGGCTCCGGGGCGTGCGGCGCGCGCGGTGGATCGGAGCCTTCGCGGACGGACGGGCGCAGCTTCCGGGCGAGAGCGTGAGTCGCCTCCAGCTCCACCGACTCGGCTTCCGGGACATCGGTCTGCAGATCCCCGTCGTCGGCTCTGACGGCGCGCGGTACTTCGCCGACTTCGGCTTCCCGCGGTCGCAGGCCTTCGGGGAGTTCGACGGGGAGGACAAGTACCGGGATGCGGAGCTGCGGACGACGCCCACGGCGACCGATGCGGTGATGGCGGAGAAGCACCGCGAGGACGAGATCCGCGGGGTCACGGGGTGGCGGGTGGTGCGCTGGGGCTCCCGACACATCCGCACCCCCGAGGACCTCGGGCGCCGGCTCGCCGCGTTCGGCATCCATCCGCCCGGCTGAGGTCGGTTGAGCCCCCGGGCTCGCGTCGAGACCCCGCCTCACCTGCGCACGCAAGGCGGGGTCTCGACGAGAAAGCGGGGTCTCGACGGTGGAGCAGGGGATCTAGGGTGGAGGGATGAAGATCGCCCGGTTCAGCCACGACGACGCCATCATGTACGGGATCATCGACGACCGCGAGCTCGTGGTCCTGGCCGGGGACCCGATGTTCTCCGGGTACGAGACCACCGGCGCCCGCGTCCCGCTGACCGAGGTCACGCTGCTCGCGCCCGTGATCCCGCGCTCCAAGGTCGTCTGCGTTGGGAAGAACTACCACGACCACGCCGCCGAGATGGGGGGAGTGGCCCCCGAGGAGCCGCTGCTGTTCCTCAAGCCGAACACCGCCGTGATCGGCCCCGACGACGCGATCGTGCGTCCCGTCGCCCTCTCCGAGCGGACGGAGTACGAGGGCGAGCTCGTGGTCGTGATCGGGCGGATCGCCAAGAACGTGAAGGCGGAGAACGCCCTCGACCACGTGCTCGGCTACACCATCGGCAACGACGTCACGGCGCGCGACCTGCAGCGCAAGGACGGGCAGTGGTCGCGGGCGAAGGGCTTCGACACGTTCTGCCCGCTCGGCCCCGTGATCGAGACGGACTTCGACCCCGCACAGGCCACGATCGAGACGCGGGTGAACGGCGAGGTCCGCCAGCACGCCCCGCTCACCGACATGATCCACTCGGTCGCCGCGATCATCGAGTACGCCTCCGCGGTGTTCACGCTCCTTCCGGGCGACGTCATCATGACGGGCACTCCCGCCGGCGTGGGCACGTTCGAGGCGGGCGACACGGTCGAGGTCGAGATCTCCGGACTCGGCATCCTCCGCAACACCGCGCGCGACGCCGCTCCCACGTCATGACCGAGGTCGCCCTCACGGCGACGCAGCAGCAGGCGGTCCAGCGTCGCACCGTGCTCGTGCTCTCGCTGGGGCAGGTGCTCGGCGGCATCGCGTTCGGAGCCACCGTGTCGCTCGGTGCGCTGCTCGCCGCGGACATCTCCGGCAGCGACGCGCTCTCCGGACTCGCGACGGCGTCGGTGACCCTCGGGGCCGCGGTCTGCGCGATCCCGCTCGCCCGGATGGCCGCGCGGCTCGGACGGCGTCGTGCACTCACCCTCGGCAACCTCTTCGCCCTCATCGGCATCGCCGTGGTGATCCTCGCAGCATCCGTGCGCGTCTTCCCGCTCCTGCTCGTCGGCATCCTGCTGATCGGTGCGGGGAACGCGGGCAACCTGCAGTCCCGGTTCGCGGCCACGGACCTCGCGGCCCCGCAGCATCGTGGGCGCGACCTCTCGATCGTCGTGTGGTCCACGACGATCGGCGGCGTGGCGGGGCCGCTGCTGCTCGGTCCGGGGGAGATCGTCGGCCAGGCGATCGGCATGCCGCCGCAGACCGGCTCGTACGTCTTCTCGTTCGTCGCGCAGTGCGCGGCACTCGCGCTCTATCTCGTCGCCCTCCGACCCGATCCGCTGCTCGCCGCGCAGCGACTCGCGCAGGCGGCGGCCGCCGCGACGAGCGCCGCCGTGGCGGACCGCCCGCGCGTGGCCCGCTACGCGATCTTCGCGATCGCGGGGTCGCACGTGGTGATGGCGTCGGTCATGGCGATGACCCCCGTGCATCTGTCCCACATGGCGCACGGCGCCCACGGTGCGGCGGCGACCCCGGCTGACGTCTCAGCGCTCGTCGGGATCACCATCGCGCTGCACGTCGGCGGCATGTACGCGCTCTCTCCGGTGTTCGGCGTGCTGGCCGACCGCTGGGGGCGGCTGCGCGTGGTGCTGCTCGGGCAGGCTCTGCTCGGCGGCGCCCTCGCCTTCGCCGTCTTCACAGGCACCGAGGCGTGGGGTGTCATGGTGGCGCTCATCCTCCTCGGCCTCGGGTGGAGCGCCGCCACGGTCGCCGGCGCCGCCCTGCTCACCGAGGCCTCGGCCCCCGACGTCCGCACGCGGCGGCAGGGACGCAGCGACTCGCTGATGAGCCTGTCGGCCGCCGCCGGCTCCGTCCTCGCCGGCATTGTGCTGTCGAACTTCCAGTACGCCGGGCTCGGCATCGCGGCCTCCGTGCTCGTCCTCGCGATCGTCGCGCTGTCACCGCTCGCCCGGAGCAGCGCGCGGTGAAGGCCTGGGGTGGCGTCGGGGAGGCCTATGCCGCCTCGTACGCGGCCTTGTGCGCGGGGACTTTCGACGTCCTCGCCGCCGCCCTCGGACCGGCGGAGGGTCGCAGCCTCCTCGACGTCGGGGCGGGGGAGGGTGGCCTCGCGGTCCGCTTCGCCGGCCTGGGGTGGGACGTCACGGCCTGCGAGCCGGAGCCGACCATGCGCGCCGTCGCCCGCCGGCGGCACCCGACGCTGCGCATCATCGACGGCGGCCTGCCGACGCTGCCGTTCGCCGACCGCGCCGTCGACGCCGTCGTGGCGAACTTCGTGTTGAACCACGTCTCCTCCCCGCGGACCGCCGCCCGCGAGCTGGGTCGGGTCGTGCGGGGACAGGTCGCCGCGACGACCTGGACCCGTTCGCCGTCGTGGTTCTGGGCCGAGGTCGTCGAACGCGCGGGGCTGCGGCCCTCTGCGGGGGAGAGGCTTCCGGCGGAGGAGGACTTCGATCGCACCGCGGACGGCTTCGCGGCCATGCTCGTCGACGCCGGACTCCCGAAGGTGTCGGTCGGCGAGCACACCTGGACCTGGCACGCCGACCCGGACGCCCTGTGGGTCTCGGTCGAGGGCGGTGTGGCCGGCGCCGGGGCGCAGTATGCGGGGCTCTCCTCTGCCGAGCGATCCCGGTTCCGTGCCGGGTTCGAGGAGACGGTCGCCGCGCATCGGGTGGGTGCGGTGCTCCCGCTGGAGCACCGCGCGGCCGTGGCGGTCTCGCGCCGGGGCTGACCGGCCCGCACCCGTAGAATCGAAGGGCTATGGCTACTCCGCATCCCCTCACCACGACCGCCAGCGGCGCCGACGTCCGCGTCCGCTTCTGCCCCTCTCCGACGGGGCTGCCGCACGTCGGCATGGTCCGCACGGCTCTGTACAACTGGGCGTATGCCCGTCACAACGGCGGGAAGATGGTGTTCCGCATCGAGGACACCGACGCCGCACGCGACAGCGAGGAGAGCTTCCGCCAGCTCGTGGACGCGCTCACGTGGCTGAAGATCGACTGGGATGAGGGCGTCGAGGTCGGCGGCCCGCACGCCCCGTACCGCCAGTCCGAGCGGCACGACATCTACCGCGAGGTCATCGACAAGCTGCTCGCGACAGGCGCGCTCTACGAGAGCTACTCGACGGCCGAGGAGATCGACGCCCGCAACGAGGCCAACGGCCGCGCGAAGCAGCTCGGCTACGACAACTTCGACCGTGACCTCACCGATGAGCAGAAGGCCGCCTTCCGCGCCGAGGGCCGGCAGCCCGCCCTCCGCCTGCGGGTGCCGGATGAGGACCTCACGTACGTCGACCTGATCCGCGGCGAGGTCACGTTCCCCGCGGGGTCCTTCCCGGACTTCGTCGTCGTGCGCCCCAACGGTGTGCCGTTGTACACCTTCGTGAACCCCGTCGACGACGCGCTGATGGGCATCACCCATGTGCTCCGCGGCGAAGACCTCATGCCGTCCACCGCGCGGCAGCTCTCGCTCTACGCCGCTCTCATCGACGCGGGTGTGACGACGTTCGTGCCACGGTTCGCCCACATGCCGCTCGTGCTGGGGG
The DNA here is from genome assembly GCF_019091465.1 of Microbacterium sp. GbtcB4. Classification (NCBI taxonomy): domain Bacteria; kingdom Bacillati; phylum Actinomycetota; class Actinomycetes; order Micrococcales; family Microbacteriaceae; genus Microbacterium; species Microbacterium sp. GbtcB4. Next base: position 294,873 of record NZ_JAGXJJ010000005.1, read on the forward strand.
AGACCGGCAACAAGAAGCTCTCCAAGCGCGACCCGCAGGCCGATCTGTTCCTGCACCGGGAGCGCGGCTTCATCCATGAGGGACTCCTGAACTACCTCGCGCTGCTGGGCTGGTCGATCGGCCCGGACCGCGACGTCTTCTCGCTCGACGAGTTCATCGCCGCGTTCGACATCGAGAACGTGAACCCCAATCCGGCCCGCTTCGATCAGAAGAAGGCCGAGTCGATCAACGGCGACCACATCCGCATGCTCGACGTGAAGGACTTCGCCGAGCGCACGGTCCCGTACCTCGCCGCGGCCGGCCTGTTCGACGAGCCGACCCACGAGCAGCTCGTCCTCGCGTTCCGCGCGGCGCCGCTGGTGCAGGAGCGCGTGCAGCTGCTGGGCGAGGTGCCGGGCATGCTCGGCTTCCTGTTCCGCGACGAGGTGTCGTACGACGCGGATGCGCTCAAGGGGCTGCCGGCCAACGCGGCCGAGGTGCTGGACGCCTGCGTCACCGCCCTGGAGCCGGTCACGGACTTCACCCCGGAGAGGATCCAGGAGGCGCTGTCGACGGCGCTCGTGGAGAACCTCGAGCTGAAGCCGCGCGTGGCCTACGGGCCGCCGCGTGTGGCCATCACCGGCCGCCGTGTCTCGCCGCCGCTGTTCGAGTCGATGGAGCTGCTGGGCAAGGACGAGTCGCTGCGCCGCCTGCGCGCGCTCTCGGCGTTCCTCGCCGACTGATCCGCGACGCGCCCGAGCGGCGACGCGACACCGACGGTTTTGGTGATCGGTCGCCGCTCGGGTAAGCTTGACTCTCGGTGCGAGGCTCCGGTTTCGCCCTTGGGGTATGGTGTAATTGGCAACACGGCTGATTCTGGTTCAGTTGTTCTTGGTTCGAGTCCAGGTACCCCAGCCAACAGACAAGCCCGGAACTCCGCAGCAAAACGGAGGATCCGGGCTTCTGTTGTTTCCGGCGTCGGCGTTGCATCCCCGGTAGATCCCCGGTAGCCGCGCGGGTCGGAGTGCGTACTTCTGCCAGAATGTGCGGGTGGACATTCTCAGCTTCTTGGCTACGTACGCCATACCGCTCTTCGCGATTGGCTCCGCGCTATGCGGTGCGTTCGTCGGAGGCTTGATCGGTCGGAGCAACGATAAGCAGAAGCGAATTGCAGAGTTGAAGCGTGAGGTGTTGCTTGAGTCCCTCGATAACGCATATGAGTTTGAGGACGCCATGCGCGACTTCACGACGAATGCGTCGCTGGGCGGCTCGGATCCCGAGGCTGATGCGGCTGGAGCAGCTGCACTGGAAAGGGCTCTGGAACTGAACAAGGAGATGCGCCGACTCCGGGGGCGCGTCGCTGTCGTCGGATCCCAAGCGATTGTTGACTCCTTTGGTGCATTTCAGACTGCAACCGACACCTTCATGGATGAGTGTGCAAGGCAGATCAATACGGATGGGATCTTCCGCGGTGAAGAGGCACAGAAGTTCCATAAGGAGTATGCCCAGGCTTTGGACAAGTACGTCAATCGGACGCGACGCGAACTCGGAATTCGCCGCTCGGTGAACGCGAAGAACGAACGCCGCACGGATGCTGTGCAGGTTGAGGCTTTGTCTCAGGCCCAGTGATCCCCGGAGGGCGGTCAGCCGATGCGCGCCAGAGCGGGACGGCTGGCCAAGGCTGCTAGGCGGTCCATGTCGTCGGTCAGGTCGTCGTTGAACAGGTGCAGGTAATGCTTGTACATCGTGGTGATGTCGGCGTGCCCCATGAACTTGGCGACGCGCTCGATAGGTAGACCGGCGCTCGCGCACGGCTTGGGTTTAACCGCCGCGCGCTGTTCGGCCAGCCACGCCTCCACGTCCATCGTGGTGAGCTGCGAGATGCGCCGGTTCCCGAAGGTCGGATAGATGTGCAGCTCATACGTGGCCGCGTTGTCGCGCCGTTGCTCATGCTTGCAACCTCGGGGGAGTAGCTCATAGTGAAGCGTCCTATGCCGAGACTCACTACCCGCGACTACCTCACGCTCCGCCACTTCCTCATCGAGCTGTGGAGTGAGAGCGATGGTCAAGCATTCGGGGCCCTCCCTGGATCCGCGCAGCGCGACCTCCACGACTACTTCGCTCCCACGGTTCCGATAACCGATCGCGACGCACTCGCCCACCGCAAGCAGATGACCAAGGTCTTCCCTTCTCTGCCTCAGGAGGACGGTCGACACTTCGAAGCCCTCCGCGCCAGTCTCGAGGGGCGTCCGAACCAGATGGTCGACCGCCATCGTGCCAAGATCACCCGCGCGTTCAAGGTCGGTGGCAGGACGCGCACGATCCGCATCGCCGCCGATCACGTCCACAGATCGATACTCATTACCTCGCCAAGGCGCTGCTCCAGCTCGTCAAAGAGGACGACGGCACGGTCATGAGGAAGGCGCGCCGTAGGGAAGCCCGGCAGGAGCGGCGGCGACGATAGCGTCTTGACTAAGGTCGGCAAGGTCTTCATAATCGGGGCATATATGACTACTACGGTATGTAAGACGGGGGCAACAGGAAGTGCCTGACAAGGGCCCGTTTTCTGTTGACCCGCAGCAGGTCGAAGGGCTCGAAGGCTCGGCCTTCGCGGATCTAGTGGGACGCCTGCTCGAAGCCGAGTTGGCGAGTGCCGGACTTGCGGGTGCTGCCCTCACACAGACGTACCGTACGAACGCACCTGACAGAGGTGTCGATGCAGGGCTCGCCTCTGATCTCGCTACTGTCTGGGTTCCTCAAGGACAATCAGCGTGGCAGTTCAAGGCTGGCGATCTCGCACCAGCCGCATGCAAGACAGAACTCCTTGAGGCAACCGCAGCCCTTGAGATCCTGACGAGTGGCGGCTCCTACCGGTTAGCCCTCGGACGGTCGCTGACTCCTGTCCAGATATCTAGACGAAAGTCGGCGCTGGAGGCGGCTGCTCGTTCGGTTGGCATCGCCGTCAACCCCGGAACTATCGAAGTGTTGAACGCCGATCATCTTGCCCGATGGGCGGAGGTCTACCCAGCGGTTGCGATCAGCCCGTTGATTCGCGGTATCGGCATTATCGGCCAGACCTTTGATGAGTGGTCGGCATCGGTCAGTCATAAGACGACTTGGGTTGCGTCTGACGCACGCGAAAAGCAGATCGAAAGCTTGCGGGAAGCCATACAGTCCGGTGACGAGTCCGGCGTACATGTCGAGGGCGTAAGCGGACTCGGAAAGACCCGACTAGTCATGGAGACGCTCCGAGGCCAACCCAATCAGGCCCTTGTGATCTATGTGCCGAGCGAAGACCAGTTCACTCCGGCCGTCTTGAGTCAACTTCAGACGCAGGGGCGCTCAGCCGTGATTGTGATCGATGAGTGCGATGCAAAGCGTCATGACATCTTTGCCGCGATGCTCCAGACGGGTACGAAGATCCGACTCGTCACCGTTAGCGAACCGTCTCAGCGTGCGGCCCGAGCGGCGACGCTCCAAATCACGGCTTTCGAGGACGCGCCGCTCACTGAGCTCTTGCAGAAGAACGTACCGACACTCTGGCCGGAAGCGACCCGGGTCATTGTCGAAGTGTCTGCGGGGAACATCGACTACGCACTGAAGTGTGCGAAGGCACTCGTTGCCCAACGCCCTGGCACCGCGCGCCAACTGATCGACCCCAACGACATCCGCCAGTTCATTGTCGATGAACTTCCTGGAGGGACACTTTTTTTAGCATCATCCGCCCTCGCCCTTTTCAGCCGAATCGGCTTCGACGCTGAACTCGCGTCGGAACTCTCAATACTGAGCGAGGGGCTCGGCGTACCTGAGTCCGATCTTCGGGCCGCGGCAGCGGACCTCGCCTCACACGGCTTACTCACGACACAGGGACGCTATCGAAGTGTCGGCCCCAACCCCGTCGCAATTTACCTTGCCTCAAACGGGTGGACAGAGTTTGGATCACGCATCGTAATTGACCTCCTACCCAAACTCTCCGAAGACCTCACTGAACGCCTCTTCCGACGCGCTGCCGAGATTGGCGATTCCACATTGCCTCGCGCAGTCATCGATCAAATGCTTGGTGCCGATGGTCCACTCAGCTCACTTGAAGCCGTAGCAACAGACCGCCGCGGGAATCTGCTGGATCACCTCGCGATTCTCTCGCCTGAGAGGGTGTCGGGTCGGATTGCTGAGCTACTCGCGGAAACGGAAGATGACGACCTGCGCAAGGCTGAGGGCGCACGACGGCCACTGGTGTGGGCACTGCAGAAGCTTGCATGGCATACCTCAACCTTCACTGAAGCAGCCGATTCCCTTCTACGACTTGCTCTCGTAGAAAATGAACCCTTCTCCAACAACTCGACAGGTGTCTGGGTGGACCTGTTCGGAACGATGCTGCCGTCAACAGCTGCGTCTCCGGCCGAACGCCTCGCCTATCTGCAATCGAAGGCCGCGAAAGGTCGTTCAGAAATCCGTGCGCTCGTAGTTAAGGCCGCGCATCGGGCGCTTGATTCCCACGAGCACACGACGGTGTCAGGAGAGCTTCAAGGTGGAGTCGTGGTTGAACCTCGCGGTGCGCCCAAGACTTGGGGCGAGTCTTGGGAGTACCGCAACGCCATCATCGACATCCTCGGTTCTCTCAGCGGCGATTCGGACGCATACGTTGCAGCGTCCGCCGTTGAGGCGCTCACGGACGCTATTCACGCTTCCCTCGGTCAGCCCGTGCTTCGAGACCATCTGGCGTCGACCCTTGCAAGCCTTCCTCCCGAGCAGCTCCAAGACGCTCGTGCGAAACTTGCAGACCTTGCGTCGCTGTACGACCGCACTGGTGACGAGAAGCATTTTGCCGAAGACATCGACGCCATCCTTGCTGCCCTGCCCGCTGGCACTCTTGACGACCAACTCTGGGTGTTCGCGCACGCATCGCCATGGGACAGGCGTAACGGCGACATCGAAACTGACTTCATCAACGCCCTGGAGGGGACGGAATCCGAGTCCGCCACGGCCAAGCTTCTCGCACTGCTCGTGAAAGAGGTACCCACCGACTTCGTTATCGGGAGGGTGCTTGCAAAGCGTGGTGCAAATATCGCCGCCACCGCACCTACGCTGCTCGCGCAGTTGTCGGGCCCCAACGCTCGCGCATTGGTAGGGTTCCTCGTTGGTCTGGAGGAGGCAACTCCTGGCACTTACGACGAGTACGTTGACCAGCTAAACGCCGATCCGATCACGAAGCTTCGTCTCACCACGCAAGGTCCACGCACTTTGCGCGCTGAAGCACGAGCAGCAGAGCTTCTTCCAGAAATCTCTGTCGCAGAAGGCGCTCGCGCAGTCTTCTACTGGCTGCGTGAGACCAGCGACGACGACCTACTTCGCCTCTACATCAATGACTGGAGGACCCGCGTCGAATCGGAGGATGACTATCGCGCACTCGTGGACTTCCTTGCGTTCGAGCTACATGATCGACCGGAAATCTCACCAGAGCTTCAGGCTGCGATCGAAGAGATCGTCGAGCTTCGGCCTCGGTTCCCAGTGCTCGGTCAACAAGAGTACGACTGGTCTCAGCTCGCAGAACGACAGCTCGAGAAGGACCCGGCCAGGATCGTTCGGATTCTCGTTGAGCTCGTCGAGCAAGACGCGATCAGTATGTACTCCGGCTCTCAAGAGAAGGGACTCTTCGGCCGAGCCCTGAAGCTCGCAGGAAAAGAAGTCTGGATCGAACTCCTTGACCGGCTTGCGAAGCGTGAGTCGTGGAAGCTGGCATTCTCTACGCGAGGTTGGGTTGCCGACATCATCGATCTTGATGTGATCGAAAGCTGGGTTGGCGACTCGATAGATCGCGCCAAGACCGTGGCCTCGGTTGCTTCTGTGGGTTCAGACGAACTAAGTCCGGTCGCGTCTTTCCTTTTGAGTCGCTTCGGAGATGAGCGAGGGGTAACGTCTCCGCTAGTCGGTGAGTTCGTCTCTGGGATGTGGTCAGGGAACGAGTCGGACCGGATCAAGGGCCAGATTGCTCAGGTGAAGCGCTGGGTCGCTCAACCCGGTCAATCTGATGGTGCTAAGCGGTGGTGTCGAAAGCTGCTTGAACACCTCGAGTCTCGGCTGGGAGATGTACTCCAGGGCGAGCAGGAACACGATTGGTAGTGACGCAGCGCGGTCCCGCCTAGTTCTTGCGGCGAGGCGCGCTTGCTCTCAGTTTTGCTCCGCATCGATGCAGTGCTCTCAAGATTGCACCGTGCGACTGTCCGTACTTTTTCTCGAGTCCCGCCATCGTGGCGCCGGCTTCATACTCGCCCGCCATCGCGGCTGCCTCGTCGTTACTCACCTTCCGTTTGGAGATGGCGACACCTTCCTCGCGCAGCATTCGCGTCAGTGCCGAGTTCGCAACATCCAGTTCGCGAGCAAGGGACCGAGTACTCTAACCCGCCCTGACACGGCGGACGAGCTCCGCGACTTTGATGCTGCCGAGTCGCTTGGACAGCTCGTGGCTTCGGTACACATTTGGTGCGCTCAAACCATCGTTTCGATCACCAAGAACCGCGAGATTCCGCAGTTCCACAAGGTTGACTGGCAGCTCCAAAGGGTTTGAGTAGAGGTCAGCGATGTCAGCACTTCGAAAACCCCCGCTCCGGCGGGGGTTTTGTCGTTTTCCGGTACGGGGCCTCAGCTTCTCACGCGGCTTCGAGGAAGGGCACGTACCGATAGCCCGTCTCGTCGAGGATCGATACCGTCGATTCAGGGACCTCTGTGAATGCACCGGGCAGATCGTTGAGGGGCTCGGACACGATCACGTGCGCCCGGCGGCCGAAGACGCGAAGCCGTTCGGCATCGGGGTACATCCGGCGAAGAGTCTCGATGTCGGTGGAGTGGAAGAGGGAGCGGGAGCGCCCAGCCGTCGAGTACCGGAACGCCCAGACGGTGGTGCCGTCGGACACCGCGAAGGTTCCCTGGACCGGGAAGCGGACGCCATGCTCGCGCCCCACGCGCTCGGCCTCGCGGATGGCCGCCCGCATGCCCGCGATCGGATCGTCCTGGAGGCCGAGGGTCAGGGCGAGGTAAAACAGCACCTCCGAGTCGGTGGTGCCCTGGATCTCCGGGTAGAGGGAGGGATCGACGGCGAGCGTGAGGTCGCGTTTCACGCTCAGGAAATCCGCCAAGCCGCCGTTGTGCATGAAGAGCCAGTTCGCGTGCCGGAACGGGTGGCAGTTGGTCTGCTGGACCGGCGGCCCGGCGGCAGCTCTCACATGGCTGAAGAACAGCGGGCTGCGGATCGTGCGGGAGATCTCGCGCAGGTTCAGATCGTTCCAGGCGGGCTCCATGCTGCGGAACAGTGCAGGCTTCGGAGGCTGCCCAGAGTCGTCACCGTTCGACGCCGGATACCAGCCGAGGCCGAACCCATCCCCGTTCACGGTCTCCGCGCCGAGGGGCGAGTCCAGGGACTGCGCCACGAGGGAATGTCGCGCGTCGAGGATCACCTCCGACGGGTGCAGCGGTTCTCCCACGTACGCCAGCCACCGACACATGTCGACACCTCGTCCCCGACCCGATCACGTCTGTGCCCGACGATACGCTCGGTCAGCCTCCCCGGCGAGACCCGCGGATGGCTGACCGGCTACTCGCACTCCCCGAGGAACCCGAGATAGCACACGGCCTCATGCGTGACGGCCGGCTCGGCATCGTCGTTCGAGACCTGCCGCGTCGCCGTCTCGGGCGTCCGGGTGAGGTGTCCGAAATCGCCGAGGGAGGCCACGTACATCCCGTCCGCGTCCTCCGCGATCATCCGGTCGATCTCGGCGCGGTGCTGGGCGCACAGGTCCGCGGCGGCGGGGACGAGCTCGACCCCGGCGCAGGCGCCCGAATACTCGGCCTCCATGAGGCCGATGCAGTCCGTCCAGTCCTGGTCCACCGCGCACGGGCTCACGCCGTCGTCGGCGACGAGGTACTTGCCGGTCTCGTACTCCTCGCTGTGGAAGGTCTCGGGCTTCTCCGGCACGTCGACCTTGGTCCAGTGGCGTGCGGTCGTGAACGCGAACACCGTAACGATCGCGGCGATCAGCAGCAGCGCGCCCACGATGCCGAGCGTCACCCAGAGTCCCACCCGGCTCTTCCGCTCCGGGCCCTCCGCAGGCGCGGGGGTCCACGGGGCGGCGGCGGGTGCCGGCGGGGGTGCCGCGGCGAATCCCGGCGCGGCGGCGACGGGGAGCTCGTGTCCCCCGAGCGGTGCCGCCGCCGCAGGGGCGGTCGGCGCCGCGGCCGTGGTCGCGAGGAAGTAGTCGTACCAGGCCCGGCTCGCCTGCTCGTCCGCGGCGACCTGCTGCGCCTCGGCGTCGGTGAGCACGAGGCCCCACGCGTCACGGGCCGGTGCATGGGGGAGGGCGGAGCGGAAGTCTTCGAACGACACGGGCATGCTCGCAGAATATCGGCTTCCTCCTCGAGACCCCGGCGGTCATCCGATGTCCCCGGCTCCTGGAACAATGACGAGGTGATCGGTATGAGGTCTTTCTGGAACGCGTTGCCCACCGAGGGGCGCTGGCTGCTGTCGACCGTGGCGATCCAGACGCTCGGGCGGGGGATGACGCTGCCGTTCACCATCATCTACCTCCACGAGGTGCGCGGCTTCGACCTCGGGTTCTCCGGGGCGCTCATGAGCCTCATCGCGATCACGGGGCTCGTCGTCACGGGCCCCGGCGGTACGCTCATCGACCGCTTCGGCGCCCGCCGTGTGCTGATCGTGGGACTGCTCGCGATGATCGCGGGGTGCACGCTCCTCGCCTATGCCACGCATCCAGCCGTCGCGACCGTCGCGGTCGTGCTCATCGGGGTGAACTTCGGGGTCTCCTGGCCCGGCTTCAACGCGCTGATCGCCTCGGTGGTCGACGGCGAGGTCCGTCAGCAGTACTTCGGCGTGAACTTCGCCCTCGTCAACCTCGGCATCGGCGTGGGCGGCATCATCGGCGGGTTCTTCGTCGACGTGACGGAGCCGTCGACCTTCACCACGATCTTCCTCATCGACGCGGCCACGAGCCTCATCCCGCTCGCTCTGCTCCTCGGCCCGCTCCGGCACGTGCGCACCCAGGCGGACCCGGACCCGGCCGTGACCACCGAGGGCGGTTACCGGGAGATCCTGCGGCGCCCTGCGGTGCTCTGGATGACGCTGCTGACCTTCTTCTCCGTCTTCATCGGCTACGGACAGATCGAGGCGGGCTTCCCCGCCTACGCTCGTCAGATCGCCCAGGTCTCGACCGCCGTCGTCGGCATCTCGTTCGCGGTGAACACGGCCGTCATCGTGCTGCTGCAGTTCGCCGTCCTCCGGCTCATCACCGGGCGCCGGCGCACCAGGGTCATGCAGGTCATGGCGCTCATCTGGGCCGTCTCCTGGGTCATGCTCGGTGCCGCGGGCCTGCTTCCCGACTCGGTCACGGCCGCGATCGCGGTGATCGCGTTCATGGGCGTGTTCGCGTTCGGAGAGACGATGATGCAGCCGACGATCCCGGCCATCTACAACGATCTCGCGACGGACCGCACCCGCGGGCGCTACAACGCCCTCAACTCCGCGGCCTTCCAGGGCGGAGCGATCCTCGGTCCGCTCGTCGCGGGGGTGCTCCTCGGCGTCGGCGTCAGCGGCTGGTTCATCGCGGTCATGGTCGCGGGCAGCCTCGCAGTCGGCGTGCTGGCGGTCGTACTGGAGCGGGTGCTCCCGGCAGCGGCCAACGGCAGCAGCGCCGAGGTCCATCGAACGGACGAGGTCGAACGGACGCCGCCGGTCTAGGCTCCGAGCATGGCCCTCGAACCGCTCTTCCTCCGTCTCGACCGGATCGCGGGTGGGCGGCAGGCCGGCGTGCTGATCAGCGACGCCGGTCGCACCCATCCGCGGACCGTCCGTGCCTTCACGTGGATCCTCTGGCTGCTCGTCGCCGAACTGGTGCTCGGGGTGGGCGCCGTGGTGGTCGCCCTGGTGCTCGCCGCCGACGGCGACAGCGTGCCCTTCGCCGTGTGGATGCGCACTCTCGTGGTGCTGGCGATGACGGCGACGCTGTTCTACTTCGCGTGGCGCGCGCGTCGCGGATGGCGCTGGGCCTACCTCCGGCTGCGACTGTTCGCACAGATCTTCCCGGTCATCACGCTCGTCATGGCGGCGATCCCCGGCCTCTACCCGGTCTGGATGGTCACCGAGCAGATCGTCTTCAGCCTGATCATGATCGGGATCGCGGACTTCCTCACCAGCGACCACATGCGGGCGGTCTTCGCGAAGGACGCCGACGCGGATAGCACGCGGGCAGGGTGAGACGCCACTCCCTTCCCGCCGAGACTGCGGTCACTCCACACTCGGAGGAGCTGCACGGCGGGAGGAGAGACGCATGGCGCGACTGGTGCGAGTGGTACCCGGCCAGGACCCGGGTTTCACACGGAAGCGGACGAGCTCGGGATTCCGGTACGTCGATCCGACGGGGGAGCCGGCGCCCGAGGCGGATCGCGAACGCATCAGCGACCTGGTGATCCCGCCGGCGTGGCAGGACGTGTGGATCGCGGCCGACCCGCTCGCGCACATCCAGGCCGTGGGGATCGACACCGCCGGGCGCAAGCAGTACCTGTACCACCCGCTCTGGCGGGTCTCCCGCGACCGTCGCAAGTTCGTCCGTGCGCTTGACCTCGCCGCGGCCCTGCCCAGCGCCCGGACGCAGGTCACCAAGGCTCTCAAGGAGGACGGGCAGACGAAGGAGCGAGCCCTCGCGATCGCCTTCCGCCTCCTCGACGACGCCGCGCTGCGGATCGGTTCCGAGCGCTACCTGGCGCGCCACGGCAGCCGGGGCCTGACCACGCTCCGTCGCCGCGACGTCCGCATCGACGGCGGCGACGTCGCCCTCTCCTTCCCGGCGAAGAGCGGACAGACCGCCGCGATCGAGATCACCGACGAATCCCTCGCCGAAGCCCTCACCGACTTCGCGAGCGGTGCCTCGACCGCCTTCCTCCTGGCGTACCGGAAAGGCCGGCGGCGGGTGAAGATCACGCCCGCCGAGGTCAACACGTACCTCAAGGACGTGCTCGGGGCCAGCTTCTCGGCCAAGGACTTCCGCACCCTCCACGGCACGATCATCGCCGCGGACGCCCTCGCCCGCATCGGAGCCCTCGACCGCCGCGGTCAGCGGAACCAGGCCGAACGCCTCGCGGTGCAGGCGGCGGCGACCGCCCTCGGCAACACGACCGCGGTCGCCCGCAACAGCTACATCGATCCCCGCGTGTTCCGGCAGTACGGTCGGGGCCGGACGCTCGATCTCGACGTGACCCCGGAGACCGCGATCCGGCGACTGCTGGGCGGACCGGAGACGTCGCGCAAGGTCAACCGGCGAGGAACAGGGCGGCGCGGCTGAACGCGCCGACGCTCCCCGATCGCCCCCGGGAAGATGCCAGGATGGGGGGATGCACACCGCGAACCTGACCCGTGAGGAGACCGCGGCGCGATCCGCTGCGATCACCCTGCACCGCATCCGCGTCGAGCTGGACCTGACCGGAGCCCCCGAGCGGGCGCGCACGGGTTTCCCGACCACGACCGTGCTGGAGTTCGATGCGACCGTCCAGAGCACGTGGCTGGACTTCATCGGCGAAGAGGTCCTCCGCGTTGAAGTGAACGGCGAGGAGCGGGACGTCGTCTACGACGGCGCGCGCCTGACGATCGACGGCCTCGCTGCCTCGAACGTCGTCCTGGTCGAGGCGGTCGGTGCCTACAGCCGGTCGGGGGAGGGCCTGCACCGGTTCCACGACCCGGCGGACGATCGCACCTACCTTTACACCCAGTACGAGCCCGCGGACTCCCGCCGGGTGATGGCCTGCTTCGAGCAGCCGGACATGAAGGCGGAGTACACCTTCGTCGTCGACGCGCCGTCCGGGTGGGAGGTGCTCTCGAACCAGTCGCCGGCTCACGTCGACCTCGGCGTCGGCGTGCAGCGGGTGCAGTTCGCTCCCACGCTGCCGATCTCGAGCTACATCACGGCGGTCGCAGCCGGCCCGTATGCCCGCGTCGACGGGGAGTGGACCAGAGACGAACAGCGGGTCGCCCTCGGGGTGTTCGTCCGCCGCTCGCTCGTCGATCACCTCGAGGCCGACGAGATCCTCGAGGTCACCCGGCAGGGGCTCGACTTCTTCACCGACGCCTTCGCCTATCCCTATCCGTGGGGCAAGTACGACCAGATCTTCGTCCCCGAGTACAACCTCGGTGCGATGGAGAATCCCGGTCTGGTCACCTTCACGGAGGGCTACCTCTCGCGCGGCGCCGCCACCGAGGCGCAGCGGGCGAGCCGGGCCAACACGATCCTCCACGAGATGGCGCACATGTGGTTCGGCGACCTCGTCACGATGACGTGGTGGGACGACCTCTGGCTCAAGGAGTCGTTCGCCGACTACATGGGCTCGCACGCCTCGGCGGTGGCCACCCGGTTCCACGACGCCTGGGTGACGTTCGCCATGCGGCGCAAGGCCTGGGCCTACCAGCAGGACCAGCTCCCCACGACGCATCCCATCGTCGCCGACATCCCCGACCTCGAGGCCGCGAAGCTGAACTTCGACGGCATCACCTACGCCAAGGGCGCTTCGGTGCTGAAGCAGCTCGTCGCGTTCGTGGGCGATGACGCCTTCTTCGAGGGGGCTCGCCGTTACTTCGCCGCCAACGCCTTCGGCAACACCACTCTCGACGACTTCCTCGTCGAGCTCAGCGCGGTGTCCGGGCGGGACATGACCGACTGGGCAGCCGCCTGGCTGCAGACGACGGGCGTCTCGACGATCTGGACGGAGACCGACGACGATGGAGGACACCACCTCGTGCAGGACGATGTGCGTCCGCACCGCCTGCGGATCGGGCTGTACGACCGCGTGGACGGCCGCATCGTGCGGCGGGAGCAGCGGGAGCTGGACCTGATCGGGGAGCGCGTCGACATCGACCTCCCCGAGGCCGATCTCGTGCTGCTCAACGACGACGACCTCACCTATGCGAAGGCGCGCCTCGACGAGCGGTCGTTGCGCACCGTCGAGGAGTCCCTCTCCGACATCGAGGACCCGCTCGCCCGTGCGCTCGTGTGGTCGTCGCTGTGGAACGCGACCCGCGACGGCGAGCTCGACGCGGCCCGCTTCGTCGCGATCGTGCGGGCGCACGCGCCGCGGGAGTCGAACGGCGGTCTGCTGGCCGCAGCGCTCCTCGACGCCGCTTTCGCGCTGCGGCATTTCGTCCGCGACGACCGACGCGACGCGGAGCAGCGCGCTTGGACCGAAGCCACGTGGTCGGCGCTGCAGCAGGCGGACGCCGGCAGCGACGCCCAGCTCTCCTGGGCGCGCGCGCTGGCGGCGGCCTCGGCCTTCGACGACATCCATCACGCCGAGGTCCGTGCCCTGCTCGACGGCGATGTGCCCGAGGGGCTCGTCGTGGATCCCGACCTGCGCTGGCAGCTCCTCACGGCCCTCGTGACGACCGGCCGCGCCGATCTCACGGACATCGCCGCGGAGGAGGAGCGGGACGACACCGGCGACGGACGCACCGCCGCCCGCCGCGCTCGTGCCTCCGTGCCCGACGCGACGGTGCGCGCGGCCGCCTGGACGGCCGCATGGGATGACCGGTCTCTCACCAACGACCACCTCGATGCCGAGATCGCGGGCTTCCGCGCCGGCGGCCGCCGCGACCTCATCGAGTCCTTCGACGAGGAGTACTTCGAGCGGATCGGGACGGCGTGGTCGGAGCGGAGCATCGAGATCGCTCGTCGACTGGTGATCGGTCTGTTCCCCGCGCGGTCCTCGCTGGACCTGGTCGATGCCTGGCTGTCGGCCAGCCCCGAGGCCCCGGCGGCGCTGCGACGACTCCTCATCGAGCAGCGCGACCACCTCGCGCGTGACCTGCGGGTGCGGGGCGCTCAGGACTAGGTCGCGGCCTCCACGGTCATGCCCATCACGGTCCGCACGATCCACGGATGGGCATGGTCATCGGTGATGTGGGTCATGCCGAGCTTCTCCGCCACCCCTCGTGACGCCTGGTTCTCGGGGTGGATGATGGCGGTGAGGAGGGTCGGTGCGAAGGTCTGCGCGACGAGGTCGACGCAGGCGCGCGCAGCTTCGGTCGCATAGCCGCGTCGTTGGCGGTCGGTGCGGACGTGATACCCGACTTCGAGCACGGGGGAGTCGTTCACCGACTGCCAGGTGAGACCGCAGTCACCGAGGAACTCCCCGTCGTGCGTCTCGATGATCCAGAGACCGTGGCCGTCCTCGCGGTAGCGCTGCTGCATGCGCGCGATCCACGCGGCGGCTTCGGTTCGCGACTTCGGCGCCGGGTAGTAGGCCATGACCTTCGGATCCCCGAGGAGCGCCGCCATCTCGTCGAGGTCGTCGGCGGTCATCTCCCGGAAGGCGAGCCGCGGCGTCGGGGCGGGAAGGAGGCGTCGCGATGCCGTCACAGATCCACGGCGTCGCCGGGTTCGAGCACGAGGAACTCGCCGCCGCCCTGCTCGGTCGCCCACTGCAGTCGCTGGCGGTGCATGTTCTTGCCGATCACGGACAGGGTCATGTCGTGCGTGCCGAACGCCCGGCGGGGCTTCACGGCGAGCACGTAGTCGATGGCCTCCCCGATCTTGAGCCACGGGGCTCCGAGCGGCGCGGCGAGGGTGCCGACCTCGACGCCCTCGGGCACCGCATACGAGTCACCGGGGTAGTAGAACGTGTCGTTGACGAGCACGCCCACGTTGTCGATCGTCGGGATCGACGAGTGGATCACCGCGTGCGTGCCTCCGAAGAAGCGCAGGGTGAAGGCGCCGACCTCCACGGTGTCGCCGGGGGAGACGACGGTGACCTCATAGCCCTCCGCCGCCTTCGCCACGCCCTCCGGCCCGAAGATCGGGGTCCCGGCGGCCGCGCGCAGGATCCGGTCGAGGTGCTCCGGCGTCCAGTGGTCGGGGTGCTCGTGCGTGAGCACGATGGCGACCAGTCCGCTGAGATCGTGCAGCGGCGCGGTGAAGGATCCCGGATCGATCAGGAGGGTGTCGTCGTTCTGGTCCAGACGGAGGGTGGCATGTTCGAACTTGGTGACGCGCATGAGACGAGTCAACTCCTTCCCGGGGGCTGCGGCAAACGGAGATCGGCGCGCCACGCCCGGGATCCTGGTTGGAGCGGCCTCGATTTGGCGCCATGAGAATCGCCGTGGCATACTTGAACGGTTGTCGCGGAACGGAAAAGTTCCGCAAGACGGCCCCATCGTATAGCGGCCTAGTACGCCGCCCTCTCACGGCGGTAACGCGGGTTCGAATCCCGCTGGGGTCACACAACACGACGAAAGCCCTCCGGTTCTCCGGGGGGCTTTCGTCGTTCCGAGCGTGCGCGTCAGTCGTCCGCGCGCAGCGACAGGGTCCGGAACGCCCGGGCCTGGAGCGGCACGACCATGAGCGCCATCATCGCGCCACCGGCCACGACGAACGGCACCCAGACGGTGGTGAGGGACGCCAGCGCGCCGAAGCCCGCCATCGCGAGCGGCATCAGGCAGTCGTCGCCGAGCCGGGTGAGGGAGCCCATGCGACCGAGGAACGCGGTGTCCACCGTCGCGGCGAAGGTCGCGCTCAGCAGCACGGAGGCGTAGCCGGCGGTGGCGCCGACGACGGTGGCGGCGACGGCCACCGTCCAGGCGGGGCCGAACCCGAGCGCGACGATGCCCGCTCCCTGGACGAGGAGAGCGCCGAACCCGCTCCGCGCCTCGTGGCGCGGCCGCCATCTCGCGACCGTGGCAGCCCCCACGGCGGCGCCGAGGCCGAGCAGGCCCTCGAAGAGGCCGACCGCGGGAGCCCCCCAACCCTCGTCGTGCGCCCGCAGAGCCAGGCCGATGCCGACGGCGGGTCCCACGGCGAGATTGAGTCCGGAGAGGGCGATGACGAGCGTGCGCGTCGTGGGGTTCGCTCCGAGGTGGGCGAACGCCGCGCCGATCGCCCGCAGGGATGACGTGCGCGGGGCCCGGGCGAGCCGGAACCGCGGACGGAGGGCGATCGCCAGGAAACCGACGACCAGAGCGAAGGTCACCGCGTTCGCCGATGCGCTCCCCGCGAGACCTGCCTGGGCGACGAGCAGGCCGCCGAGAGCGGCGCCTCCCATCGTGCCGAGGCGAGACGCCGTCTGCAGGACAGCCGCGTAGGAGGGGAGGTCGTCCGTGCGTACCAGCTGTCGCCCGATAGTGCCGGCCGAGGGTTCGTAGAACGCGTCGCACACCCCGAACGCCACGGCGGCGGCGAGCAGGACGGGCACGGTGGGCGCATGCGAGACCGTCCACACGGCAGCGGCGACGAGCACCCCCACGCGGACCGTGTTGCAGACCATCATCACTCGGCGGGCATCGGCGCGGTCTGCGATGACCCCGCCGAAGAGCAGCACCATCGCGCGCGGCACCGTGCCGGCGGCGACGATGAGTCCGGCGACGGCGGGGGAGGCGATCTGCACGGCTGTCCACGCCAACGCGATCGTCCACACGGCGTCGCCGGCGTCGGACAGGGCCTTCACGCCGATCCACGCGTGCACCATCCGGTCACGCCGGAACGGAGGGGGACTGGAGAGCTCGACGGGCGGGGTGAGCGCGGTCATCACGGCTCCGTGGGGAACGCGTGGGCGAAGAAGAACACCGGCGTGCGCGCCCGGCCGTCGTCTTCGTCGATCGAGGCCTGCCAGTCCCGCACCACGCCCAGCACGCGCGCGGAGAGGTCGCGCAGTTCCTCCGGGGTCGCCCACGCGGTGGTCTCCGTGTTGGAGGCGTCGTAGTCAGCCACGGCGGGCTCGCCTCGGCGGCGGTGCCAGCGCTGCAGACGGTCGATCTGCATGCGGATGCCCTGCCGTTGTGCTTCCCGGGCGAGCAGGGCATCGGCGGGGGAGTCGGCGAAGTCCTCGACCGACCAGGTCAGGCCCCGCCGTGCGACCGTCCACCAGCTCGTGCGCCGATCGCCGGTCGGGTCGGCTGCGCGCTCGACGATGCCGGCACGCTCGAGCATCCGGAGGTGATGGCTGATGCTGCCGACCTGACTCTCGAGCGCACGGGCGATCGCCGTCACCTGCGAGGTGCCGTACAGCAGGAGGTAGTCGTAGATGCGGCGACGCAGCGGATGGTGCACGGCGGTGATCACAGAGATGTCTTCCACGCTCCGAAGGCTATGCACCGGTGCGGAGACGCACAAGACTTCTTGTATACCCCGGAACGGCGGGCTATTCCTCCGCGCGGGGCGCAGCGGACGCGGCCTTCCTGCGCCGTCGGCCGCGGCGGACGAGCCAGACGACCAGCACGACGACAGCGGTCACCGCGAGCCAGGGGAGGAGGAAGCCGAACGCGATCACCAGGGCGTTCAGCGAGACCACCAGACCGTTCCATCCGGCCCGGAGCCCGTCGCCGAAGCCCGCGGGGTCCGCCGCGGCCGGCGCGTCCGCCCTCGACAAATCCACGGTGAGGGACGACAGGGCCACCTGATCCTCCAGCGCGGCGAGCTGCTGTTCGTACGACTCGAGCTGCGCCTGGCGTTCGGTGAGCGCGACCTCGGCCTCGATGAGATCGGCGACCGTGCCCGACTGGCTCATGAGCTCCGTGAGCCGCTGCACCGAGGCGCGGGTCGACTCCACGCGGGCGCGGAGGTCGATCGCGGTGGCGGTCACGTCCTGTTTCGTGACGGAGGACGAGAGCACCTCCCCGGTGTCGCCGAGGGCCGCGATCACCGCGGTCAAGTCGTCGGCGGGGACGCGGACCGTGGTCCAGCCGTACCCGGAGTCCGTGGGGACCCGCTCGGCGGGGGCATCCGTCGCGAGCGCCTTGCCGACCTCGGTGCTCTCGACGTAGCCGCCGTGCTCGACAGCGAGGTCGCCGATGGCGGCGGCGGCATCGGCGATCTCCTTCACCTGCACCGAGGCCTGGGCCGAGGCGACGATCTCCCTGCCGTCTTCGGCGGATGCCGCGGCGTCCGATCCGATGGCACCGGGCAGGGTCGCCCCCTCGACAGCGCGGTCCGGCACGGCCGACCCCGCCTCGTCGGTCGACCAGCCCACGACGCCGTCCGCTGTGGACACGGACGAGCCGCCCCCTCCCACGGCACCGAGGATCGGCGGCGTCACGAGGACTCCGACGACGAAGGCCGCCGCGATCCCGCCGGCCGTGAGCCACCGGCGCCGTCGTCTCCTGGCGCGCTCTGCGCGCGGCGGAACAGGCGGCCGCTCGCCCTGGATCTCGGTGAACACGGCCTCCTCGATCCGCGCGACGGTCGCGTCGGACACGGGCGGGAGGCTCTGCTGCGGGGTCTGGTCGTTCATGCGTCCCTCACTTCCTTGACGGCGCCGCGCAGCTGAGTGCGCACGCGCGAGAGACGGTTCCGGACGACGGCGTGCGTCACGCCGAGCTCGTCGGCGGCGGCCTGGTAGGCGTAGCCCTCGGAGGCGCAGAGCCGGAAGATCTCCTGGTCGAGCGCGCTCAGGGTGCCCACCTCCGCGGCGATCCGAGCGGCGAGCGCCGCCGTGATCACCTGGTCCTCGACGCTGACGACGTCGGGGAGCTGGTCGTCGGCCGCGTCCGTCGTGTGCGCCTGGTCGCGGCGGCGCTGGCGCAGCCGGTTCGCCGCCTGGAAGCGGCAGATCGTCGCGAGCCAGGGGAGGATCGACTCTCCCTGCAGCTGCAGCCCCGGAAGCTTGCGCCAGGCGACTACGAAGGTCTCCTGCGTCACGTCTTCCGCGTCGGCGACGGCGCCCAGGATGCCATGGGCGATCCAGTACACGGGGCGCACATGGGCGCGATACAGGGCGCGGAAGGCGCTCTGATCGCCGGCCGCCGCCTGGGCGGCCCAGCGCTGGTCACTCGTCTGTGCGGGCATCCTGGTTCCGTTCGGTGTCTCTCCTCGAGAGTGTCGGCGGACGTCCCATCGTCTCAACACGGATCCGGATGCGCATCGTGTGTCGACTTCCTCGTCCCGACGACCTCCACCTCCGGTAGCATGGCCCGGGCGAGAGGGAGTATCCCGAATCCGCGCGTAACGTCATCACGAGCACCGACATCGCTGCTCCGGGCGCGCGCCGCATAACTGCGGGGGAGAGACTTTCGACTCAATCCCGACCCCTCGCGAAAGGTGCACAGCGCCCGTGGACATCCCCGTCTGGTTCGAGATCACGTCGATGGTCGTCCTCACGATCATCCTGATCGCCGACCTGCTCCTCATCCGGCTGCGCCCGCACATCCCCTCCACCAAGGAGTCGACGCTGTGGGTCGTGTTCTACGTGGGTCTCGCGCTGCTCTTCGCGGTGCTGCTGGGGAACGTGGGCGGATGGCAGAACGCCGGGGACTTCATCACCGGGTGGGCGCTGGAGTACAGCCTCTCCGTCGACAACCTGTTCGTCTTCGTGCTGATCATGGCGCAGTTCGCGGTGCCGCGACGTCTGCAGCAGCAGGTGCTCATGGTCGGGATCATCATCGCGCTGATCCTGCGCGGACTGTTCATTCTCGTCGGCGTGACGATCATCGAGAACTTCTCGCCGATCTTCTACCTGTTCGGCGCCTTCCTCGTCTACACCGCCATCCGGCAGGCGATGCCGGAAGGCGAGCACGAGGACGACGTCAAGCGCGAGAACTTCATCGTCCGGCTGCTCCGCCGTCGGATCGACATCAGCGAGACCTACGACGGCTCGAAGATCCGCACGACCGTCGACGGGAAGCGCATGTGGACGCCGATGATCATCGTGTTCATCACGATCGGCGTCACCGACCTCATCTTCGCGATCGACTCGATCCCGGCGATCTTCGAGATCACGACCAACGGCTTCCTCGTCTTCGCCGCCAACATCTTCGCGCTCATGGGGCTGCGCCAGCTCTACTTCCTCCTCGGCGACCTCCTGGACCGCCTCCGCTACCTGCACTACGGCATCGCCGTGATCCTCGGGTTCATCGGCATCAAGCTGATCCTGCATGCGCTGCACGTCAACGAGCTCCCGTTCATCAACGGCGGCGAGCACGTGGAATGGGTGCCGGACATCGACAACATGGTGTCGCTCGCCGTGATCCTCGTCTCGATGACGGTGGCGACGATCGCGAGCCTGATCGCCTCGTCCCGGGAGAAGCGCGCCGAGAAGCGCACGGCTGCGATCCGGGACTGATCCGGCGGGGCGCGGGTCAGAACGCCTGCAGGTTGGCCTGCAGGCCGCCGTCCGCGTACTCGCGGCGGAGGAGCCCGCGGCGGCGGAGGATCGGCACCAGCTCGTCGAGGGTCCGGTGCAGCGTCACGGGATGGAAGTCGCCCCAGAGGAGCACGCCGTCGTTGCCCCACTCGCCGAGCTCCTCGACGAGATCGGCGAATTCCTCCGCGGTACCCACGAAGCCGCTGCGATCACGCAGCCGGCCGGTGCGGGCGAGTGCGGTGAGGTGCGCGCGGAGCGGGGCATCCTCCCCACGATCCCCGATCAGCCGCTGGATGCTCCCACGGGAGACGTGAGCTCCGAAGATCGAGGGGTCGAGAGGGCGGTCCAGATCGAGGGCCGTGAGGTCGGTCTCCAGGTCGCTCGACTGCTTGCGGGCGATCTGCGCGAGCGCGGCGTCGTCCGGGTGGGCGGAGGCGGCCACGATCCGGTCGGCCTCCTCGGCGGACGCCGTGATCACGGGCTGGATCGCGAAGAGGATCTTGACGTCCTCGGCCCGGCGCCCGCGGGCGAGAGCCGCGTCGTGCACCCGCTGCCGATACTCCCGAACCGCCTTCTCGTGCAGGGGAGCGAGCGCCAGCTGGACGTCGGAGTTCGCCCCCGCGAACGCCAGGCCGCGCCCGGAGCCGCCGGGGGAGACGATGGCCGGCTCGCCGTCCGTGAAGGGCAGGGCGTTGAGAGGGCCGTCGAAGTCGTAGTGGGCGCCGCGGTGCTGCACCGGACGCATGCGCGTGCCGTCCGCGTAGACGCCGGAGACGGGATCGGCGACCAGCGCGCCGTCGTCCCAGCTCCGCCAGAGCGCGCGGATGCCCGCGAGCCATTCCTCGGCACGGTCGTACGCCTCGTCGTGGCCGAGTTGCGGGGCCGCCGAGAAGTGCCGGGCGCTGCCGGTGTCGGTGACCACGTTGAGGCCGAGCCGGTGCCCGCTCAGGTGCTGCAGGGTCGCGAACTGACGGGCCGAGGTGTAGGGCAGCGAGGCCGCGGGGTTCACGGTGGGCACCACGCCGAGATGACGGGTCGCCTGGAAGAGGTACGGTGCGAGCAGCAGGGGGTCGTGCTTCGGGCCGCCGAACGCATGACGCACGCGCAGGTCGATCGTGTCCGCCGAGCCGAGCGAGGGACTGTCCTCGATGATCACGAGGTCGAAACCGGCCTGCTCCAGGGTGCGGGCGGCCTCCTGGTAGACCTCCGGCCGCTTCCAGTCGTAGTCCCAGTCCAGGGACGGATATCCCCAGCCCTGAGGACCGAAGCCCCGGGCGAGGAACCACCCGAAGTGCTGCAGGCGGCTCATGCCACCGTCTCCCTGACGCTCTCGAGCACCCGCGCGAGGTCGCCGATCAGGTCGTCGACATCCTCGATGCCGATCGACAGCCGCAGCGTGCCGGGGCCGACGCCGAGGACCCGGCGCTCCGCCTCAGTGCGCTGCGCGTGGCTGGTCGTGCCGGGGTGCAGCACGAGCGACCGCACGTCGCCGATGTGCGTCATGTGGGTGAAGACGGACACCTCCTCCACGAAGCGACGGGCCGCGGGGAGGCCGCCGCGCAGTGTGAAGGTGAAGATGGAGCCGAATCCGCCGTCGAGGTAGCGCAGCGCGGTCTCGTGATGAGGATGCGAGGGCAGGCCGACGTAGTCCACGCTCTCCACGGCGTCATGCGCGGCGAGCCAGCGTGCGACGGCGAGGGCGTTCTGCGACTGGCGCTCCACACGCAGGCCGAGCGTCTCGGTGCCCT
Organism: Microbacterium sp. GbtcB4; assembly: GCF_019091465.1. NCBI lineage: Bacteria > Bacillati > Actinomycetota > Actinomycetes > Micrococcales > Microbacteriaceae > Microbacterium > Microbacterium sp. GbtcB4. The sequence goes on from NZ_JAGXJJ010000005.1 coordinate 316,715, forward strand.
GGCCGATGAGGAACGCGTTGAGGGGCGAGGGGGACGCGCCGAATCGCGGGGCCACCGACTCCCTGGCGTACCCGATGCGGGCACGGCCGCCGTGCCGGGCGAAGACGCTGGGGACGCCGCCCCGCCCCGGCAGCACGAGGTGCGGGGCGTTGTGCCCGGCGCGCTCCGCATCGAACCGGCCGTCGTCGATCACCACGCCGCCGAGCACCGCGCCCTGGCCCGCGAGGAACTTCGACGCGGAGTGCACGACGATGGCCGCGCCGTGCTCCAGCGGTCGGAGGAGGGCGGGCGTGGCCAGGGTGTTGTCGACGATCAGGGGGACGGCGATCTCGTCGGCCACGGCGCTCACCGCCGCCACGTCGAGCACGTCGTTGCGGGCGTTGGCGAGCGACTCCGCGAACAGCGCCCTCGTCGTCGGGCGTACGGCCTCCCGCCAGGCATCCGGGTCCGTGATGTCGTCCACGAACGTCGTCTCGATGCCGAGGCGGGCGAGGTTGTCCAGGAACAGCCCGCGGGTGCCCTCGTAGATGTGGGTCGAGGACACGATGTGGTCGCCCGCCCCCACGACCGAGAGCAGAGCAGTGGTCACTGCAGCCTGTCCGCTGGCCACGAGCACGGCGTCGGCACCGGACTCCAGACTCGCGAGCTGTCGCTCCACTGCGTGCACCGTGGGGTTGCCGGTGCGGGTGTACCCGAATCCGGTGCCGGTGCCGAAGTGGTCGGCGGCGTGATCGAAGTCGTCGAACTCGAAGCCCGCCGTCAGGTAGATCGGCGTCACACGGGAGGCGGCAGCGGCTCGGCCTCTCGCGGCGTGGACGGCGCGGGTGGCGAAGCGGGCGGTCTCGACGGTCATGCGGGGCCTCTCGGTCGATCGGGTGAGCAACAGAGTGTCACGGCGTGTCTCGGCGTGTCCGAGCGGTGGTAACCTGACGTCATGCGGACCGTGCTCCTTCTTAGCGGCCGCGGCGAGACCTCGATCTGAGCCCCTCCTCGTCGCGGAGTCCATCGTGGGCCGAACCGCCATCCACAGGAGACACGCCATGACCACCACCGCCGGTGCGGATTCCGCACGCCCCAGGACGCTCGCCGAGAAGGTCTGGGACGACCACCTCGTCGTCAAGGGTGAGGACGGCCAGCCCGACCTCATCTACATCGACCTGCACCTCGTGCACGAGGTCACCAGCCCGCAGGCCTTCGACGGCCTCCGCAGCGAGGGGCGCTCGCTCCGCCGGCTCGACCTGACCATCGCCACGGAGGATCACAACACGCCGACGTGGGAGATCGACAAGCCCATCGCCGATCTGACCAGCCGGACGCAGATCGAGACGCTGCGCCGCAACGCCGCCGAGTTCGGCGTGCGTCTGCACTCGCTGGGGGACGCGGAGCAGGGCATCGTGCACGTCGTCGGCCCGCAGCTCGGCCTGACCATGCCCGGCATCACCGTGGTCTGCGGCGACTCGCACACATCCACGCACGGCGCATTCGGCGCGATGGCGTTCGGCATCGGGACCAGCGAGGTCGAGCATGTCATGGCGACCCAGACCCTGCCGTTGAAGCCGTTCAAGACGATGGCCATCAACGTCGAGGGCACGCTGCGCCCCGGCGTCACCGCGAAGGACATCATCCTCGCCGTGATCGCCAAGATCGGCACCGGCGGCGGTCAGGGCTATGTGCTCGAGTACCGCGGCAGCGCGATCCGCGCGCTCTCCATGGAGGGCCGCATGACGATCTGCAACATGTCCATCGAGGCAGGTGCGCGCGCCGGCATGGTGGCCCCGGACGAGACGACGTTCGCCTACCTCGAGGGCCGTCCGCACGCGCCGAAGGGTCAGGACTGGGACGACGCCGTCGCCTACTGGCGCACGCTGCCGACCGACGAGGGCGCCACGTTCGACGCCGAGGTCTTCATCGACGCCGACGAGCTGGAGCCGTTCGTGACCTGGGGGACGAACCCCGGCCAGGGCAGCTCGCTCTCCGCCACGGTGCCGAACCCGGCGGAGATCGCCGACCCGAACGAGCGGGCCGCTGCCGAGCGTGCGCTGGAGTACATGGACCTGACGCCGGGCACGCCGCTCAAGGAAGTGCCGGTCGACGCGGTGTTCATGGGCTCGTGCACGAACAGCCGCATCGAGGACCTCCGGGCCTTCGCCTCCATCATCCAGGGCAAGAAGAAGGCCGACGGCGTCCGGGTGATGGTCGTCCCCGGGTCCGCCCGCGTGCGACTGGAGGCCGAGGCCGAGGGCCTGGATCAGGTCATCAAGGACTTCGGGGCGGAGTGGCGCTTCGCAGGGTGCTCGATGTGTCTGGGCATGAATCCCGATCAGCTCGCCCCGGGGGAGCGCTGCGCCTCCACCTCGAACCGCAACTTCGAAGGGCGCCAGGGCAAGGGCGGCCGTACGCACCTCGTGTCGCCGCTCGTCGCGGCGGCGACCGCCATCCGCGGCACCCTGTCCAGCCCGAGCGATCTGGAGGCCTGATCATGGAGAAGTTCACCACCCACACGGGCATCGCCGCGCCGCTGAAGCGGTCGAACGTCGACACCGACCAGATCATCCCCGCGGTGTTCCTCAAGCGCGTCACCAAGACCGGCTTCGAGGACGCGCTGTTCCACGGCTGGCGGCAGGACCCCGCCTTCGTGCTCAACCAGGCGCCGTACCAGGGGGCGTCCGTGCTCGTCGCCGGGCCTGATTTCGGCACCGGCTCCAGCCGTGAGCACGCGGTCTGGGCCCTTCGCGACTTCGGCTTCAAGGTCGTGCTGAGCCCCCGGTTCGCCGACATCTTCCGCGGGAATGCGGGCAAGCAGGGGCTCCTCGCGGCGACCATCTCCGAAGCGGACCTGGAGCGGTTCTGGGCCTTCATGGACGCTGTTCCCGGCGCGCGGATGACGGTCGACCTCGAGGCGCGCACCGCCGCCATCGGCGACCCCACCGGGGGCGCGGAGGCCGGCTTCCAGGCCGACATCGGGATCGACGATTACACTAGATGGCGGCTCCTCGAAGGGCTCGATGACATCGGGCTCACGCTGCGCAACGAAGACAAGATCGCGCAGTTCGAGGCCCGTCGCGAGTCGTGGCGGCCGCGGACCCTCCCCGTCCAGTGAGACGGAGGGGGCGGGGGAGCCAGGGGTAACCCCGCCCCCGATGAACGAAGTGAGGCCCCGAATGACGACACCCGTGCGCGACGCTCTCTCCGACGACGTCCCCGCGCTGACCGGAGACGTCCTCGCCATCCGTGGAGGTCGTCCGCTGCGCGGACGCGTCGACGTGAAGGGCGCGAAGAACCTCGCCACCAAGGCGATGGTCGCGTCCCTGCTCGGGGAGACCACGAGCGTCCTGCGCGACGTGCCGGCCATCAGCGACGTCGCCGTGGTGCGCTCGCTGCTCGAGGTGCACGGCGTCCGGGTGTCGGAGGGAGACGAGCCCGGCTCGCTGGTGTTCGACCCCAGCGACGTCGAGTCGGCCCATTTCGAGGAGATCGACGCCCACGCGGGCGCCTCGCGGATCCCGATCCTGTTCTGCGGCCCGCTGCTACACCGCCTGGGTCAGGCGTTCATCCCCGACCTCGGCGGCTGCCGCATCGGCGACCGTCCGATCGACTTCCACCTGGACGCTCTTCGCAAGTTCGGCGCGATCGTCGAGAAGCTGCCCAGCGGCATCCGCCTCTCGACGGGAGGGACCCGCCTGCACGGCGCGAACATCCACCTGCCCTACCCGAGCGTCGGCGCCACGGAGCAGGTGCTCCTCACCGCGGTGCGCGCCGAGGGCATCACCGAACTCCGCAACGCGGCGATCGAGCCGGAGATCATGGACCTGATCGCCGTCCTGCAGAAGATGGGCGCGATCATCTCCTACGAGCCGAACCGCGTCATCCTCATCGAGGGCGTCGAGAAGCTCCGCGGTTACGACCACCGGTCGATCTTCGACCGCAACGAGGCGGCCTCGTGGGCGTCGGCCGCTCTGGCCACGGACGGCGAGATCTTCGTCGGCGGTGCCAAGCAGCAGGAGATGCTCACCTTCCTCAACGTCTTCCGCAAGGCGGGCGGCTGGTTCGACATCCAGGAGGACGGCATCCTCTTCCGTCGCGACGGCGACATCAAGCCGGTCGTGATCGAGACCGACGTGCACCCGGGCTTCATGACCGACTGGCAGCAGCCGCTCGTCGTCGCGCTCACCCAGGCGCACGGCCGCTCGGTCGTGCACGAGACCGTGTACGAGAACCGGATGGGCTTCACCGAGGCGCTGGTCAAGATGGGCGCCGACATCGTCGTGCACCCGCGCGGTCTGCAGGACGGGCCCCGGCGCGTGCCGCGTCGTGATCTGGAGCAGGCAGCCGTCATCACCGGTCCCACCCCTCTGCACGGCGCCGACATCGTGGTGCCCGACCTCCGCGGCGGCTACAGCCATGTGATCGCGGCCCTGACGGCCACGGGCGAGTCGAAGGTGTCGGGCGTCGACATCCTGAGCCGCGGATACGAGAAGTTCCTCGCCAAGCTCGACGCGCTCGGCGCCGACTTCGACGTCCTCCGGTGAGCCCCATGGCTTCCCGGTCTCCGGAGAAGACGCGGCCGAGCGTGTTCTGGCCGCTCGCGGCGATCGTCGTCCCGCTGGTGTCGCTGATCGCGAAGGTCCGCATCATCGGTGCGGAGAAGCTCCCGCGAGAGGGCGCGTTCGTCCTGGCCCCGAACCACTACTCGGAGTTCGACCCGCTGATCGTCGCCTTGGCGGTCTGGCGGATCGGGCGCGCTCCGCGGTTCATGGCCAAGGAGAGCCTCTTCCGCGTGCCGGTGCTCGGGTGGTTCCTGCGCAAGACGGGGATGATCCCGGTCGCGCGCACCTCGTCGGCGTCGTCCGCGAAGCAGACGATGGCCCAGTCGGCAGCTCTCGTGGAGCACGGCCGCGGCGTGATCGTGTACCCGGAGGGCACGCTCACCCGTGACCCCGACATGTGGCCGATGCGCGGCAAGTCGGGGGCGGTGCGGCTCGCCCTCGCCGACGGCATCCCGCTGATCCCGATGGCTCAGTGGGGGACCCAGGCGATCATGGGGCGCTACCAGAAGGGGCTGAGCCTCTGGCCGCTCCGGAAGCCCGTCACCGTCATCGTCGGCGACCCCGTCGACGTCTCCGATCTCCGCGGCCGCGCGGGTGAGCCGGCGGCGCTGACGGAAGCGACCAACCGACTCATGAACGCGATCACCGCGCTGCTGGAGCAGGTGCGCGGCGAGAAGGCCCCCGCGGAGCGCTGGAACCCGGCGAGCCACGGCCAGAAGGAGACCGGACGCCTTGACCCCTAAGAGAACCGCGCCGGCCGGACCCCGCGTCGCCGTGATCGGCGCCGGCAGCTGGGGCACCACGTTCGGCAAGATCCTCGCCGACGGCGGCGCCCACGTGACGATGTGGGCGCGCCGGGCCGAGCTCGCGCATGAGATCGACGAGGCGAAGCGCAACTCGCGTTACCTGCCGGGCATCAACCTGCCCCGCACGATGGCGGCCACGCACGAGCTGGCGACCGCGCTCGACGGCGTCGACCAGGTGTACCTGTCCGTGCCGAGCCAGTCGCTGCGGGAGAACCTCAAGGCACTGCGCCCGTTGATCGCCTCGGGCGACGCCAAGATCGTCAGCCTCATGAAGGGCGTCGAGCGGGGCACCGGGCTGCGCATGAGCCAGGTCATCCAGCAGGAGCTGCAGTGCGATCCCGACCGGATCGCCGTGGCCTCCGGACCGAATCTCGCCCTGGAGATCGCGCGGGAGCAGCCGACCGCGGCCGTGATCTCGTCGCGCAGCCAGGAGACCGCGGACGTCGTGGCTCGGGCCGCGCGCAACTCCTACTTCCGGACGTTCGTGAACACGGACGTCATCGGCACGGAGTTCGGCGGAGTGCTCAAGAACCTCATCGCCGTCGCCATCGGCATCGTCGACGGCGTCGGCTACGGCGAGAATACCAAGGCGTCGATCATCACCCGCGGCCTCGTCGAGATGACCGACTTCGCGGTCGCGAACGGCGCCCAGCCGGAGACCCTGCAGGGGCTGGCCGGTCTCGGCGACCTCATCGCGACCTGCCAGTCGCCCCTGAGCCGCAACAACACCGCCGGGCGGCTGCTCGGGCAGGGCTACAGCTTCCAGGACGTCGTGAAGCAGATGCAGCAGACGGCCGAGGGGCTCGCCTCGGTCGCGCCGGTGCTGCAGCTCGCTCGCGAAGCCGATGTGCACATGCCGATCGTCGAGCAGGTGAAGATGGTGCTCGACGGCAAGATGGATCCCCGGGACATCGCCCCGCATCTCACGACGGACGACGACACCCCGCAGGGGGAGAGGACCAACCATGGACAAGCAGACGGTGGTGGTGCTCTTCGGAGGGCGCTCCAGCGAGCATTCGATCAGTTCCGCAACGGCGGGGGGAGTGCTGGGCGCGATCGATCGTGACCGGTATGCCGTGATCCCGGTGGGGATCACCCGCGAGGGTGCCTTCGTCCTCGAGGACGACGACCCGGCGAAGTTCCCGCTCGACGCCGCGCATCTCCCGGAGGTCGTCGACAACGGCACCCGGGTGCTCTGGCCGGAACCCGGGGGCGACCGCACCCTGCGGGTCGTGCATCCGGGCGGCGAGACCGAGGGACTCGGCGAGATCGACGTCGTGCTGCCGATCCTGCACGGACCGCACGGCGAGGACGGCACGATCCAGGGCTACTTCGACACGCTCGAGGTGCCCTACGCCGGGGGCGGCGTGCTCGACTCGGCGCTGTGCATGGACAAGCACTTCATGAAGATCGCCCTGCAGGCCGCCGGGATCGCGGTGGCGCCGGGTGTGACCGTGCGCCGTCGTGAGTGGGATGCGGATCCCGATGCCCTCCGCGCCCGCGCCGCCGACTTCGGCCTGCCCGTCTTCGTCAAGCCCGCTCGCGCCGGGTCGAGCGTCGGCGTCTCGAAGGTGTCGGCGCCGGAGGAACTCGACGCCGCCCTCACCATCGCGTTCGCCGAGGACGACAAGGTGCTCATCGAGGCCGGTGTCGCCGGCCGGGAGATCGAGGTGGCCGTCCTCGAGACCGCCGACGGCGTCCGCGCCTCCCTCCCCGGCGAGATCGTGCTGACCGACCGCGGCTTCTACGACTTCGAGGGGAAGTACCTCGGCGGCGACGGCGTCGACGTGGTGTGCCCGGCGGAGCTGACCGAGGCGGAGGTGGCCGCCGTCCAGGAGGCCGGCGTCCGGGCCTTCCAGGCGGTCGACGGTCGCGGCCTCGCCCGGGTGGACATGTTCCTCACCCCGACCGGCGAGCTCGTCGTGAACGAGCTCAACACGATGCCCGGATTCACGCCCATCTCGATGTTCCCGAAGTGCTGGGTGGCGTCGGGACTGAGCTACGGCGACCTCATCACCGAGCTCGTCGAGGCCGGCCTGCGCCGCTGACGTCGTGGTTCCCCGCGCGTGCTCAGCTCGCGGGGAACTCCACCCGGTCGGTGCACTGCGCGGTCGCCGGGGCGAGCCCGGACTGGATGTTCGACGACAGGCTGTCGACGATCGACTGGAAGTCGACCTGCTCGCCGCGGCGGATGATCACCTCGATGGCCGGTTCCCGACCGTAGGTGACGAGGCGCTGGCGCTCCTCCTCCTGCTCCAGGACGAGCCAGTCGACGCCGCCGAGGGTGGTGCAGACGAGATCGGACGGGGCGGGCGGCTCCACGCCGCAGCGCAGGACGACCGTGGGGTCTCCCCAGGCGCCCGTCGCCTGCGCGTCGGTCCACACGCGCTCGTACCCCCCGACGGTGTCCGGCAGGAGCACGGAGACGTTCGCGCAGGCCGGGTCGTTCGCGTCGGCCGCCGGCTCGAGGTGCACGGTCGTGGAGCATCCGGCGAGTCCGGCGGCGAGGGCGATCGCCCCCGCAACGGCAGCGAGGCGGCGGGAACGAAGCATGTATCCAGGCTACCTTTGACGACATGCCCTCCCGACCCGACTCCGACGATCCGCGCCTGGGAGATCTCTCGGAGGGTCGCATCCTCCGCGCCATCCTCCAGCGCACCGCGCCGGGCGCGCACACGCTTCTCGGTCCCGGGGACGATGCCGCCGTGATCGCCGCCCCCTCGGCATCGGTCGTCGCGACGACGGACACGCTCGTGCACGGGCCCGACTTCCGGCTCGCCTGGACGAGCGGGTACGACCTCGGCTGGAAGGCGGCGGCGGTCAACCTCGCCGACATCGCCGCGATGGGCGCACGCCCGACCGCGCTGCTCGTGGCTCTGGCCGTGCCGCGCGACCTCCGGCTGTCCTTCGTGGAGCGCCTGGCCGACGGCTTCCGCGAGGCCTGCGCCGCGCTCGCCCCCGGGTGCGCGGTGGTCGGCGGCGATCTCACGGTGTCCGAGGTGCTCACGGTCGCTGTGACCGCTCTGGGCGACCTGGAAGGCCGCCCACCGGTGACCAGGGCGGGGGCGCGACCGGGTGACGTCGTCGCCGTCGCCGGAGAGCTGGGTCACGCCGCACACGGGCTGGCCGTGCTGTTCGGCCGCTTCCGGGACGGCGAGACGCCGGTCCCGGTCGATCCCGCGGCTCTCGCACCCGGGGAGAGCGCCGCGGTCGCCGCGCAGCTGCGGCCGTCGCCGCCCATCGGTCTCGGCGTGGTCGCGGCGGCGGCCGGGGCGACCGCGATGATGGACGTCTCGGACGGGCTCGCCCTCGACGCGCGTCGCCTCGCCGAGGCCTCGGGCGTCACCCTCGCGCTGGACGGCGCCGCGCTCGGCGCGAACCCGCAGCGCGCGCTCGCAGGCGGGGAGGACCACGCCCTGCTCGCGACGTTCCCGGACGGCGTGCTGCCGCCGGGTTTCCGTGCGATCGGCGTCGTGCGTCCGCGCGGCGAGGAGGACCTGCTCTGCGACGACGGTCCCGTGGACGTCAGCGGCTGGGATCCCTACCGGGACTGGGACTCCGTCGCCGGTTGAGCGGTCGCGAAGGCGGCGTCCTCGAGGTCGGGCTCCGCCCACCAGAGGGTCGTGTCGCCGTAGGTCTTCTCCCGGAAAACCCGGAGCCCGGCCGCGGCGAAGTCGGGTGTGGACGAACGCCGGGCGCGTTCGACGACCACCACGGCATCGTCGCTGAGCAGCGGAGCGAGGGCGGCGAGGTCGCCGTCCATCGCCTCATCGCCGATGTCGTACGGCGGATCCGTGAACACGAGGTCGTAGGGCCCGGACGCTCGGCCGAGGAACGCCCGGACGGTCGCCTCCTGCACCCGAGCGGTCGCGGTGCCGGAGGCCTTCGCGACGGCCGCGGCGTTGCGCCGCACGACGGCGGCGGCCTGCCGGCCCCGCTCGACGAGGTCGGCGCTCCGGGCGCCGCGGCTGAGGGCTTCGAGCCCGAGCGCCCCTGAGCCCGCGTAGAGGTCGAGCACGCGGGCGTCCGCGATCGCGTCGAGCGACTCCAGGGCGCCGAACAGTGACTCGCGCACGCGGTCGCTCGTCGGCCTGGTCCCGGCGCCGGGGACGTCGAGCCGGGTGCCGCGTGCCGTTCCGGCGATGATCCTCGTCACCCGTTCACGATACGACAGGCCGCGGACGGTCGTGTCCGTGCGGTTCCCTAGGTGCGCGGGTCAGAATCGGGTGGCGTGGCGCGCGGCGTTGACTCTGGCATCGCGCGCTGACGGTCGCGAACGG
>NZ_JAGXJJ010000050.1:0-304 GCF_019091465.1 Microbacterium sp. GbtcB4
TCCTTCTTTGCGACGCCGTTGATCATGGAGGCGAGCGCGTCGTTCTCCACCGCGGTCAGCTCGGGGATCAGCAGTCCCTGCTGGAAGACGAACCCGAAGCGCTCGCGTCGCAGCCGGGAGCGCGCCGCCTCACCCAGCGCGGTCACGTCTATGACCGTGCCCGTCGAGGGCTGGAAGACCACGCGGCCGCTGTCCGGTGCGGTGATACCCGCCAGCACATGCAGGGACGTCGTCTTCCCCGAGCCCGCCGCGCCCATGATGGCGACGGACTCGCCACGGTGCACCGCGAGGTCGACGCCGGCGA
>NZ_JAGXJJ010000494.1:0-239 GCF_019091465.1 Microbacterium sp. GbtcB4
TTCGGTGATAAACAGAAGACAGAGAGGGTAGAAAATGGCGTGAAAAGGAGGGGGTGTCCAGTCTGTACAGGAGATACCTATTAGAAGTTAAAGCAACCATGAACTGTGATTCCAATGGTAATATCAGGAACTCACATAATCATATATCAGAGCACAACATGTCAGATAGGTATAGGCGCCTTGTCATTAAGTTATTACTCTCCCCTTTGGATACTCTTCCCAACTACTTATTTACCCTT
>NZ_JAGXJJ010000495.1:0-239 GCF_019091465.1 Microbacterium sp. GbtcB4
GAGATATTTTTCTTAATCATGTACTTAAATTATGGAATCAAATCAATCACTCAAATATGTGATTGATCCTCAATTCATAGATTTATTCAAGATGTAAGAAATATAAAGATGTCATTCTATATTTAACTCTATCATAATCTTCTATCAATGATATCTCGACAACTGTATTTAAAAGACGTGTTGAATAATTCAACACTAACAAAAGAAGCTGCACAAAAAACTATTGTTAGAGGGGTGTC
>NZ_JAGXJJ010000496.1:0-239 GCF_019091465.1 Microbacterium sp. GbtcB4
AGCCCTCGTCGGCCTGGCGACGCGTCCGCCGTACGGCGACCAGGAGGCGACCTCGGTGTCGTCGTACAGCACCACGAGTACGTTCTGCGCTCCGTCCGGTGCCTTCCGCAGCTCGTACGGCGACCAGCCGGGACGGGAGTCGCGGACGTCCAGCGAGATCTCGCCCGAGAAGTCTGGGTTGAATTCCGACATCGTCTCCCCTTCGTTCTGGGCGGGCCCGCGCTCTCCTCGGTCTGTGT
>NZ_JAGXJJ010000497.1:0-239 GCF_019091465.1 Microbacterium sp. GbtcB4
TAACGATTTAGATTTTGGTTGACACGGCCCACAATTTAGATAAAAAAACCACTACTAGACAAGTAAAAATTAACAAATGATTAAGGATATTTTAATTTTTAATTCATATTAAGGTTCATTATCAAAAAAGTAAGCTTAAATAATGATGTTGTGTATTTTTTACACTTTAACATTTTGGGTCCCTTTCAGCGTTAAAACAACTGTTGCGCCTGCAACTGAATGGTACTTTTCTGCTTTCC
>NZ_JAGXJJ010000498.1:0-239 GCF_019091465.1 Microbacterium sp. GbtcB4
CCTGACCGTCTTACCGGCGCCCGTCGTCGCCGGCAGCGCCACCGACGAGCCTCGCCTACTCGCGCTGCGGCAGCAGTCCCGCGCAGAGGACAGTTCGCGCAGCGTGTCACCGACCGCGTCTGCTTGGTAGTCCTTCAGCGTGCAGCGCATCAGAAGTCCCCCGTCACCTCGCAGTTGCGGAGGTAGTCTTCATATAGGCGGACGGTTTCGACGCCCCGGATCTCGTCGGCGACCTGCTG
>NZ_JAGXJJ010000499.1:0-239 GCF_019091465.1 Microbacterium sp. GbtcB4
CGCCGCCAAGCCCTCCCACAAGGCCGCCCGGGATGCGGGCGTCGCCGCGCGCGCCGCCGTGAAGGGCTGGCCGGGGGCGACGGCCTACCACCGCGGCCAGGTGCTCTACCGCGTGGCCGAGGTGCACGAGGGACGTCGGGCACAGTTCGGCGACGAGAGCGTGGCGCAGGAGGGCATCCCGTCCTCGGCGGCCACGGCGCAGGGCGAGGGGCGGATCGATCTCTGGGTCTGGTATGCCG
>NZ_JAGXJJ010000500.1:0-239 GCF_019091465.1 Microbacterium sp. GbtcB4
CCGAACCCTCCCGCGCCGTTGCGGGGATAGAGGTAGAGCTGACCTGCCGCCGTGCGGGCGACCAGGTCCGCACGACCGTCCCCGTTGTAATCCGCGCCGCCGGTGACCTCGGTGAACTCCTGCCAGCCGGTCCCGGCCTGCCGCCAGGTGCGCAGGCCGGCGGCGCCGGTGAAGACCCTCAGCCCGCCATCACCGGCGACCCCGTGGGGGTCCCCCCGTCCGCCGCCCCCGAAGTCTCC
>NZ_JAGXJJ010000501.1:0-239 GCF_019091465.1 Microbacterium sp. GbtcB4
GCCATCGGCGCCGGTCTGTCTTTCGCGGGCGCCCTCGACGACCTCTCCACCGACCTCGACACGAGCGGATCCGAGGTCGTGACCGCGCCGCCAGGTACGGGCAAGTCCACGCTCGTCCCGCCGCTCCTCGCCTCACGCCGCACCGGCCGCGGGATCGTCACCCAGCCGCGCCGGGTCGCCGCCCGCGCGGCCGCCCGCCGCCTCGCACCGCTCGACGGCACACCCCTCGGCTCCCGGGT
>NZ_JAGXJJ010000502.1:0-239 GCF_019091465.1 Microbacterium sp. GbtcB4
GGGACGGCGGCTCGACCGTGGTCGGCGGCGTGGGCGGGGAGGGCGGGGAGAGCGTGGTCGGGTTGCGCAGCTCGACGGCCAGGACGGATTCCGCGCTGATCGTGAGGTGTGCGCCTCCGTCGGTCGCCGTCACCCCGTCGCCGGTGCACTGGGGGCTTCCCCACACGACGCCGGGGACGGCATAGGCCCCGTGCTGCGAGCGGCGGTCCGCCCCTCCCGCCCGGAACCCCCCGCCCGTG
>NZ_JAGXJJ010000051.1:0-300 GCF_019091465.1 Microbacterium sp. GbtcB4
CCCAGCGCGCCGACGTAGCCCTCGCCGTTCAGAACGATCATCGGTGCGGCCGTGAGCACGAGGTCGCCGGAGCCGGGGAGCGGCCCCTCGAGCGCGCGGGTCGCCGCCTCCTTCGCCCAGCTGACGTAGTCGCCGTCCTGGATGCAGGAGCGCACGGTCTTGCCGTTGCCCACGCCGACAGCGCCCGCGAGGTTGGCGAGCTCTTCGTCCGACATCCCGTCGCTGCCCACATCGGGCTGGGCATCGAGCAGGTCGTGGTTGAACGCGTAGAACTGGTCCGGCGAGTGCGTCGCCACACAG
>NZ_JAGXJJ010000503.1:0-239 GCF_019091465.1 Microbacterium sp. GbtcB4
TGACCCGGCCGCGGGTTGTACTGCAATGGATACGGTAACGGTAATACGTAACACTACTGTACCGAATGTTACTGCTGCTGCAAGCGGCTCACTTCCATGTGGCGCTTCTTCAGTAACGCTTTTGGGTAACTCATCCACCGCAGGGGTAACTTACAGCTGGACAGGTCCCAATAATTTTGCCTCCACCGCGCAAAACCCTCAGGTAAGCGTGGCCGGGGATTATATATTAATAGTTACCA
>NZ_JAGXJJ010000504.1:0-239 GCF_019091465.1 Microbacterium sp. GbtcB4
CCCCCGTCCTCGCCCTCGCCGACCAGACCCCGCCCCGGCGGGAGGCGGGGCGGCCGGAGCAGTCCGACGGTCACCCAGTGCCGCAGCACGTTCGGCGGCAGGTCGAACCGCGCGGCGACCTCGCCGACGGCCCAGGGGTGCGGGTCGCTTGATTTCATGTAGACAGGAAGTCACAGTCTGTTGCCGCACGCAAGAGGCGAGAAGGGGACCCCCCTGAATAACGCGGGCGGGACGGGAGC
>NZ_JAGXJJ010000505.1:0-239 GCF_019091465.1 Microbacterium sp. GbtcB4
GGGGAGGGCGACCGCCCCGTCCCCGCCGATATAGCCGAAGCAGCCGGCCTGGATGGCGCGCGGGCCGCCTTCGAGCTCGTGCAGCTGCGCCATCGCCGGCAGCTTCGGCGCTCCGGTCATGCTTCCGGCGGGGAATGCGGCCTCCTGCAGCACCCCTACCGTGGTCCCCTCCGCGGCCGTGCCGCTGTCGGGGCCGCCGGGCTGCTGCACGGCGGGAGAGCGCTCGTCCTCCCGCAGCC
>NZ_JAGXJJ010000506.1:0-239 GCF_019091465.1 Microbacterium sp. GbtcB4
TTAAGAATCGTTGATTTGATTTACTTGCCTGGTACTTTGAGATGATTGTATGTTACATACCACAGGATGCTTATCAGTGTCAATGGTTCAACATACAGGCTGTGTTTGCCAGAAACCTGTGGAAGTTGAACTATTTTGAAATTGTCTTTCTAATATCCCGCTTCTTTTCTTTTGTATATGTATCGTCAATCTGTGTCTATTTCGCTATTTGTGGAGGATAGGCTTGTGGATTGATATGA
>NZ_JAGXJJ010000507.1:0-239 GCF_019091465.1 Microbacterium sp. GbtcB4
AAGAATGCCAAGGTCGCACTGCTGCATGCGCAGCGCATCGGCGATGTCCTGGCTGCCGCGCTCCTCGAATTCCACCGAGACCTGCGGATGCGCGGCCAGGAAGCCGGCAATGGCGGCGGGCACGTGTTCGCTGAGCGCCGCCGTGTTGCACAGCACCCGCACATGCGCCTTCAGGCCCTGCCCGTACTCGCCTAGGTCGCTGCGCAATCGATCCATCTGCTGCGATACCGTGCGCGCGT
>NZ_JAGXJJ010000508.1:0-239 GCF_019091465.1 Microbacterium sp. GbtcB4
GGATGTCCATGAGCTGTTGTTGGTAAAAAAGGGCAATAAACGCGGGGCCACATAACTTTTTAATGAATCCATGTAAGCAAAAACATCCCATTCGGAAAAAGATCTCCCCTTTAATGCCTGCTGCCAGGGAGGATTAACAACAGGGGCGGCTGATGCCGGGTAATCATGGCTGAGCTCAAATAATGGATCAGCATACTGCTGCTTGGATGGTACAGAATCACGGTGATTCAAAAATGCGC
>NZ_JAGXJJ010000509.1:0-238 GCF_019091465.1 Microbacterium sp. GbtcB4
CAGGGCGGGCGCCGGGATGCCCGCCCCGCGCACCCGCGCGGTCGCGACGGTCCTGTTGCTGCTCGTCGCGCCCGCCCACAGGTCACCCGGCAGCGCGACGAGCAGGGCGGCCGCCCCGGGGATCCCCGCCGTCGCCGACGCGACGGCGAGCTCACGCGCGAGGAGGTCGGCCGTCGCCTCGCCCGCCCGCCCCGGCTCGACGGGCGTCGCGGCCACCTCACTCGGTCGCCTGCCGTGC
>NZ_JAGXJJ010000510.1:0-238 GCF_019091465.1 Microbacterium sp. GbtcB4
ACCATGGTGCGCCGCATCGGTCAGGCGAAGGCCCTCCTCGCGGCCGACTACGCCGCACAGCTGCAGCGGTCGGCCGGCAAGGTCGTGTTCTTCGCGAAGCACATCGACGTCATGGACCAGGCGGAGGCGCACTTCGCCTCCACCGGCATCCGCGCGGTATCCATCCGCGGTGACCAGACGATCACGGCGCGGCAGCAGGCCATCGACGACTTCAACGGCGACCCCGAGGTCGGCATCG
>NZ_JAGXJJ010000511.1:0-238 GCF_019091465.1 Microbacterium sp. GbtcB4
CCCGCGGCGCCGCATGGGCACCACGAGCGCCGCCGCCGTCGCCGTGACGCGGGTTTCGGCCTCGGCGCGGCGCACTTGCAACAGCGCACGCAGATCCATCCGCCCACTCTAGGCCCGCCCTGCGTCACTCGCGTCGTCGCCGGACCAGGCATCCCCGCGAGATCAGTCGACATCGGTAGTAGGGGCCTGTACTCCCGCGCCCGCCTGTCCTCTCCGGCCAGCGTGCCCCCGCGTCCGC
>NZ_JAGXJJ010000512.1:0-238 GCF_019091465.1 Microbacterium sp. GbtcB4
AACCTCGGCGACGCCCCCGCCACGCCCCGCGGACTGCTCGTGCCGAACATCAAGGACGCGCAGGACCACAGCATGAAGGACCTCGCCCGCGCCCTGAACCGGCTCACGCACACGGCACGCGAGGGCAAGACCCCGCCGGCCGACCAGCAGAACGGCACCATCACCATCACGAACATCGGCGTGTTGGGGATGGACGCGGGCACGCCGATCATCAACCCGGGGGAGGCGGGCATCGTCG
>NZ_JAGXJJ010000052.1:0-300 GCF_019091465.1 Microbacterium sp. GbtcB4
TGCCGCGTATAAGGTTTAACGGCTTCGTTGCATTTCACTTTTACATTTTAAATTTTACATTTATGATTTTACATTCTTTTTCGCCAGCCCCATACCCCTCTCCGATTGCTGTGCAACTGGTACCCTTCCCTCCTAAAAAGGCCCCGTAATTGCTGCGACATTGCTGCGCAACTCCTCCCCCCTACATAAAACCCTACCCTTTTCCCTACATCTGTACCACATTAGCTTTTTCCTGTTAAAAAAACCTTTTCCCTTCGCCTTTCCTGTGTTTTTTGGTATTTTGCCCCCCAAACGGCTAGT
>NZ_JAGXJJ010000513.1:0-238 GCF_019091465.1 Microbacterium sp. GbtcB4
GGCCGACCGCCGCGCCCACCCCCAGGCGGCCCTGGTCGTCCTTGGTGGCGAGCGGTTACTTCTCGCTCTTGTCGAAGTCCTTGATGGTGATGAGGCCGGCGTGCTTGCCGTCCTCGTCGATGAGGGGCAGCTTCTCGACGCGGTGCTTGGCGGACAGCGCGATGACCTCGCCCGCCGCGACGCCGACGGGGGCGGGGACGAGGGTCTCCCTCGTCATGACGTCCTTGACGGACGTGCT
>NZ_JAGXJJ010000514.1:0-238 GCF_019091465.1 Microbacterium sp. GbtcB4
ATGAACCGATGCATGTGCATGCATATTCCCGGAAGTCGGTTCGCGTCAGTCCAGGAGGATGCGGGAGGCGGCGTCGGCGAGCGCGGCGCGGACGGCGCGGATCGACGGGGCGTCCGCGGAGACCCGGCGCGCGGGGGAGAAGATCTCCCGGCGCGGTTCGTGCGGGAGCGGGGCGAGGTCGACCGTTGGGGTGTCGCCGGCCCACACGGGCTCCGGGAGCAGTCCGACCGCGGGTCCC
>NZ_JAGXJJ010000515.1:0-238 GCF_019091465.1 Microbacterium sp. GbtcB4
TTGGCCACCGCCTTGCCCTACGCCACCTGGTCCCCCGATGCCGCGTGCGACGGCAGCTACGGCCGCACCGAAGCCGACCTCCGCGCCGACCGCCCCGTGCCCGCGCCGCCCGGTTTCGCCGACCGCTGGCGGCGCTGGCGGCGCGGGGCCGCCGCGGGGGGCGCGGCCCCCGTCGGCCTCTCCCCCTCCCGGGGGCAAGGCCGTCGGGTGGCCGTCGTCGGGCATGCCGGCGGCGCCG
>NZ_JAGXJJ010000516.1:0-238 GCF_019091465.1 Microbacterium sp. GbtcB4
GGAGGCCGCGCCCGCGCTGGTCCCGCGACCGCAGCCACTGCCCGAGGATGTGCCCGCCCCGCCCGCCGGAGAACCCGTCCGCGGTAGGGATGGCGTTGCCGCCGAACTCCACGTAGCGGTCGAGGATGCCGTGGCTCGACTCGAGATCGACGTTCCATCCGAACTCCGTGGCGCCGAGCATGAGCGGGAACGTCTCGTACCCGGTCTCGCCGAGTGCGGCGCGGATGGACTCCCCCAC
>NZ_JAGXJJ010000517.1:0-238 GCF_019091465.1 Microbacterium sp. GbtcB4
CCGAGGGGGTGGGCGTAGGGGAAACGTGAGGATCGACGGATGCGGCCGGGCGGAGCAGTTGGATCGAAGTCGTGCTCGACATCATCTACCTCGCGCTGACCCTGGCGCTGTTCGCCCTCGTGTCCCTCATCGCCAAGGCGGTGGTCCGCGCATGATCGTCTTCGAGTTCCTCGCCGCGGTCCTCGTCGTCGCCGCGGCCGTCTACCCGGTCGTGGCGCTCGTCGCCCCGGAGCGCGTC
>NZ_JAGXJJ010000518.1:0-238 GCF_019091465.1 Microbacterium sp. GbtcB4
TGCCCCCGGTCGCCGGCGTCGTCGTGCCGGTCTGCACACCGGACGTCGGCGTGGCACCCGGGGGCTGGGTGCCGGTGATGGAGCCGACCGTGGTCATGGAGTCCTCTCTGGTCAGGCGTAGACGACGATGCCGCCGGTGGGCGCGGCGGGCGGTGCGGGCGGGGGTGGGGATGCGGCCGGCGCCGAGGTGGGGGGAGGGGGGACGGGCTGCGGGGGGGGGGGGGCCTGGTCACCGTTC
>NZ_JAGXJJ010000519.1:0-238 GCF_019091465.1 Microbacterium sp. GbtcB4
CGCCGACGTCGATGATCCCGGGGGTCGACATCGCCGTCTGGCCCCTGAACAACCCGGGCATCGTGTCCATGCCGCTGGGGTTCGCGCTCGGCGGGCTCGGGACCGTCACCAGCACGCGGCGCGAGACTCCCGAGCTGGCGGCCGAGATGGAGGTGCGCTCACTCACCGGCTTCGGCGCGGGGAAGGCCGTCGACCCCTGTCGCGACCTCCTCGAGCGCGTGGCTGGCCGACACCTCTG
>NZ_JAGXJJ010000520.1:0-238 GCF_019091465.1 Microbacterium sp. GbtcB4
GAGATGATCATGGCCCAACCGTATAGGGATACCAAAGCGAAGCCTGAGTATTTAAAATCATCAGGCGCATAAAACACATACCCCAACCCGATCATCACGGTACTGATCCAGTCCATCACGATATCCAATGCAAAGCCATACCATTTACGTGATTTATTCCTATAGAATGCTATGCGGCCATCTAACGAATCGCCATACCATTGCACGAAAAACCCGACTATCCCCAATAGCAATAGCG
>NZ_JAGXJJ010000521.1:0-238 GCF_019091465.1 Microbacterium sp. GbtcB4
GCGCCCCCCCGCGGCCGCCCCCACGCAGTCCGTCGACGAACTCGTTGACCGGCGAGATGTGCAGCGCATAGCGATCGCCCCCCTGCTGCTGTCGAAACTCAGGGTCCGCCATACGTCGGGGCATGCGCCGTCGGTATCAGCCAGCGTCCGTCCGGGGGTGTGGGTTGCCGCACGTGCGACCGAGGGTGTCCCCACCCATGAGGCATCCCGCGTGAGGCCTCCCCAGCCTCGTCCCCAG
>NZ_JAGXJJ010000522.1:0-238 GCF_019091465.1 Microbacterium sp. GbtcB4
GGGCTCGTCATCCATCGGCGGCGAGGCGCCCTGGCGCTTCCCGGTGCTCGTCGGGGCGCTGGCCGCGGCGCCTGCCCGCGGAGCCGAGGTCGTGCTCGTGTCGTCGGGAGCGTTCGCCTCCGGCATCCCCTTCCTCCGCCTGGACGCGCGGCCCACCGCCCTCCCCCCGCAACAGGCCGGGGCCCGGGTCGGGCAGAACATCCTCCTCCACCGGAACCTGGAGGCACTGCGCCCCTCC
>NZ_JAGXJJ010000053.1:0-299 GCF_019091465.1 Microbacterium sp. GbtcB4
GCTGGGGCACTCGAGGACAAGGCGGTGGGCCGAGCCCGGGGCGGGCTGCGTGCACCGCTCAAGCGCGTACCGGAGACAGCGACCGACTAGCAGGGCGGCACTGCCGTGCACGTCCAGGCGAGAGGGTTGATGGTCGGTCAGGTCATGGTTGGCCGGCCGGGCGAGAGGATCGCGACCGACGGGATCGGCCGCTCCGGTCGCTCCAGCCTGGACACATCGGGTATCACTGGCGAATCGATCCCGGTCGCGGTCGAGCCCGGCGATGTGGTCTCGGCCGGCGCGATCAACAGTGTCGGTGC
>NZ_JAGXJJ010000523.1:0-238 GCF_019091465.1 Microbacterium sp. GbtcB4
ACCATGGACTAGCGCGAGCTCGACGAGCGGATCCGCGACTACTACGAGGAGCGGTTCGACGATTCGGTGCGGATGACGACCCGGTCGGCGCAGGGACCGCTCGAGCACCAGCGCATCCAGGAGCTGGTCGCGGATCACCTCACCGGGGGTCGCGGGATCGATGTCGGAGGGGGGGCGGGTGTCCATGCGCGCTCGCTCCTGGTCCGGGGGCACCGGGTCACCCTCTGGGCCCGGGTGG
>NZ_JAGXJJ010000524.1:0-238 GCF_019091465.1 Microbacterium sp. GbtcB4
ACGCCGAGTCGGGGTGGTCGGACGGCATGGGTGCCGTGAGCGCGGCGAGGTGGGCCCCCTCGGCGGTGATGGCGACGAGCAGCACGGCGGACAGATCCATGCTGAGCCCGTTGCGCACGACGATCCGCTGCACCGTGAGGACCTCCAGATCGGCGGGCATCGGGTACGCGGGGCGGAGCCTGCCGCGCATCCGGAGTCGATCCTGCAGGGGGTACAGCGTCCACTTGTCGGGGTGCCC
>NZ_JAGXJJ010000525.1:0-238 GCF_019091465.1 Microbacterium sp. GbtcB4
TGGGCGAAGACGTGCTGAGCCAGATCAGCTACGGCACCCGCGGCGTGAACGTCGTCGGCTTCCCCGCGGCGTACATCGCCACGATCATCGCGATCACGAGCGGTGTGAGCGCCGGCTACGTGCGCGGCTGGAAGAGCGAATCGCTGTCGGCCCTGACCCACGTGTTCCTGGTGATCCCCGGCATCCCGCTGATCTTCCTCATCGCCTCGCAGTTCGAGAACCCGCCGCCGGTCGTGAT
>NZ_JAGXJJ010000526.1:0-238 GCF_019091465.1 Microbacterium sp. GbtcB4
CGCTGCGTTCCGCGGCCGTCGAGGCCGCCGAGGCCGGAGTGGGCGGCATCATGCTGTTCGGCGTTCCCGCGGTCCGCGTCGCCCGAGGCTCCGGTGCGGTCGACCCACAGGGCATCCTGAACGTCGCCACCGGGGCGCTGGCGGCGGAGGTCGGCGTCGCGCTCGTCGTGCAGACCGACCTCTGCCCCGACGAGGTCACCGCTCACGGTCACTGCGGCGTCCTCGCCGCAGGCGGGTC
>NZ_JAGXJJ010000527.1:0-238 GCF_019091465.1 Microbacterium sp. GbtcB4
CGAACGTTGTGCGGTACCAGCCGAGGGACCACAGCACGGGCCGCGCGGCGCCGAAACCGTAGCGGGTCCGACCGACCCACCCCACGTACGCCCCCACGCCGGGGTTGAGCACCTGGCGGTTGCCGCCGCTGCCGCCGGGCATGAGGTAGGCCGGCGCGAAGACCTTGAAGTCCCAGGTCGTCGACAGGATGATGACGACGGAGAAGTTGGGCGTGAGCGGCGGGCGGATGGTCTTCCA
>NZ_JAGXJJ010000528.1:0-238 GCF_019091465.1 Microbacterium sp. GbtcB4
GAGATCCCATTCGATGCCGAAGTGGCCGAACAGGGCCACGGCGCCGCTGAACGCGAGCGACACGGTGCGCCCCGTCGAATGCACGTGCGGGGTGGTCAGGTGCATGCCCATCATCTCGGGCGGAACGACGAGCGCGGTGTGACGCTGCGTCTCGAGCCGCTCGACCGGGTCGAGGCAGTCGCTCGTCCAGATGCGGTCGGTGCGGTCCAGGATGCCGAGATCCACCCGCGCTCCCCCC
>NZ_JAGXJJ010000529.1:0-238 GCF_019091465.1 Microbacterium sp. GbtcB4
CTCCGGGCGGGCGCGCTTGCTGGACGGGCCGGGGGCGGCCCGAGGGGGGGGGGGGGAGGTCGCCCTCCTCTACCTGCTCGACCTCCGCGTCGAGTACGCCGCAGCCGAGGTCGGCCCCCTGCTCGATCACCCGGCCTTCGCCGGGACCACCACGGGGGTCCACATCGCCCTCCTGTCCGCCGCGGGCGGCGCCTGGTGCGTGAAGTGCCGTCTTCCCGCGCCGCTCGGGTTGACGGCG
>NZ_JAGXJJ010000530.1:0-238 GCF_019091465.1 Microbacterium sp. GbtcB4
CTGCAAAAGATATGGTGTAGGAGCTTGTTGAAAATTTCAGAAGATACAAATCAGAAGATTTGGTGTAAAAGTCTGAAGACTCTTCTACTGTCTATAATTGCTTGTTGGATCTAGCTCTACCCTGGAGTCTATCACACAGTCACAAGTATGATTTACACTACTCAGAAGAATAATTATGGAAACTATGAAAAATCAGATGCTTTAGGCCCAGAAACAAAGCAGATATAATTAAGAGGAA
>NZ_JAGXJJ010000531.1:0-238 GCF_019091465.1 Microbacterium sp. GbtcB4
CGCGGTCCTTGTAGGCAAGGAAGCGGAACGTGCCGAGGTCGGTGGGCACGGTGGCGTCGGCACGGAGGCTCACGCGGCGGCCGCGCTGGGCGGCCGGTGTGGCTCCGTCCGGGTCGATCTCGTTGAGGTGCGCGGTGAGCTGCTCGATCGTGATGACCGGCACGCCCTCGCGGGCGCCGAGTTCGTGATGCCCGGGAAGCCGCATCATACTGCCGTCCTCGGCGGCGGCCTCCGCGGC
>NZ_JAGXJJ010000532.1:0-237 GCF_019091465.1 Microbacterium sp. GbtcB4
GAGCGCGGCACCGATTCCTCCGGTAGCGAGCTCGGCCAGCGCGAACGCCATGATCGGGCGCCGCCGGGAGCGTCGCTCGGTGCGGTCAGGGCGTGCGGGGGCACCCGTGTTCGTCATGGCTTCGACGTTACGCAGCGCACCTCAGGGGACCGTCAAGTCTTCCTCAAGAGGGACCGAAGCATTCCCGATTGTTCCGCGGCAGCGTCGAGCGCCGCCCTCGGACAGGCGTGGCAGGAT
>NZ_JAGXJJ010000054.1:0-297 GCF_019091465.1 Microbacterium sp. GbtcB4
GGAGGCGACCTCGTTCGCGAGGTACCAGTGCCGGGCGCTGTACGGATCGGGGCCGCGAAGGGCGGCCGTGGGCTGGGTCGCGGCGCTGAGCCGTGCGAGGCGCAGGCGTCCCGTCGTCGACATCACGTCCCGCGCGGCCGCCACGAGCAACGCCCGACCGAGGATCCGCGCGTCGCGGTCGGCCCGCGCCGTCCGTGGACTCGACGAGGCGCCGGCCACCCGGAGGAACGCCTCCAGCGCTCCCTCTCGCACGGCAGCAGGGGCGAGCGTGGCGGGCTGGTCGGGGTCGGGGACGGC
>NZ_JAGXJJ010000533.1:0-237 GCF_019091465.1 Microbacterium sp. GbtcB4
GGCGTCCACTCGCCACTGGCGTAGGCGGCCGCCGCCACGACGATCTTGAACGTCGGGCCCGGGGGATTGAGGTCACCGGCGATCGCGCGGTTCGACAGCGGCTTGCCGGGGTCGGCCACGAGCTGGTCGGAGGTGGCGTTGGCGGCGTTCGCGTCGTGGGTCGCCATGCTGTTGGTGTCGAAGCCGGGGGTGGACGCCAGCGCGAGGATGCGCCCGGTCTTCGGGTCCATCGCCACG
>NZ_JAGXJJ010000534.1:0-237 GCF_019091465.1 Microbacterium sp. GbtcB4
ACCCCGTACAGGCCGAAGGGGGCCGTGAGCGCCAAGGCGAACCAGGGGACGTGGCCGTACGCCCCGACGATGACCACGACCGCGATGGCCGCGATCCCGACGGCCACCCACTGCAGCCGGCGGAGGCGCACCTTGAGCACGAAGACGCCGAGCAGCACCGTCGTGATCGGGTTGATGAAGTAGCCGAGCGCCGACTCCACCACGTTCCCGCTCAGCGTGCCGAGGACGAAGACCTGC
>NZ_JAGXJJ010000535.1:0-237 GCF_019091465.1 Microbacterium sp. GbtcB4
GCATCCGCACGACCGCCCGGTTCATCAGCCAGTTGGCGAGCGCGGGGGTCGCGCTCCCGGTCGCGGCCAGGGCGTCGATCGCGGCGGTCAGGCTCGCCTCGGCCCCCTCCATCCGGCCCCCGTGCATGAGGAGGGCGCCGAGCTGCCCGCCGAGGAGGGCGACCGCCTCGGCCTGCAGCCCGTCCCTGGCCAGCGCCTCCCGGCACAGCGCCTCCGCCGCCGCGGGCTCGCCGGTCT
>NZ_JAGXJJ010000536.1:0-237 GCF_019091465.1 Microbacterium sp. GbtcB4
TCCGGCGCCCCTCGTTGTGATCCGCCCTGTCCATCGCGGCGCGGACGAGGTTGGTGCCCACGGACGCGGCGGGCTCCGGCGGGAACGGGATCGGCTTCTCGCGCACCATCCGGGGCTGCGTGCGCTCGGTCTCCTCGCCGGCGAGCTTGTCGAGCATCACGTCCGCAGCGAACCGGGCGGCGCCGGCCCCGAGGCCGGTGAAACCCGTGGCGTAGGCGACCCGGCCGCCGCGGGCGG
>NZ_JAGXJJ010000537.1:0-237 GCF_019091465.1 Microbacterium sp. GbtcB4
GGAAGCGGCGCCACCAGTCGCGAGGGGCGGGCGTCGGAGAAGCCGCCATTGCGATCCGCCGACCACTGCATCGGGGTGCGTACGGCCAGCCGCCCCTCGATGGCGATGTTCTCGCCCATCCCGATCTCCTCGCCGTAGAACTGCACCGGCGTCCCGGGGAGGGTGAAGTGAAGGCTGCAGGCCATCCGGATCCTCCGGGGATCGCCTTCCAGCTTCGGCGGCAGCCGTCGGGTGGTC
>NZ_JAGXJJ010000538.1:0-237 GCF_019091465.1 Microbacterium sp. GbtcB4
GCACGTAGCTGAGGGCGTGCGTGTGCGCGAAGGACAGCACGGCGATCCGCAGCGGGCGGGGAGGGGTCATCGGGTGGCCTCCTCGGCGACGGCGACGGCGGGGGACGAAGCGGGGAGGGCGACCGGGGCTCCGGGGGCGATCGAGGCGTAGGCGGCCTCGGCGGCCGCGACCGCCTGGGTGCCGTCCTCCGGGGTGGCGGCGGCATCGCGGCCCCCCCCGATGGCGGCCACGGGGGG
>NZ_JAGXJJ010000539.1:0-237 GCF_019091465.1 Microbacterium sp. GbtcB4
GGCCGAGACCGTGCGGATGCTCCACAGTCAGGGCATCGAGACCGTCATGCTCACCGGCGACAACGAACGCTCCGCCCGCGCCATCGCCGCCCAGGCAGGCATCGACGATGTGCGGGCCGGGCAGCTGCCCGCCGACAAGGCCCACGCGATCGAATCCCTGACCAGCGTCCGCCCGACGGCCATGGTCGGGGCCGGCATCAACGACGCCCCAGCACTAGCGACCGCCCCGGTCGGCAT
>NZ_JAGXJJ010000540.1:0-237 GCF_019091465.1 Microbacterium sp. GbtcB4
GAGCCCCGAGGCGGCAGCGGCGAACGGCCCGGCCTCGCCGACGATGTCCACCATGGCCGGCGCCGCCCCGAGCGCCAGCAGCACGTTGGCGGTGAAGCCCGCCACGACGGCGTTCGTGACGCAGTGCGTCAACGGCGGCGCAGCCCGGACCTCCTCCCGCAGCCTTCCCGGCGTGGCGGCGAGGTCGAGGACGGATTGCGGACGCACAGGATCGCTCATTGCGACATCCCTTCGCTA
>NZ_JAGXJJ010000541.1:0-237 GCF_019091465.1 Microbacterium sp. GbtcB4
TGAGGAAGAGCGTGGTGAAGGGCGACGGCTCCGTCACGTCGACGAAGAACCCGCCGATGATGCCGCCCACGCCGATGCCGAGGTTGCCGAGGGCGAAGTTCACGCCGAAGTACTGCTGACGGACCTCGCCGTCGACCCCCGAGGCGATCAGCGCGTTGAAGCCGGGCCAGGAGACCCCGAAGTTCACCCCGATGAGCCCGACCCCGACGGGCGCGACGGCTGGATGCGTGGCATAGG
>NZ_JAGXJJ010000542.1:0-237 GCF_019091465.1 Microbacterium sp. GbtcB4
CCGGAGACATGCCACACGGTCTCGTGGCCGAGGTCGAGGAGATGCTCCACGGCGAGGCGGCCGATCGCGCGCTGGTCGACCGCGAGCGGGGCGTCCTCCTCGAGGGGGGTGCGCTCACTCCGGGTGGCGGGCGTCCGTTCGGTGCGCGCCCGCATCGCCGGGGTGTCCAGGGCGTTCGGAACACCGAGGATGATGCCCTCTGCGCCCTGCCGCTCCAGGCTGTCGAAGGCCTCGTGG
>NZ_JAGXJJ010000055.1:0-297 GCF_019091465.1 Microbacterium sp. GbtcB4
GCGGGACGACCCCGTCGAACGAGGTGCCGGCGACGACGCGATCCTCGATCACGGGCACCCCGTACTGCGCGCCGAGCTCGGCCACACGGTGCCGGGCCGCCGCGGGCAGTCGCGTCCCCGTGGGATTCTGGTGGTGCGGGGTGAGCGCGACGAGCACGGGACGCAGCCGGGCCATCGCCTGCTCCAGCGCGTCGGCGTCGAGGCCGTCCGCGCCCATCGGCACGCCGTGCACGGTGCCGCCGCGCGGCCCCACCGAGTCGGTCACGCCCGGCCAGGTGATCTCCTCCCCGTGCACGA
>NZ_JAGXJJ010000543.1:0-237 GCF_019091465.1 Microbacterium sp. GbtcB4
TCAAGGTACAAATATTCGATCTTTTCCTCTTTGAAAATTATTTTTGGGTTCTTGTTTAACCTATACCTCTTGGTCATGATGATGTCTATGCTAGTCTTTATGCTTGAAGTTAATCTATTAACTATTACATCAATTGATTACTCGATCAGCTGAGGTATTATCTGAGATGGCCACGTTGAATAAACCTTCAATTTATTGCTTCACTTCTATATCATGGTCATGATCTTAATGGAGTTG
>NZ_JAGXJJ010000544.1:0-237 GCF_019091465.1 Microbacterium sp. GbtcB4
GCGGCGGGCCGGGCGGCTCGCACGGCGGGGCCCGCGGCCCCGGCGGTGTGCATGTCGATGATGGGTGCGAGGGCGCGGACCCTCGGCGCTTCGGCGGGGAGCGAGAGGGCGAGGAAGGTGGGCAGGTGGGTGCGGATGAGCCAGTCGAGGGCGAGGTACGAGCGGCGCTCGCCGGGGCCGTCGTCGCGGGTGCCGATGATGGGGGGGATGAGCGGAACGGGTTCCTGGCGCTGGGCG
>NZ_JAGXJJ010000545.1:0-237 GCF_019091465.1 Microbacterium sp. GbtcB4
TTTACACATTTTAAATGTGTTAGCAAACGCACCGTTCATCTCCGTCTATCAGTCAAGTCTCTGTATCCGACAGTCGTTGGATTTGTGCGTCTGTTCAAAGGGAAAGAAAACATCTTTGTTTATTTCTTCCCAAAAAGACAGAAAACAAAACTTTGATCATCTCAGGTTGGATTCATTTTTAGTCTGCAAAGCTTCTCTTTTATCTGTATTCGAGTCTTTGCAATTTACCAAACCCTA
>NZ_JAGXJJ010000546.1:0-237 GCF_019091465.1 Microbacterium sp. GbtcB4
GGCGGCGGCAGCCCGGGTCGTCCACGGGGCGTTCCCGGGCGCCGGTGCCGCGGTCGCCCCTGCGGGCGACCTCGGGTGCGCCACGGCGACGCTCCGGGTCTCCTTCGGAGCGGGCATCAGCGTTCCGCTGCGCGCCTCGAGCTGTGCGCTGGACGGGGGCCGATGTTGGCGGGCTCGGCGCTGGCGGCCGCGCTCCTCGGCGGGGGCGCCACGCCGTCCGCCGGTGTTGCGGCGGGG
>NZ_JAGXJJ010000547.1:0-237 GCF_019091465.1 Microbacterium sp. GbtcB4
GAAAAGAGATTGGAAAGTGTTATAGGTGATTTATTGAGCTTGGATGCATAAAAGGCCACTTCATGCTCCCTGGTGAAATGTCTTTCCACCAGCCAATAGAATTCCCTGACAATATCGCCCTGCCTTTTCTCCAGTTTATGGAAATCGGTAGTCTGTGTCAATATCCTGACAGAGAGGATGAGCATGCGTTTAAGGATTGCCTGCAGCATGTCCTGTTGCAGCAGTTCATCCTTTTTC
>NZ_JAGXJJ010000548.1:0-237 GCF_019091465.1 Microbacterium sp. GbtcB4
CGCACATGCAGCTCCACATTGCCGGCCCACAGGGTATTACCGATCTTTATTTTAGCTGCCGTAAAATCAGGCCCTGCATCATGGTTATGCACGCCGGTATACTGCACCTCTACCGGAACCCCATCAATCGTTGTTAAACCGGTAGTATTAAATAAACGGCATTTCCAGATATGCTGAAAAAGATCTTCGGTTAATAAAGGGCTAACGCTTGCGATCATTGGTTTTGGTGTTTAAAGG
>NZ_JAGXJJ010000549.1:0-237 GCF_019091465.1 Microbacterium sp. GbtcB4
GGGCCCGCGGCCGGGACGGGCTGGAGCCCGCCGTGGAGGCGAGCTCCCAGTCCCCGGGAGGCCGCTCATGAGCAGCCGTCCACCCCGCATCCCTTTCACGACCGAAGCCGAGGAGACCCCGTGCCCGACGAGAACAGTCCCGCCGTCGACGCCGCGCTGCGGCAGGCCATGCACCGCGTCCGCACCGAGGTCGACAAAGTGGTGGTGGGCCAGGCCGGCACGGTCACCGGCCTGCTG
>NZ_JAGXJJ010000550.1:0-237 GCF_019091465.1 Microbacterium sp. GbtcB4
CGGGCTGTCGAGACCGCGGACGCGACGAACCACCGGGCTGGTGCCTCGTCCCCGACGGGGTCGGCCAGTACAACGCGAAGCATCCTCTGTATCGGAGCAAGGCATGAGCACATCGGATCAGCGAGGGCCGCTGACGCGGAAGCAGTTGCGGGAGATCCGGGTGAGGGGATCCACCCCGATCATCAGCGAGGCGCAGGCCGACGCCGCCGTGTGAGCCGTGGGCACCTCGCAGCCGTT
>NZ_JAGXJJ010000551.1:0-237 GCF_019091465.1 Microbacterium sp. GbtcB4
CGCCGTCCCCCTCCGGGTCGATCCCCGCCGCGCGCAGCACGGTCGGGTTGACCACGCCGCAGCCCCCCCACTCGATCCAGCGCGCGCCGCCCCTGGAGGGCGGGTGCCCCAGGTCGAGCCCGGCGGAGGGCCCGGTGAAGGGGAAGTAGTTCGGGCGGAAGCGCGTCTTGGGCCCCGGGCCGAAGAGCTGCTTCCCGAAGTGGTCGAGCGTGCCCTTGAGGTGCGCCATCGTGATGC
>NZ_JAGXJJ010000552.1:0-237 GCF_019091465.1 Microbacterium sp. GbtcB4
AGCATCGTCATCGGGATCTTCGCTCCGGAGGAGTGGCGCATCCCCTGGTTGCTGGTCGGTTTCGGCGTGGTG
Organism: Microbacterium sp. GbtcB4; assembly: GCF_019091465.1. Lineage (NCBI taxonomy): Bacteria > Bacillati > Actinomycetota > Actinomycetes > Micrococcales > Microbacteriaceae > Microbacterium > Microbacterium sp. GbtcB4. Next base: position 73 of record NZ_JAGXJJ010000552.1, read on the forward strand.
GTGCTGCTCTCCTTCGCCGTGCTGCTCTGGTACGGGTGCACGCAGGGCTTCATCTTCCGCGTCGCGAGCAGCGTGACCGGTGCGCTGCTGCGGATGGGGTTCATCTCGGCCGGCTTGGGCCTGGCCGCCCTCATCCCCTCCTGCCCCGGTCCGCCGGGGGTAGGG
>NZ_JAGXJJ010000056.1:0-295 GCF_019091465.1 Microbacterium sp. GbtcB4
GGGTGGCCGCGGCGCAGCCCGGTGTCCGACTGCCGTGCGTGGCGCGGGCGGGGCGGCGGGGCATCGGGGTGCCCGACGAGAGACCGCGCCTCCCCCTCGCCGCCAGCCCGGGCGGCCGGGGCGGGAAGCCGCCGGAGGCCCGCGTGCACTGGGCTCGGCCCCTGGGCCCGCGACACCCCGATGCGCTGGAGGACCCGAACGAGAATGTGCTGAGCCTGGTGTCCACGTGCGATCCGTTCGAACAGGCGCTCTCGACCTGGGAGGCGGCATTGAACAAGGGGCTCGTCGATCGAGA
>NZ_JAGXJJ010000553.1:0-237 GCF_019091465.1 Microbacterium sp. GbtcB4
CGAGAGCCTCGAGGCGATGCGCGGGGTCACCTCGTCGTCGAGGAAGACGTGGGCGACCATGTGGGTCCCGGGCACGATCGGGGTCACCCGCAACTCGGCACCGTCCCACGAGAGCACACGCGCGCCCTCCGGACCGACTTCGGGCAGATTGGTGACGTGCATCGGCGGGGCTCCCTGCGGGGAGCGACCGGTGACCGCGGCCATCGGATGGGGCCCGCGGGGGCCGGTCGCGGTCGT
>NZ_JAGXJJ010000554.1:0-237 GCF_019091465.1 Microbacterium sp. GbtcB4
CGCCTCGGTGATGGGCAGCTCGGTCTCGGCCGCATGCAGCTCGATGACCTTCTGCGGGAAGCCGAGCGGCGAGTTGATACCGGTGACGACAGCGGTGCCGCCCAGCGGCACCTCGGCCACGCGGGGGAGCGCCGGCTGCACGGGCTCGGTGCCCAGGCGGGTCTGGCGGGCGGCCCCGCCGAACTCCCGGCCGGGCGTGCCCGGCGGCGCGTCCACGAGGGGCGGGGGGGCGGCCTT
>NZ_JAGXJJ010000555.1:0-237 GCF_019091465.1 Microbacterium sp. GbtcB4
GGTGCGGCTCCACGAAGCCGCAGGCCACGAGGTGGTGGCCGCGCTCCCGGACACGACCGGTCTTCGCGAGGCCGTGCTCTCGACCACGCCCAACCTCTGCATCCTGGACGTGCGGCTGCCGCCCACCTACACGGACGAGGGCATCCGCGCGGCCCTGGAACTGCGGGCCATGCACCCGGCGCTCGCCATCCTCGTGCCCGCGCAGTACGTGGAGGAGCGCTACGCGACCGACCTCAT
>NZ_JAGXJJ010000556.1:0-237 GCF_019091465.1 Microbacterium sp. GbtcB4
CTCACCGGTCAGGCGGCGATGTTCCCCGCGACCTGGATCCTCTCCGATGCGCGAGCGGCGGGGGTGGAGCCCGGCTACATGAACTTCCCCACGCTGGACGCCGATGTCGCCCACATGTGGGGGGGCTACCTCGTCGCGTGGGGGATCAACCCCGAAAACGGTCGCGTCGAGGCGGCCGAGAGCTTCATCGACTTCTTCTTCCAGGACGACGTGTACACCGACTTCCTCACCTCGGTG
>NZ_JAGXJJ010000557.1:0-237 GCF_019091465.1 Microbacterium sp. GbtcB4
GCGGCGGGGAAGATGATGTTCGCGCAGACGAAGAACCGGGCGGGGGCGGCGCCGAGCCCCCCGCTGCCCAGACCCCCCGCCACACCCAGCAGGGGCTCGGGGGCGAGGATCGAGGCGGCCCCATCCGCCGCCTCCTGACCCAACCCGAGGAACTGCAGCCAGGCGACCACCTGATCGGCGGGGGGCACGGGGCCGTCCGGGTGGGGGGGGTCCCCCACCAGTCGGGCGTACGGGGTG
>NZ_JAGXJJ010000558.1:0-236 GCF_019091465.1 Microbacterium sp. GbtcB4
GCGATGTCGCCGAGGGGGACCTGGCTGAGGATGTCGTGAGTCGCCATGGGGATCTCCTTCCGTCGGGGCGGGCGCCCGCGTCACCGTCAGAGTAGTGCGGCGTCGTCCTGCGGGGGAGGGTACGCGCCCGCGGCCGGAGCACACGGTCACGTCACCTAAAATCGATCCATGCGCGCCGCGGAGATCCAGGACGACCTTGCACAGATCCACGTCTCCGAGGAGGAGATCCACGCCAA
>NZ_JAGXJJ010000559.1:0-236 GCF_019091465.1 Microbacterium sp. GbtcB4
CCTTAGGCGGGATGAGGGTGGGCCACAGCTCGCCGGTCACCCGCCTCGCGTGGGTCGACACCGGGGTGAGCGTGCGCCTCGGCACCGGGGAAGCCCTCTCCTTCGACCGGGTGCTGCTGTCGGTGCCGCTCGGGGTGCTGCAGGAGCAGGCCCTCGAGTTCGACCCCCCGCTGCCGTTCGTCAACCGCGGCGCCGTGTCCCCGCTCGGCATGGGCGCCATCCGGTCGGTGTGGCTG
>NZ_JAGXJJ010000560.1:0-236 GCF_019091465.1 Microbacterium sp. GbtcB4
CCGGGCGTTCGCGCTGCTCGGTCGGCGTCGCCGCGAACAGGTGACCGACGGCGCACTCCCAGCAGAGCTGCACATCGGCCGCCAACGGGATCTGCGAGAGCGCGATGCCGTGATTGAGCTCCGGGTGGTACTGGCGGACGGGCTCTGGGTAGGCCGCCCACGCCGCCCGATAGGTGCCGACCGCGTAGGGCACGTCGAGTCCGCGCGAGAACCGGCGTCTCGCCCACCACTGCTGC
>NZ_JAGXJJ010000561.1:0-236 GCF_019091465.1 Microbacterium sp. GbtcB4
CGCCTTCCTCGGCCGCCTCAGCCGATTCGCCGAGGACCTGTTCGGATGGTCGGTGAACCCGCTGGCGAAGCTCAAGGACCTCGAGCGGTTCGCGAACTCCGCCGCGGAGTTCGACACGGTCGGCGGCGCGCTCGTGAAGAACCTGATCAGCGCCGTCGTCTCGCTCGCGGGACTGCTGTACAAGCTCGTCCCGCTGGTCGGCGACGCGCTGCACCGGCTCCGCGGAGGGGTCGCCG
>NZ_JAGXJJ010000562.1:0-236 GCF_019091465.1 Microbacterium sp. GbtcB4
CACGGGGGCGATAACACCCGCCAGCCCGCGAACGACGTAGTCCAGGGGGACCCATCATTCATCCTGGCAGAGCAGGAGCGCACCCTGGCAGAGCGGGGGCGACGCACTGGTACTTCAGCGCTTGCTGAAGCAATGGTCAGCGCTCCCGCCGGAGAGGGAGGCTGGGCAGTTAACCGCCCTGCGTGACATTGCTCTCCTGTTGGTTCGGCACTTGCTGCAACTAGAGGCGTGCATCG
>NZ_JAGXJJ010000057.1:0-295 GCF_019091465.1 Microbacterium sp. GbtcB4
CATCCTCAGGAATTCCGCTGCACGCCATCCCGTAGACGAATATGCTCATCATAACCGGTACGTACTCAGGACTGCTTGCACGATACGCGCTTGACGCCGCGGGACTGGACGAGCGCATTCGGCTGCTCGTCCGCTAGGCGGACCCGCTGTGGTGGACCCCGAGTCTTCGACCAGGGACGGTTCACACATGCTTGTAATCGAAGTTCAGCCGCACCGTATCGCCGCGGAGGGCGTTGGTTGTGGACCCAAAGGCCGTCCCTGCCGAGTTCGTGAGGACATCCGTCACCAGCAGTGC
>NZ_JAGXJJ010000563.1:0-236 GCF_019091465.1 Microbacterium sp. GbtcB4
CCCGGCCGCGCATGTTCGCGATCACGATGCCACCCACGATGCTGAGCGCCAGGCCGCCCTTGAAGAGCGGCGTGAGCGGATGCATCCGGTGCCATTCACCGTCCGCGAGGTGCGTCGCCGGTGTGCCCGCGGAGGTCTGCCCCGGCGAGGCGGTGGGGAGCTGCGACTCGCACACAGGCCGGTCCGGCGGGTCTCGGCGACCTGGATGAGCGTGTCGCGCAGCGCCTCGGCCGCCG
>NZ_JAGXJJ010000564.1:0-236 GCF_019091465.1 Microbacterium sp. GbtcB4
GCCGAGGGCGCCGGCCGGGCGGGCGAGACGCCCGGTGGCGACCCCCAGGGCGTGGATGGGCGCCCGGGGGCCGCTGATGGTGTGCAGGACGAGCAGGACGACGGCGAGCGCGATGATCCCGACGACGCCGGTCATCAGCCGGTTGCCGAACTCGATCATCCCGTGGATGCCCTGCCCCTCGACGATCGGGACGAGCGACTCGGGCGTGCACAGCGGCCACTCGGTGCAGCCGAGGC
>NZ_JAGXJJ010000565.1:0-236 GCF_019091465.1 Microbacterium sp. GbtcB4
ACTCCGGGATGTGCACGGCGTCGAGGAAGACCTCGTTGCCCTTCACGAACGCGAACCCGTCGCCGAGGATCGCGCGTCCCTGACGGGGCGACTTCACCTCAGTGCCCGTGAGCACCATGCCCGCCTCGTACGACTTCTCGATGTTGTAGTCGTGACGCGGGCGACGATTGGTCCCGATGACCTACTCCCCGCGTTCCCTGGGCATGATGTTCTCCTGTGTGGTAGTGCCGTGGACG
>NZ_JAGXJJ010000566.1:0-236 GCF_019091465.1 Microbacterium sp. GbtcB4
AACTTCGACAGCAGGCTGCCTTTGCCGTGCACGACCTCGTCGTGACTGATCGGCAGGACGTAGTCCTCGGCGAACGCGTAGACGAACGAGAACGTCACCTCGCCCTCGTGGTGCGCCCGGTACATCGGGTCTCTGCCGATGTACTGCAGCGAGTCGTGCATCCAGCCCATGTTCCACTTGTAACCGAATCCGAGGCCGGCATGATCCGTCGGCGCTGTGACGCCGGGGACGCTCGT
>NZ_JAGXJJ010000567.1:0-236 GCF_019091465.1 Microbacterium sp. GbtcB4
TGGCGCCGACCTCTCGGGTTAGGATGGCCTGCTCTTGCGTCGTCATGCGCTCGCGGGTGCCGTCGAGGCGGTCCGCCGCGCAGGCGTCGGCGTCACGCTCAACGAGGCGCTCCACGCCTGACAGCCCGCCAGCAGCCTTCGACCGGTCTCCGCTGATAGACTGGCTCCGTTGCCCGCGCCGCCGGCCGGTCAGCATCGTCATCGTCTAGGGGTATCCGAGGACCGAAGCGAGCGCC
>NZ_JAGXJJ010000568.1:0-236 GCF_019091465.1 Microbacterium sp. GbtcB4
GAAGATTGATCCCAGCGCGCAGAAAATTACCGGTTATGTAAATAATTGCCGCTGGGCGCCACAGAACTTTCGCAACTATTTTGAGATCACTTTTAATAAGCCTTTTAAAAGTTATGGTACCTGGGAGAACAGGCATAATACCATACATGCGGATAGTGTGGCTGCGGAAGGAGAAGGGGCAGGTGCTTATATTGAATTTGCAGCAGGACAGCAGGTGGAGGCAAAAGTGGCATCTT
>NZ_JAGXJJ010000569.1:0-236 GCF_019091465.1 Microbacterium sp. GbtcB4
CGGTCGAGCGGGCTGTGGGCCCCCGTGCTCCCGTCCCTCACGGCGCACGCCACCCCCCTCCCCAACAACTTCGGGGGCGGGTTCCTCATGGGCTTCCGCACCCGCGCGAGCGTCTGGGCCTGGCTCGGCGTGATCGGCATCCTGATGCTGTTCCCGCCGGCGCACACCTGGTTGGCGATCATCGCGCGCCTGAACGCGAAGACGGTCGTCGGTGCGAGCGCCTTCTCGTATCCCCT
>NZ_JAGXJJ010000570.1:0-236 GCF_019091465.1 Microbacterium sp. GbtcB4
CGGCCGCGCGCGATGCCAGAGTCCACGCCGCGCGCCACGCCCCCCGATTCTGGCCCGCGCACCTAGGGAACCGCACGGACACGCCCGTCCGCGGCCTGTCGTATCGTGAACGGGTGACGAGGATCATCGCCGGATCGGCACGCGGCACCCGGCTCGTCGTCCCCGGCGTCGGCACCAGGCCGACGAGCGACCGCGTGCGCGAGTCACTGTTCGGCGCCCTGGTGTCGCTCGACGCG
>NZ_JAGXJJ010000571.1:0-236 GCF_019091465.1 Microbacterium sp. GbtcB4
CTTTGCAGTCGCTTTAAGTGCCGATCCATCGTATACCTTCTTATCTAGCCTTTATGTATTTGTTGGGTGTATGTACTTTCAAATATCTTGTCTGCGTTATTGGCTTCGAAGCCTTCTCTACGGTGCGCAGCAGTGAGCTCCCGCGGGTCAAGGTGCCGGTAGGCCGGCAGGGGAAGGCGCTCGGCAAATTCGACATAGCTACCCGCAATTTGCAGGGTACGGCCGTCTGAAAATGT
>NZ_JAGXJJ010000572.1:0-236 GCF_019091465.1 Microbacterium sp. GbtcB4
GGGGCCGGCGAAGGACGCAGGAAAAACCCCGGATCACCAAACGCCGAGCTGCGTGGGGGAAAGAAAGGGAGGGGTCAGTGGCCGTCCTGCCGCCGATCCCATGGGTCGTTCATGCGATCCATGAAGGAAGAGGAGTCCTGCCGCTCCGGGGGGGTGCGCGTGCGGGCCTGGGCGGGCCCGCTGCCCCGGACCGGGGGGGGGGCCAGCATCACTCCCCCGGGCAGGGCGGCGAATCC
>NZ_JAGXJJ010000058.1:0-294 GCF_019091465.1 Microbacterium sp. GbtcB4
CACCCGGGGTGCCGACCGTGCTATCGACGTACCGGGGGGCCCGCAAGCGGGCCATCCAGCCGCCGCGGCGATACTGGGCGAGCTGCCCGTCCAGCAGGCGCCCGGCCAGCGCGGGGACGAGGAGTGCGAGCGCGGGCCACTCGGTGCGGTACGTGTCCCAGTAGCCGTTGTTGACGTCGAGCTCGCCCTCTACGACCGGCGCCCCCGTTGCCGACTCGCCGAGGGCGGTCCGCGCGGGGAACACGCCGGGGTGGCGCCACTCCGGCCTGTCCGCGGTGCCCGCGTTCTCCGCCG
>NZ_JAGXJJ010000573.1:0-236 GCF_019091465.1 Microbacterium sp. GbtcB4
CTCCTCGCGGCGGGCGACGGCGGCGGCGCGGGAGCGCATGATCGCGGTGTCCCCGTCGACCACGGCCTTGCCGTCCAGGTGACCGCAGCGCCTCGGGTTGATCTGGTCCCCAATGTGCGTTCCCGCGAGACCGGCGTCCTCGAGCACCTGGATCGTCCGCACGGCGTTCATCGGCCCGCCGAAGCCGGTGTCGGCGTCGACGATCGCGGGGAGGGCGGGCCTGCGGGCGATCTGCT
>NZ_JAGXJJ010000574.1:0-236 GCF_019091465.1 Microbacterium sp. GbtcB4
AAGTGAGGCGCGCGGGGGGGAGCGACACCGAGACGCCCGACCAGGCGGTGAAGCCGCACGGGTACGGCCGCTCCCACGAGAACGGGGTGGGGGCGGGGGCGTCGCCCGTGAAGAACCGCCAGAGGGCGGCCACGATGAAGATCGCCAGCGCGAGGCACTGGGTCGCGAGGAGCACGTTCTGGATGCGCTCGCCGATCTCCACCCCGCGCCCGCTCACCCAGGTCATGGCGGCGATG
>NZ_JAGXJJ010000575.1:0-236 GCF_019091465.1 Microbacterium sp. GbtcB4
CCCCCGGCCCCCCCGGGGGGGCACGCCCCCCGGGGGGCCAACGGGCCGCCGTGGTCCTGCCAGACGCCCCGGATCCGATGCGTCGGAGAGGCTTCGGCCCCCGGATCGCGCACGGCCTCCGGACCCGGCGGGAACGGCACCCTCCCGAAGCCGCGGTAGTCCCACCCGATGGCGCATTCCACAGTGCCGCCGCGACGGAATGCCACCCGGGGCACAGCACGTGGAGGCGGGGGGTG
>NZ_JAGXJJ010000576.1:0-236 GCF_019091465.1 Microbacterium sp. GbtcB4
CCCCCCCCCGGCCCCACCCCCCGGCGCCAGCATCCCAGGGAGGCGGAGGCGCACCAGGACCCCCTCCCATGAGCGTGCGCCCCCGACGCCGTGTCCAGGAGTCCGAGCACAGCGGTCCGGACGAGCGCTGGATGGCGTCGTACCTCGACATGGGGACGGTGCTCATGTGCTTGTTCATCGTGCTGTTCGCGATGCCGACCGTGGACCAGGAGTAGTTCGAGGCCCTCAGCGCCTCG
>NZ_JAGXJJ010000577.1:0-236 GCF_019091465.1 Microbacterium sp. GbtcB4
GCAACCGCACCTTCACGCTGTCCGTCATCGCCTCGACCGCGATCGGCGTCCCGATGTTCGCGACCTCGGTCTTCCTCGCGCAGTACTTCCAGCAGGCCCGTGGCGCCACGCCGACCGAGTCGGGCCTGATGACCATCCCCATGAACATCGGTCAGATGGGCGCGTCGATCATCATCGGACAGCTCGTTAGACGGTTCGGCAAGTGGAAGGGCTGGATGGACACCGGCTCGATCCTC
>NZ_JAGXJJ010000578.1:0-236 GCF_019091465.1 Microbacterium sp. GbtcB4
CGTGGGCGGCTTGCCCCCAGGGACAGCCCCGGCACCATGTGGGTGAGCCATGTCATGCAGCCGCTCGCGGCGACGATGCTGCGCGACGAGGGAGTGCACCGGCCGGTCGCGGAGGCAGGCGCCCGGTACGCCGCGCGCAACAGGTCCTCCGCCCCGCCCCCGCCCCCCCGAGGGGGGGACGTCGCTGCGGAGAGGGGGGTGAACGTGTGGGGCGACGTCCGCGAGGAAGCGGGGGT
>NZ_JAGXJJ010000579.1:0-236 GCF_019091465.1 Microbacterium sp. GbtcB4
CGAGCAGGCCTCCTGGTTCGCGGAGACGTTCTCGATCCTGACCGGCACCATCGAGCAGGCGATCCACGGCAAGCGCCACGTGGACGAGCTCGTGCTCGCCACCGCCGGCAGCGGAGGCCACGTCCTCCTGGAGGACTACCCGGGAACCGGCAAGACCGCCCCCGCCCGCGCGGTCGCGCAGGCCGTCAACGGGACCAGCCGCCGCATCCAGTTCACGCCCGACCTCCTTCCGGGAG
>NZ_JAGXJJ010000580.1:0-236 GCF_019091465.1 Microbacterium sp. GbtcB4
GGCCCCTCCGGGGGCCCCCCCCCCCCCGCCCCCCGGGGGGGGGCCGGGGGGGGGGGGGGGTTGCGCCCCCACTCGGGGGGGGGGGCGCGGGGCTTGGGGCGCGGGCCCCCCCGCCCGGGGGGGGGGGGCCCGCGCGGCCCCCCCCCCGGGCCCCCGGGGGGGCGGCCGGCCCCCCCCCGGGGGGGGGCCCCCGCGCCTCTCGGCGGGGCAGCACTCGGGGGGTGGGGGGGGGGGGG
>NZ_JAGXJJ010000581.1:0-236 GCF_019091465.1 Microbacterium sp. GbtcB4
GACCCCGGGGCGCGGTGGGCCATCGCCCCCCCCCCCCCCGCGCGGGCCGCCCCCCGCGGGGGCCCGCCCCGGGGGGGGGGGGGGGGGCCGCGCTCGGTCAGGGGGGGGGGGGGGCCCCCCGGGGGGGCGGGGGGGGGGGGGGGCGGGGGCGCCCGGACCCGGGGGCCCGGGGGGGGCGTCCCCCGGGGGGTCCGGGCGGGGGGGGCCGGGGGGGGCGGCGGCGCGGGGCCCGGAAC
>NZ_JAGXJJ010000582.1:0-236 GCF_019091465.1 Microbacterium sp. GbtcB4
AACCGATGCATGGGCAAGCATATACCCGGAAGTCGGTTCGCGTCAGGCCAGGAGGTTGCGGGGGGCGGCGGCGGCGAGCGGGGCGGGGACGGGGCGGATCGGCGGGGGGTCCGGGGAGCCCCGGCGCGCGGAGGAGAAGATCTCCCGGGGCGGTTCGTGGGGGAGCGGGGCGAGGTGGACCGTCGGGGTCGCGCCCGCCCACACGACGTCGGGGAGCAGCCCGACCGCGAGTCCCG
>NZ_JAGXJJ010000059.1:0-294 GCF_019091465.1 Microbacterium sp. GbtcB4
CGCGACCCTGCAGTCCAGCGCTGGGGAGATCGCGGGGAGCGAGGTGAACCGCGGCGCTTTCTCGTTCGCGGCGATCGACCTGGCCGACCTCTATGCGGAGCTGCATCCCCGCGTGCAGCAACTGCTCACCGACGGTGCGACCAGGACGAGCGAGGGCGCGGCTGCGCTGCGCGCCGTCCGCGAACAGTTCGAGCGCTACGAAGACATCACCCAGTCCGAGCTCTATCGGATCTGGCAACCGGCAGGCTGACCGAAGGCGAGACGACAACGATGAACCCCGTCATTGACCGAGTG
>NZ_JAGXJJ010000583.1:0-236 GCF_019091465.1 Microbacterium sp. GbtcB4
AGCGCCACGGCAGTAGTAGCGAGGCGGTAGTCCCAAATCCTGTCGTCGCAATTTAATCGTCTCTACCCAGTCCTAACATCAGCGCCGTCCAAAGAAATAGGATTAGCCAATCCCTGTGCTGGTCGCCCACTGGTTGTGAGTCTCAACCGTCCGATGAACACGCCTTGCCTCCGCTCTTTTTGTATTTTGGCAAAATCTAATATAATATATATATATATGTACAACTAAGTTACATA
>NZ_JAGXJJ010000584.1:0-235 GCF_019091465.1 Microbacterium sp. GbtcB4
TGGTGTCGCTCGCCGTGATCCTCGTCTCGATGACGGTGGCGACGATCGCGAGCCTGTTCGCCTCGTCCCGGGAGAAGCGCGCCGAGAAGCGCACGGCTGCGATCCGGGACTGATCCGGCGGGGCGCGGGTCAGGACGCCTGCAGGTTGGCCTGCAGGCCGCCGTCCGCGTACTCGCGGCGGAGGGGCCCGGGGGGGCGGAGGATCGGCCCCAGCCCGTCGAGGGTCCGGTGCAGC
>NZ_JAGXJJ010000585.1:0-235 GCF_019091465.1 Microbacterium sp. GbtcB4
GCACAGCCGGGGCGACCTAACGACGCTCATCGCGCAGCCGTTCTCCGCAGTCGCCTACGTCATCCTCGCGCTGCTCATCGACGGCGGGCTGTGGCTGCGGCGCCGGCAGCGCCGGTACGAGCAGGCGCTCACGGAGTCCATCGCGGTGCCCGTCAAAGCGGACTCGGAGGTTTGGGCCCGCTCGATTCGAGGAGGGGAGAGGCCGGGAGTAGGCTGGTCCGGTGAGCGATGCGAC
>NZ_JAGXJJ010000586.1:0-235 GCF_019091465.1 Microbacterium sp. GbtcB4
CATCTGGACGAGCGTGGATTGCCCAACCTTCGCATTGTGGAGCTCAGAGGCGAGTGGTGGCTGGCAGAGACGTCGACCGGGCGGCTGGTGGATGCTGGGTCCCGGGCGCTGAGGCGTCTCGGGATCTGGAGCGTGCGCGTCCGTGGCGATGAGCACGCGCCCGGGACCCTACGAATCGGTCCGGCTAGCCTTGAGCGGGAGCCAGACAACGAGTTCGACGCGAACGCCATCGCGG
>NZ_JAGXJJ010000587.1:0-235 GCF_019091465.1 Microbacterium sp. GbtcB4
CGCCGGGCTCGGCATCGGGTTCTACGACGGGATGATCGGTCCGGGGACGGGCACCTTCCTCGTGTTCACCCTCGTCGCGCTGCTGGGCTACGACTTCCTGCAGGCGAGCGCGAAGGCCAAGATCGTGAATCTCGCGACGTACGCGGGGGCGCTGCTCCTCTTCATCCCGCACGGCTCGGTGCTGTGGCTGCTCGGGCGCATCCTCGCGGTCGCGAACGTCGGGGGCAGCTACCTG
>NZ_JAGXJJ010000588.1:0-235 GCF_019091465.1 Microbacterium sp. GbtcB4
GCGGTTGCAGCGGATCCCCCTGCTGCGGGAGCACGGGCCCGGGCCGCCGCAGATCGCGGAGGTGCTGGGCCCTTCGACAGGCTCAGGGACCCAGGTCCGCGGCCCAGGGACCCAGGGCGGGGGCTCAGGGACCCAGGGCGGGGGCACAGGGACCCAGGGCGGGGGCTCAGGGACCCAGGGTGGGGGCACGGCGGCGGAGGCGTCGGCGCTCGAGACGCATCTCGCGCTGCTGCGC
>NZ_JAGXJJ010000589.1:0-235 GCF_019091465.1 Microbacterium sp. GbtcB4
GCCTCCGGGCCGCGGTGCAGGAGGCGATCGCGGGGCAGGCGAGGCCGCTCCTCGTGACGGACACGTGTGCGGCGGGCCTCGGAACGCTGCCGAGCGCTGCCGAGCACCACCCCGACGCGGTGGTGCTGTGGTTCGATGCGCACGGGGACTTCAACACGCCGGACACCACCGCCTCCGGCTACCTCGCCGGCATGGTCCTCGTCCCCGCCGGCGGCCGGGGGGGCGGCGGCAACGG
>NZ_JAGXJJ010000590.1:0-235 GCF_019091465.1 Microbacterium sp. GbtcB4
CTCATGGAGGACGGCTCGACGATCTTCGCCGCCCCCGAGGCGCAGGGGGCCGTCGACGGCTACTTCGTCCTGTTCAAGGAGGCCTCGCCGCCGTCCGCCGTCTCGTGGGGCTACCCCGAGATGGTCGCCGGGTCCACCAACGGCACCACGGCCTTCCTCCTGCAGGACCCGGAGGTCATCGCGACGGAGCAGGACTCCTCGCTGACCGAGGACCAGTGGGACACCGCGCCGCTGC
>NZ_JAGXJJ010000591.1:0-235 GCF_019091465.1 Microbacterium sp. GbtcB4
GGTCGCGCGGTGATCTTCGCAGCCAAGCACGACATCCGCCCGGTGCCGGCCGTGGAGTACGCCCGCACGGCGGCGCACACCACGCTGCTGATCACCTGCACCACCGCGACCGAGCCCGTGCTCGGCCCGGAGCACCTGCAGCTCCCGGCCGGCCTCGCCGCCGCGGGCAGCCCCGTCGCCGCGACCAGCGGCCCCACCGGGGTCCCGAGCCGGCTGGTGGACGACCTCGGCATGC
>NZ_JAGXJJ010000592.1:0-235 GCF_019091465.1 Microbacterium sp. GbtcB4
CCTGCATGCCGACGCAGATGCCGAGGACCGGTCGGCCGCCCGCGAGACGACGGCCGATGTTCTCGTCGCCGCCGTGGGCGTGCAGGGCGTCCCGCACCGCCTGGAAGGCCCCGACACCGGGCACGACGGACCCGTCCGCCTCGAGCGCCTCGGCGCGGTCGCGCGTGAGGACGCCGTCGGCTCCCGCGGCGACGAGGGCCTTGACCGCGGTGTGGACGTTGCCGGACTCGTAGTC
>NZ_JAGXJJ010000006.1:0-232352 GCF_019091465.1 Microbacterium sp. GbtcB4
TGTTGAGTTCTCAAGGATCGGATGCTCCCACGACCCAGCCATCACGACCAGGCCCGCAGGGCAACTTCTCTATCTTACCGATCTCGTTTCCGTTGTCAAGTCCGAGTTTCTTCGGCCTGACCGTGGGAACGGATCAGCATCCTTCATCCTGTTCACTCAGTGAGTGTGTGGGATTCGGGAGGTGTTCGATGCTTGACGGGAGCCGGTCCGAAGACCTCCGCTCAACCGTTTGGGGCGAACAGGTAATAACTTACGTGGGTTCCGGGCATCGGGCAAATCACCGCCGATTCCCGGGCGTGTCGCCCGTTCCCCTCACTCTGACGCGCTTCCGGTCGGCGCGAACCGAGAGGCACCGGAGAGGTCCTCGGGCTGCAGGTCCCCGATGCGCTTCGGTGTCGCGACGACGGCCAGCAGGGACACCAGGCAGGCGCCGATCACGAACAGCACCACGAGCCAGAGTCCTCCCCCGGCGGCCGCGACGAGAGCGGTGGCGATGAGGGGAGTCGGGCCGGCGACCAGGGCGCCGTTGAGCTCCCGGGCCGTCGCGACGCCGGTGAAGCGGTACCGGGTCGGGAAGAGGTTCGTGAGGAAGGTCCCCGTGGAGGCCGCGGTCGCGCCCACGGCAACGACGCCGAGCGCCGTCATCCCGAGGGCGGCCAGCACCGGGTCGCCGGACTGCAGCGAGAGGAAGACCGGGTACGTGAGGACGATCCCGGCGACGGAGCCGAAGACGACCACGCGCTTGGCCCCGAAGCGATCGACCGCGACCCCGCCGAGGACGGGAGCGAAGGCGGTGAGCAGTGAAGAGACCAGGACCGCGATCAGCGCCTCGACCCGGGGCATCCCGACCGTCAGCGTGAGGTAGCTGAGGGCGAAGGCGCTGAGCACATAGTTCGTCACGTTGTGACCGCACACACTGAAGAAGCCGAGGATGAGTTCGCGGGGACTGCGGCGGAAGAGCTCTGCCAGGGGCACCTTCGTCGCGGCGTGTTCGGCGTTCGCCACGGCGTCCCGGTACTCAGGCGTCTCCTCGAGGCGGCGACGGATCCACAGCGCGAGGACGAAGAGGACGGCGGAGACCAGGAACGGGATGCGCCAGGCCCAGCCGAGCAGCACGTCGCCGGGAAGCATCGACGCGAACGTGAAGGCCAACGTCGCGAGGAATGCTCCGCCAGGTGCGCCCGAGGTGACTAGTCCGATCACCCGTCCCCGGCGCGGTTCGGGTGCGTACTCCGCGACGAGCGTGAGGGCACCGGCGAGTTCCGCTCCGGCACCGAAGCCCTGGATGAAGCGGAACAGGATGAGCAGGATCGGCGCGGCCAACCCGATCGCCTCGGCGGTCGGGAGGACCCCGATGCCCACGGTCGCGATCCCCATGAGCACGATGGTCAGGATCATCGCGGGCTTCCGGCCGACCCGGTCACCGAGGTGGGAGATGAGGAGGCCGCCGAGCGGCCGCACGACGAAGCCGACGGCGAAGGTCGCGAAGGCGAGCATCGAGGCGGAGGCCGGGATGACGTCCGGGAAGAAGAGCGGGCCGATCACGAGGCCCGCGGCGGCGCCGTAGAGGGCGTAGTCGTACCACTCGATGAGGGTGCCGAAGTAGGCTGCGGCGATCGCGCGCCTCGCCTGCGGGGTCATGGTGCGCTGCTGTTCGTTGGCCATGGGGTGTCCTTTCGTCATTGAAAAGTGCTGGCGTGGTCGTGGCTATCCGGTGGGCGCGAGGACCGCGGTCCCCCGGCCGCGCAGCTCGGCGGTCGTGCGCACACCGAGGAGCTGCATCGTCGACAGGGTCTCGTTCGCCACCAGGTCGAGCGCCCTCTCGACCCCCACCCGGCCGCCCGCCATGAGGCCGTACATGTATCCCCGGCCGAGGAAGACGAAGTCGGCCCCCGCGGCGATCGCGGCCACGACGTCGAGCCCACTGCGGATACCGGAGTCGAGCACGATGGGGACGTCGTCGCCGAGGGCGGCCCGCACGGCGCCCACGACCTCGATCGGCGCGATCGCACGGTCGAGCTGGCGCCCCCCGTGGTTGGAGAGCCAGATGGCGTCCGCGCCGGCGTCGATGAAGCGCTCGGCGTCGGTGGCGGACAGGACGCCCTTCACCACGATCGGCCCGTTCCAGTTCCCCCTCAGCCACCGCACGTCGTCCAGGGACAGGGCGGGATCGAACATGCTGCTCACCACGTCGGTGACGCTTCCAGACCGCGGGCCGAAGTTCGCCATGGCCGGTGCGTCGTGCGCCAGAAGGTCGAGCGACCACGCCGGGTGGAGTGCAGACTGCGCGGCAGTGCGCAGCGTCAGACGCGGCGGCATCGAAAGTCGATTGCGGTCGTCGCGGTAGCGCTGCCCCGGGACCCGGGTGTCGACGGTCAGCACGAGCGTGTCGAACCCTGCTACGGCGGCCCGCTCGATGAGGGCGAGCGACGCGGCGCGATCGCGCCGCAGGTACAGCTGGAACCAGCGGCGCGCATCGGGGGCCGCGTCAGCGACGTGCTCGATGCTCCGCGTGCCCATCGTGGAGAGCACGAAGGGCACGTTGCGGTTCGCAGCCGCACGCACACCGTCGGTCTCGCCGGCCGCACGCATGAGGGCGGTGAGGCCGATCGGGGCGATGCCGATGGGCATCGCGTGCTCGCGTCCCAGCAGCCGGGTGGCGAGCGACGCTCCCGCTGCGCTCTCGGTGACGGATGGCACGAATCTCCGGCGGGCGAAGGCCGACTCGTTGTCGCGCGCAGCCTGCTCGGTCACCGCGGCCCCCTCGACGTAATCGAAGACGAATCCGGGAACGCGTCGCTTCGCGAGCCGTCGGAGGTCGTCGAGGCTGCGGGCTTCAGCCACGCGCGTCGCCTCGGTGGGAAGCGCGGGCGGAGCGAAGCTCAACAGCTCGGTGAAGGTGCGGATGCGACGTCGCAACAAACCTGGATCCTCTCGGCAACTCCCATCGAGGCCGAAGAGCCGACCGCGGTGTCGGCACCACCATAGCTCCCGAATATCTTGTGCACAATAGGCATATACCTCAGATATATCTCAAGTGCTCATGACGCCACGAGGACGAGGCCAGGGTGGGTCAGGCTTCGAGGAGCGCCTGGAGGACGAACTCCCGCAGCTCGACGAGGTGTCGGCGCATGGCCTCCTCGGCCGCCCGCGGATCGCCGGTGCGGATCGCTTCGAGCACCTGCTGGTGCCCGTTGTTCTCGACGTCCGAGTGGATGCGCGCATCGATCGCCGGGATCAGGTGATGACTCCGCGTCGTCTCGTCGAACAGGCCGCTCATGAGCGTCTTCGCCCGAGCGTTGCGTGCCGCGCCGAGGATGCACTCGTGGAACGCGCGGGCCGCATCGGTCAGCTCCGCCGTACCGGAGCCGCTGCGCTGCGCGTCCAGGATCGAGCTGAGCTCCTCGATGAAGGCCTCGTTGCCGTAGCGCGTCGCCCCTGCCGCCATCGGCGGTTCGATGATCAACCGCAGGTCGAGCACCTCGCGCACCTCGCTGATGCCCAGCGGGCGGACGACGTAACCGCGACGAGGGAGCGCGACGACGAGCCCTTCGACGACGAGGATCTGCAGGGCTTCACGCACCGGCGTCTTCGACACCCCGAACCGCGCGGCCAGCTCGGGTTCGATGACGACCTCGCCCGGCGCGAGCCGCGTGCGGACGATGTCGTCCCGTAGCGCCACGTACACCTTCTGCGTGCGGGACAGCACCCGATTCCCCTCGCCGAGGGCTGCGGCACGGCGCTGGCTGTCGACGGCATGCGTGTGCAGGGTCGAGCCGGATTCGCTGGGCGTCGCGTCCATGTCCTCAGCCTAGGGGCACCGAATCGAGCCCCCGGCCGCTGCCGAGCAGTCTCGTCGCGGCGATCGGATCGGCCCCATGCGCCAGCTCCAACGAAAGAACCTCGCCCCGCGAGGATGCGGGGCGAGGTTCTTTCGTTCTGTTCCTGTGGACCTAAGGGGATTCGAACCCCTGACCTCCTCGATGCGAACGAGGCGCGCTACCAACTGCGCCATAGGCCCGTGAACGACATCTACGTTATCACGCTCGGGATCCCGGACATGACGAAGGCCCCGCATCTCCGTCGTTACAACGGGAGGCGGGGCCTTCGTGGTGGCGGTGACGGTGGGATTTGAACCCATTGACACCCGTCTTGAACGCCCGACTCGGATTCCAGATCGACGCGTTAATGCGGAGATTCGCCGCTTCTGCGCACACGTGCAAACAAGTGTCCGCCGCCTCCCCTGCACCAAAATGCACCGCGATCCGCTGCGGCTCGCGCGTCCACGCCGCCAGCTGGCGCGTCGATGGACATACGGATCCGGGCCCATATGGCGCCCTGAGCCCTAGCGCGGCGGAGACCTGCCGGACGACTGCCACGCTCGGTCTGCGACGGAGTCAATTCAGCGGCTCTGGATCTTGGTCCACGTCTCGAGATCTTGACGAAGGATCTTGTTGAGCTCGGCGAGGACGGCGCGTGCTTCAGCCCGCGTCGAGGTTCGTCTATACCAGGGCGATATCGCTCGAGCGGCAAAGCTTCGGCGCAATTCGTTGATTTGCGCGAGAACCGCAGAACGTTGGATCCACAACTCTCGATGACGAAAGTGGTCGTTCCACGCGGTCAGAACCGTAACGGTCGCAGATGTGAGCGTTGTCGCGACGGCTAAGCCCCCGCTCCACCAGTCAGTCGCGAGCACGGCGCTGATCGACCCGAGGACTGCAACCAAACCGGTGAGAATCGAGGCCGCGATTGTCACCCCTGATGCGCGCCTCTTGACAGTACGCCGCGCTTTTCTGAACTGCCTTTCGTAACCATCGAGGTAGTGATCGACGATCTGCGACAGGCTCGACCCGGACGGTGGAGGCGGTACTGAGTCGATACCGCTCGGCGCTGAGTTCTTCCTCATGACTACAGCCTCTCTCCCGATGACTACTAGCGACGCGACTGCGTTCGCATCGCCTCGACGGCCGCGATGAGAGCGTCATTGTCCACAGGTGCGCCGTTCCAATCGGTCCAGAAGTTCATAGTTGCGCTGGTGGGCTTCACCGTTGGGGCATCCAGTCGAATACGAGTGGGCAGGATGATCGCGTCGCCCAGTATCAGTGCTTCTCCGACGTCTAGTAGCGGCAACGCCGCCGTAAGTCCATCCATGCTGTCAGGCATGAGTCGCTTCACGACAGCTTGGTCCTGGTCGTTCGTGAGACGCAGAGCGATGAAGTTATTGCACTGGGAGAGCACTGTGCGGCTGACATCCGACGGGCGTTGGCTGACAACGAGCAGCGAGATGCCATACTTCCGTCCCTCCTTTGCGATTCGCTCGAAGGAGTCGAGAGCTCGCAGGTCGGCGGCGCCTGCGTTGCCGGCCGGCAAATAGAGATGCGCCTCGTCGCATACGAGGGTTACGGGTGTGCGCTTTTCCTCAGCGGTCCAGAAGTGGATCTCGTAGAGCACGCGCGCCATGACGCCGACAACGATCGGCAAGACGTCGCTCGGCACTTCGCTGAAGTCGACAACCTTGATCCCGGGAGCGGTGCCGAGCAGACGTCCAGCGAAGTCGTGGAGCCACTCGTACCCGAGGTGGTCAGCGGGCGGATCGAACATGAACCCGTAACGACGGTCTCCGACCCTGGCTTCCATCCGGCTCACTAGTCGCGTGAGCCTGCCGAAGAAGGGTCCCTGCTTCTCACTTCCAGGGCGCGCCCCTGGCACCATTTCAGTGTCGTCAGCGCCGAGGCGTTTGACAAGTTCGGCGAGATCGTACGGGACCGGACTGTCGACGGTAAACCTACCCGCGAGTACAGTCTTGCCGTCTGCAAGAAGTCCTTCACGCTTGAGTTCGCGCACGTGATGGGTGAGTCGAGCCGCCTGGTTGGGGGCATTCTCCTCGGATCGGTCGAGGAGAAGGGCCTGCATCTCCTCTTGGTTGAGTAACCACCACGGGAGGTAAAGGGCTTGATCGTCGTCCGGCCGTTGCCCTGGCCCTGCGATATGGAACGCGCGCGCTATCGGGGCGTCGCCCTCTGTCAGGGGCGTGTACTCTCCATGCATATCGAACACGACAAGGTTTGGATGGGCGAGCGACTTCGCTCGCTCGAGAATGAGGGCGACTGCCCAGCTCTTGCCTGAACCGGTGCTTCCCAGCAGTGCCGCGTGCCGCTGAAAGAGGCGATCACCATCTGCGACGGCCTCGGCTGTCGAATCAGCGACGAACGTTCCGAGACGTAGCCGCTTCTCCGGCTCGAGCTGGCGAGCAAGCAGGCCCATGAGCCGTTGAAGGTTGGGGCCGTCGATTACCCAGCAAAGCGACTCGACGAGTGGATAACTATCCGCACCGCGCTTGAACGTGTTTCTTCTGGTTCCGTCCACGGTGCGATAGGTACCGAGCAGGACCACGCGCAGGAGATCCCGCTGGCGTATCTCCATCGGTACGTCGCCGTCTGGGCTGATCTCGTCGAGCAGGGCTTCTTCCTGAAGATCCCGGGTAACGCGATCCAACATGCCGACAAGGAACTCGGACGGGTTGGACCCTTGGAACGCGATAAGGCTGCCGACCCCGATGCGAGTCAGCCGCTCGTGATCCGAGGCCTCCGCCCAGACGCTTGTCGTGTCCACTCGGAAAACGCGCCCAAGGGCTTCCTCACGGGGAAAGTCGAGAGCAGGATCAGTCATATGCCGAGCACTTCCTTTACGAGATGTTCCAAGTCCCAGATTGGCGTATCGAGTTCAAGATATTCCCCAGCTTGCACGATCCGACTTCCCTGTCCGTCCGCGATCGCTTCGATGCCGATCGCCCCGGAGTTGGAACCGAGATAGTTGAGCGCATTCGAGGTGAGCGAGTGGCTAACAACGACCGCCGGCACCTGTGCAAACTTCGAACGTAAATGGGTCTGAAGATGTTCGTCGTTGAACCCATAACCTACGGTTAACAGTGATGCCGCCTCGTCGATGGCGGTATTGGCGCGGTTGCGTTGCTGATCGAACGGCACCTCGTAACCGAGCCGATACTTGTTGCCACCCGGCGCGATGATTTGCCGCGAGCCCGGGATGGCGAGATCGCTACGATAGTACTGTCCATCGTGAGCGAACCAGTCCAGGCTGCCATGCGGCTTTGCGAGACGAATATGCGGACGCATGCGCACGCTGACGCCGCGCATGCGCCGGCCAGCGGCGACGTGGGCCTCGAACAACTCATCGCGGCTGAGACCGGAATCTAGCCGGCCGACGGTGTGCCCGTAGTACATGGAGTCCACCCGAACGCCAGCGCGTGCTGCGTGCACTTCGATCAACCGATCGTAGTTGGTAGTAATCACGTCCGCCTGCGTCGCAGATCGCAGTACATGCTCAAGCAGACGCCCGAACGGAGAGACTTGCTCGGCGCCAAGAATCTCCGCGATCGCCGCGCCTTCCGAAAGCTGAACTCGATAAGTGATCGCTGCCGTAAGCAGATCGGCCAGTGACTCTGGTAACGGCCGCTCGCCGAGCGCCGACTCGAGACCTTCCCCTGCTGCCAAGCCCGTCGCGATTCGTTCCCACTCCCGCCGGGCATCCTCGTCATCTGCGAGGTCGCCGGGCACCACCTCGAGAAGGTGCTCAGCCAGCTCCCTCATGCTGGGCAGCCCGTACGCACAAGATGCGCCTGAACCAACGATGAGCACCACGCCTCGCTGAAATAACCCTTGGATGTAGGCGAAGACGCTGTCTTGAATTAACGCCACGTTCCCCCTCGCGGTGAAAGACACATGCCACACATACTGACATCCTTCTTCCGCACCTCGCGCACGGCGCGGTGAACGTGCCGGCCCCTCACATCCTCGGCCGGCCCGAGCGGTCGGCTCGCGACGGCCGCTGCGGGCGTCGCCGAGTCCGCGGCGCTCGTTATCATCCGACGAGTGCAGAGCTGCGCCGCGAGCTCCGAACCGCAATTGCGTTGTCGACGGCGCCGAAAAGCCGCCGAAAAGCCGCCACGCATCCCCAGCTTTCGCGCCGATCTGCATTGCGGCCCGCGGGATCCACAGTGATTTCGCTCAGCGACTGCTCAGACGCCGCCCATCAAATCAGCCCCATCAGCAGAGCAGTTGTTCGGTGACCGCGCCCACGGCGTGAAAGCGTACTAACAAGCTCCTCCAGTTCGGGCCTGCCGCCTCGTGTCTCCTACCCGAACACCCATTCGGAACCTTCAGCAGATGTCGCGAACAAGAGCCTGCCTTGGGGAAGGCGAATCCGTCGGGCGAGAACAGACTCCATCCTCGTCATGAGCTCTGGGCGTGGAGGGTCATCAAACTGCTCACTCGTCCCGGCATCCGAGGGTCGCGAGGCTGCGTGAGGATCGCACGGGTCGACCGTACGTCTTCAGGCCTCAGCCTCGACGGTGAGCTACTGGCGACGTGGCGAACGACCTCCGAGCCCGCGTGAGGCTGTGCAGACATCGCGTGCAGGCGCAGTCCTCTCGAAGGGCTGCTCGCGGCGGGCTACCTCGACGCTGCGGACCTGTCGAACGAGGTCCTGATCGTTGCTCGTGCGCTCGCCGACTACAGCGACACTGAGCTCGCGCAGGAGGTTCTCCGACGCGTCTCATCCTGATCTTAGGGGTGTAACTAGGGTGGTTTTCTGGGCCGAACGTAGGTACCCTAAAGGGATGGAGACCCTGACCCCCACCACACAGCACGGGCGCACCATGAGGATGGACATCCACCAGATCGTCCGTGAGCTCAACGCGTCTCTCGGCCCGACTCTGGTCGCGGCGCTGGCGGGGTCGAAGGACCGAAAGCTGCCCATCCGCTGGGCCAAGGACGACGGCCCTGAGCCGCGCTTCGAGGCTTCGCGCCGGCTCACCTTCGCGCACCGCCAATGGACGCTGCTGGCGGCAGCCGATGGCGAGCACGTCGCCCGCCAGTGGTTCATCGGGGGCAATCCAATGCTGCGCGAGGACACCCCGATCACGGCGATCCGCGAGGACCGTCACAGCGATGTCGCAGATGCGGTGCAGTCGTTCATCAGCGGCCCAGCCGCCGCATGAGGCGGGAGTGGACCTGCGAGAAGACAGGCCTGCACCTCGTCTCCGATTCGGGGGCGTACTGCTTCCACGTCGGAAAGACCGAGTACCCGCCGCTGTCCGCGATCACCCGTGAGACCGATCCGAAATGGCGCGACGGGTGGAACCGCTACGACGTTCCGGGCCAGACGTTCTACGTCGCGGAGACGCGTCAATGCGCATACGCAGAGGTGCTCGCACCGTTCAAGCGGGCCAACGGCTCCGCTGACCCGCTGACCAAGGACGCCGAGTCGATGGCGATGACGCTGGAGGAGTTCGTCGAGGAAGTCGCTCGCGATTGGTCTGAACGGGACTTCATGGGGCTCGGCGCGATCCCCGCCGGTTGGCGCTACGACCGAGGCATGATCCCCGTCGTGCTCCCGGAGAACGGGTGGTTCATCGATATCGAACATCCCGACTCCATGGCAGCCATCGAACGCCTGATGGAGCTGGAGCTCTCACGGCTTGGAGTCCCCCAGCTGACGACCGGCGTTCTTCGCGGTGAGGAGCGCTCGATCACAACAGCGATCGCCGCCAATCTGCATGACGTCGTGCTGAACAACTTCGAGAAGCCGCTTGGCATCCACTTCGGCAGCAAGCATGGCGCTGCATGGTGCAAAGCGCTCTGGCTGGATCACCCCGCCGCCGGTGACGTTCTCACTCTCTCCCCCGACCCGATCCTCGTCACCGACGATGCACTGAAGGTCGTAGCGGAGAGATTTCGCATCAAGGTCTTCTGACGCAGCCAGGAATGACGCCGACGCCGCTTGACTACCGACTCTCAGTGCACGGCGTCGTAGGCCTCGAGGACTGCATCCGGTACGCGATCGCGATCGGAAACGCGGTGCCCATTCTCCTTCGCCCACGCCCGGATCGCGGCGAGATCGCGCCCACTCCCGGCGGATCGCCAACGGCCACCCCGCGCACGGCGCGCTGTGCTCGCCCTTCCCGACACCCGGCGCCCGGCCGTGATGTACGACGTCGATGGGCAGCTCCTGCACGCTGACTCCAGCTTCTGACGAAGCTGAGCAGGCGCCCCGATCTGCTCCCGCGCAGTCAGCGCCCGAGCGCGGTGCCGCGGCCTTTCCGAGTTTCGCGGGGTTCGGCTCGACCGATATGGACTCGGCAGTGCTGGAGAGGCTCGCCACGAGGACGAGCTCGAGCGCTGGCCAAGGACGGCCTCGCCGCGCTGCCGGCGGAGAACATCGATCAGCCCGACACTAGAGTCACCCTATGACCACACAGCTCATGCGGGAGCTTGCTGAGGCCGCCGTTGCCACGCTCTCTGCAGGGCATTGGGTGATCGCGGATGCCGCGGAGCATGTTCCCGGTCGCCCAGGACTCTATGCCATCTACGGCGACGGCCAGGCATGGCAGGATCTCCAGCTGGAGCCTTCGCCAGGTGCGCCGCTCTACGTAGGCAAGGCCGAAAAGAGCCTGGCCTCTCGCAACCTGAACGGCCACTTCGCCACGAACGTCAAGTCCGCACCGCGCACCGGCGGATCGACCGTCAGGCGCTCCTTCGCCGCTCTCCTACGCGAAACACTCGATCTTCACGCCGTGCCCCGCAACCTCGCCCGCCCCGAGCGCTTCGCGAACTACGCCCTCGACGCGGGTAGCGACGCCCGCCTCAACGAGTGGATGCACGCACGGCTCACGCTGGCAGTATGGCCGGCCCCTTCGGACATGCCGGTTCCGCTCGTTGAGATCGAGACAGCAGCAATCGTGCACTTCACGCCCCCGCTGAACCTGGACGCCAACCCTGGCAAGCTCGCGCGGCTCCGCCTTGCGCGGGCCGAGATGGCCGCCGAGGCCGCACGCTGGCGCGCCGAGAGCTGAGCGCATCCATGGACCTCGAGATCACGAGCACCCCACGTGAGACGCACGTGTGGGCGCCGGGCCCGCAGCAAGCTGCGACGCTGCGGCGTGAGCTCTCAGATGCCGGCTTCCTCGTCTACGACGCCCACCCCTGGGGGCTGGAGGACGCAGGGCTGATCCCAGAGGGTCAGGGCACCGAGTTCGACCCTGAGCGGATCTTCGACGTGGTGACCGGCGCAGACGCGAACGCGAGCCTTCAGGCGCTGGTGGACTCCGGGCATCGGCTGGTCTGGCACCGCTGGCAGACGAGGCTCTCTCGGAAGGTCTGGGGCGTCACCGTGGCCATTCCGCCTCGGGGAAAGACTCGTGCCGTCGGCACCGATAGCGCTGTCCACTTCGGTGTGACCGTCCGCAGCCTCCGCGGGCTCGGCCTGCGCATGACGCGTGAGAACTACGCTCGGATCAACAAGCGCTCCTCGGAGCCTCGTTGGTCTCGCGACATGGATCCCGAGCTGTGGGACAGCGTCGACGAGTTCTTCGAAGACGCTGACCATCGCACGTACACCGACGCGTGGTGTCAGGAGCTGCAGACGCGGGCGCTCATGAACTACGACCTGAACATGGCCCACTTCGCCGCGCTCGACCGGGCTGAGTTCGAGACCGCCCTGCAGGCAGTCATCGCGAGCCAATCCGGCATGGTCGAGGTCACTGACCTCAACGAGTGGGACGGTGTGCCCGGGCTCTACGTCATGGTTCTCGACGCGTATGCCCAGGTCTACGTCGGCGCCACCAGCGACAGGGTCGGGATCGCCAAGCGCATCCGCCAGCACTGGACCAACCAGAAGCAGCTCGATCGCCTGGTGTACGAGTCTCCGCGAACCTCGATCCTCTCGATCGACAGCTTCCGCGCGCTCGACACCACGCGGATCTTCGCTCTCAAGACCTCACGCTCCTTCGATGGCGAGAATCCTCTCCTGGAGCAGTTTCCTGCGAAGTTCACCCTGAACCGCGTCATGGGTGGCCGCGACGTCGCACGCTTCGCTGGCCTCGTCGGAGTCGACAAGATCATGAGGCGCCGGGACTTCTCCGCGTATTGACCTTTGGCCACGGATCCTCAATTCCGGATGAAGAGCATTGCGCTGGGCGAGGGATAGACGCATCCTTGACCTGCTCGGGCCGAAGCGCGACGGAGCGGGGGCCGCGCATGACGGCGCCACGAGCTGACGAGGCGTCTGCCGAACCACTCCCCCTCGGCGGGCGCCTCGCCCGAGGGGCGGCATGGTCTGGCGACCCACCGCACCCACACGAAAGAACCGCCCGGAGCGTCATCGCTCGGGCGGCCCTGACGTTCAGCTCGCGCCGTCAGATCCTTGCGAGGATATCCGCCTTCTTCGATGCGAACTCCTCTTCGGTCAGCACGCCGGCATCCCGCAGCGCTGCGAGCTGCTGCAGCTGAGCGGTGAGATCCGGCGCAGCGGCCGCCGGCGCAGCGGCCGCCGGCGCCGCCG
This sequence comes from Microbacterium sp. GbtcB4, assembly GCF_019091465.1. Classification (NCBI taxonomy): domain Bacteria; kingdom Bacillati; phylum Actinomycetota; class Actinomycetes; order Micrococcales; family Microbacteriaceae; genus Microbacterium; species Microbacterium sp. GbtcB4. The sequence goes on from NZ_JAGXJJ010000006.1 coordinate 12,358, forward strand.
CCTGAACGACCACAGGGGACGATGCCTTCGCCTCCTGCTCCTGCATCGCGCCGAGGATCGCAGAGCGGAACTGCCCTGCCTCATCCCGGCTGACTCGGAAAGTGATCGTGTTCACCGCGGCACCGGCAGATGTCTGCACGTCGACGGCGTAGAACTTGAGCCCGTCCTTGCGGCTGGTGACGTTCGTGAGTGCTTGAGCAGGACCATGTCGTGCTCGTCCTTGGCGCCCTTCACACCGGTGGCCAGCAGCGAGACGCCACCTGTCAGCACTCCGGCGGTGATCTTCCCGTCGGAGACTCCGCGCGGGCGCTCCCACTCGAGGCGGTCCGCCCAGAGCCGCACCTTCGCGTTGCGGCCGTCGATGTGGCTCTCCAGCTCGATGATCGGCCGCGGCTCTGCGGTCGTCGTCATCGCAGGCTCGGCCGGGGCCACGGGTGACGCCGTCGATGCCACAGGGACCGCGGCGCGCGCCTAGTCCATGCCTGCCTGAGCCGCCTGGGAGGCGGCATCCTTCACCTCGTCGAACAGGCCCATGTTTTCTCCTTCGTGGGGTCCATCTCAGCTGAGAGTAGCGGAGGGGCTGGCACGTTGTTCGCCCCGTTCACGTCGACCGCCCACGCAACAGCTGTGCCACCTCAAAGAAGGCCTCGCGCCGACGGTTGACCCGAGCCGCCCGCTGCTCGGGGTCCCGCACGAACAGCGCCTGCGGAGAAGGGTGCCAGGTGCGAACGATGCTGAGCGCCCTGTCCTGCTCGATCGCAGGCTCGAGCTTCAGCAGCCGCCCCCATGCACGCTCCGCGTGCCTGCCCTGGAGCAGCACCACGCTCACATCCGGCACCAGCTTCAGCAGCTGGATGATCGTCTGGACGCCGGCATCCAGCTGGGCGGCGTTGGGCACCCGGTTGATGTACCACGGGTACGCGTTCCATGGGAGCAGATCGAACGGCGACAACCCCGCTTCCCCCAGCAACACCGCCTGCAGCTCCGCGCTTCCGTCGTTGTTCTCGACGCAGATGAAGCCCGATCCCTTCCCGTCCTGCGTCGCAGGGCCAGGATCACGGAGGATGCTCAGTACGCGTGCCCTCACGCCGCCGTGAATCGGCGCGACATACGGAACCCACCCGCGACCTTCTTCGCGCAGGTGATCGACGTACTCGTTCACCGGCGCGATGTGCGGCGCATAACGCTCGGCCCACTGCTGTTCGCGGAACGCCGGGTCCGCCATCCGTCTCGGCATTCGCCGACGGTATCAGCCCCGTCTGCGCGGGTGTGCAGGATTCCCCACGCGGCCCACGGGTCGCCGGAGTGCGGCACCCCGCATGAGGCCTCCCCGGCCTCGTTCCCCAGATACCAGACCCGCGGGTGCCCGCGACGGTTCGGCCTCATCAGCCTCCCCCGGCTCGGCTGTTCCCGCAAGCATCAATATCGCCGCGGACTATGGGCGAAGACGTGTAAAAACGTCGGATCCTCTCGTAATCGAGTGACCGAGATGTTTAATCTCGTGCTCAGCCCCATCTCGCTTCAAGGGGTGCGTTTCTAGCCGCCGATATTCACAGTTATCAGCACTATCGGCGCAGGGATCGTCCCGTGAGAAAAAGTGGTGGGAGTTTGGCGCGGCACCTGCGCTAGGCCGTCCGATAGCTTCAGTTTCTCGCTGGTCTCGCGTTCCGTTGCAGTGCTGGGATCGTGTTCGGCTCTGCGAACCAATCTGCTGGCAGCTCGTGTGCTTTGGCAGCCTGGATGGTCGCCTGAGCAGCGATCGCGCTCCCCTTCACCCTGATCCAGGCGGCCGCCGCCTGCCCCTGCGATTCCAGATGGCGGACGGTCGGCACGAAGTGCTGACTGGACGCGGGCGTAAGCTGACCGACCCGCTCTCCATCGAGCCGGATCTCGATCAGCGTCTTCGGTGCGCGCGCCGTCCCGCCTTCGAACGCCGCCAGCGTGCCCAAGGCGAAGCCGTCACCGGCGCTGGTGATGAAGCCCGACAGGACATCCTGATGCTGCTCTTCACCAGTGACTTGGAGCGCGGGACCCCAGGGCAAGATGCTGTAGGCACCAGCCGGCGGCTCGTTCATGGGCAACACGAGATGGGGCTCACTCAAGGCGACCGACACGCGCGCCACATACTTCAGCTTGCGCGATGCGTCCCACGAATCCCGAGCTGAGGCCCAGACGCGTGCGCCGGTTGCCGCAACGTGTCCGGACTCCCACACATCGCGGATTGCGGAAACGTAGAGGGCTGCGACCTCCTTCTCCAGATACCCGACGAGCTGGCCATTGATCTGCACCATGACGGCGTTCCTGTCGTGCGGATTGGTCGGTTCTGGAACGAGAGCAGCGATCAGATCAGTGCGTTCGATCTCCTCGTCCTTCTTCGGCTTTCGACCGATCGCCTTGTGGATGCTGTCCATCCGGGCGAATTCGCCAGCGACTTCGGTGTTCGGGTATCCGTCCGCGCCAAGAAGGAGGTATCCCGTTCGAGTCGCCTTCTCCCGCTCGGGCTCGTTGTTGCTCGTGAGCCGTTCGGCTGCGGTACTCCTCGTTTGAGCCACGGAAGGCGCAGCGGGCATATGAAGAGGGTCCGTCGCCTGCACGCCGTCGTTCGCGACCCAGTCCGTCCAGGCGACGCCATCCCAGTAGCGATACTGATTCCGACCGGAAGGATCGGGGTGCCACGCGGCAGGAACGGGTGGAGAAGCGGTGGTCATTCGGGATCCCCTCGTCTCATGGCACATTTGGCGCTATCGAGAATCTATCGCCCGGGGTCGCGTCCCGGTCGAGAAGCCAGCGATCACGAGAGCGCCTGTGACCGGGAGTGCGCGAGCACCTCAGACAAGCACCGCTCGTCTCAGCACAATCCCGCTCTGACCACAGAACCTGTGAACGCGTTACCGCTGGGTTACTGCAACCGCCGTCCCAGACATGACGAAGGCCCCGCATCTCCGTGTTTCAGGGGAGTCGGGGCCTTCGTGGTGGCGGTGACGGTGGGATTTGAACCCACGGTAGGGGGTTACCCTACACAACTTTTCGAGAGTTGCACCTTCGGCCGCTCGGACACGTCACCGCGGATCAGTTTACGACACCGGGGCCGAGCGCGCGAATCGGCCGGTCACCAGGCGGCGGCGACCTCGGCGTGGGCGCGGAGGATGCCCTCCGTGGACCCGGCGGGGGCGCGCCCGATGCCGCACTCCGTGGCGACGCCGAACTCCGGCGCGAACGGGACGGCGGCGGCGATCCGGCGACGGGCACCCTCCGCGCCGTCCTCCCGGTGCACGAGGCCGAGGTAGAGCTCCTCGACCGGGGTGAGCGCGGCGAGCGGGGCGAAGTAGGCCTCGTCATCGTGGCCGATCGGCACGGGAAGGTGCAGCCAGGTGAGCGGACGGTGGGCCGCGGCGATGACGGCGTTGGCGTAGCGGACGAGGGAGCCGGCGTCGGTCGGCTCGAAGAAGTGCTTCTCCCCCGCGTCGCCGTAGCAGAGGTGCACGCCCACCTCGACGTCGTCCGGGACCGCGTCGACGAGGGCGGCCAGACGCGAGACGAGGCCGTCGAACGGGTCGCCGGGCCACCACGCCTCCATGACGGCCCCGTACCCGGAGGCACCCTCGATGATGCCCATCTCGCTCGCGACGTCCCACTGCACGGCGAGGTCGTCGTGCGGGATCGCGGCGAGGATCTCGTCGAGCTCGCGGAGCATCGCGGCGGTGTACACGGGTTCGATCGCGGCCCGGTCGTCGCCGTGGAAGAACGAGGAGATGACGGCGAGCGGGGTGGGCAGCGACACCTGGAACCGGGTGCCCGCCGGCACCGCCCCCTCCTCACGCAGCCGGGCGAAGAGCCCGTACGACTCGATCGCCGCGGAGGCGTACCCCAGCGGAGGCAGTGCGATCGTCGCCGGGTCCACGCCCTCGGCGATCCGCAGGCCCCGGGCGTCGATGCCGGCGGGGAACGGGATGGGCTCGTCGCCGATCCGCTCGATGCCGTCCGCCTGGCCGATGACGTCGGGCTGGAACATGATCCAGTGGAACCGTTTGCCCACCTCGCCGTCCGGGATGCGACGCAACCGGTCGCCGAGCAGCTCCGCAGCGGTGCGCATCGTGGTCTCGGCGTCGTCGAAGTTCACACTGCCCACGAGAAGGGCACCCTGGGGCTGCGTCATGGCCTCAGGATATCCCTCGCCGACCCACCCCCTTCCGGCCGAGCCACCCCTCTGCGCGCGGGCGGAAGGGGGTGGGACACACGCAAGTGGGTGGGTCGGCGAGGGAGGTCGGGATTAGGATTGCCTAAGAACCCGCCGCCTCCGGGGGCAGAACGACGGGAAGGATGCAAGCAGCATGGGATTCATCACGTCTGCGGCGCTCGCCGAGACCGGGTACGTGGTCCTCGACGACGAGACCACCCCGGTGGACCCGTCCGAGTGGCAGGACCTCGAGTACGTCGGCTGGCGCTCCTCCGGCATCACCCGCTTCGCACCCCTGACGAGCTACGCCGGCGACATCGACTGCAACGGCTTCTGGAACCACACACCCCCGCGCACCGACAAGGACGGCGTCTGGATCCCGGCGCAGGTCGCGGTCGCTCCGACCCTGCAGCGCCGTGCCCTGGCCCCGGGCGCCGGCGTCGGCCGCTGCCGGGTCATCGAGCTCCAGCCCAACGACTACGCTGACGCGATCTACAATCTGCACCAGGACGACAACAACCGCCTCAATGAGCCGGGCACGGGCTGGGTGGTCCGCGGGTACTACAACCTCACCGACGACACCGACTCGATGCTCATCCTCCGCTCCGACCGGTTCGACCCGGCCACGGAGGTGCGGCTGCCGCTGCGCGCCGGCTCCCGGATCATCGTCGACACGCAGCGCTTCTGGCATGCCGTGTGGCATCGCGGGACAGGTCCCCGGTACGCGCTCATCACCTCCTGGACCAGCGGCCCCGAGCTCGACGCGTACATCGCCGCGCACCACGGCGACCCGCATCCGCCGACGGTCGACCTCGACCCGCGTCTGGTGGACGAGGCGCAGGTCGAGATGCACCGCCGGATCGAGGAGCGCCGTCGCGCGTTCGAGGCGCAGGGCATCGTGATGGAGCCGCCCGCCGACATGAACCTCGTCGGCTGAGGCTCAGACCGTCCGGCCGCCCTCGATCCGCACGACCCGGTCGACCGTCCCCGCGGGCGGCGCCACGTGCGAGATGAGCAGCACCGACTGCTCCCCCGTCGCCTGCAGCAGGTCGCGCAGCAGAGCGTCCGAGGCCTCGGGGTCGACGCCCGCCGTCGGCTCGTCCAGCACGAGCACCGGGAAGCCGCGGAGCAGCGCGCGAGCCAGGGCGATCCGCTGCGCCTGACCGCCGGACACCAGCGCACCGCGGTCACCCACCCGCGCATCGAGCCCCCCGCGCTCGCGCACCCACGCCGCGAGTCCCACGCGGTCGAGCACGGCGAGGAGCTCCTCGTCGGTGGCCGTGTCCCTGGCGAAGAGGAGGTTCTGCCGCACGTCCTCGTCGAAGAGCTGCGGCCGCTGCTCGCACAGACCGACGACGCGGCGCAGGGACGGCCCGGACAGCGACGCCGCCTCGAGATCGCCGACCCGGTACTCGCCGTCCACACGGAGGAAGCCCACGAGCGCGGCCGCCAGCGAGCTCTTGCCCGCCCCGCTCGCCCCGGAGACGAGCACCCGCTCGCCGGGCGCGAGGTCGAGGTCGACGCCGGTCAGCGCCGGCGCTCCTCCGGGCCAGTGCGCCGTGGCTCCCCGCAGCGTGAGCGCGGGGACGCCGTCGACCTCGACATCCTCCCCCGCGTCGGTCCGCAGCTCCGGCGGCATCCGTTCGGGCAGCACGTCCACGATGCGCTCCGCGCTCGCGCGGACGCTCCGCCACGAGGCCGCCGCGATGGGCACGGCGCCGAACACCTCGAACACGACCATCGGCACGAGCACCGCCACCGCGAGCCACGGGGCGTCGATGGCCCCGGTGGCGAGGCCTGGGGCTGCCACCGCCAGCGCCCACACCGAGGCGGCGCCGGCCATCAGCGAGACGACGCCGGCGGCGACGGCCTGCGCCAACGACGCCCGACCGACGACCCGACGCAGGGCGGCATCCGCGACGCGGATCCGCTCTCGGGCCTGCGCCTCCGCTCCGAACGCGAGCAGCACGTCGAGGCTGCCGAAGTAGTCGACGAGGGCCGCGGACACCTCGGCCCGACGCGCCGACACCGCGGCCTCCGCACGGGAGCCGAAGATCCAGCCCAGCCCGACGGCGGCGAGCGCGGCGACGAGGAGGCAGACGGCGAGGGCCAGCGCGGCGGGCGGCGAGACGAAGGCGAGGAAACCCACCGCTCCGAGGGCGACGACGCCCGAGACCGCGAGCGGCTGCACGACCCGGAGCGGGAGGTTCTGCAGGTTCTCCACGTCGTCGACGAGGGCCGCGAGCACCTGGCCCCGGTCCGTCGCGCCGAGCCCCGCCGGCGAGAGCGGGATGAGGCGGCGCACCATGTCGGACCGGGTCGTGGCGAGCTGCCGGAGCGCAGCGTCGTGACCGCTCAGCCGCTCGAGGTACCGCGTGACGGCCCTGGTCACGGCGAAGAACCGCACCCCGACGACCGCGATGGACAGCGGCACGAGGGAGTCGACGATCGACGCGCTCACGATCAGCCAGCCGCTCACCGCGAGGAGGCTCACCGCGGCGGTCGCCGACAGCACACCCCAGATCAGTCCGGGGAGGAAGCGTCGGAACGGCGGCTGCGCGAGCCGGAGCACCGCCCGGACCCGGTCGCTGCGGGTCGTCTCGCTCATGCGCTCACCCCCAGCGCAACGATCCGGTCGGCGATGTCCCTGGCCGAGCGGCGGTGCGAGACGAGGAGGATGGTCGCGCCGGCATCCGCTCGCGCGCGCAGCGACCGCCACAGCCGCTCCTCAGTGTCGGCGTCGAGGGCGCTGGAGGGCTCATCGAGCGCGAGCAGCCGCTCCGGCATTGCGTCGTGGCGGTACAGCGCCCTGGCCACCGCGACGCGCTGCGCCTGTCCTCCCGACAGCCCTGCGCCCTGCACGCCCAGGACGCGGTCGGCCTCGACGCCCTCGGCGCACGCGGCGTCGAGCGCCCGGCGCACACGGGCGAGGTCGGGAGACCCACCGCCGAGGGCGACGTTCTCCGCGACCGTGCCCCGCATCAGCCCCGGCGTCTGCCCGGCCCAGGCGAGCCAGTCGGACGGCGCGAGTTCGGCGACGTCCCGTCCGCCCCAGGTCGCGGAGCCCGTGGACTCCACTGCCCCGCGGAGGGCGGCGAGCAGACTCGACTTCCCGGAGCCGCTCGGCCCCTCGATCAGGGTCACCGACCCCGGCTCCGCGACGAAGGACACCGGCAGCAGATCCCGCACGCGCAGCCCCTCGACCACGAGTTCCCGTCCCGCCTGCACGACGTCGGCCCGGCTGCCGGACGAGTCCACGGGGTTCGGTCGTGCATCCGTGCCGGGGTCGTGCGGGCGCATGCCGCCCCGGTCCCGGTCGCGCGCCGCATCCAGCACGTCGAACACGTCTTCCGTGGCCGCGACGCCCTCGGCCGCCGCGTGGAACTGCACGCCCACCTGACGGATGGGGAGGAACGCCTCGGGGGCGAGCAGCAGCACGAAGAGACCGACCTCCAGGCTCAGGTCGCCCGACAGCAGCCGGAACCCGACCGCGACCGCGATGAGCGCGACCGCGAGCGACGACAGCAGCTCCATCGCGAACCCCGACAGGAACGAGAACCGCAGCACCTTCATGGTCTCGCGACGGTACTCGTCGGCGGTCACCTCGATGCGGTCGGCCGCCCGACGGTCCCGGCCGAACAGCCGCAGCGTCGACAGCCCCTGCACCGTGTCGGCGAAGCGGGCGGCGAGGTGCTGCAGCGTCTGCCACTGCTTCTTCTGCACCGTGCGGGTCGCGATCCCGATGAGGATGAGGAAGAGCGGGATGAGCGGCAGGGTGATGACGGCGGTGAGCCCGCTCGGCCAGTCCTGCCACCACATGACCGCGACGAGCACCGGCGTCGCGATGACGGTGAGCACGAGCTGCGGGATGTACCGCGCGAAGTACGCGTCCAGGGCTTCCAGGCCGTGACCGGCGGTGACGGCGATCTGCGTCTGGTTGCGCTGGGCGAGCCACCCCGGGCCGAGGCGTCCGACGGCCGCGACGAGCGCCGCGCGCAGCTGCATCCCGGTGCGGGCGGCGGCCTGCGTGCCCGCGGCATCGGAGGCGGCGATGAGCAGACCTCGCAGGAGGGCGGTCCCGAGCAGCCAGAGCAGGGTCACGGTGACGTCGCGCCCCGCGATGGCCCCCACGACCGCCTCGGTGAGGAGCCACGCGAAGGCGATCGTCACCGCGGTCTGGCAGACGCCGATCGCGGCCGACGCCAGGAGGAACCCCCGGGCGGCGGCCGCGTATCGGAGCAGCCTCGGATCGACGGGTTTCACGCGTGCGCCGGAGCCCCCTCGATCGACCGGCGGGTGACGCGCTTGCGGAACACCCAGTAGGTCCAGGTCTGGTACGCGATGACCAGCGGGAGGGCGATCAGCGCGGTCCAGCTCATGATCTGCAGCGTATACGGAGTGCTGGACGCGTTGGCGATCGTGAGACTGTACGCCGGATCGATGGTCGACGGCATGACGAACGGGAACAGGGCGGAGAACAGCATGACGACGGCGAACATGACCGTGAGCATGCCGGAGAAGAACGCCCACCCCTCGCGGCGGACCAGCGAGAAGCCGACCGCCGCGATCAGGCTGACCGCCGCGAGCGCTCCGGCTCCGATGACCAGCCAGAGCAGCGGAGCCTCGCGGCCCATCGCGATCGCGACCGTCCAGATCACCGTCGCGGCGGCGACGAGGATCGTCGGGATGGCGGCCTTCTTCGCGAGCTTCTGCGCGTCCTCGTGTACCTGGCCGTCCGTCTTCAGCGCGACGAACAGCACGCCGTGCAGGAAGAAGAGCAGCAGGGTCGTCACGCCGACCAGCAGCGCATACGGGTTGAGCAGCGAGAAGAAGCCGCCGACGTAGATGTGGTTCTCATCGATCGCCACCCCCTGCACGATGTTCCCGAAGGCGACGCCCCAGAGCAGTGCCGGGACGACCGACCCGATCACGATCATCCGGTCGAAGCCCTGCTTCCACTTGCGACTCTCCCGCTGATGGCGGTACTCGAAAGAGACGCCGCGGAGGATGAGCGCGAGCAGGATGAGCAGCAGCGGCAGGTAGAACCCGCTGAACAGCGTGGCGTACCACTCGGGGAACGAGGCGAACAGCGAGGCCCCGGCCACGATGACCCACGTCTCGTTGAGGTCCCACACGGGGCCGATCGTGTTGATGACCTGCCGGCGGGACACGTCGTTTTTGCCGAGGAACGGCAGCGACATGCCCACACCGAAGTCGAACCCGTCGAGGACGAAGTAGCCGACGAACAGGAAGGCGACCACCCAGAACCAGATCGTTGCGAGATCCATGATGCTCGTTCCTCTCAGTACACGACCGACGGCAACTGAGCCGTCTCCTCATGGGGCTGTTCGTCGGTGTCGGGCCCCTTCTGGGCGGCCTTGACGATCAGCCGGACCTCGACCACGGCCAGCGCGGCGTAGATCGCGGTGAAGGCGATCAGCGAGATCAGGACCTCGAGTCCGCTCACGCCGGGCGAGACGCCGTCGCGGGTGGACATCAGACCGAACACGATCCAGGGCTGTCGACCCATCTCGGTGAACACCCAGCCCATGATGTTGGCGGCGAGCGCGAGCGGGAACGACCAGATCGCGACCTTCCACATCCACGGCGCGACCGGCTTGGTGGCCTTCTTGCGGGTGACCCAGAGGCCGGCGACGGCGACGAGGGCGGCGGCCATACCGAGGCCGATCATCCAGCGGAACGACCAGTAGGTGATCCACAGGACGGGGGCGAAGTCGGTGAGACCGGTGCTCGCATAGGTCTGGGCGTACTCGGCGTTCAGGTCGTTGATGCCGTGCACACAGGCGTCGAGCGTGTGGGTCGACAGCAGCGACAGCAGGTACGGCACCCGGATCGAGAACAGCTCCGAGCTGCCGTCCGGCGTGCCCAGCGTGAAGATGCTGAAGGAGGCGTCGGCGCCGCAGACGGTGTTGAACGTCGCCTCGGCGGCGGCCATCTTCATCGGCTGCGCGGCGTACATCGCGAGGCCCAGCTGGTCGCCGGTGAGCACGACGCCCGCGGTGGAGAAGATCATCGCCCAGAGGCCGAACTTCAGCGAGATGCGCATCGTGTCGAAGTGCTGCCCGCGCGCCAGGTGCCAGGCGGACACCGAGATGACGACACCGGCGGCGAACATGAGCGCGCCGAAGATGGTGTGCGGGAAAGCGGCGAGGGCGACGGGGTTGGTCAGCAGCGCCCAGAAGTCGGTGAGCTCGGCGCGGTTGGTCACCTCGTTGTAGGTGTAGCCGACCGGGTTCTGCATGAACGCGTTGGCGGCGATGATGAAGTACGCCGACAGGATGCTGCCGATCGAGACGCACCAGATGGTGGCCAGGTGGATCTTCTGCGGGAGCTTGTCCCAGCCGAAGATCCAGAGGCCGATGAAGGTCGCCTCGAAGAAGAACGCCAGCAGGCCCTCGAAGGCGAGCGGGGCGCCGAAGACGTCGCCGACGAAGCGGGAGTAGTCCGACCAGTTCATGCCGAACTGGAACTCCTGCACGATGCCGGTGACGACGCCCATCGCGAAGTTGATGAGGAAGATCTTGCCGAAGAAGCGGGTGAGGTGCAGGTACTGCACCTTGCCGGTACGCACCCACGCCGTCTGGAAGATCGCGGCGACGAGCGCCATGCCGATCGTCAGCGGGACGAAGAGGTAGTGGTAGACGGTCGTCAGGCCGAACTGCCATCGGGCCAGGGCGAGCGGATCAAGCCATTCCATGAGCGACTCCCGTTCTGTTCGACGCCTGCGCGGCGGTGTCGCGCAGCTGCACGGTGCATTCGGAGGGCAGCGCGGCCTCGCGCACGCACTCGGCTTCGAGCGGACCCCCCGCTTCTGCAAGGATGCCCTGCATCAGCCCGAGGTGCACCTGGCACAGCATCGGGCGGTCCTCCGGCCGGCCGGCCGCGTGCGGGCACGGACTCAGATCGACGGTCAGACCGCGGTCGTCCACGACCGGCTCGAAGCCGCTCTCCTCCAGGTGCTCGACGAGCGCGTCGAGCTGGTAGGTGGCGTCCTTCCCCAGGGTGGTCCCGGTGCCGGGCAGGACGCTGCGGAGGAGGTCGCCGCGACGGGCGGCGGCCTTGGCCTTGTTCCGTGCGACCGGGCTGGAGGCGTCCGGGGCCCCCGTGGCCGCGCGGTACAGCGTGCGCGGGCGCCCCCGGGTGGTGCGGTGCTCAACGGTCGGGATGACGTAGCCGCCCTCGATGAGCCGCTGCAGGTGCTCCCGCACGGTGTTCGGGTGGAGGCCGGTGGCCTCGCACAGATCGCCGATCGCGAGTTCTCCGGAGGCACCGGAGTGCCCGGCCTCGAAGAGGAGGTGCAGGATGCGCACCCGGGAGTAGCTGGAGATCGGCCCGCAGACGGACCCGCCGTTGGACATGTCTCAATTATCGGCCGGGGCCGGTGGCCGTCGGGGGAACCGGGCCGTGAATAATCGCCTGGTCGATAGGGATGTCTGATGCCGCCGATAGCCTGAGGGCATGGCCACCCGGAAACCCGCTCCCCCCGCGTACGTCTGCACCGAGTGCGGGTGGACGACGGCGAAGTGGGTCGGTCGCTGCGGGGAGTGCCAGCAGTGGGGCACGGTCCAGGAGCAGGCCGCGCAGACCGGCATCCTCCGTCGCGTGAACGCGCTCGCTCCGACCGCCGACCGCGCGGCGCGACCGATCACGCAGATCACGACGCAGGATGCGCCGCGACGCACGAGCGGCGTCGGCGAGTTCGACCGGGTGCTCGGCGGCGGCATCGTGCCGGGTGCCGCGATCCTCCTCAGCGGAGAACCGGGCGTGGGCAAGTCGACCCTGCTGCTCGAAGTCGCCGCGCAGGCCGCGCGGAGCGGGCGTCGGGTGCTCTACGCGAGCGCCGAGGAGTCGCCGGCCCAGGTGCGCCTGCGGGCGGAGCGGACGGGCGCCCTGCACGATGAGCTCTACCTCGCGAGCGAGACCGACCTCGCCACCATCCTCGGCCACATCGACGAGGTGCAGCCGCAGCTCGTCATCGTCGACTCCGTGCAGACCGTGTCGTCGTCCCTCACCGACGGCGCTGCCGGTCAGCCCAGCCAGGTGCGGGAGGTCGCCGCGACCCTGATCCGGGTGGCGAAGGAGCGCGATCTGCCGATCGTCATCGTCGGGCACGTGACGAAAGACGGCCAGGTGGCGGGGCCTCGGGTGCTGGAGCACCTCGTCGACGTGGTGTGCCACTTCGAGGGCGACCGGCAGACCTCGCTGCGCTTCATCCGCGCGCTGAAGAACCGCTTCGGCCCCACCGACGAGGTCGGCTGCTTCGAGATGACCGGAGACGGCATCGCCGAGGTGCCCGACCCCTCCGGCCTGTTCCTGTCGCAGGGCGCCTCCGAACCCGGGACCTGTGTGGCCATCTCCCTCGAGGGCCGTCGCGCCCTCCCCGTCGAGGTGCAGGCGCTCACCGTGCCGAGCAACGCCCCGAACCCCCGGCGCATCGTGCACGGCCTCGACTCCTCGCGGGTGGCCATGGTGCTGGCGATCCTCGAACGCCGGGCGGGGGTACCCACCGGCAGCCTCGACGTCTACGTGTCCACGGTGGGCGGGGTGCGCTTCACGGAGCCCGCCGCCGATCTGGCCATCGCGATCGCCGTCGCCGGGTCCATCCAGATGATCTCGGTTCCGCGCACGGTCGCCGCCGTCGGCGAGCTCAGCCTCGCGGGCGAGGTGCGGCCGGTGACGCAGGCCGCGCAGCGGCGGTCCGAGGCCGCCCGGCTCGGCTACGAGCAGGTGGTCGACGACCGCTCGAAGACACTGCGCGCGGCGCTGGGCGACATCAGGGCACGCAACAACACCCGTCGGCCCGACCGCGACATCCCGCCGTTCTGAGCCGGACGGGCGTCCGGCTCAGGCGTCGAGCGCCTTGAGCAGCTCCACCGGGTCGGCCTGCATCGGGTGCGGTCCCGCGATGTCGAGGAACACGGTCGTGATCGGGTGCGCGGAGAGGAAGGCGCGCAGCCAGGCGGCGTCGTAGATGCCGACGCCGGGCGGCAGGTTCGCGGGCTTGTTCTTCGCGTCGCTGAAGAGCAGCAGAGCGAGGTCGCCCGAGTTCGGGTCCCGATAGGTCCACACCTCTCCGCTGTCGAGCGGGTTGTCGCGGGCTCCGGGCTTGATGAGCGGGACGACGGTGGTGCCGTGGCGCAACGCGAGGGCGACGGCCGCGACGTCCTGCTTCTCGAGGGCGAGCGCCAGAGCCTCCGACCGGAAGTCCTCGGGGGCGGGCTTCTTCTTCGCGCTCTTCGCGGACTTCGCCTTCTTCGCTGCCATGGTTCCAGCTTAGGCATCGGGGCGGCGCGGCGGCGCCGGAGAAAGATTGGGGCCCTCTCGAGTCCTCCATTGGGGACTGGGGTACTCGAGAGGGCCCTCGGACTCTCGAGCGGCGGTGTCGAAGCGCTGGGGACGCTGTGATTCGACGCCACTGGGGATGGCATGTTGCCGCATAGCGGGAGAGTCACCTCTATGGTATCCCAAAGACCGGGCCCCTGTCAGCACAAGCACCGGCCGCGGCTCTCAGAACAGGAGGATCTGGGTGGTGGTGGCGCTGGGGAACCCGCCGATGGACACGCCCACGTGATACGAGGAGCCACCGCCGGGAGCGCGCTGCCGGTTCTCCTGCGCGCAGGTCTCGACGCTGGATCGGGTGCGATCCCAGATGACCGGCTCCTTGCTCACCACGGTGGACCCGGCGGTGAGCGTGGCGATCATGCTGCTCGGGTTCTCCTGGCAGTCGGTCGAACGCCACCACACGTCCGAGCCGCTGGAGACCGTGAAGACCTGGGTCGTGGAGCCCACGTCGATCGTGCAGTCCCTGGTGCCCTTGTTGGTCAGCGAGATGGAGAGCTTCGGCGTCGCGCCGTCGGCGTACGACTCCGCGTCCGTCACGGCCTTCACCTCGACGTCCTTCGCCTCGCACGCGACGACAGCCGGTGTGGCGTCGGCGGACGGCGAGGGGGCCGGGGAGGCAGAACCGGACGGCGTTGGTCCGGGAGAGGCGGAGGAGGTGGGTGCGGGTGCCGGCTCCTGCGCGCCCGTGGACGCCCACGGCCGGGCGATGAGGAGCCAGACGGACGCGCCGACGATCGCGAGGACGAGGATCAGCCCGAGCAGCACCGCCAGCCGCCGACGACGGTACACGGCGGCGGAGTGACGGGGCATGCCTCCAGGTTAAGCGATCCCCTCCGCAAGCCTGGGAGGCGCGAGGCGGTGGTCCGGGGCTCAGAGCACCTTGAGCATGCGGGTGTTGCCGAGCGTGTTCGGCTTCACGTGCGCGAGGTCGAGGAACTCCTCGACGCCGGCGTCTCCGCTGCGCAGGAGCTGCGAGTACACGTCCGGATCGACGACCTGCTCCCCGATCGGGGTGAAGCCGCGACGCCCGAAGAAGTCGACCTCGAACGTGAGGCAGAACAGGCGGGTGAGCCCGAGCGACCGCGCGTTCTCCTCGAGCCGCTCGACGATGGCCCGCCCGACGCCGTGGTGCAGCCAGTCCTCGCGGACGAGCAGTGTGCGCACCTCACCGAGGTCCTCCCAGATCACGTGCAGGGCGCCGCAGCCGATCAGCTCGCCGTCGGCCTCGGCCACGACGAACTCCTGCACGGCGCCGTACAGCACGGCGAGGTCCTTGCCGAGCAGGATGCGCTGCTCCACCATCGGCTGGAGCAGGTTCCGGATGCTGACGATGTCGGCGCTGCGGGCCGGCCGGACGATGTACGCGCTCACCCGACCAGCCTAGGACCCGCCCCTCCCGACGACTCCCAGACGCGGCACAGCTTCGGAGATCCCGGCCGACACCCCGGCGCCAGGGAGCCTCGCCCCGCGTGTCGTCTCTCATCTCCGAAGTCGTGCCCACGAGGGCGGCGGAGCGGAGACGACGAAGGGGCGGATGCTGTCGCATCCGCCCCTTCGGGTGATCGTGTCGAGGATCAGTCGTTGCCGGTGATCGCCAGGTCGGGCGTGCCGGAGATCGCGCCGCCGCCGGTGTTGACGCCGACCGCGACCTTCTCGCCGCGCGGGCCGTGCTCGAACAGGAACTCCCCGTCCTTCGCGTCGACCTTCACGTGGTCACCCGAGTCGAGCTCGCCGTGCAGGATCTTCTCCGACAGACGGTCCTCGATCTCGTGCTGCATCGCGCGACGCAGCGGACGAGCACCCAGGGCCGGGTCGAAGCCGATCTCGATCAGGCGCTCCTTGGCGGACTGCGACAGCTCGATCGTCATGTCGCGGTCGAGCAGACGCTCGCCGAGGCGCTTCGTGAACAGGTCCACGATCTGCACCAGCTCGTCCTTGCTCAGCTGCGGGAAGACGATGATGTCGTCGACGCGGTTGAGGAACTCGGGCTTGAAGTGCCGCTTGAGCTCCTCGTTGACCTTGCCCTTCATCCGCTCGTAGCTCGTGGCGTTGTTGCCCTCGATCTGGAAGCCGACGGGGCCGCCGGCGATGTCGCGCGCACCGAGGTTCGTGGTCATGATGATGACCGTGTTCTTGAAGTCCACGATCCGACCCTGACCGTCGGTGAGGCGACCCTCTTCGAGGATCTGCAGCAGCGAGTTGAAGATGTCCGGGTGCGCCTTCTCGATCTCGTCGAAGAGGACCACGCTGAACGGCTTGCGCCGCACCTTCTCGGTGAGCTGGCCGCCCTCTTCGAAGCCGACGAACCCGGGAGGGGCACCGAACAGCCGCGAGACGGTGTGCTTCTCGCCGAACTCGCTCATGTCGAGCGAGATGAGCGCGGCCTCGTCATCGAAGAGGAACTCCGCGAGCGCCTTGGCCAGCTCCGTCTTTCCGACGCCCGTGGGGCCGGCGAAGATGAACGAGCCCGAGGGACGCTTCGGGTCCTTGAGGCCGGCACGCTGACGACGGATGGTCTTGGAGAGCGCCGCGATGGCCTCCTCCTGACCGATGACGCGCTGGTGCAGCGCCTTCTCCATGAAGACGAGTCGGCTGGACTCCTCCTCCGTCAGCTTGAACACGGGGATGCCGGTCGCCTGGGCAAGCACCTCGGCGATCAGGCCCTCGTCGACGACCGCCTGGGTCGCGACGTCGCCCGCACGCCACTGCTTCTCGAGACGCAGACGCTCGGCGAGGAGGCTCTTCTCCTCGTCGCGCAGGGAGGCGGCCTTCTCGAAGTCCTGCTCCTCGGAGGCGATCTCCTTCTGCTCGCGCACGGCGGCGATCTTCTCGTCGAACTCGCGCAGCTCGGGCGGGCTGGACAGGATCGACAGACGCAGACGTGCGCCGGCCTCGTCGATCAGGTCGATGGCCTTGTCCGGAAGGAAGCGGTCGGAGACGTAGCGGTCGGCGAGGTTCGCCGCGGCCACGATCGCGCCGTCGGTGATCTGCACCTTGTGGTGCGCCTCGTAGCGGTCGCGCAGACCCTTGAGGATGTTGATCGCGTGCGGCAGCGTCGGCTCGTTCACCTGCACCGGCTGGAAGCGGCGCTCGAGCGCGGCGTCCTTCTCGAAGTGCTTGCGGTACTCGTCGAGCGTGGTGGCACCGATCGTCTGGAGCTCACCGCGGGCGAGCAGCGGCTTGAGGATGCTGGCGGCGTCGATCGCGCCCTCGGCGGCACCCGCACCCACGAGGGTGTGGATCTCGTCGATGAAGACGATGATGTCGCCGCGCGTGCGGATCTCCTTGGTGACCTTCTTCAGGCGCTCCTCGAAGTCACCGCGGTAGCGGGAACCGGCGATGAGCGAGCCGAGGTCGAGCGAGTAGAGCTGCTTGTCCTTCAGCGTCTCGGGCACATCGCCCTTGACGATCGCCTGGGCGAGGCCCTCGACCACGGCGGTCTTGCCCACGCCGGGCTCGCCGATGAGGACGGGGTTGTTCTTGGAACGGCGGGAGAGGATCTGCATGACCCGCTCCGCCTCCTTCTCGCGCCCGATCACCGGGTCGAGCTTGTTGTCGCGCGCGGCCTGCGTGAGGTTGCGACCGAACTGGTCGAGCACCTGCGAGCCGCCCTGCGCACCCGAAGGGGTGTCGTTGGACTGCGCGCCGACGGACGCGGGCTCGCGGCCCGGAGCGCCGGAGAGCAGCTGGATGACCTGCTGGCGCACCTTGTTGAGGTCGGCGCCCAGCTTGACGAGCACCTGAGCGGCCACGCCCTCACCCTCGCGGATGAGGCCGAGGAGGATGTGCTCGGTGCCGATGTAGTTGTGACCGAGCTGCAGGGCCTCGCGGAGGCTCAGCTCGAGCACCTTCTTGGCGCGCGGCGTGAACGGGATGTGGCCGGTCGGCTGCTGCTGACCCTGGCCGATGATGTCCTGCACCTGCTCGCGCACGGCGTCGAGGGAGATGCCGAGCGACTCCAGCGCCTTGGCTGCGACGCCCTCGCCCTCGTGGATGAGGCCGAGCAGGATGTGCTCGGTGCCGATGTAGTTGTGGTTGAGCATCTTCGCCTCTTCTTGGGCGAGGACGACCACTCGACGGGCTCGGTCCGTGAATCTCTCGAACATGTTGACTCCTTATTCGCACGGGGCGAAGACGCATGAAGCGCTTGTACATCGAGAGTAACGACCAGAAATGGCGGGTATGCCCGTGTTCGCCGTGGGCATAGCGAGGCCTTGACGGGTTTATCGACAGTCGTTATGTTAACGAAAGTCGATAAACCCCGACTCTCAGGAGGAGCTCATGCTCGCCACGGAAAGACGCCCTTCGCTCGCCGACGGCATCGCGCTCGGGCTCATCGCCACCGGCGCCGTCAGCGTCGGGATCGGCGCCATCGTCGCCGTCGCCCAGGCCGCCGGTGCGCTGTTCTCTCCCTCGCCCACGGTCGCGATGCCGGTGCACGACGTCGACCTCTCCGCCCTCGACGGCGTAGCGGGGATCGAGGGCGCCGCCGTCGACTCCGCCCTCGTCACCCTCACCGCGCCGCCCACCGGCGCTCGCTGGCTGCTGCTGCTGGAGACGGCGCTCCCCGCGGTCGCCACGGTCGCGCTGTGCGCCGTGGTCTGGTGGCTGGGCGTGTCCCTCATCCGCTCCCGGCCGTTCCGCGCCTCCCTCGGGTGGATGTTCGCTGTCGCCGCCTGCCTGCTGATGGCGGGCACGCTGTTCGGGCAGCTCGCCGGTGGCATCGGCCGGGCCGAGATCGTGAAGGATCTGGCCGCGACCGACCCCGCGGTCGAGGACGTGCTGTGGACGCTGCTCGTGCAGTTCGACCTCGCACCGGTCGGGTGGGCCTTCGCACTGGCCCTCGTGGCGGGCGTGTTCACGATCGGCCGCCGCCTGCAGCGCGACACGGAGGGGCTGGTCTGATGGCCGCCGCCACCACCACCCGCTCCGAGCGGGCCGACGCGATCACCGTCATCCTCTATGCGGCGGCGGCCCTCGTGACCGTCGGCATCGCGACGGTGCTCCGCGTGGGCAGCACCTTCCGCGACGACGGGATCGCGTGGTCGCTCCCCATCGACGAGCAGCCGATCTCGGCGACCACCGACTCCGGGCAGATCTCGATCGAGGGCATCGCGCAGGAGGCGATGGTCTTCGCGACGGGGGTGAACGGCGTGTCGATCGCCGCCATCGTCGCTGCCATCGCGCTGTGGGCTCTGGCCGCCGTCGCCGTCATCGGCGCGGTCACGCTCGTCGCCTGGAACTTCCTCCGCGGACGGTTCTTCGTGGCGGGCAATGCGCGCGCCTTCGACGTGATCGGCTGGACACTGGTGCTCGCGCCGATGGCGATCGTGATGCTCGAGACGATGGGACGCAACGGCGTGACCGCGGCGCTCGGCCTCGGCGACGGGGAACCCGTGCACCCGATCGAGTTCTGGGCGATCGCGCCGATCTTCGCCACCGGGGTCACCGTCGGCCTCATCGCCGTCGCCTTCCGTCGCGGCATCCGGCTGCAACAGGAGAAGGTCGTGCTGGAGAAGGAGACGGAGGGACTGGTCTGATGATCTCGTTCGGTTCGGAGGCCGTCTGGCCGTCTCTGCTCAACATCGGGATCGCGCTCGCGGTCTGTGCGGCCGTCGTCGCCCTCGTCGTCTGGAACAGCCGCCGCCGTGGCAGCCGCACGGTCGCCCTCGACGCGGCGCTCACGCTGTCCGGATGGTGGATCACGCTCTCCGCGCTGGGGGCGGTGTCGTTCATCATCAAGGCGTTCGCGGTGGACTGGGCGGAGCTGCACGGCCGGACGATCGTCTTCCTCGACTGGCCCTCGAACCTCCCGTGCTCGGAGTACGGCGACAGCACGACGACCATGCTCACCTGCAGCGGCACGGAGCTGTCGGACTTCACGGTGGGCAACGCCTCGCTCGGGCTGCGCCTCCTCGCCGCGGCCGCGCAGCTCAGCACCCTCGCGCTCACGACGATCCCCGCGGTGATCCTCGCACTCATCTGCTTCCACACCCTCCGCGGCCGCGCGTTCTCCCGCACGGTGACCCGGGCCCTCGTCGGGGGTGCGATCGCGTTCGCGGTGCTGGGCGTACTCTCCGATCTCCTGAGCGGCATCGCCGCCACCACCGGACTGCGGGAGGCCCTGCCGGCGGACAGCACCTGGTATCCGCACACCTACTGGCTCACCGTCACGCCGCTGCCGTTCGCCGCGGCACTCGGCCTCCTCGCCCTCGCCGCGGTGTTCCGTCAGGGCATGCGCGTGGAGCAGGAGCGGGCCGCCCTGGAGCGCGAGACGGAGGGGCTGGTGTGAGCCCGGCGGAGAGCGACGACGAGTTCACCGGCATCCACTGCCGTCTGGACGAGCTGCTGGCCGCCCGCGGGATGACG
Organism: Microbacterium sp. GbtcB4; assembly: GCF_019091465.1. Classification (NCBI taxonomy): domain Bacteria; kingdom Bacillati; phylum Actinomycetota; class Actinomycetes; order Micrococcales; family Microbacteriaceae; genus Microbacterium; species Microbacterium sp. GbtcB4. The sequence continues at coordinate 32,267 of NZ_JAGXJJ010000006.1, forward strand.
CTGACGGAGCTGAGCGCCGCCGTCGGCGTCAGCATCGTGAACCTGTCCGTGCTGAAGAACGACCGCGCCCGCGCGATCCGCTACTCCACGCTGCGGGCCATCTGCGAGGCGCTCGACTGCGAGGTCGGCGACCTCCTCGTCCTCGCCGATCGCTGACCCCTGTCGACCCACCCCCTTCCGCGCGCCCCGGCCCCTTACGGACGCACGCAGGGGGCCGGAGCGCACGGAAGGGGGTGGCTCGGCGGGAGGGCGAGCATGGTCACGCACGGGAATGCAAGCCCCTTCTATGAGTCGGCTGTGAGTGGGTACCGTCGCCTCATGATCAGCACCCGCATCCCCTCGCGTCGCGGCCTCCGCCTCCTGGCGATCGTCCCGGCCGCTGCCCTCGCCTTCTCCCTCGCCGCCTGCGCGGGAGAGAGCCGCCCCTCGGTCGACGAGGTCGCCGACGGCATCCAGAAGGTCTTCGAGGGCACCCCGCAGGAGGAGGCCATGACCGACGACGCCGCCACCTGCCTGGCTGAAGCCCTGGTCGACTCCGACCTCAGCGACGAGACGCTCGGCTACATCGCCGACGGCGAGGACAAGCAGCGGGACGAGGCCGACAAGGCCCTCACGACCCAGATCATCCAGGACAACCTCCAGGACTGCGTCACGCCCTGAGGGCGGCACGCAGCGAAGGGTGACGGCCTGGGAGGGCGGCCGTCATCCTTCGTCATATCCGCCCAGGGAATTCTCAGGCTCTCCTAGCGTTGAGCCTCATGGCGTGCACCCGGCGCGCCGCGATTCTGGAGTCCCCACCTCAATGAGCACCACCGCACGCGCCCAGAAGGCGCCAGACACCCGCGGGCCGGTCCGGAAGCTGCTGACCTCGTTCGGCTTCCAGATCATCGCCGCCCTCGTCCTCGGCATCGCCGCCGGTCTGATCGGCCGCCAGCTCGGCGCCACGGCCGAGAACCCGACCGCCCTGTCGGCCACCCTCGACACGATCGGCAGCTCCTACGTGACGCTGCTCCGCGCGGCCGTCGTCCCGCTGATCTTCACCGCGATCGTCGCGAGCATCTCGAACCTCCGTCGCGTGCAGAACGCCGCCCGCCTCGCCGGGCAGACGATCCTCTGGTTCGCGATCACCGCCTTCATCGCGGTCATCATCGGCATCGTCCTCGGCCTCGTGATCCAGCCGGGCAGCCGCGCCGGCGAGGGCCTGGAGCCGGGCGAGCCGTACACCGTCGGCACCTGGTGGAACTTCCTCCTCGGCCTCATCCCGCAGAACTTCCTCGGCCTGACCGTCAGCACCTCCCCCGGAGCCACCGCGGGCGCGTTCACCTCGAGCGTCGGCTTCAACATCCTGCAGGTCATCGTGGTCGCGGCCGTCGTCGGCATCGCGGCACTCAAGGCCGGCAAGAAGGCGGAGCCGTTCCTCGTCTTCACCGAGTCCCTGCTCAAGGTCATCCAGCGCGTGCTGTGGTGGATCATCCGCATCGCCCCGCTCGGCACGTTCGGCCTCATCGGCTCCGCCGTCATCAAGTACGGCTGGGAGAAGCTGGCGTCGCTCGGCTGGTTCGCGGCCGCGGTCTACATCGGCCTCGCGCTCGTGCTGTTCGTCGTGTACCCGATCCTGGTGCGCACGCACGGCCTCTCCATCAAGCAGTACTTCACGGGTGCGTGGCCGGCGGTGCAGCTCGCCTTCGTGAGCCGCTCCTCCATCGGCACGCTCCCCCTCACGGAGCGCGTGACCGAGCGCAACCTCGGTGTGCCCCGCTCCTACGCCTCGTTCGCCGTGCCGCTGGGCGCGACGACGAAGATGGACGGCTGCGCAGCGATCTACCCGGCCATCGCCGCGATCTTCGTCGCGCAGTTCTTCGGCATCGAGCTGAACTTCGTGCAGTACCTGCTGATCGTGATCGTCTCGGTCGTCGGTTCCGCCGCCACCGCGGGCACCACGGGCGCGGTCGTCATGCTCACGCTGACGCTGTCCACCCTGGGGCTTCCGCTCGAGGGCGTCGGTCTGCTGCTCGCGATCGACCCGATCCTCGACATGGGCCGCACGGCCGTGAACGTCGCCGGTCAGGCGCTCGTCCCCGCGATCGTCGCGAAGCGTGAAGGCATCCTGAACGAGGAGCTCTACAACGCACCTCGCGAGGGCCTGCCCTTCGCCGACGACTCCGGCGACGACACCCCCGAGGCCGACGCCGCCTCCACCCCGGAGCCCGCCGGGGCACGCTGACCCGGTCTCCTCGAGAGCGCCCCACTTCCTTCATCCAGGAGGTGGGGCGCTCTGCGTGTCCCCCTTCCCCTCCCCCGCCGACCCACCCCTTTGCGTGCGTCCCGGCCCTTTGCGCACGGCCGGAACGGGGTGGGTCGACCGGAAGGGGGTGGGTCGAGGGGAGGGAGGGGTCAGTTGCGGCTCAGGGGGCGGGTCGCGCCGCGGGTGTCGAGCGCGAGCTCCTCGGCGTCCATCGCGGCAAGCAGCTCCCGCATGACCTCCTCGTCGAGCTCCCCGGCATCGCGCTCCGCGACGAGGATCTCCCGTCGCACCTGCAGCCATCCCTTGGTCAGCGCGACGAGGTCGTCGTAGGACGGGCGGGCGACGGTGTCCTCGACCTGCTGCGCGTCGTCGGTGTCCTTCTCCACCCGGGTCATGCGCTTGGTGAAGGCATCGAACATGCCGAGGTCGACCTCGCCGTGCTTCTGCTCCCACTCCCGGCGCTTCTCGGCGAGGTACGCCTTGCCGGCCTCGCGGCTCTTGGCCTTGACCATCTCCAGCGCCGCGACGTCCTCCTCGTGCTCCTCGTCACCCGCGATCTCCAGACGGCGGATGAGCAGCGGCAGTGTGAGCCCCTGCAGCAGGAGCGTGCCCACCGTGACGATGAAGGCGACGACGACGATGGCGTGCGCGGCCTCGGTGTCGAGCCCGGCCAGATCCGCGGCGGCCACCGCGATCGCCAGGGTCACCACGCCACGCATACCCGCCCAGGAGATGACGGCGTTGTCCTTCCACGTGAGCTGAAGGCCCGCCATGCGCTCCCGGACGATCTGCGTCCGCAGCTCATCCGTGCTCTGATCACGCCACCGCCGGGACCGCCGTCGCCGTTCGTCGAACTCCCCGGATGCGATGCCGCGATCCATGCGGGCGAGCCGGCGACGGTCCTGGAAGTTCGACCACGCGCTGATCGGGTAGATGTAGAGCGGCCGCACGACGAGCACCACGAGCAGCACGGCGCCGGAGAGCAGGAGGATGTGCCCCACCGACTCGCTGCCGAGATCGCTGAGCACCCGCGGGAACTGGAGGCCGATGTAGGCGAACACGAAGCTCTCCAGCAGCAGGTCGGCCGACAGCCACAGCGGCGCCTCCTGCTGCCGGGTCGTGTAGTCGGTGCGCGGGGCGTTGAAGCCGACGAACAGCCCCATGGCCACGACCGCGAGGACGCCGGAGCCGAGCAGGTGCTCCGCGATGTTGTACGCGCCGAACGGGGCGAGCAGACCGAAGGTGCCGATCACCACCGGGTCACCGATGCGCATGCGGAGCTGATGCAGGACGATCCCGAAGACGAGTCCGATGCCCACCCCCACACCGACGGCCAGGAGGAACTGCCCGATGCCATCCCAGATCGACACCGTCGCCCCGGCGAGGATGGCGGCGAACACCCGGTAGAGCGTGAGCGAGGTCGCGTCGTTGATGAGGCTCTCCCCGGACAGCACCGTCATGATGCGGCGGGGCAGACCGAGACGACGGCCGATCGCCGCCGCCGACACCGCATCCGGCGGGGCGACGATGGCTCCGAGCAGCAACGCGCCGGGCAGCGTGAGCGACGGCAGGATCCACCAGGCCACGAGTCCGACGGCGAACGCGGTGAGCAGCACCAGCCAGATCCCGAGACGGCGGATCTGCGGCAGGCTGCGCTTGAACCCGACGAAGGACACGTCGAGGGCAGCGGAATACAGCAGCGGAGGCAGCACGAGCCCGAGCAGCAGGTGCCCGTCGATCTCCAGCTCCGGCACGAACGGCAGGAACGAGGCGGCGAGCGCCACGACGGTCACGAGCAGCGGGGCCGGCCACCCCCGCGACCGCGCGACGGCCGCCACGGCGACAGCTCCGACGAGGACGTAGAAGATCCCGGCTTCCATGCGGAAAGCGTAGCGGCGTCGTCGGCGCCCCCTGTCCGCCGGGCGTCAGTCGCGGGCGGAGCGCACGCGCTCCGGCGCCTCCGCATCGAGAGCCTCCCGGAGGCCCGCGTTCTCGTCCTGCAGGTCGAGCACCCGCGCGATCCCGGCGATGTTGATGCCGTCGCCGCGGAGCTCGGCCGCGCGGCGCAGGCGGGTGATGTCGTCGTCGCTGTACCGGCGCGTGCCGCCGTCGCTCCGGGCCGGCGCGAGGAGGCCCTTGCTCTCGAAGAGCCGGATCGTCGCCTCGGGCAGGTCGACGAGCTGCGCGGCCACGGCGATGCCGTAGAGCGGGGTGCGCGAGTCGCGTGCGGTCATGAATGTCCTCGTCTCCGGATCGGGGTTGCGAAGATTCCTGCGTGTGTTCTATAACAAATCTATACCTCAGGTGCAGATAATCTGCACAACACCTCAGCCCTTGCAGGGCCGCACGAAAGGAGACACCTCATGGCACTGACCTTCGATCCCTTCAGCCAGCTCGACCGCTTCGCCGCGAGCGTCCTGGACTCCGTGCGCGCGCCCCGGTCGATGCCGGTGGACCTGTACCGCGACGGGGACCGCTACATCCTGCACGCCGACCTCCCCGGCGCCGACCCCGGCTCCATCGACGTCGACCTGGACGGCGGGCAGCTCACGATCCGCGCCCAGCGCACGGCCGACACCCGCGAAGGCGTGCGCTGGCTCGCCCGCGAGCGCGGCGCCGGATCGTTCCTGCGCCAGTTCTCGCTCGGCGACGGAGTGGACCTCGACAACATCAGCGCCTCGTACGAGAGCGGTGTCCTGTCGGTCGTGATCCCCGTCAGCGAACGGGCGAAGCCGCGCAAGATCACTGTCGAGTCCGGCGAACAGCGCCAGGCGATCGACGCCTGATCACCCCGGGGCGGTGCTGCGGCACCGCCCCGGCCGCACTCCTCTCTTCTCACGGAAAGGACGAACCATGGCACTCTCCTCGACCCTCGACCGGTTCCTCGCCGACATGGAGTACCCGGCGACCCGCGACGACCTCCTGCGCGAAGCCGCGCGGGAGGGGCTGCCGACGGACGACCGCGCGGCGCTGCACGACCTGCCGGAGCAGAGCTTCAGCGCCGCCTGGCTCATCCGCTACCGTCTCGCCAGGAACGCGCTCGCGGACGCGCTCGCCCCCGCCTCGCGCCTCGCCGCGTAGGGAATGCCGGAGCGGCCGCCGAGGTTGCATCCGGAGATGAACGACGTCGCCCTCTCCGTCCTCGACCTCGTGCCGGTCCGCTCCGGCCAGACCAGTGCCGAGGCCATCACCGCCTCCCTCTCCCTCGCCGCGACCGCCGACCGGCTCGGCTATCGCCGGTACTGGTTCGCCGAGCACCACAACATGCCCGCGGTCGCGTCGACCACGCCTCCGGTCCTCATCGCGGCCGCCGCCACGCGCACCTCACGCATCCGCCTCGGCTCCGGCGGCGTGATGCTGCCGAACCACGCGCCGCTGATCGTGGCCGAGCAGTTCGCCGCCCTCGAGGCCATCGCCCCCGGCCGCATCGACCTGGGCCTCGGCCGCGCGCCGGGCAGCGACCCCGTGATCACCCAGCTCCTCCGCGGGTCAGGGACGACGAGCGACGTGGAGCAGTTCCCCCGCCACGTGCAGGACATCGCGACGCTCTTCACCACCGACGGCGCCACGGTGCGCTTCACCTCCGGCGGGGAGTACACCGTGCGGGCGACCCCCGCCGCGACCGGGGTGCCCGAGGTGTGGCTGCTGGGGTCGAGCGACTACTCCGCGCAGCTCGCCGCCTCCCTCGGCCTGCCGTACGTGTTCGCGAACCACTTCTCCGGACAGGGCCTGGAACGCGCCCTCGACCTCTACCGCACGAACTACCGTCCGAGCGAGGAGCACCCGGAGCCGCGGACCTTCCTCACCGTGAACGCCGTCGCCGCCCCGACGGCGGAGGAGGCCGAGGCCCGCGCCCTGCCGCAGTTGCGGATGATGGCGCGACTCCGACTCAACCAGCCGCTCGTCGCGCTGGAGACCGTCGAGCAGGCCCTCGCCGCGGAGCACGACGCCGCGACCGATCAGGTGGTCGAGGCCGCGCGGTCGCGGTGGTTCGTCGGCACCGGGGAGTCCGTCGCCGCCGAGGTGCGCTCGTTCGCGTCGACCTACGGGGTGGACGAGGTCATGCTCTCCCCCGTCGCCGGTGCCTACGACGCGGAGCCGAAGGACTCGGCCGCGGGACGCGCTCAGACGCTGGAGCTCGTCGCGGGGGCGTGACCCGGCGCGAGCGCGGGCGCGTGCACGTTCCGTCGCGGGCGCGTGCCGTCGCGGGCGCGTGCCGTCGCGGGCGCGTGCGCGTTCCGTGGCGGGATCACTAACGCTCCCCCACGCGACCCGGGCGGCACGTTTCTGATCCCGCGTCCGATCGGTCACTTGGTGCGGGATCGATAACGGTCCCCGGCGCGCCTCCCGCAGCACCTTTCTGATCCCGCCGGCATGCGGGACGGAAAACGTGCCTTCGGCCACGATTGAAGGGCCACTTCTGATCCGGCGCGAGAGCAGGACCTCCGCCACAATCGCAGGTGCGCTCGAGTTGTCCACAAGAGCCGGGCGGAGGAGGATCATCCGTCGGGACGCCGATCGTGCACGGACAGCATGGACGGATGCGACACCGTGTGCCCCTCCCGCCCCACCTCGGCCCTCATTTCGCCGTCCGTGACGCCGCTGCCATCGGAGTCGGGCGGAAGAGGTACTCCAGCCGAGACCTCGCGCGGCCGTTCGCCGGGGTGCGGTCGGCGATTGAGCCCGCCACGTTCGACGATCAAGTCGCCGCGTACCTTCCGCGCCTCCGTGATGGCCAGGCGTTCGCCGGACGCACGGCCCTCCGGCTGTGGGGGCTTCCCGCGCCCGTCCGATGGGCCCCCGATGAGCCCCTCGACGTCGCCGTGCACACAGGGACCTCGCCGCCCCGGACGATCGGCGTCCGCGGGCGCCGCATCGCCCCGGGGAGGGCAGACACGTGGCGCATCCACGGAGTGCCGACGGTCGATCCGGTCAGTGCGCTGTTCCTCTGCGCGCGGGAGTTCGTATCCATGCCGATGATCGTCGCGCTCGATGCCCTGCTCACCTCGTCCGACGCCTATCCGGGACTGCGGACGGGTCGGCCCGTCGCCACCACCGAGAGCATCGACCGACAGCTGACGCGATGGGGGCGGTTCCCCGGGTGCGGTCGCATCCGCGACGCGCTTCCTCTCGCGCGCGCGGGCGTCGAGTCGCCGAAAGAGACCGAAACGCGTCTGCTCCTCACGAGCTTCGGCCTCCCGGAGCCCGCGATCCAGCACATCGTCACCGTGGACGGACGCTTCCTCGCCCGGGTCGACCTCGCCTACCCCGAATGCCGCATCGCCATCGAGTACGAAGGCGACGGCCATCGGACGGACCGCGACCGATGGCGGATCGACATTCGGCGTCAGCGCGACCTCGAAGATCACGGATGGCTCGTGATCCGCGTCACCGAGCTCGATCTGCGCGACGGTGGCGCTGCCCTCGCCGCCCGTGTGCGCCGTGCGCTCACGGTTCGCCAGGGCATCCGGGGTTGAGTCCTGCTCGGGGACGGGCATTGATCCCGCCCCCCACTCCCGGGGAGGGACTGGCCCCGGATGTCACGGAGGCGTAGCCTCGGCGGCAGAGAGAGGGGTTCGACGATGAGCACCAAGACACTCGCACTCTGGGTCGCGTACGGGACGAACGGGGTGGTGGGGAGCATCCGCCACGATGAGAACGGCTATGTGGTGACCATGGCGGGGGCGGATGCGGCGGCCGGAACCTATCCCAGCCTCGCCTCCGCGAAGGGCGCGCTGCACGCCCGTATGCTGCCGGGGAGCGCCTGGCCGCGATTCCAGGAGCACTGACCCGCTCCTCGTCGTGCGGGATCGAAACAGTGCCTCCCGAGCCGGTACGAGGTGCACTTCTGATCCCGCGAGACCTGCTGCGGTGGGAGATCGCGGCGGCGGGCGCGCGTGCGGCGAACGCGCGTTATCGATCCCGCCAACCGGGAGGTACGCGCGTGCGGGCGGGTCAGGACTCGGGTTCGCCGGAGAGGATGCCGCGGAGCCAGTCGCGGGCCTCGATGAAGACCTCGTCGGAGTAGCGGTCGGGATACTGCACGATCTGCCGGTCGGCGCGCGGGTACGACCCGAGGAACACCACGCGGGGGCTGAAGCGGCGGATCCCGAGCAGGGCGTCGGCCATCCGCTCGTGCTCGATGTGACCGTCCGCGTCGATCACGAACCGGTACCGGCCGAGTTCGTCGCCGATGGGCCGGGACTCGATGAGAGAGAGGTTGATGCCGCGCGTCGAGAACTGCTCCAGCATCTCGAGGAGCGAACCAGGGTGGTCGTGCGGGAGCTCGACGATCAGCGAGGTCTTGTCGGCACCGGTCGGCGCAGGCGAACGCGTGGTGCGGGTGACGAGGACGAACCGGGTCACGGCCGCCGCGTTGTCGCCGATGCCCTCGGCGAGCACGTCAACGTCGTAGTGCTGCACGATGCCGGGAGCGGCGATCGCGGCCTGTGCGGGCGAGGTGCCGTCGAGGACGCCGATGGCCGACGCCACGTTGCTCGCCGCCGGCACGTGCGAATGCGTCGGGAGGTGTTCGCCGAGCCAGCCGTGGCACTGCGCGTAGGCGACGGGGTGCGCGGCGATGACCTCGACCTGGTCGAGAGTGGTGCCGCGCGGCGCGACGAGGACGAAGTTCACCCGCACCAGGTACTCGCCGATGATCCGGAGCCCCGGCAGCGTCGCCAGTGCGTCCTGGGTGGTGGAGACCCCGCCCTCGATGGAGTTCTCGATCGCGATCATGGCTGCGTCGCTGCGTCCTTCGAGGACGTCCGCGAGCGCCTCGCCCACGTTGTGCACCGGTCGCCAGTCCTGCCCCCTGGCTTCGGCCACCTGGTCGAGCGCCGCCTCCGTGAAGGTTCCGGCCGGTCCGAGGTAGCTGTAGGTGCGGCGTGCAGTCACGGCGTTCAGCCTATCCCTCGGTGACTCATCGCGATCCCGCATGTCAAGGCGGATGCGAGCATCCGCCTCACGAGGCAGACTGAGAGCATGAGCAGCCGTGCCGGCCTCCCCGCGGAGGAAAGTGACCTGATCGACGTCGACGAGCTGATCGCCGCCTACTACGACCGCGTGCCGAATCCGGATGTCGCGAGCGAGCGGGTCGTGTTCGGCACCAGCGGGCACCGCGGCTCGTCGCTCACGAAGAGCTTCAACGAGAACCACATCCTCGCCACGACGCAGGCCATCGTCGACTACCGCGCAGCGCAGGGCATCACCGGTCCGCTCTTCCTCGGGCGCGACACTCACGCGCTGTCCCTCCCGGCGGAGCGCAGCGCCATCGAGGTCCTGCTCGCGAACGGGGTGGACGTACGCGTCGACGCCCGGGATTCCTGGGTACCGACCCCCGCGCTGAGCCACGCGATCCTCACCTATAACCGCGACCGCGCCGCCGACGACCCAGGTCGCGCAGACGGCATCGTCGTGACCCCCTCGCACAACCCGCCTCGCGACGGCGGCTTCAAGTACAACCCGCCCCACGGCGGTCCCGCCGACACCGATGCGACCGGCTGGATCGCCGACCGCGCCAACCAGCTCATCGCCGACGGCCTGACCGAGGTGCGCCGCGAGCGCTTCGCCGACGTGGACTGGGACGCGATCACCGGATACGACTTCCGCGACGCCTATGTGCGCGACCTCCCGTCGATCATCGACATCGAGGCGATCCGCCGCGCCGGCGTGCGTATCGGCGCGGACCCGCTGGGTGGCGCCTCGGTGGAGTACTGGTCGCTGATCGCCGAGATGCACGACCTCGATCTCACGGTCGTCAACCCCGAGGTCGACCCCACCTGGCGCTTCATGACCCTGGACTGGGACGAGAAGATCCGGATGGACCCGTCGTCCCCGTCGGCCATGGCATCGCTCGTGGCGAAGAAGGGCGACTACGACATCCTCACCGGGAACGACGCTGACGCGGACCGGCACGGAATCGTCACCCCCGACGCCGGGCTCATGAACCCGAACCACTTCCTCGCCGTCGCCATCGACTACCTCTTCTCGCACCGGGAGCACTGGCCGCGTGAGGCCGCGGTCGGCAAGACGCTGGTGTCGTCGATGATCATCGACCGCGTGGCCGAGTCGCTCGGGCGGCGTCTGCTCGAGGTTCCGGTCGGCTTCAAGTGGTTCGTGCCCGGACTGCTCGACGGCTCCGTGGCGTTCGGTGGCGAGGAGTCGGCGGGGGCCTCGTTCCTCCGACACGACGGCTCCGTGTGGTCGACCGACAAGGACGGCATCCTTCTCTGCCTGCTGGCGGCCGAGATCCTCGCGGTGACCGGCAAGACCCCGTCGCAGCGCTACGCCGAACTGGAGGACGCCTTCGGCGCCTCCGCCTATCAGCGCGTCGACGCCCCCGCGACCCCCGAGCAGAAGGCGACGCTCGGCAAGCTCGCCCCGGAGTCGGTGACCGCGACCACTCTCGCTGGCGAGGACATCATCGCGAAGCTCTCGCACGCCCCCGGCAACGGTGCGGCGATCGGCGGCCTCAAGGTGCAGACTCCGCACGCCTGGTTCGCCGCGCGGCCGTCCGGAACCGAAGACGTCTACAAGCTCTACGCCGAGAGCCTGCGCGGTCCCGAGCACCTCGCCGAGGTGCAGGCCGAGGCCCGCGCCGTGGTGTCCGCCGCCCTCGGCGACTGATCCTCCCTCCCTCGGCGCCGCCTCCCGGGCGTGCTGCGGGATCGAAACCGCTCCCCTCGGCCGCCGCCGGGGGGAGTTTTCGATCCCACCCTGCGGCTCGGAACGGACGAGCCCGCGGCGGGATCAAGAACGGGCCCACCAGACATCGGGGAGGGACGTTGTTGATCCCGCTAGCCGGGGCGTGGGGGGATGGAACGCGCGAAGCCCGTGGCGGGATCGAGAACAGGCCGCCGGCGCCGGTCCGTCTGCCGCTCCTCTTGCGGGATCGAAAACGGGCTCGCCGGGGAACTCGGAGGGACCTTTTCGATCCCGCTCCGCTGACTGCCCCTGCCGCGGGATCGAAAACGGGTCCGGGGGACGCTGGGGAGGGGCGGTTTTGATCCTGCACGCGGGCGAGGGACGGGGGCGGGGGCGGGGGGTCAGTCGGCGTCGGTGGAGGAGCCGAGGAGCTCTCGGACGCGGCTGGAGACGCGGTGGAACTCCTCCGTCTCCAGAACATCGGCGTAGCCGCGGCGGGCCGGGAGGTCGACGCGGTGCTCCTCCAGGATCCGCCCGGGTCGCGGCCCCATCACGATCACGCGACTGGCGAGGTAGACCGCCTCCGCGACCGAGTGGGTGACGAGCAGCACGGTCGTGCCGGTGGCGCTCCAGATCCGGTTGAGCTCGACGTTCATGCGCTCGCGCGTGAGGGCGTCGAGGGCACCGAACGGCTCGTCCATGAGCAGCACCCGCGGCTCGTGCAGCAGCGCGCGGCACAGCGACACCCGCTGCTGCATACCGCCGGAGAGCTCGTGCGGCAGCGACTTCTCGAAGCCGGTGAGCCCGGTCATCTCGATGAGCTCGTCGGCACGGGCCTGGGCCTTGCGCATGTCCATCCCGCGCATCTCGGCCTGCAGGAGGATGTTGCCGCGGACGCTGCGCCATTCCAGGAGCGCCGCCCGCTGGAACACGTAGCCGATATCCTGCCGCGGACCGCGGACCTCGTCGCCGCGCAGGCGGATGCTGCCGCGGCTCGGAGCGGTGAGTCCTGCCACGGCCTTCAGGAGCGTCGACTTGCCGCATCCCGAGGGCCCGGCGATGGAGAGGAACTCCCCCTCCTCGACGCGCAGGTCGACGCCCTCGAGAGCCGTGACCTGGCGCCGCTTGGAGGCGAAGGTGATCGCGAGATCAGAGACCTCGAGCGCCGGAGCGGTGCTCGTGGCCGCGAGTCCGCGTTCCTGCTGAACGTGAGTATCCATGACGATCGGTCTCACTTCCCGGGGGTGAAGGCGTCGTCGAAGTAGGTGTCCACGTCGCCGTCGCCCGAGATGAGCCCGGCCTCGGACAGGACCTCCAGCGTGGACTCCCAGTCCTCGGTGGCGTTCGCGCCGGGAGCCTGGCCCTCGGTGGCGTCGGTGTGGAGCAGCTCGATGGTCTCCTCCCACTGGTGCAGCAGGACCTCCTGCGACGGCATCTGCGGGTCCTTGCCCTCCATCGCGGCCACGGCCGCCTCGGGGTCCTCCTGCGCGGCCTCGAAGGCCTCGGAGGTCGCCGCGACCAGCGCCTCGACGAGCTCCGGGTCGTTCTCGATGGTGTCGGTGGGCGCGATGAGGCCGTTGCTGAAGAAGTTCAGGCCGGCGTCGGAGTAGCGCAGGTACTCGACGTCCTTGCCGCTCTTGTCGGCGATGGTCGGGCCCTGGTCGTGCGCGAAGCCGATGAGCCCGTCGACCTTCCCGGACAGCATGGCGGCGATCTTGCCCGCGGCGTCGAGGTTCTGCTGGGTCACGTCGCCCTCCTCCAGCCCCACGGCCTCGAGGTACATCGGGAAGGTCGTGGTCGGGGCGTCTCCCGCGGAGACCGCGATGGTCTTGCCCTTGAGGTCTTCCGGGCTGGAGATGCCGGAGTCGGCGAAGACCTGGACGGCCGACGGCGTGGTCTGCAGGAAGACGCCGACGCTCTTGATGCCGACGCCCTTGTCGATGTTCGCGAGGACGGCCGGGGTGTCCGCCCAGCCGAAGTCGACCTGCCCCTGCCCGACGGCCTGCGCGGTCTTCGTCGAGCCCTGGCCGGCCTTGATCGTGAGGTCGATGCCGTGCTCCTCGAAGATGCCCTGGTCGACGCCGTAGTAGAACGCGGCATGCTCGCCGTACGGGTACCAGTTGAGCATGAGGGTGACCGGCGTGAGCTCGCCGCCGTCACCGTCGCCGGAGCTCGCCGGGGCCGTCGATCCTCCGCAGCCGGAGAGGGCGAGCACCGCGGCGGACGCGAGGGCGATCGAGCTGAGGATGGTGCCTGACTTCTTCATCAGTGCCTTCTTTCGTGGGGGCGAGGGGGGTCAGAGTCGGACGGTGGCCGCGGCGACGTCGCGCTTGGAGGCGTGCCACGGGATGAGGAAGCGCTCGGCGATCTGGATGATGCCGAAGAGGATGACGCCGAGCAGCGACATGATGATGAGCGCGGCGAAGAGCATGGCGGTGTCGAGGTTGCCGTTGGCCTGGAGGATCACGTAGCCGAGGCCCTCGTTCGCGCCGACGAACTCGCCGACGACGGCACCGGTGACCGCGAGCGTCGCGGCGACCTTGAGGCCGGAGAGGAGCTCGGGCAGCGCCGCGGGCAGCCGCACCTTGAGGAAGGTCTTGAAGCGGCTCGCTCCCATGGTCGACGCGAGCTGGAGGATCTCCGGGTCGACGGTGCGCAGACCCGCGAGGCCCGAGATGACGACGGGGAAGAACGCCATGAGCACGGCCACAAGGATCTTCGGCTCCGCCCCGAACCCGAGCCACACGACGAACAGCGGGGCGATCGCGATCTTCGGGATGACCTGCGCGAAGAGGATGACGGGATAGAGCGTCTGCTCCAGGCCCCGCGAGTAGACCATGAGCACGGCGACGAGGACGCCGACGACGACCGCGATGACGAATCCGATCACGGTCTCGTAAGTGGTGACCCAGGTGTTCTGCGCGAGGTAGGCCGCGTTGTCGGTGAAGGCGGCCCAGGTGTCGGCCGGCGACGGGATGATGAACGCCGGCACCCACCCGAGGCTCGTGGAGACCCACCAGAGCGCGAGCACCGCGAGCACGAAGACGAGCGGATGCCAGTGGCGGCTCCACCAGCGGACGATGCCCGGAGGCTCGGGACGATCGGCGGCCAGCGCCAGGGTCATGGTCGCGGAGGGGGCAGACGACATGGGGTCCTCGACATCTTCGTGAAGGATTCGGGAAAGCGCATTCCCGTTCGGTGTTGCGAGTCTATGCCGACGCTTCTGCCGTGTCAACGCATGGCCGTGTCCGCACCGTCGTCGCCCCCGCAGGAGGGGCGTCCGGGCCGGTCACCGCGTCCGGGCGAGAGCCGCGCCCGCGACCCGCAGCCAGCGTGCGGGATCGGTCAGGGCGGCGGTCGTCGACCCCGCCAGCGCGGTCAACGACACCGCCTCCGCGAAGAGGCTCGTGTCTGCGTCGTCCGCGATCCGACCCGCGGCGAGCAGAGGACGCGCCCCTGCCTCGGCGGCGAGCGCGGCGAGGAACGACGGCACCTTCCCGTCGCCCGACTGGCCGTCGTAGGACCCCTCGCCGGTGATCACGACCCCGGCACCACGGACGGCGCCAGCCAGATCGATGAGCGCGGCCACCTCAGCCGCCCCCGGAGCGAGGACCCCGCCCCAGCGAACGAGAGCGGCGCCCGTCCCCCCGGCGGCCCCCGTGCCCGGCAGCTCCGGGTCGACGGGCAAGAGGGCGGCGAGATGGGCGAGCGCGTCGTCGACGCGCGCGATGTCCTCCGGTGCCGTGAGCCCCTTCTGCGGGCCGAACACCGCTGCCGCGCCGCGCGGGCCGGTGAGCGGATTCGTGACATCGGTCAGCACGCGGACGTCGGGTGCCGCGCGCAGGGCCCCGAGATCCGCCGTGACGATGTCCGCCAGCCCGCGCGCGCCCCGCGCGACCGGATCGCCGCCCGCGTCCAGGAAGCGTGCCCCGAGGGCGGTGAGCATGCCCGTGCCCCCGTCGGTGGAGGCGCTGGAGCCGATGCCGAGGATCAGGCGTGAGACGCCGTGATCGAGCGCCGCGGCGATCGCCTGCCCGAAGCCGGTCGTGTCGGCGTCCCAGGGGCGCAGACCGTCGAGGAGCTCGATGCCCGAGGTCGAGGCGATGTCGACGACGCCGGTGCCGCCGGGGGCGTCGGTCGTGCTCGGCAGGAGCAGCCACGACGTCTCGACGGGAGCGCCCGCCGGACCGTCGACCGTGATGGGCATCCGTCGCGCGTCGGGCACCGCCGTGGCGAAGGCGGCGACGGTCCCCTCCCCGCCGTCGGCCATCGGACGGAGCACGATGTCCGCAGCCGGCCCGACCTCCCGCCAGCCGTCGGCGAGTGCCGCGGCAGCGTCCGCCGCCGTGATCGTGCCCTTGAAACTGTCCGGCGCGATGACGACCCGGGTCATGCCCGCAGCCCCGGGGTGCTCGCACGCACGACCACCTCGAGCGGGAGCGTCGGCTGCTGCCAGTCCTCGTCGACGATCGCGCGGAAGGCCTGGTAGCCGGCATCGCTCAGCGGCACGCAGACCGTGGTGAGGGCCGGGGTGACGTCGCGACTCGAGGGCACGTCGTCGAAGCCGCAGACCGCGATGTCGGCGCCGACCTCCCGGCCCGCTGCACGGATGGCCGCCATCGCGCCGATCGCCACGACGTCGCTGATGCCGAACACCACGGTGCCCTCGGGGACACCGGCGGCGAGGGCTTCGGTCATCGCCGTCGCCCCGGACTCCCGACGGAAGTCTCCGCGGACGGTCTGCGCGACCTCTCCGCCGCCTTCCGCGAATCCGGCGCGGAATCCCGCCAGCCGGTCGTCCGAGGTGCGCACGCCCTCCGCCGCCCCGACGAGTACCGCCGAGCGGTATCCGAGTTCCGCCATGCGACGCCCGAGCGCGGCGGCCCCGGCCCGGTTGTCGATCTCCACCCGGCGATCGCCGTCGCCGTCCGCGCCGAACGCGACGACGCGGCCGCCGAGCCGGGTGAACTCGGCGAGCTCGCGAGCGGTCTCGGCCTGCCCCTCCTCCTGCGTCCGCGAGGCGGCGAGGATGAGGCCCTGCGGACGCTGGCCGCGCAGGGCGCGGACGATGCGCGCCTCCCGCGCCGGGTCGCGCTCGGTGATGGCCACGGTCACGACGAGGCCCTGCTCATCGGCTCCGCGGGCGACGCCCGACGCGATGAGGCCGAAGTAGGGGTCGGCGATGTCGGCGACGAGGAGCGCGATCACCGGCGAGCGTCCGCGGGCGGTCGCCTGCGCGGAGACGTTGGCCGTGTAGCCGAGGGCCTCGGCGGCGGCCTCCACCCGTTCCCGGAAGGGCGCCGCGACCTTGCGTTCGGAGCCGTTGAGCACGCGGGACGCGGTCGCCAGCGACACACCGGCCTCGAGTGCGACGTCATGCAACGTGGGCGCCGGTCCCCGGGCGTGACGGGGGCGACGCGCGGCCGGCGGCTCTGCCGGTGTGGCGGACGGGGTCATGCTCCGAGCCTACCGACGGGAACGGAACCGCTTCGAGGGGCGCTCACGGCTGCCGCCCGAGAAACCCGAGGAGGGCGGCGGCTTCCCCGGCGAGGAGCTCCGGGGCGTCGTCGGGCACGAACTCCAGCAGGGCGTCGCGCGGCGGGTGCGCGGAGGCGGCGGCGTCCGCGAAGAACCGGGTCCACAGTGCGGACCGCGAGCGGAGCGGATGGCGCTCGGTGCGCGGCCACCAGGAGAAGACATGAGCGGCGGAGACATGGGGGCCGAGCCGGCGGAACTCCTCGAGCACCACGGGGACGGGGGCGCCGACCGTGGGCTGCCAGTACGTCGACAGCATCGGATGATCGACCTCGTGCAGCAGCTCGAGGGTGGCCGGGGCGGTGTCGGCGAGCGTGCCGCCGTGGAACTCCAGGGCGAGCCCGATGCCCCGGGCAGCCGCTTCGACCGCCGCCGCGCGGAGGCGCGTCACGACGCGGGCACGCTCGGGCGCGGACACCTCCGCGGAGCCGTGCTCACCGGCCCACACCCGCACGCGGTCAGCACCCAGGGCCGTGGCGCTGTCGAGGACCGCGGTGAGCGACTCCTCCGGACCGGCGCGGAAGTACGACCCGTACGACGCGACGGCGAGTCCGGCATCCGTGGTCATCCGCGCGACCTCCGCCGCGCGGTCGACCTCTCCCGGCGGCACATGCACGTCTCCGCCCCACTCGATCACGTCGAGACCCGCGGCGGCCGCGAGCGCGACGATCCTCTCCGGCGGCAGGGCACGGAACGTCACCGAGCACAGTCCCGCACGGATCCCCGTCATCCCGTCATCCTCTCAGTCCTCCCGATCCCCCCGACCCCTTCCGGCCCGTTCCCTCCGCCGTCGTCGTGCATCCGGAACCACGGAGGACCGGGGAGTCCGGACTCACAGGTGGGGGGCGACCGCCGTCGCGAAGGCCTCGGCCGTGCGGCGGACCACACGGGCCGGGTCATCGGCCCAGACGTCGGCATGGAAGATCTCCACCTCGATGTCGCGGTCGTAACCGGTGTCCTGCACGGCCCGGGTGAGGGTTGCGAAGTCGATCACACCGTCCCCCGGATAGTGCCGGGAGAGGAGGGGATCTGCGGCGAGGGGGGTCTTCCAGTCGCACACCTGATACGTGGCGATGCGGCCCTCGCGTCCGGCCCTGGCGATCTGGTCGAGCACCTGCGGGTCCCACCAGATGTGGAACGTGTCGACGGCAGCGCCGACCACGGCAGGGTCGAAGTCCGCGGCGATGTCGAGCGCCTGGCCGAGGGTCGAGACCACCGCACGGTCCGAGGCGTACATCGGATGCAGCGGCTCGATCGCGAGGGTGACCCCGGCGGCTCGAGCGTCGTCCGCGAGGGCGCCGATGGCGTCGCGGACGCGCTCCCGCGCCCCGATGAGGTCGCGCGACCCCTCGGGCAGACCACCCGCGACGAGGACCAGCACCGCGGTCGAACCCTCCGCACCGGCCGCCGCGAGGGTGGCCGTCTCCTCGATCGCCCGCCGGTTGTCGTCGAGCGCGGCTTCGCGCTCCGGACCTGCCGGAAGCGTGAAGAAGCCCCCGCGGCAGTGCGTCGTGAAGCGCAGTCCGGAGTCGGTCAGCATGCGGGCGGCGACATCGAGGCCCACCTCCTGCACGGGCTCCCGCCACAGACCGATGGCCTCGACCCCCGCCGCCGCCGTGACACGCAGGGCCGTCGCGAGGTCCGCGTGCTTCACGGTGGCCTGGTTGATCGAGAGCCGCGGGTGCGGCACGGTCCCGACGGCGGCCGCCCGGGACTCGCGCTCCGCCGCCAGGCTCCGCGGGGCGGTCATGCGTCCACCCCGTTCAGCCGGAGCAGGCCGTGCCAGCGCTCCCGCGCGAGCTCCGGCCGCTCCAGGGCGAGCGCCCCGTTGGCCAGCTCGACGATGCGGCTGAGGTGCGGCAGGCTCCGCGCGGAGTGCAGCCCCCCGACCATCTGGAACGCCGGCTGATGACCGTTGAGCCAGGACAGGAACGCGACCCCGGTCTTGTAATAGAAGGTCGGCCCCGCGAACACCTGCCGGCTCAGCTCCTCCGTCGGTCCGAGGAGGGCGAGGTACCGCTCGGGGTCGTCCGCGTCGAGCGCCTGGATCGCGGCGGAGGCCACCGGGGCGAGAGCGGCGAACGCGCCGAGCAGTGCATCCGAGTGGCCGCGCGACGCGGACCCCTCGGGCGCGGCAGCCCCGGTCAGACTGTCCCCGCCGATGAGGCCGACGTAGTGGAAGTCGTCGCCGGTGAACATGCGCACGCCCTCCGGCAGCCGCTCGCGGACCCAGACCTCGGACTCCGCGTCGAGCAGACTCATCTTCACGCCGGCGACCGCGGCGCGGTTCTCGCCGATGATGTCGAGCAGCACCTCGGCGGCCTCCTGCCACGCGGGACCGCCGCTCCCCCCGGAGGACGAGGGCGCGAAGTACCCCGCCAGCTCCGGATCGAACGCGGTGCCGAGCCAGTGCAGCACGACGGGGACCGATGCGCGGGAGAGCACCTCCCGGTACACGCGGCGGTAGTCGTCCGCGCTCTCCGCGACCCTGGCCAGGTGCCGCGAGGCCATGAGCACCGGCCCCGCCCCCTGCTCCTCGGCGAAGTGCAGCTGCTCGAGATAGGCGGCGATCACCTGATCGAGCGGGATGCGCGCCTCCTCGATGTGGTCGGTGTTGACCCCGACCACGACTGAGCCGCCCTCCTCGCGCGCGACCTCCGCACTGCGGGCGATGAGCTCGCGCACCGCCGTCGCATCCAGACCCATGTTGCGCTGTGCGGTGTCCATCGCGTCGGCCACGCCGAGTCCCCACGAGTACACGTTGCGGCGGAACGCGAGCGTCGCGTCCCAGTCGATGTCGGCCGGCTGCCCCGGGGTGTTGTCCGCGTACGCCTTCGGGACGACGTGCGCGGCGGCGTAGGCCACCCGGCTGCGGAGCGGACCCTCCGGCCGCGTGACGGCGTCGGCCTCCCGGAGCTCCGTGTCGGCGGTGCGGCCGTCGGCGGCGAGCAGGCGGAGCGTGGTCATGCCCGGTCCAGGGTCAGCGGCTCGAGCACGATCTTGCGCCCCTCGGCGCTGGACGCGAGTCCGGCCTCGGCGAACTGGACCCCGCGCGCGCCGGCGAGCAGGTCGAACGGGTAGTCCGTGCCGAGGACGAACGAGGTGAGGTACTCCTCCCACTGCTGCCGGAAGCCGTTCTGGAACACGTCGTTCGTCGGCACCTGCTGCCAGTCGGCGTCGTAGTCGTGGCTGTCCTCCAGGTCGGGGTTCCACACGGGCTTCGGCGTGGCGTTGCGCGGCTGGATCTTGGCACCGAACAACCCCACGACGGCGGAGCCGTGCGTGCCGTCGACCTGGAACTCCACGAGCTCGTCACGGTTCACCCGCACGGTCCACGAGGAGTTGATCTCGGCGATCGCCCCGCCATCGAGTTCGAAGATGCCGTAGGCGGTATCCTCGGCCGTGGCCGTGTAGTGCTCGCCCTTCTCGTCCCAGCGGTCGGCGATGTGCACGGCGGCCTGCGCGTAGACGCTCTTGACCTCGCCGAAGAGGTTCTCCAGCACGTAGTTCCAGTGCGGGAACATGTCGGTGATGATGCCGCCGCCGTCCTCCGTGCGGTAGTTCCAGCTCGGACGCTGCGCGGGCTGCCAGTCGCCCTCGAACACCCAGTAGCCGAACTCGCCGCGGACGGAGAGGATGCGGCCGAAGAAGCCGGAGTCGATGAGGCGCTTGAGCTTCTGCAGCCCCGGGAGGTAGAGCTTGTCGTGGACGACGCCGGTCTTCACGCCGGCGTCGCGGACGAGGCGGGCGAGCTCCAGGGCCTCGTCCAGCGACTCGGCGGTGGGCTTCTCGGTGTAGATCGCCTTGCCGGCGGCGATGGCCTTGCGGATCGCGGACGCCCGGGCCTTCGTGACGAGGAAGTCGGCGTAGATCTCCCATCGCGGGTCGGCGAGGGCGGCGTCGAGGTCGGTCGTCCAGTCCTCGATGCCGTGCTTCGCGGCCAGCTCCGCGAGCTTGGCCTCGCTGCGTCCGACGAGGATCGGCCGCACGGTCACGCGCGTGCCGTCCGGAAGCTCGATCCCGCCCTCGTCGCGGATCGCGAGGATCGACCGCACCAGGTGCTGCCGGTATCCCATGCGCCCGGAGACGCCGTTCATGATGATCCCGATCTCGCGGGTGGGGGCCTGTGCCATCTCGGTCCGTTCCTCTCGGTGGAAGCTGTCGGCGCTGACAGGGGAATCTTGGTAAGCGCTTTCCGAGATCATGGCATGAGACGCACGACCTCGCAACCGTCCCTAGCGCGGAGGGGCCGTGCTGGCGCGCACGTGCAGCGCCGGAGCCACCTCCACGCGCTCCGCGGGCCGCGCCGCCCCCTCGCGCAGGCGCTCGCGGATGAGCTCGACCGCACGGCGCCCGACGTGCTGCTTCGGCGGCCGCAGCGCAGTGAGGGGTGGGGACCCGTGCTCGGCGACCTCATCGTCGTAGGCGATGAGCGAGAGGTCGTCGGGCAGCCGCCAGCCCGCGTCCTGCAGGTGCTGCTGGAGCAGGAGCGCCTGCGGGTCGGAGTGCACGAGCAGCGCCGTCGCCCCCGTCTCACGGATCTCGGCGAGCACCGCCGAGACCACCTCCGCCTGCACCGCCCCCTCCATCCGGTCCAGCGCCGCGTCGCGGTCCACCGTCACCGTGAGCCCGAGCTCGGCGACGGCCCGCGACCAGCCCTGCCGCAGCCCGGCGGAGGTCGGCGACTGCGGCGAGGTGAGGATCCCGACCCGCCGGTGTCCGAGCGCGGCGAGGTGCCCGGCGGCGAGCGCGCCTCCGAACGCGTGGTCGGTCGCCACGGTCTGCATCCGGGTGAGGGCGAGAGCCGGCGGGGTCCGGCGCTCCACGAGCACGACCGGCACCGGGAGCGTGTCCAGCCAGGAGAGCAGCGCATGGCCATCGGCGCCCTGCGTCTCGGGGGCCACGATGAGCCCGTGCACGGTTCCGGATTCCAGGAGCGCCGCGATCTGGCGGCGTTGGTCCTGAGCGGCGTAGCTGGCCCCGCGGAGCACGAGCTGCACCCCCGCCTCCATCCCAGCGCTCCGGGCGCCGACGACCACCTGCGGCCAGTAGTAGCTCAGCGACGGCACCACCATCCCGATGCGGAACTGCGGCCCGGGGAGGGCGGCCCGCGCGACGGTCGTGTCCAGCGCGCTCCGCAGCACCGCACCCCCGTGCACCCTGGTCAGCAGCCCGCGGTCCGCCAGCATCGTGATGTCGCGGCGGATGGTGAGCTCCGCCACCCCGAAGTCGCGGGCGAGATCGGCCACGCGCACCGCCCCCGTGCGGCGCAGCTCGTCCAGGATCCGTTCCCGGCGGGAGAGGCCGAAACGCGGGGTCGGGCGCTCCTCGGTCATGCCGCCCTCCCCTGCAGCTCCCAGCGCTCCGGACGGTCGAGCGGTGCGAAGAGGACGCGCGAGACCACCGGCCCCCACGAACGCTCCAGGAGCGCATCGTCCACGGCCCTGCTCTCGACGACGACGTCCGCCGGATCGTGGGCGATGCGCAGACCCCGCTTCCCCTCCGGACCCGGGAGGAGGACGCCGTCACCGTGCACCTCGGGCGTCCCCGCGCACACGAGAACGAGGCGGGTCGCCGGGTCGGCGAGCGCCGGACTCTCGTCGCGCACGGTCACCGCACCACCGCGCAGCAGCACCGTCCGCAGCCACGGGTCGCCGCCCGGGAACGCCGCACCGAGGTCGAGGGTCCAGCCGTCGCTCCGCGCCTGCACCGCGGCCCGCCAGGCGCCGCCCGGCTGTTGCTCGCGCCCGCGGACCAGCGGCGTGGAGTGCCAGCCGCTGGTGACGTGCCACAAGCGGTAGCGGGCATCCGAGAAGGTCGCCGCGGTGTACGTCGCCCGACCGACGTCGATCACGACCGGGACGCCGTCGACCGCGATCGCGACCGTGCCGAGGTCGTTGTGGTTGTGGTTCTCGTCGTTGCGACCGCCCTTGACGACGACCGCGAGCCCCCGCGGATCCCCGCTCCGCTCACGGCGCAGACCCACGCCGAGGGAGGCGAACTCGACGCGCCCGGGCAGGGGCGCAGGCCCCGGATGCGCCGCCTGCCAGTCGGCGTCGAACAGCTCGGCCAGCGTCCGGCCGAGACCGGCGACGACATCGGCCTCGTCTCCGATGACGCGCCCCGGACGGCGGTGCCGCGCGGCGAACGCGGCCGTCGCCTCCAGACCGCACAGGACGGCGGCCCGGTGGAGCACGGACCACGGGAGGGCCTCCCCTGTGCGCGCCTCCGCATCCGAGAAGCTCGCCACCCACCCCTCCCCGAGCTGCACGCGCTCCGGGAAGAGGGCGAGCTCCCGCAGCCCGGCGAGGCGTCCGTCCCGGATCGCAGCGGCCACTGCTCCGGCGGTGAGCGCGTCGAGGAGGCCGAGCGCATCGAACGCCCGCCCCGCTCCCTGCCACCAGTAGGCGAAGCCCTCGTCGATGCCGCCGTCGGCGGGAAGCTGGGCGAGATAGCGATCGAGGCCGTCGATGCTGAGGGCGAGCACCCGCGCACGCAGCGGTTCGTCCGCGAAGGCGAGCGCCGCCGGCAGCAGGTTGCCGTGGATCCACGGCGCCCAGTTGTGCACGCGTTCCTCCGACCCCTCCCACGCCCACTCGCGGCGGTCGACGAACGGGCGCAGCACCCGGCGGACCGTCTCGTCCCGTACCCGTGCGACCAGACCGGGCGCGTGCGCGTCGAGAGCCTCGCCGAGCACCAGCACTGCCCACCCCGCCAGCGCCGCCGCCTCCCCCGCGCCGAGGTCGAGGACGCGGCGCTCGATGTCGGGGGCGCGCCGCCCGCGGGCGAACGCGTCGTCGTGAGCGGGCCAGCACCAGGTCGACTGCTCGACCAGGAGCCACAGTCCGTCCGCCACCTCGTCCAGCCGCTCGGCCGCCGGGTCGACGGCAGCGGCCAGGACGGCGCGACGGAGCCGGAGGTCGCGACGGAACACCGCCCCCTCCCAGCCGGCTCGGTCACCGGTGCGGGCGTAGGCGGCCCACTGCGAGAGGAGCGGTTGCGCCCAGGCGGTGCCGCGCTCGCCGTCCGCCGCCGCCAGGATGGTCGCGCGGAGTTCGGGTGCCACGGACGTCCATGTCCCGCGGTCGGTGCTCGGCGGCACGACGGGCCGATCGACGGCGCCGTGCTCTCGCCACAGATCGCTCAGGGTGCCGCGGGGGATCAGCATCCGGTTCTCGCCTTCATTGTTCGAGTCTGTTCGATCAGCAGGGTTTCGGTTCGATCACGTTGCCTGCACTCGAACGCACAGTCTTCACTGGAACCGCGCGCTTCGGCAAGCGCATACCCGAGACCCGCGGAGACCCATGACCCCTCGACCAGTCGTCCTCGCCGCTCTCTCGACGGAGGCGTGGGACCTCGTGTTCGACGATGCGCGGCGCGCCCGCCTGCAGACCCTCGCCGCGCCCGGCGGTCCGGTACACGCCCCCGCTCTCGACGCCCCGACGCTGGACGACCGCCTCGCCGCCGTGGAGGTCCTGGTGACGGGATGGGGCGCTCCGGTCCTGGACGCGCCCCTGCTCGATCGGCTCCCCCGGCTGCGCGCGGTGTTCCACGCGGCGGGAAGCGTGCGCGGCCTCGTGTCCGACGCGTTCTGGGAGCGCGACATCCTGCTCACCTCGGCCGCCGAGGCCAACGCGGCCCCGGTCGCGGAGTACACGCTCGCGATGATCCTGCTCGCCGGCAAGCGCGCCCTCCTCCCGCTCCGTGCGGACGACGCGCAGCACGACCTGCGCGTCGGGCCTCGCGTCGGCGGGCGCATCGGCAACCTCGACCGCACGGTCGGCATCGTCGGGTTCTCCCGCATCGGCCGCCGCGTCGTCGACCTGCTGCGGCCCTTCCCCGGCCTTGAGGTGCTCGTCGCCGACCCGTACGCGGATCCCGAGGAGGTGGCCGCGGCCGGTGCCCGGCTCGTCCCGCTCGACGCCCTGCTCCCCGCCGTCGATCTGCTCTCCCTGCACGCACCCGCCCTGCCCGCGACGCGGGGGATGATCGGCCGCGCGCAGCTCGTGGCCCTGCGCGACGGCGCCACGGTGCTCAACACCGCGCGGGGCGCCCTCCTCGATCACGAGGCGCTTCTCGCGGAGTGCGCCGCCGGTCGCCTCGACGCGATCCTCGACGTCACGGACCCGGAGCCGCTTCCGCCCGACCACCCGCTGCTGCACCTGCCGAACGTCGCGGTCACCCCGCACCTCGCCGGCTCCCTCGGCACCGAGGCGCACCGGCTGGCCGACGCCGCCCTCGACGAGCTGGAGGCGTGGGTGACCGGCCTTCCGCCGCGGCACCCCGTGCACCGCGCCGACCTCGCGCACAGCGCATGACCCTCCTCGCGCTGCCTCTGGACGACCGCGCGCTCTCCCCGTACACGGGATGGACGCGTGCGCACCTGATGACGGTGGCCGATGCAATCCTCGACGGGGCCGCCCGACATGCGAGCCCGGCGGGTGCGGGCATCCGCTACCCCGGCGCCCCCGGTGGCTTCGGCTCGGCGGTCGATGCGCTCGAGGGATTCAGCCGCACGTTCCTGTTGGCCGCGTTCCGCATCGCCGGCGACCCGCTCGGCACGGAGTCGCTGGCCGACCGGTACGCCCGGGGCCTCGCTGCCGGTGTCGACCCCGACGGTGCCGAACGGTGGCCGCGCCCTGATGAGGTCGACCAGGCGAAGGTCGAGGCGGCGGCGCTCGCGGTGGGCCTGCACCTCACGCGCGACACGGTGTGGGCGCGCCTCGACGACACGGCACGGACCCACACCGTGGACTACCTCGCGAAATTCGTCGGCGGCAGCTACCCGCCGAACAACTGGGCGTGGTTCCGGGTGCTCGTCGAGCAGTTCCTGGAGAGCGTCGGCGGGCCGACTTCCGCCGCGGACCGCGCCGCCGACCTCGCACTCCTCGACGGCTTCGAACGCGCGGGCGGCTGGAGCGCGGACGGTGCCGCCCGGTCGTTCGACCACTACGCCGGCTGGGCGCTGTCCTTCTATCCGCTGCTCTGGGCGGACATGGTCGGCGAGGAGCCGCGGCACACGGACCGGGTCGCCCGGTACCGCCGCCGGCTCGACGCGTTCCTCGACGACGCGCTGCACCTCGTCGGCGCCGACGGGGGACCGCTCCTTCAGGGGCGCAGCCTCACCTACCGCTTCGCCACGGCGGCCGCGGCCGGGGTGGCCGCGTTCAGCGGCACGTCCCGGCACCACCCCGGCCTGCTGCGCCGCGCGATGAGCGGGCAGGTGCGGCACTTCGCCGACCGGGGCGCGCCGGACGCGACCGGAGTTCTCCCTCTCGGCTGGCACGGACCCTGGCGTCCGCTCGCCCAGGACTACTCCGGCCCCGGCTCCCCGTACTGGGCGGCGAAGGGCCTTCTGCCCCTCGCGCTTCCCGCCGCGCATCCGTTCTGGACCGCCGTCGAGCAGCCCCTGCCGATCGATCGGGGTCCGTTCGCCCGCGTCCTCCTCGCCCCGGGATGGCTGGCGACGGGCACCGCGGACGGCATCGTGCGGGTGGTCAACCACGGCACCGACCACCGCACGCCGGGTGCCCACCAGCCGGATGCGCCGTTGTACGCGAAGCTCGGATACTCCACGGCGGCCGCCCCCGTTCTCGCCGGCCCCGGGGCACGCGACCCGCTCGACGGCACGGTCGCCGTGGTGCGCGGGGGCCGAGCGAGCCACCGCTCGGGCTTCCTGACGGGAATGCTGAGGGAGACGGACGGCACGGCGTTCGGCGGTTCCTCCGGCCCCGTGCACTGGCACGACGGCGTCCGCTCGGAGTTCGACGTCGGCGGAGGCGGCGCGGCCGCCGAGACGACGATCGGCCCCGTGGTCGATGTGGTGTCGGTGGTACGCGGACCGTGGGAGGTGCGGCTCGTGCGGGTCCGGTCGGGCGCGAGGACGGAGGGGGCGATCCACGACGGCGACGTCCTCCGCATCGGCGGGTGGGCGCTATCCGCCCCCATCGTCGTCGAGACCGGCCCCGCGGCCGTCGCCGCCCTCACTCCCGGCGGGGAGACGCAGAGCCGGGTGGTCGGCCTCCACGGCCTCGACGACGCGACCGCAGGCGTCCGGCGGGAGCGGGACGTGACGCCGCTCGGCCCGGAGACCGCCACCCCGTGGCTCTCCGCGGCGGTGCGGCCCGACGCCTGGATCGCGGCGGGCGTGCTGCTCGGGAGTTCGCCCGGGGCTCCCCGGCTCGATCTGCGGCAGGACGATGTGACGGTGTCGTGGCCGGACGGCGCCGCGACGACCCTTCACCCCGAGGAGTTCCTGCCCCGCGGTTGAGCGTCGTCAGCGGCGTGCCGTGCTCGCCCGCTCCACGAGCCGGGTCGGCACCACCACGGGTACTGCGGGATCCGTTGCCGTCCCGTCGCCCTCCACAGCCGCGATGAGGGCGGTGACCGCCCGCTGCGCGAGCGCCGGGAAGTCCTGCCGGACGGTCGTGAGCGGCGGGAGGAAGTTCGCCGCCTCCGGGATGTCGTCGAAGCCCACCACGCTGACGTCGCCGGGCACCGCGCGCCCGGA
Source organism: Microbacterium sp. GbtcB4 (assembly GCF_019091465.1). NCBI lineage: Bacteria > Bacillati > Actinomycetota > Actinomycetes > Micrococcales > Microbacteriaceae > Microbacterium > Microbacterium sp. GbtcB4. Next base: position 59,203 of record NZ_JAGXJJ010000006.1, read on the forward strand.
CTCCGCCACGGCCCGCAGCAGCCCGAGCGCCATCTGGTCGTTGGCGCAGAACACCGCGGTCGCCCCAGCCAGGGCCGCAGCCGCGGCGAAGCCCGACTCCGCGCTCCAGTCCCCGCGCACGACCTGCGGTGGCAGGACGCCGGCATCCGCCAGGGCCTCGCGCCAGCCCCGCTCGCGCTCGGCGGCGGCGAAAGAGCCCGCCGGTCCCGCGAGGTGGTGGACGGTCTCGTGCCCGAGATCGAGGAGGTGGCGGGTGGCGGCTTGCGCTCCCGCGGCATGATCGCTGTGCACCACGGCCACTCCGGCGCCGGCGGGGGCATCCACGACGACGAGGTGCAGCTCCGGCGGCAGGGTCGCGGCGGGGACGAGCGCGGACGCCTCGTTCAGCACGACAGCCCCGTCCACGCCCTGATCGGCGAGCCGGGCGAACGCGGCATCCAGTCCGTCCGCGGCCGTGACGACCGTGAGCGCGTAGCCACGCTCCGCCGCCGCCTCGGCCGTGGACTGCAACATGCGCGAGTTGCCGACCGTGGCGAGGGTGGTCACGACGAGGCCGATGGTGTGGCTGCGGCCGGTGCGCAGGGCCCGCGCGGCCCGGTGCGGCCGGTATCCCAGTTCTGACATCGCGGCCTCGACCCGCGCCCGGGTGTCCGGATCGACGCGCGGGCTGCCGTTGACGACGCGGGACACGGTCTGCCCGGAGACGCCAGCACGCGCCGCCACGGTCGCCATGGAGACGCGAGCAGCGGTCGCCATCGGGCGCTTCTCGACCACGGATCCTCCGTTCACAACTCAGTGATGTTGACGTTAGCACGGCGCCCCACTTAGCATGTTGACGTGAACACGCCCGAATCTCCTGAGATCCGCACCGAGCTTCTCGGCGCCGGCGTCGTCAAACGCGCGACGACCCTCGCCGACGGCCGTGACCTCATCTACTACGACGATCCGGACACCACTCTGGGTGCCGAGCGGTCGGTCGACGCCCGCACCCTGGCACCTCGACCGGACACCGCGACCATGCGGCTCGACGTGCTCACGGGCGACTGGATCACCGTCGCCGCCAACCGCCAGAACCGCGTCATGATGCCGGGAGCCGACGCCGACCCGCTCGCGCCGCAGACGCCGGGGAATCCTTCCGAGGTGCCGTCCCGGTACGACGTGGCCGTGTTCGAGAACCGCTCCCCCGCGTTCGGCCCCGCCCTTGCCGAGCCGGTCGGCCCCGCCCCCGGGGCGACGAACCCCCCGCGCGGCCTCGACGACCTCGCGGCCCTCGGACTCGGGCGCACCCGTACCGCCGTCGGCCGCTGCGAAGTCGTGTGCTTCAGCCCCGAGCACTCCGGCTCCTTCGGGACGCAGACCGAGACCCGCGCCCGCACCGTGATCGAGGCCTGGGCCGACCGCACCGCCGCCCTGTCCGCCCTCCCCGGCATCCAGCAGGTCTTCCCGTTCGAGAACCGGGGCGAGGCGATCGGCGTCACGCTCCCCCACCCGCACGGCCAGATCTACGCGTACCCCTACGTGACCCCACGCACCGCCCGGGTGCTGGACGCGGTCGACCGCACCCCGCCCGACCTCTTCGCCCGCATCCTCGCCGAGGAGCAGGCGTCCGAGCGGGTGGTGTTCCGCGGCGAGCACTGGACGGCGTTCGTGCCCTTCGCGGCGCGGTGGCCGCTCGAGGTGCATCTCATGCCGCATCGGCACGTGCCGGACCTCGCCGAGACCACAGCGGAGGAGCGCGACGAGCTCGCCCCGCTCTACCTCCGCCTCCTCCGCGGCGTCGACGCGCTCTACGACAGTCCGACGCCGTACATCGCCGCCTGGCACCAGGCCCCCGTCCACGTCGGCCGCGACACCGTGCGCCTGCACCTGCAGCTCACGAGCCCGCGCCGCGCCGCCGACAAGCTCAAGTTCCTCGCGGGTTCCGAGGCCGCGATGTGGGCGTGGGCCGCCGAGGTCGCGCCCGAGCAGGGCGCCGCCCGACTCCGCGAAGCCCTCGCCCGCACCGATCAGGAAGCCTCCGCATGACCTCCGCACACGACGCCGCCGCCGAGCTCTTCGCCGCTCTCGCCGGGCGCACCCCGGACGGCGTGTGGTCGGCACCGGGACGCGTGAACCTCATCGGCGAGCACACCGACTACAACGACGGCTTCGTGCTCCCGTTCGCCATCCCGCAGCGGACGGTCGCCGCGGTCGGTCGTCGCGCCGACGGTCGGCTCCGCGTCGCCTCGACCTTCGCGGACGAGCCAGTGGAAGTGGACCTCGACGAGCTGGACCGCCTCTTCCCCACCCCGCCCGGGACGGAGCCCGCGGTGCCGGAGTGGGCCGCCTACCCGCTGGGCGTCGCCTGGGCGCTCCGTGCAGTGGCCGGCATGACCGCGGTCTCCGGCCTGGACATCGCGATCGCCTCCGACGTCCCGGTCGGCGCCGGGCTCTCGTCGTCCGCCGCGATCGAGGGCGCGACGGCCGCGGCACTGAACGAGCTCTGGGACACCGGTCTCGACGCCGTGACCCTCGCCCGCGTCGGGCGGACGGCCGAGAACGAGGCCGTCGGCGCGCCCACCGGCATCATGGACCAGATGGCCTCGATGCTCGGGGAGCCCGACGCCGCGATCTTCCTCGACTGCCGCTCCCTCGCCGCCGAGGTCGTGCCGCTGGGCATGGCAGACGCCGGCCTCGCGGTGCTCGTGATGGACACCCGCGTCACGCACGCGCACTCCACCGGCGGCTACCGGGAACGCCGCGCCGCATGCGAACGCGGAGCCGCGATCCTCGGCGTGCCCGCGCTGCGCGACGTCGCCGTGGCCGACCTCGCCCGCGCCGAGAGTTTGATGGACGACGTGACCTTCCGCCGCGTGCGCCACATCGTCACGGAGAACCAGCGCGTGCAGGACACCGTGGCGACGCTGCGCACCGCGGGCGCACGCGGCATCGGCGACCTCCTCGTCGCGTCCCACGCGTCGATGCGCGACGACTTCGAGATCTCCACGCCCGAGCTCGACGCCGCCGTGGAGACCGCCCTCACCGCGGGCGCGGTGGGTGCACGCATGACCGGCGGCGGGTTCGGGGGTGCCGCGATCGCCCTCGTCGACCGCGACGCCGTGCCCCACCTCGCCGATGCGGTGCGGGGGCGGTTCGCCGCGGAGGGCTTCGTCGCCCCGCACCTGTTCGAGGTCAGCCCGTCCGCAGGTCCGCGCCGCGACGCCTGACACAATGAAGGGTCGAGCCGCCACCGCCGCGGCAGGAGAGGAACGCATGTCCTGGATCGTCACCGGCGGCGCCGGCTACATCGGTGCCCACGTCATCCGCGCCCTCGCGGAGGCCGGCCTCTCCCCCGTCGTGCTGGACGACCTGTCCAGCGGCGTGGCCTCGTTCGTGCCGGAGGGCGTGCCGTTCGTGCGGGGCAGCATCCTCGACCGCGCCCTCGTCGAGGAGACGCTGCGCACCCACGAGGCGGAGGGCGTGATCCACGTCGCGGGCTACAAGTACGCCGGAGTCTCGGTCCAGCGCCCGCTGCACACCTATGCCCAGAACGTGGAGGGGACGCGGATCATCCTCGAGGCGATGGCGGCGGCGGGTGTCGCGAACATCGTCTTCTCGTCTTCGGCGGCCGTGTTCGGCACCCCGGACGTCTCCCTCGTCGTCGAGGACACCGCCAAGCGGCCCGCGAGCCCCTACGGCGAGTCGAAGCTCATCGGAGAATGGCTGCTCCGCGATCAGGCGATCGCCACCGCCGACTCCGACCGCCCGCTGCGCCACACCTCGCTGCGGTACTTCAACGTCGTGGGCTCGGCCGACCCGACGGTCTACGACGTCAGCCCCCACAACCTCTTCCCCATCGTCTTCGAGGCGCTGATCGAGGGCCGCACTCCCAAGATCTTCGGCGACGACTACGACACCCCTGATGGCACGAACGTCCGCGACTACGTGCACGTGGGTGACATCGCCGCCGCCCATGTCGCCGCGGCGCAGCGCCTGGCCTCGGGTGCTCCGATCGAGCCCGCGTACAACCTCGGCTCCGGCGATGGCCTCAGCGTGAAGCAGATCATGGATGCGGTCGCCCGCGTCACCGGCATCGACTTCACCCCGGAGATCGGCCCTCGCCGCCCCGGCGACCCGGATCGGATCGTGGCGACCGGCGAGCTCGCGGCCCGCGACCTCGACTGGACCATGCGCTACACGGTCGACGAGATGGTGCGCACGGGCTGGGAGGCCCGCCGCGCCGCCGGCTGACCTCACACGTCGCGGGTGCGGAGCGGGTAGAGCCAGAAGCACAGCCATCCGACGGCGGTGAACGCCAGCGGGATGACCGCCAGCATGAGCCGGATGCCGCCGTCGACGGCCTCCGGCTGCGCGTCGCCGAGCTCGGCGTCGAAGCCGGTCGCGGTCAGCACGGCCGCGGCGACGATCGCCTGGAGGACGACGGAGCCGCGGACGACGAAGCCGTTCACGCCGAAGTAGGCGCCCTCGCGGCGGTGGCCCGTGCGATGCGCGTCGTCGTCGATGATCTGGGCGAGCATGACCTCGAGGAGCTGCAGCAGCCCGCCGACGCCGACCCCGACCGCGATCCCGACGAGAGCCGCCGCCCCCACGGAGGTCGGGATGAGGTACCCGAGCACCGCGACCCCGAACACCCCGACGCTCCAGAGCAGGGCCGTGCGCGGGGAGGTGCGCCGGACCACCGCGCTCCACAGCACGATCGACGGGATCGCCGTGAGGAAGATGGCGCCGAGCAGGAGGCTCCCCTCGCCCTCGGCCGCCCCCAGCGAGTAACGGACGTAGAAGGGGACGGCGGCGAGGATCACGGCGATCGAGGTCTGCACGCAGAGCGAGCCCAGCACGTACGGCACGAAGGCGCGGTTACGGAACGTGTAGACGAGCTGATCCCGCCAGCGCATCGCCTCGGAGGCGGCCTCCGGCACCCGGCGCTCGATCATCCCGCCGAGGAACGACCAGGCGAGCAGCACGAGACAGACACCGGACAGCACGAGCGCCATCCCCGGCCAGCCGATCGCGTCATAGAGCGCGGGGGCTCCGGCCGTGCCGAGCACCATGCCGAGGATCGCGAAGATCTGCCGCGGCACGTTCCCGCGGGCGCGCTCCTCCGTGGTGCGGAAGATCTCCGGGAACAGCGCGGAGATGTTCAGCACCACCACGACGAAGGCGATGTCGTAGACCGCGACGACCACGAGGAACCACACGATGAGCCCGGCCGCCGGGAGCGCGGGCGGCATCCAGACGAGGGCGAAGGCGACGACGAGCGGCACGATGCCGAGCCCGATCCACGGGATGCGGCGGCCCCACGGCGTGCGGATCCGGTCGGAGAGCGCCCCGACGACCGGGTTGAGCGCCGCGTTGAGGATGCCGTGCGCGATCATCGCCGCCGCCACCCACCCCGCGGGGACGGCGAGGTGCGAGACGTAGAAGTACACGACGAACGCCGAGAACGTCTGCGTCATCAACTGCGTCGGGAACCCCGAGGCCCCGAAGGCGATGGTCTGGGAGCGGGTGGGAGCGGCGTCGAGACGGCGGTCGCGCAGCCGTTCGCCGAGCGTCGTCATCGGGCGTCTCCCCGCTGTAGTTCCCGCAGCGCGCGCCAGCCGACGCGGACCAGGCCCTCCTCGGCGATGGTCTGCTGCACGAGAGGGTCGTCGAGCAGCCGCAGCTCGTAGCCGCGCTTGGCCGCCGCGAAGTCCACCGCCGCGCGCAGCTCCTCGCCGTCGGCCATCGGGTGCAGGTAGATCTCGGTGACCCCGGGCGGAACGGCGCGCAGCACCGCGAGGAAGCCGTCTCGGACCTGCTCGTACGACTCCTCGTCGGCGGTGCCCTCGCCGCGCAGCTCGAACGGGTGCGTCCACAGCCGGTCGACGATCTCGACGCCGAACGCATCGGCCACCGCCGCGGCCTCGGTGAGCTTCGCCTGCAGCATCGGATCGGCGTCCGCCCCCTCCATCTCGCGGGGCAGGCGGAAGGGGAGGCCATGCCGGGCGGCGAGCTCGAAGACGGCGCGCAGGAAGTCGCGGCCGGTCAGCAGCCCGTAGACGGAGCCCATGTGGTTGTCGAGGTGGGTCACGTCGACGCCGGCATCGAGCGCGGTCTGCAGCTGGGCGGCGATCTCGGCCGCGACGTCCGCTTCGGAGGCGTGCTGCTCCACCGTCGCGACGTCGGCGGGGAAGTAGCCGTCGGCGTCGACCAGGGTCGAGGCCCCGGTGAGCGGACGCCATCGGTACCGGCGCCACTCGCTCGTGAGCACGAGGTGCACGCCCACGTCGAGGTCCGGGTGGGCAGCGGCGAAGGCGAGCGCTTCCGGGGACCACGCGCAGGGCACCATCACCGTCGCCGAGTCGATCCGGCCGCGCACGAGGAGAACGGAGATCGCGGCGTTCGCGGCATGGCACATCCCGAAGTCGTCGGCGTTGAGGATGACCGCCCTGGCTCCGGACGGCAGTCCGAGTCGGTCGGCGAGGGCGGAGGAGGCGGTCATGGCGTGTCCTGTCGGGCGGGCGGTCAGCGGCCGGCGGCGGCTGCGCGGGCGGGGGTGAGGATCCGGGTGAAGACGTCGGCACGGAGCGCGGAGGCCGCCTCGCCCACGGCTCCGACGAGCGGCGCCTCCGGCCCGAACGCCGAGGCGAGGAAGCGGAGCGGCAGCTGCGCGGAGAACTCGTCCGCGACGCGCTCGATCGCGTCCAGGAGCGCCGGGTGCACCGCCTCCCCGCCGAGGATGAAGGCCTCGGGATCGAGCACGAGCGCGACGCTGCCCGCCGCGAGGAAGAGCCGCCGTCCGATCTCGGCGACGAGGGCCTGCGCCGCCTCGTCGCCGTGCCGCGCCGCCTCCAGGTGGGCGAGGAACGGCGCGTCGACATCCAGTCCGAGGCCGAGAGCGAGGTCCCGCACCACCGTGGCGCCCGCGACCGGGGCGCCGATGGGGACCGGCGTCTGCGGGAGGTACATCACCTCGCCCGCCACTCCGGAGAACCCGCGATGCAGCGCCCCGTCGATCACGATGCCGGCGCCGAGGTCGTCGTCGAGCAGCAGGAGCGCGAAGCTCGAGAGGTCGATGCCGACGCCGCTGGTCGACTCGGCGAGCGCGGCGAGGTTGACGTCGTTCTCGACGCGGACCGGGCAGTCGAGGGCGGCCGCGAGAGCCGCGCGGAAGGCGCCGCCGTCCGGCCCCTGGTCGTCGCGGATCGCGCCGTCGGCGGCCACGATCCCGGGCACTCCGACGACGGCGAGGTGGAGCGCGCCCTTCACGGATCGACGGCAGGCCGTGACGAGCGCGGCGATGTGCGCGACCCGGTCTTCGCCCACGGGGAAGGCTCCGTGCCGTTCGGCCCTGACCGCGCCGGTGGCGTCGACGAGGACGACGTGGGCGGCGTGATGGTCCACGTGCACGGCGGCCGCGAAGCCGAGGGCCGGGTGCAGCGCGACACGGCCGGCCGCCGGCCCGCGGGTGTCGCGGTCCACCCCGGCCGCGGTGACCGCCCCGGCGCTGTCGAGCATCCGGAGCACCTGGGTCACGGCCGTGCGGGAGAGGCCGGTCGCCGCCATGAGCTCGGCCCGGGTCTGCGGTCCGCTCCGGGCGAGGCGCTCGAGGATCGCGCGGCCGTTGAGTGTACGAAGCAGGGTCTGCGGTCCTGCGAGGGGTCGTGACATGCGGCGGAACCTCTGGGGGGTCGATTCTCGTGCGGAGTCGGTGCCCGCCAGCCTGCCACATCGCGTCGCACCCGTCGACCCGTCTTCTCCGGCCGGGTCGCCTGCACCGGGTCACCGAGTACCGGGAGGGGACGGAAGGACGTCGGCGGGCGCGCATAGGGTGGAGGGATGACGCCCCTGGTGATCCGAGACGCCGTCGCCGACGATGCCGAGGCCGTGGCCGGAGTGCACGTGCGCTCGTGGCAGGCGGCCTACGAGGGCCTCATCGACCAGGAGGTGCTGGACGGGTTGTCCGTCTCGGAGCGGGCCGACGGGTGGCGCCGCATCTTCGCCGACCCGCTGCCCACGAGCCTCGGGACCCTGGTGGCCGAGCGCGACGGCACCGTCGTCGGCTGGGCGTCGTTCGGCTCCGGCCGCGACCCCGACGGCCCGGACGACGCCGAGCTGTACGGCATCTACGCCGACCCGACCGCGTGGTCGACGGGGGCGGGGCACGCCCTCCTCGACGCCGCCGAGCAGCGCATGATCGACGCCGGCCACACCCGCGCCTACCTCTGGGTGCTCGACGGCAACGACCGCGCCGACGGCTTCTATGCCCGGCACGGGTGGGAGCTCGACGGGGCCACGAAGATCGATCAGCGCCCGCAGTTCACGCTCCGCGAGCACCGCCGCGTCAAGCACCTCGCCCCGCGCTGAAGCGGTCCCGCCGTCAGTCGAGCGCGCTCATCACGTGCTTGACGCGGGTGTAGTCGTCGAAGCCGTACTGCGACAGGTCCTTCCCGTATCCGGAGTGCTTGAAACCGCCGTGCGGCATGTCCGACACGAACGGGATGTGGGTGTTGATCCAGACGCACCCGAAGTCGAGATCCCGGGAGAAGCGCATGGCGCGGGCATGATCGTGGGTCCACACCGACGCGGCGAGCGCGTACGGCACGTCGTTCGCCATCGCGAGCGCCTCCTCCTCGGTGTCGAAGGGCTGGACGGTGAGCACGGGACCGAAGATCTCCCCCTGCACGACCTCGTCGTCCTGCTGCACGCCGGTCACGACGGTCGCCTCCCAGAAGTAGCCCCGGTCACCCTGCCGCGCCCCGCCGGTCGCAACCGTCGCATGCCCGGGAAGCCGGTCGACGAAGCCCTGCACCTGCGCGAGCTGGGCCGCGCTGCTCAGCGGTCCGTACAGCACGCCCTCTTCGTCCGGCGCCCCGGTCCGCGCGTGCGTGCGGGTCCGCTCCACCAGTGCCGCGACGAGCTCGTCGTGCACCGACGCGTGCACGAGCACCCGGGTCGCCGCGGTGCAGTCCTGCCCCGCGTTGAAGAAGGCCCCCGTGACGATACCCTCGACCGCCTTCTCGATCGACGCGTCGGGGAAGACGATCGCGGGCGCCTTGCCGCCGAGCTCCAGGTGCACGCGTTTGACGTCGTCGGCCGCCGAGCGGGCCACGGCCATGCCCGCGCGCACCGAGCCGGTGATGGCCACCATCTGCGGCGTCGGATGCTCGACGAGGGCCGCTCCGGTCTCACGGTCGCCGAGCACGATGTTGAGGGTGCCGGCGGGGGTGTGGCGCGCGACGATCTCCGCGAGCAGCAGGGTGGTGAGCGGCGTGGACTCCGCCGGCTTCAGCACGACCGTGTTCCCGGCGGCGAGCGCGGGAGCGATCTTCCACACCGCCATGTTCAGGGGGTAGTTCCACGGCGTCACCTGCCCGATCACGCCGATCGGCTCCCGGCGCACGAAGGAGGTGTGCCCGGGGAGGTACTCCGCGGCGGCTCGACCCTCGAGGCTCCGCGCGGCGCCGGCGAAGAACCGCAGCTGGTCCACGGACTGCAGGATCTCGTCGGCGACGATCGTCGCCCGCGGCTTGCCGGTGTCCTTCGACTCGAGGTCGGCGAACTCCTCGGCCCGCGCGGCCATCTCCTCGGCGATGCGGAACAGCGCGAGCTGGCGCGCAGACGGCGGGGTGTCCCGCCAGATCGGGAACGCCGCCGCGGCCGCGGCATACGCGGCATCCACGTCGGTGCGGTCGGAGATCGGGATCTCGCCGTAGGCTTCCTCCGTCACCGGATCGATGAGCGGCAGGCGCCCGCTCCCCGCTGCGGTGACGGCGCGACCGCCGATGAAGTTCTGCAGGGGCACGGTCATCGTCGACGGTGAGGACATAGCGCCATGGTAGCCATCAGAACGCGGAATCTGTAGCTTTTCGTCCACAGATCGACGGATTCGGTTGCGCAGCCCCCATCCGAGTGTCACGATCGGTACATGAGTCCGAAGACGCCTCCCCCCGCCCTCGACGACATCTCGAAGCGCATCGTCGAGCTGCTGCAGGAGGACGGTCGGCGTCCCTATGCGGAGATCGCCCGGGAGGTGGGGCTCAGCGAGGCCGCGGCCCGCCAGCGGGTGCAGCGGCTGACCGAATCGGGCCTGATCCAGATCGTCGCCGTGACCGACCCGCTGCAGCTCGGCTTCCACCGCATGTCGATGATCGGGATCCGGGTGTCCGGCGACCCCCGCGCGATCGCGGAGGAGCTCACGGCGATCCCGGAGCTCGCGTACGTCGTGGTCACTCTCGGGACGTTCGACATCCTCGTCGAGGCGGTGTGCGAGGACGACGACCACCTGCTCGACCTCATCGCCACCCGCATCCGTACCATTCCCGGCATCATCCAGACGGAGAGCCTGCTCTACGCCGGCCTCTACAAAGACCTCTACAACTGGGGAACGCGCTGAAGCGCTCCCCTCGCATCGGAGTGAACATGGGCACCACGGTCTTCGAACGCCGGCGTCCTCCGCAGTCCGTCATCGACGACGCCCTGCGCGACACCGCCCTGTCGGTCTTCTGGCTCGACGACGTCGAGCGCCCCGCGCATCCGCCGCTCCGCGGCACCGTGCACACGGACCTCGTGGTCGTCGGCGGCGGCTACACCGGACTCTGGACAGCCGTGCGCGCGAAGGAGCGGGATCCGGAGCGGAGGGTGGTCCTCCTCGAGGCGTCCCGCGTGGCCTGGGCGGCGTCCGGGCGCAACGGCGGCTTCTGCGAGTCCAGCCTCACGCACGGCCACGAGAACGGCGTGAACCGCTGGCCCGAGGAGATCGACCGTCTGGAGGAGCTGGGCCACGAGAACCTCGACAGCATCGCCGAGACCGTGCGGCGGTACGACATGGATGCCGAGTTCGAGCGGACGGGCCAGCTCGCGGTGGCCGTCGAGCCGCATCAGGTCGAGTGGCTGCGCGACGAGGAGGGCTTCCTCGGCCGGGAGGCGGTGCAGGCGGAGGTGCACTCGCCCACGTTCCTCGCCGGCGCGTGGGACCGGGACGGCTGCGCTCTCGTACACCCGGCGAAGCTGGGCCTGGAGCTCGCGCGGGTGGCCGCCGAGCTCGGCGTGGAGATCCACGAGCACAGCCTCGTCCGGCGGATCGAGGGCGCGGACTCCGGTCCGGTGACCCTCGTCACGGAGCACGGCCGGGTGACGGCCGACACGGTGGCGCTCGCGACGAACGTGTTCCCCTCGCTCCTGAAGCGCAACCGCCTCATGACGGTTCCCGTGTACGACTACGTGCTGATGACGGAGCCGCTGTCGGCCGAGCAGCTCGCGTCCATCGGCTGGCGGAACCGCCAGGGGCTCGCCGACAGCGCCAACCAGTTCCACTACTACCGCCTCACCGCCGACGACCGGATCCTGTTCGGCGGCTACGACGCGGTCTACCACTTCGGCGGCAAGGTGCGCCCCGCCTACGAGGATCGGATGGAGAGCCACCGGCGCCTGGCCTCGCACTTCTTCACCACGTTCCCGCAGCTCGCCGGCCTCCGCTTCACGCACCGCTGGGCCGGAGCGATCGACTCGTCGAGCCGGTTCTGCGCGTTCTTCGGCACCGCCCGCGGCGGCCGGGTCGCCTACGCCACGGGTTTCACCGGCCTCGGGGTCGGCGCCGCCCGGTTCGCTGCGGACGTGATGCTCGACAAGCTCGCCGGCGAGGAGACCGAGCGCACGCAGCTCCGGATGGTGCGCGAGAAGCCGATCCCGTTCCCGCCGGAGCCCGCCGCGTCCGTCGGCATCAACCTCGTCCGCGCCGCGATGGACAGGGCGGATCACAACGAGGGGCGCCGGAACCTGTTCCTGAAGACGCTCGACGCTCTCGGCATGGGGTTCGACTCGTGACCGCGCTCCCCCCGGGGGCCGTCGTCGACGCGGGGAGCCTCGCGCTGACGCACGCCCCGCTGCCCGACGAGGACGTCCGCGACGGCGCGCCGACCACGGCCTACGCGGTGCTCGACGATGCGGGCGGGATCGAGATCGGCGTGTGGGAGATGACGCCGGGCACCGCGGTGGACGTCGAGGAGGACGAGGTGTTCGTCGTGCTCTCCGGGCGCGCGACCGTGACGTTCACCGCGCCCGCGCTCCCTCCGGTGGAGCTCGGACCGGGGTCCGTGATGCGGCTCACGGCCGGCATGCGGACGGTCTGGACGGTGAGTGAGACCCTGCGGAAGGTCTCGATCGGGCTCTGACGGCCGCTTTCGACCAGGCCCGCTCAGGCCCGGCGGACCTCCGCGTGCGGGATGCGCGCGGCCATGACCCGCACCGCCTCCGGGTTGTCGTCGACGAGCACCGCCTCCCGACCGAGTGCAGAGGCCACGGCTCCGGTCGTGCCGCTGCCCGCGAAGAGGTCGAGCACCCGGTCGCCCGGCCGGCTCGACGCGGTCACGATGCGCCGCAGGACGCCCTCCGGCTTCTGCGTCGGATACCCCGTCTTCTCGCGCCCCGTGGTGGGGACGATCGTGTGCCACCACACGTCCGTCGGGAGCTTGCCGCGCGCGGCCTTCTCCGCGGTCACCAGTCCCGGCGCCATGTACGGCTCCCGGTCGACGTCGTCGGAGTTGAACACGTACGTCCGCGGGTTCTTCACGTACACCAGGATCGTGTCGTGCTTGGTGGGCCACCGCCGCCGGGACTTCGCGCCGTAGTCGTACGCCCAGATGAGCTCGTTGAGGAAGCAGTCCCGGCCGAACACCGCGTCGAGCATGACCTTCGCGTAGTGCGCCTCGCGGTAGTCCAGGTGCAGATACAGGGTGCCGTCGTCGGCGAGCAGCCGCCAGGCCTCCTCCAGCCGCGGCATGAGGAAGGCGCCGTAGTCGTCGAAGCTGTCGTCGTAGGCGCGCAGCATGCCGCGCACCCGCTCATACCGGTGCCCGTGGAAGCCGTGTCGCACCTCGGGCTCGCCGGGCGCCCGTTCAGATCCCAGGAGATCCGATGCGGTGTCGGCCGATTCGGGGCTGCTCCCGTCCGGATCCGCCGATTCTTCCTGAGTTGTGAACGTGCGGCGGGCGGTGACCACCTGCCGCTCCCGCACTCTTCCGGTGTTGAACGGCGGGTCGAGGTAGACGAGCGTGAAGGATGCGGACGGGAGGGTCGCCGCGACCGCGAGGTTGTCCCCCTCGATCACCGACACCCGCCCCGGATCCTGGACCCCTGAGCCGCCCCCTTGGGTCCCTGAGCCCGTCGAAGGGGTCCCTGAGCCTGTCGAAGGGGTCCCTGAGCCTGTCGAAGGGCTCACGGAACCCGGTGCAGCCACGCGTCGGTCGAGAACTTCGACTCCACCAGCGCCTGGGCATCGGCGTACTCGTCCGGCGTGATGCCGCCGTCCTCGGCGGAGGTGAGCGAGCGGAACGTGTCCTTGAAGCGCTCGATGATCTCGGCGCGCTCCAGTCCGGTCTGGCTGCGCAGCGGGTCGACCCGCTTGGCTGCCGAGGTCGTGCCCTTGTCGCTGAGCTTCTCGCGGCCGATGCGCAGCACCTCGGTCATCATCTGGCCGTCGATGTCGTAGGAGAGGGTGGCGTGGTGCAGCACGCCACCGTTCGCGAGGCGCTTCTGCGCGGCGCCGCCGATCTTGCCGGTCGGGCTCGCGATGTCGTTGAGCGGCTGGTAGACGGCGTCGATGCCGAGCGACCGGAGCGCCTGCAGCACCCAGTCGTCGAGGAACGCGTAGGAGTCGGCGAAGGTCATACCCGCCACGAGCGAGGCCGGCACGTACAGCGAGTAGGTGATGATCTGCCCCGCGGCCATGAGCATCGCCCCGCCGCCGGAGATGCGGCGGACGACGTCGAAGCCGTGCGTCGCAGCACCCTCGGGGTCGACCTCATTGCGGTACGACTGGAACGACCCGATGACGACGGCCGACTCGTCCCATTCCCAGATGCGCAGCGTCGGACGACGGCGCCCCTCGCCCACCCGGGAGGTGAGCACCTCGTCGAGGGCGAGGTTCATGCGCGGCGAGACCGCCTTCTCGTGGACGATCTCCCAGTCGAAGTCGCGCCACCCGGGCGCGGTGACCAGAGCGCGACGCACGGCGGTGCCCACGGCCTCGGGGCTGAAGCCGAGCAGCTGCGCCCCCTCGGGGAGGGCACCGCGGACGGCCGCGGCGATGGCCGTGGCGTCGGACTCGGCGGGGAGGCCCTCGACGGCGGCGTTGATGTCGTCGAGCGCGGAGTCCGGTTCGAGGAAGAAGTCCCCGGCGAGCCGGAACCGCGCGATCCGGTCGTTCTCGACCTCGAGGTCGACGACGACGAGCTTGCCCCCAGGAACCTTGTATTCACCGTGCACGGATCCAGCTTAAGGCGCACGCTGCCGCCGTGGTCAGCCGCCGAGCACGACCACGCGTTCCCCGGCCCTGATCGGCGTGGAGTAGCGGTTGCCGGGCGTGGGCAGGGGGCAGATGAACTGGTCGGAGAAGGCGCACGGCGGCAGGTACGCCCGGTTGAAGTCGATCACGGCGGACCCGTCGGCGGCGGGCTCGTCGACGGGGAGGAACCGGAACCGGTACGTCTCCAGCCCGTTCGTCCCGTCGGCGAAGACCGCACTCAGCGCTCCGCTCCCGCTGCGGGTGACCGTGAGCTCGCGCGGGGCCCCGGCGAGCTCGAACCGCAGGCGTCCGGCGATCGGGGTCTCGCGCTCCTCGCCGTCGACCGCCGTGACGACGATCCGCTCGTCTGGCGCGGGCTCGAACGTGGCCGGGATCCGCCATCGTTCGTCGGGGGCGTAGGCGTCGATCGCCGTGAACCACTCCCGCTGCGGACGAGCGGGGTTCCAGACGCGGAGGGCCAGCAGTCCGTTGCGGTCGAACACACGCAGCTCGCGCCGCCCGAGGCGCAGGGTCTGGGTGCCGCGGAGGGTGACGACCGACCCCGACGGTCCCAGTTCGCTGCCGCGGATGCCGCCGTCCCCGGTGAGGGCCCAGAGTCCGGGCACGCCGTCGACCGCGGCGGGTTCGGTGATGAGCCAGTTCGTGGACTCCAGCGCGGACGGCCCGTACTCCGACCCCGCATAGCGCTCGCGCGCCGCGTGCCACTCATGCCAGTCGGTCAGGAAGCTCATCGCCGCGGGCCCTCCCCCTCGCTCGTGCGGATGTGCCCCGAATCTAGAGCTGCCCCCACGGCCCGTGGCCTCCCTCCGTCACACGCCTTCACCCCGCGTCATCCCGCGTCACACTCCCTCCGCCCTCAGCCCCGTCCCTCAGCCCCGCCCCTCCCTCCCGTCCGTCCCTCCCTCCCGTGCGGGATCAAACCCGCCCCTCCCCGCCCCCTCCCCCGCCCGTTCCTGATCCCGCCCCCGGCGCGCAGCCCGCCACCCCTCCCGCGCGGGATCAAAACCGTCCCCCTGGCACCGCGCTCCGCGCCCGTTCCTGATCCCGCCACCCGGACACGCCCGCCACACACCTCCCTCGGGATCGAAACCGCACCCGCCATCCCGTCCTCCAGCCCATTTCTGATCCCGCCACCGCGCGGCCCTCGGCCACGCGTACGCTCCGAACTCACCACCACCGCCCCGATCAGCGGCGCGGCCACCGGCGTACCCGCTCACCGCGTGTGTTCGAAAACGCTCTCCCGCCGCCCACCCCGGGCCCGAAAGTGATCCCGCACTGGGCCGGAGGGAGGCACGAACGTTGTCCCGGAGTGGGGTGAGGCGCCCGCGATCTCGACGATGAGCGCGGGCGCCAACGCACCCGCTCACCGCGCGTGTTCGAAAACGCTCTTTCGCAGCCCGTCGCAGGGCCGAAAGTGATCCCGCGAGACGGCCCGCGGCCCGAAAGTGATCCCGCGGGATGGCCGGAGGCGCGAACGTGATCCCGACACGTCGCCGCAGACGCTGCCTCGTCGACGCGCGCCGAGGCCCCACACTCGTCGCGAGCGCAAGAACGCGCCTCTGGGACGTGTTCCGGGCACCAAAGTGATCCCGGACGGAAGGCGCGAAAGTGATCCCGGACGGAACGGGCCGACCGGGGCGGCGGGGGGTCAGCGGGCCGGGATGTGGGCGTCGAGCCAGGCGAGCACGTCGGCGCGCACCTCGTCCTGCTGGAGCTCCTGGAAGATCTCGTGCCGCGCGTCGGGGTAGACGAGGGTCGTGACGTCCGTGAGCCCGGAGCGTCGGCGGTACGCGTCGGCGAGCTTGTGGACGCTGCGGGGACCGCCGACCGGATCGTCACGGCCGACGAGGAGGAGCACCGGGAGGTCGCGCGCGAGGTGCTTCGCCGGACGCCCGTAGAGTCGCGCCGCGTCGAGCAGGCCGAAGAGCTTGAGCAGCGGCACTCCCGTCGTGAGCGGATCCTCCTCGAAGGCCTTCCACACCGCGGGGTCACGGCTCAGCCACTCGTATCCGGTCGCGTCGTCGGCGGCCCACGCGGCGTTCAGCGGCGCCGGGTTCAGGGAGCGAGGCGTGCGCAGCGCCGAGCCCGACAGGATGACCGCATCGAAGGCCTCCGCGTGCTCGTTCACCAGCATCTGCGCGAGGAACGACCCCCACGAGTGCCCGAGGAGCACGAGCGGGAGGTCGGGGTTCTCGTCGCGGATGATGCCGGTCAGCTGCCAGACCGCGTCCTTGGCCGCCCGGAGTCCCCCGGGACCGAGCCGTCCGAGGCGGGCGGGGTCGCCGTGCTGGCGCATGCCGGTGCGCCCGTGCCCGCGATGGTCGTCGGCGTAGACGGTGAATCCCGCTCCAGTGAGTGTGGCGATCAGCGCGGGATACCGTCCCGCGTGCTCCCCCACCCCGTGCAGGAGCTGGACGACGCCGCGGGGCGTCCCCTCCGCCGGGTGGACGTCGTAGACGATGGCGATGCCGTGGCTGTCGGTGTACTCGCGGGTCTCGGTCATGGTCCTGCCTTACCGGTCGGTCTCCGCGAGGGCGTCGCGGATGGCGTCGCGGATGGCGAAGGCGATGTCGCGATCCGTCACCTCGTAGCCGCCGACCCCGTCGGAGGCGGAGCCCATGCGCACGCCACCGTCCTCGGTCACGGCCCGCTTCGCGGAGAAGTGGAGGGCGTCCACCCCGGCCCGGGCGAGCACCGGAGCGCTCGCGACGTCGACGCCGCTGCCGGCCATCACCTCGATCTGCCCCTCGGCTGCGGCGACGAGCGCGCGCAGGGTGTCGATGCCGTCGATCGCCGCGGACGCCCCTCCGGAGGTGAGCACGCGCCGGAGCCCGAGCTCCCTCGCGGCCCGCAGGGTCGCCACCGGGTCGGCGGTCACGTCGATCGCGCGGTGCAGGGTCGCCGGAGCTCCCCCGGCCGCATCCCGCAGCCGGGCCATGGCGTCGCGATCCAGTCGGCCCTCGCCGTCGAGCGCGCCGATCACCACTCCCGCTGCGCCCGCCGCGACCGCGTGCCGCACGTCGCGTTCGGCGACGGCCAGCTCATCGGCGCTGTAGTGGAAGCCGCCGGCGCGCGGACGGATGAGGACGTGCACCTCGGGGCCGCTCGCCCCCGCGGCTTCGAGCGCGAGCTCCAGGGTGGCCGGCGACGGGGTGAGCCCGCCCAGCGCGAGGGCCGTGGCGAGCTCGACGCGGGCGGCGCCGACCTCGGCGGCGATGCGCACTCCGGCGGGATCCTGGACGGCGATTTCGAGAGCGATCGTTCGGGTCACCCCTCCATTGTGCCCGCTGACCCCGGCTCCCCCGGCCCTCGGGGCAGAAATATTAGATAGACTAACTAAGTATGTCTGCGTCCGATGATTCCCTGCACCTCACCGCCACAGACCTCCGCATGGCCACGTTCCGGCTCGCCCGCCGGCTCCGCTGCGCCCGTGCCGCCGACATGATGAGCGACACTCAGCTCGCCGTCCTCGCCGACCTCCGCATGAACGGTCGGCGCACGATCTCCACCCTCGCCGAGCGCGAGCGCGTGACCGCCCCGTCGATGACGAGCATCGTGAACGGCCTGGAGGAGCAGGGCTATGTCGCCCGCACCCCCGACGAGGACGACCGCCGCCGCGTGCAGGTGGACATCACCCCCGCCGGCGTCGAGATCGTCGTCGAGACCATCCGCCGCCGCGACGTGCTGCTGGCCGACATGCTCCGCGAGGTCGACTACACCGAGGAGGAGCTGGCGACGCTGCGAGAAGCCAGCGCCCTGATGCGGAGGGTGGTGGAGCGATGAACGCCATGTTCCGCTCCTTCGCGAACATCAACTACCGGATCTGGTTCGCCGGAGCCCTCGTGTCGAACGTCGGCGGGTGGATGCAGGCCACCGCGCAGGACTGGGTCGTGCTGACCGAACTCACCGACAACGACGCGACCGCGATGGGCGTCACCATGGCGCTGCAGTTCGGTCCTCCCCTGGTTCTCGTGAGCCTGACCGGCTGGGTCGCGGATCGCTTCGACCGGCGGAAGATCCTCCTGACCACGCAGACCGCGCTCCTCGCTCTCGCGATCGCCGTGGGCTCCCTGCTGCTCGCCGGGGTGATGACCCTGCCGATGATGCTGACCTTCGCCCTCGGATTCGGCATCGTCAACGCCTTCGATGCCCCCGCGCGGCAGGCCTTCGTGTCGGACATGGTGTCCGCGACCGAGACTTCCAACGCCGTGGCGCTCAACTCCGCCTCCTTCAACCTCGCCCGGATGATCGGCCCCGCGGTCGGCGGTCTGCTCATCGTCGCGATCGGCTCCGGCTGGGTGTTCATCGTCAACGCCGCGACGTTCCTCGCCATGATCGTCGCGCTGCTGCTCATGCGCACGCACCTGCTCGCACCGCGGCCGAAGAACCGCAACCGCGGCGGCCTCGCCGAGGGGTTCCGGTACGTCTGGGCGCGCAGCGACCTCAAGGTCGTGTTCGTGACCGTGTTCCTCATCGGCGCGTTCGGCATGAACTTCCCGATCTTCGCCTCGACCATGGCGCTGGAGTTCGGAGCCGGCGCCGACGGGTACGGGGTGCTGAGCTCGGTGCTCGCGATCGGGTCCCTGATCGGCGCCCTTCTCGCCGCGCGTCGGGACCGGGCGAGGGTGCGCGTGGTGATCCTCGCGGCGGGCGGCTTCGGGATCGCCGCCTTCGTCTCGGCCGCGATGCCCACCTACCTCTCCTATGCGGTCACGCTCACGTTCACCGGCTTCATGATCGTGACGCTGCTGACCACGGCCAACGGCTACGTGCAGATCACGACGGATCCGGCACTGCGCGGACGCGTGCTCGCCCTCTACATGGCCGTCATCATGGGGTCGACTCCGGTCGGCGCGCCGATCGCCGGCTGGGTCGCCGACGCGTTCGGTCCTCGTGCCGCCATCATGCTCGGCGGGACCGCCGGCTTCATCGCGTGCGCGATCGGCGTGACCTGGGTGCTCACGTCAGGGCGTCTGCGCCGTGAGGAGAGCAGCCGCTTCCGGCTGACGCTCGACGAGACCCGGCCGCTGCGCGTCGTGCAGCCCGTCGAGCCGGTCGACTACACGGAGAAGGCGGCGGCGACCACGCCCATCCGCCTCCCGCGCCGCGACGGCGAGTGAGCTGCGAAGGCGTTTGTCAACGCCTTCCTCATCACGGCCCGGCGGTCGTAGCGTCGGGTCATGGACGAGAACATGAGCACCCCGCACCCGCAGGATCCGGCCGAAGGCGCTCCCGGCGTCGACGTCCCTGACGAGAACTCCGGCCAGGGCGACGGCACCGGCGGCGCGATCCAGGGCGACAGCTCCCGCGGCGAGTCGACCGGCGGCGCCATCCAGGGCAGCTCCGGCCCGGGCCGCGACGCTCCGCTGGGCGGCGACGAGAACACCGAGGACGAGCTCGCGGCCGACAACGCCGCCGAGGAGGACACCCTCCGCACGCTCGACCCCGACTCCCCGCCGGCCTGATCCGTCGACCCACCCCTTTCGAGACGAGCCACCCCCTTGCGAACGTTCGCAAGGGGGTGGCTCGTGCAGAAGGGGGTGGGTCGGCCGCGGTCAGGCGTCGAGTACCACCTTGAGCTGCTCGACGGCCCAGTCGAGCTCCGTGGCCCGGATGACGAGCGGCGGGGCGATGCGGATGGTCTGCCCGTGCGTGTCCTTCACGAGCACACCGCGGTCGAGCAGCTTCTCCGCGATCTCGCGGCCGGTGCCGATGGCAGGGTCGATGTCGACGCCCGCCCACAGCCCGGCGATGCGCACACCCGTGACCCCCTTGCCGATCAGCGGCTGCAGCGCCTGCTCGAGGTGCGCGCCCAGCGCCCGCGCACGCTCCTGGAACTCGCCCGTCTGCAGCATCTCCACCACGCGGAGGCCGACGGCCGCCGCGAGCGGGTTGCCGCCGAACGTGGAGCCGTGCTCGCCGGGGCGGATCACGCCCAGCACATCCGTGTTCCCCACCACGGCCGAGACCGGCAGGATGCCGCCGCCGAGCGCCTTGCCCAGCAGGTACAGGTCCGGAACGACGCCTTCACGGTCGCACGCGAAGGTCTCGCCGACCCGGCCAAGGCCGGCCTGGATCTCATCGGCGATGAACAGCACGTTCTTCTCGTCGCAGATCTCGCGGATGCGGCGCAGGTACCCCTCCGGCGGGATCACGACCCCGGCCTCGCCCTGGATCGGCTCCACGAGCACGCCCGCCGTGTCCTCCGTGATCGCCGCGGCGATCGCCTCCGCGTCGCCGAACGGCACGCGGTCGAAGCCCGGCGTGTAGGGACCGAAGTCGTCGTGCGCAGTCTCGTCGTCGCTGAAGCTCACGATCGTCGTCGTGCGGCCGTGGAAGTTGCCCTTCGCCACGACGATCCGCGCCTTCCCCTCGGGGATGCCCTTCACGCGGTAGCCCCAGGCCCTGGCGACCTTGATTCCGGTCTCCACCGCCTCGGCGCCCGTGTTCATCGGCAGCACGAGCTCCTTGCCGCAGAGCTCGGCGAGGGCGGCGGCGAAGGGCTCCAGCATGTCGCTCTGGAACGCCCGGCTGACGAGCGTGACCCGACCGAGCTGCTCGGTCAGTGCCGCGACGAGCGCGGGGTGACGATGCCCGAAGTTGACCGCGGAATAGGCCGCGAGCAGGTCGAGGTACCGCTTGCCCTCGACGTCGGTGACCCATGCCCCCTCGCCGCGCGCGATCATCACCGGCAGCGGGTGGTAGTTGTGCGCGACGTGCGGCTCGGCGACCGCGCTGGGTCCCTGAGCCTGTCGAAGGGTCGAAGCGTCCGTTCCCTGGGTCGCTGCGTCCGCCCCCTGGGTCGAAGCGTCCGTTCCCTGGGTCGCTGAGCTCGTCGAAGCGCCCGCCGCCTGCTCGATCGTCACTTCGCACCCCGCAGCTCGAGCGTGCAGCACTTGATCCCGCCGCCACCGAGGAGGAGCTCGGACAGGTCGACGGTGATCGGGTTGTAGCCGCGCTCCCGGAGCTGCTGCTCGAAGCCCTTCGCCCGCGGCGAGATGATGACGTTGTAGCCGTCGCTCGAGGAGTTCAGGCCGAACACCGCGCCGTCCTCGTCCGACACGAGGATCGCGTCCGGGAAGCGCTTCTCCAGCTCGGCACGGCTGGCGTCGTCGAAGGCCCCGGGGAGGTAGGCGATGTTCGCCCGCTCGGGACCGCCGTTCTCCACGCCCTGCACGGGGTCGAGCACCGCGATCGCGGTGTCGAGGTGGTAGAAGCGGGGGTCGGTGAGGTTCAGCGACACGACCTCGCGGCCGAAGACCTCGCCGACCTCGCGGTGGCTGTCGCCGGTGGAGCGGAAGCCCGTGCCCGCGAGGATCACGTCGCCGACGAGCAGGAAGTCGCCCTCGCCCTCGTTGACCTCCTTCGGCATCACCGTGTCGTAGCCGGCGGCGCGGAACCAGTCGGCGAAGGCCGGAGCCTCGCCCTGGCGCTCGACGAACCGGAACTCCGGCACGTAGGCGCGGCCATCGATGAGGAAGCCGCCGTTGGCCGTGTAGACCATGTCCGGGTAGCCGGGGAGCGGATCGATGAGCTCGACCTCGTGACCGAGCTCGACGTACAGGTCATAGAGCTTCTGCCACTGGGCGACGGCGTTGGCGGTGTCGGTCGGCCGCGACGGCTCCATCCACGGATTGATGGAGTAGTTCACCGTGAAGTGCTCGGGACGGCACATCAGGTAGTGGCGGCGGTGCGCGGTGCGCGTGGGGGCGGTGGTGACGGCGGTCTCCGGCGTCGACATGGATGCTCCTCGTGTGAACGGGCGCGGCGGACGCTGTCCAGGGGCCCGGCGGTCCTTCGACCCCCTGCTCGGAAGAGGCGGAGGGGAAGATGCGACTCGGGCACGCCGGTGACCATTGTGCCACCGGACCCTGGGCGCCACCAGCATCCGTCCCGTGTCGCCCTCAGCCCTCGCGCTGCGTCACCACGACCTTGCCGACCGTGTGCCCGGCTTCGACGTGCGCGAGCGCGGACACCCCGTCGTCGAACGGATACGTGCGCTCGATCACCGGCACCAGATGCCCCTCCTCCACGAGCTCGAGCAGCTTCGTGAGGACCTCAGGGCGCGGGGTCGCCGTGAGCGACACCACCCGCGGCCCGCGGAGCGAGAGCACGGCGGCGCGGATCATCCGCGGCACCGGACCGAGCACGCGTCCGCCGTCGCCGGTCACGAGCACCACGCGGCCACCCGGCCGGACGAGGCGCTGCAGCTCGCGGATCGGCACCCCTCCCGCGATGTCGATGACGGCGTCGAACCGCGAGGAGGGCAGGTGCGTGAGCGGAGACGTGCGGTGATCGAGCGTGCGCACGGCTCCGAGGCGTTCCAGCAGCAGGGCATTGCGCGCGCCACACGTCGCCCAGACCTCGGCCCCGCGGAGCGCCGCGAGCTGCACGGCGAACGTCCCCACGCCGCCGGACGCCCCGATCACGAGGACCCGCTGCGCACGGTGCCGCAGCCCCACCCCGGCGGCGTCGAGCGCCTGCCACGCGGTGCCTCCGGCGATCGGCAGGCAGGCCGCCGCCTCGGGCGTCACATCGGGCGGGACGGGCACGACGCGGTCGGCCGCGATGCGGGCGTGGGAGGCGAGGCCGCCGCCGCCCTGGAGCTCCCCGACGACGAGCTCACCGAGTTCGGCGTTCACCACGTCGGCGCCGACCGCCACGACGGTGCCGGCGACGTCGAGTCCCCGCACCGGGTGCTTCGGGCGGGTGAGCCCGAAGAACGGCCGGACCAGCAGCGGGTCGCCGAGGAGCAGCCGCACGTCGCCGGCGTTGAGGGCGGTGGCCTGCACGCGCAGCACGACCTCGCCGCGATGCGCCTGGGGGACGGGCTGCCGGGTCAGTGTCGTCCCGGCGGCCGGGCCGTACGTCTCGCGGGTCCAGGCGGGCATCGTCTCGGTCATGCGGCACCTCCGGGGTCGGTCGGATACGCGAACAGGTCGTCGATCCCGACCCCGAACGCCCGGGCGATCTGGAACGCGAGCTCGAGTGTCGGCGAGTACTTCTGCTGTTCGATCGCGATGAGGGTCTGCCTGGTGACCCCGATCGTGCGGGCGAGCTCGGCCTGCGTGAGTCCGGCGCGCTCGCGATGGGCGCGGATGGTGTTGGAGACGAGGGTGGGCTTGACCATCAGCGGAGCCCCCGGCGGTACGCGATCGCCCGGGCGACACCGCCGACGACGGCCGCCACGAGGAACCCGGCGAACATGGCGTTCGCGATCCAGAACACGTCGGCGCCAAGACCGCAGAGGACGATGACCCCGAGGCCGGCGATGGTGACGAAGGCCTGCTCCACGCGGGCTCCCATCCGGCCGATGTCCCGGTCGCGGATGTCGGAGCGGCCGACGCCGTCCGGATCGGACATCCCGGCGATGATCCCCCAGAGGACGCTGAGCACGATCGTCCCGACGATGCCCCCGCCGATCGTCCACAGCATCAGCGGGAACCAGTCCGTGGCGGTGAGCGGACCGCCGCCGGCCTGCTGCAGCAGCAGCACGACGTAGACGACCGCGACGATCGGGCTGACGATGAGCCCGGCCCAGACGTTGCGCTCCTCGTAGACCATGCGAATCTCCTCGTGTCAAAAATTCTTGACACGAGACTACGACCGCGCTCCCGAGCGTGTCAAGAATCTTTTACACCTGTTCGCGTCCCTCCCCACAGCCTCTCCCGGGATCACAATCGCACCCCCGCACCGCCTCTCCCGTCCGTTTCCGATCCCGCGTCCCCTTCCCTCCCCCACACCCCGCGACGCGGGATCAATAACGCCCCTCCCCAGGCCCCCGACGCACCTTTCCGATCCCGCGTCCCAGGAACCTCCCCTGCCCGCCGCAGCCCCCGCCTCCCGCACACCCACCGCAGGCGGGATCGAAAACGCACCCCCGTCGCTCCGCAGCGGCACGTCTTTCCACCCGCACCGAAACCGGCGCCCCCCCCCCCGGTCGGGCGGGATCAATAACGCACCCCCGTCGCTCCGCAGCGGCGCGTTTTCGCACCCGCACCGAAACCGGCGCGGCGCCCCCGGCGGGCGGGATCAGAAACGCACCCCGGATGGCCCGGAGCGGCACGTTTTCGCACCCGCACCGGAGACGGGCGGGGGTCAGATGACGGAGGCGCTCCAGGGGTCGGGGTTTCCATAGCGGTGGGCGGTGATCGAGACGGACTGCTCGTGCACGAACGGAAGGAGCTCGATGCGGGCGGCCGCCGTCACCTCCGCGTCGTATACCGCGAGGTCCGGGTCACCGCCGGTGGCCACCGCCAACGCGGAGCGCAGCGCCGCCACCGACTCCCGTCCGCCCACGAGCCGCACGCGCTCATGCCGCGGAAGCACCGGAACCCCCGCGTCTCCCGAGGACCCCTCGCCCTCGGCCACCTGCATCCGCTGGAGCCACTCGTCCTCCGTCTCCAGGAACACCACGGCGTCCAGGTCGCCCAGAGCATGCCGCACGCCCGCCGGAAGCCCGACCGGAGTCGACACGACGAAGCCGGCGCCCGCACGCACCCCCGCGATCACGACCCGCAGCAGGTCGTGCAGGGCGGCGTCCTCGGTGGCGCGGATCTCCACGGGGACGGGCCGGTAGCGGAAGAGGTTGCGCTCGATCTCCAGCCGCGACACGTCCCGCACCCGCCCGAACTCCCGGTCCCAGGCCAACGCGTCCGACAAGGCCGACCGCCGGAGCCACTCGAAGGACTCGAACGGGAGGGACGGCTGCGCGGCCTCGATGAGCCCCGTGATCCGGGAGTCGAGCCCCCGCAGATGAAGGGTGCTCGACGCCGGGGACCCGTGCTGGGCGCGCCACGACCCGAGTCCGATGAGGTGGTTCGGCCCGCCCGGCTTGGCACCGGCCCCGACGGAGGAGCGCTTCCACCCGCCGAACGGCTGCCGCTGCACGATCGCCCCCGTGGTGCCGCGGTTGACGTAGAGGTTCCCGGCCTGCACACGGTCGAGCCAGAAGGAGAGGTCGTCCGGGTCCTGCGTATGCAGCCCCGCGGTGAGGCCGTAGGCGACGGCGTTCTGCAGGTCGACGGCCTTGGCGAGGGTCGGGGCGTGCATGATCCCGAGGACCGGGCCGAAGAACTCCTCGGTGTGGAAGCGGGAGCCGGACTGCACGCCGACCCGCA
Source organism: Microbacterium sp. GbtcB4 (assembly GCF_019091465.1). NCBI lineage: Bacteria > Bacillati > Actinomycetota > Actinomycetes > Micrococcales > Microbacteriaceae > Microbacterium > Microbacterium sp. GbtcB4. The sequence goes on from NZ_JAGXJJ010000006.1 coordinate 84,607, forward strand.
CGCCGGGGCGCCAGAGCCGTCCGCTGCCGTCGTCGGCGCGGTCGAGGGCGGGTTCGATGAGCCACCGCTCGTCGCCCTCCAGCTCGGAGAGGGCCCAGGCGAGCTTCCCCTCGGGTTTCTCGATCACCGGGCCCACCTCGGCGAGCGGATCCGAGGGCCAGCCGACCCGCAGCGAGCGGACCGCGTCGGCGAGCTGACGGGCGAAACGCTGCGAGCGCCCCACCGGCCCGACGAGGATCGCGAGCGACGCCGCGGAGCACTTCTGCCCCGCGTGCCCGAACGCGCTCTTCACGAGGTCGGCCACGGCGAGGTCGAGGTCGGCCGAGGGCGTGATGATCATGGCGTTCTTGCCGCTGGTCTCCGCGAGCAGGGGCAGGTCGGGACGCCAGGAGCGGAACAGCGCCGCGGTCTCCCACGACCCGGTGAGGACCACCCGGTCCACCGCCTCGTCCGTGATGAGCGCACGGCCGAGGTCGCCTTCCTCGATGTCGACAAGGGCGAGAGCCTCACGGGGAACGCCGCCGTCCCACAGGGCCTCCACGAGCACGGCCGCACACCGCCGCGCCTGCGGGGCGGGCTTCAGGACCACGCCGGAGCCCGCGGCGAGCGCCGCCAGCACGCCACCCGCGGGGATCGCGAGCGGGAAGTTCCACGGCGGCGCGACGACGGTCACGCGGGCGGGGACGAACACGGCGCCGGAGATCGCATCGAGCTCACGGCAGGTCGCGGCGTAGTACCGGGCGAAGTCGACGGCCTCGCTCACCTCCACGTCGGCTTCGGCGAAGACCTTGCCGGTCTCCACGGCCGCGACCTCGATCAGCTCCCCACGCCGGGATTCGAGCGCCGCCGCCGCGCGCAGCAGCACCTCGGCGCGTTCGGCCGCAGGACGCGATCCCGACGCCGCCGCCGCGCCCTGCACGCCGCGCACGATGCGTCCGAGGTCGTCGGCGTCGTCGACGCGGGCGGCGTCCAGAACCTCCGTCCCGACCGTCGAGTCCGCGAGCCGGGCGCGGATCCCCGCCGCCCACTCGCGGTTGGCGGGGAGGGCGAGATCCGTGTCGGCCGTGTTCTCGAAGCCCGGGGCGCCCCCGGTGTCCTCCCCGCGCTCGCGCGCCGCGTACACGGCGGTCTCGAGGTAGGCGCCGGTGTCGGCGTCGTCCGAGCCGCGCACGATGCCGAGCACGGCCTTCGTGAGATCGGCCTCTGCGACCGGGCCGACCGGCGCCGGCCGCACGGACTCGTGCACCGGCGCGAGGCGGTCCTGCGTGCGGCGCGGACCGAGGCCGAGGGCCGGGTCACCCGCCCGGTCGAGAGCGTCGAGGAAGCGGTCCGCCTCCCGGGCGAAGAGCGTCTCGTCGTCGTGCAGGTGGAACGCCGCGGAGAGGAAGTTCTCGGACGACGCGTTCTCCTCCAGCCGCCGCACGAGGTAGCTGATGGCCACGTCGAACTCGGCGGGCGCGACGACCGGCACGTACAGCAGCACCGGACCCACTTCCCGGGAGACCGCCTGCACCTGCCCCTGGGCCATGCCGAGCAGCATCTCGAACTCGACCGCGTCGCGGACGCCGCGCTCCCCGGCCAGCAGCCACGCGTGGGCGATGCCGAAGAGGTTGTGGCCGGCCACGCCGATCCGCACCGAGGACGTGTGCTCGGGCTGCAGCGCCCAGTCCAGGCAGCGCAGGTAGTTGGCGTCGGTGTCGAGCTTCGTGTCGTAGGGTGCGGGCGTCCACCCGTGCAGCGTCGCCTCGACGTGCTCCATCGCGAGGTTCGCACCCTTCACGAGGCGTACCTTGATGCGGGCTCCCCCGTGGATCACGCGGTCCTGCGCCCAGGCGGTGAGCTCCTGGAGGGCCGGGAGCGCGTCGGGCAGATAGGCCTGCAGCACGATCCCGGCCTCGAGTCCGGTGAGCCGCGGGTCCTCCAGGAGCCGCGTGAAGACGGCGATCGTGAGGTCGAGGTCGCGGTACTCCTCCATGTCGAGGTTGATGAAGGTGCCGTCTCCCGCAGCCGTCACGTACAGCGGGAGCAGCCGCTCCACGACCCGGTCGACGACCTCGTCGAAGCCCCACATCGAGATGCGGCTGACGATCGCGGAGACCTTGACCGATACGTAGTCGACGTCCGGACGCCGGATGAGCTCGTGGATGCCGTCGAGCCGCCGCTGCGCCTCCGCCTCGCCCAGCACCGCCTCCCCGAGGAGGTTGAGGTTCAGACGCGAGCCCGACTCCCGCAGCTTCTCGATCGCGGGTCCGAGCTTCGCGGGTCGCGCGTCCACCACGAGGTGCCCCACCATCTCGCGCAGCGCCCGCCGCGCGAGGGGGACGACCGGGGTCGGCAGCACCGGGGCGACGCCGCCGCCGAGCCGCACGGCGGAGCGCAGGTACCACGGCAGGAACTCCGGCACGATGGGCGCGATCCGGCGCAGCTGGGCGGCCGCGGCGGTCAGGCTCTCCGGCCGCATCACGCCGTCGACGAAGCCGAGGGTGAACGGCAGACCGTTGGCGTCGCGCAGGACACCGGCGAGGCGTTCCGCGGCGGGGTCGACGTCGGCCGCGGCCGCCTCGATCACCCAGCGGCGCGCGAGCTCGACGGCCTGATCGGCGAGGGATGCGGATGCCCCCGCCTCCGCGGAGGATGACGACGACTCTGCCATGTGACCACCCTAGGTCTCCGGTCGCGGAATCCCGGGGTGCCCGACCGGGCGGGCCCCAGTCGGGTCAGTTCCAGATGCTGGGGGCGGGGGTGCGCACGGGAGGGAGGGCGGACGCGGCGGCCCAGTCGTGCACCCACGCGTCGATCTCGGGCACCCCGTCGGGCTTGCCCACCGCGGCGAAGAGCTCCTCGTTGCTGACCGTGCCGCCGGAGCGCCGCAGCACGCGGGCCCGCACGATGGCCCGGGCGTAGACCTCGCCGCCGACCACGGCGCGATGCTCCAGGAACAGGGCCTTCTCGTCGTGCCCGATGAAGCGGGACTGCACCTCGAACCGCTGCCAGAGCTGGAGCGACTTGCGGAAGGTGATCGTCTCGCTCGACACGACCGCGTACCAGCCCTGCTCCTTCATCACGTCGAACAGCCCCGTGCGGATGAGGTGGTCCCAGCGGCCGAGGTCGAACAGCGACAGATAGCGGCCGTTGTTCATGTGGCGGAGGATGTCGAGGTCCGTGGGCAGGGTGGTCACCGTCACGGTGCCGACGGCGGTGGGGTCGAGGGTCTTCCCCTGCCGCACGCGACGACGCGCACCGAGGATCACGAGGAGGGTCCGCCAGATCACGTTCACGAGGACTGATCGTAGCCATCCGCGCACGACGGTCGAACTTCGTTGTCCGATTCCTCCATGCCCCCGGTGGCCCTCTCGGCGGCCGTCACCCCGATTTCCGATTTCCACGGACCCGCCGTAGAGTCACCGCATGAGCGCCGAAGCCCAGCCCGAAGTCATCGTCCGTCCGGTCCGTGATGTGGATGCGGAAGCCCTCGGTCGCGTGCATGCGCAGTGCTGGCACGAGACCTACGATCACCTCATCAGCAAGGCGGCGCTGGAGAAGGTCTCGCCCCGCCGTATGGCCGAGCTGTGGACGCACTGGGCCTCGCAGGGTCCCGACTTCAAGATGAACGCGGCGCTCGTCGACGGCGAGATCGTCGGCTTCGTCGGCTCGGGTCCGGCCCGCGACAAGGACGCCCCGGCGTTCCGCGAGCTGTACTTCATCTACCTGCTCGACGCATACCACTCGACGGGCATCGGACAGAAGCTCTTCGACGCGGCCGTCGAGAAGGACGAGCCGCTCTACCTCTGGGTCGCCGAGGACAACCCCCGCGCGCACCGGTTCTACACGCGCAACGGGTTCCACCTCGACGGCGCCGCGCACACCGAGCCGTTCCTCGGCGAGACGCTCACCGAGGTCCGCTTCGTGCGTCCCTGACCCTCGTCCTCACCGGAAGGGCCGCCCCGCGGGGCGGCCCTTTTCGTCTGCCCTCAGAGGCGTTCGATGATCGTGACGTTCGCGACGCCGCCGCCCTCGCACATCGTCTGCAGGCCGTACCGGCCGCCGGTGCGCTCCAGCTCGTTGAGCAGGGTCGCGAGGATGCGGGTGCCGGTCGCGCCGATCGGGTGTCCCAGCGCGATGCCGCCGCCGTTGACGTTCACCTTCTCGTGCGGCGCACCGGTCTCGCGCATCCAGGCGAGCACGACCGAGGCGAACGCCTCGTTGACCTCGAACAGGTCGATGTCCTCGATCCGGAGCCCTGTGCGCTCCAGCGCGTGCCTGGTGGCCGGGATCGGCGCGGTGAGCATGAGCACGGGGTCGTCGCCGCGGACGGAGACGTGGTGGATGCGAGCGCGCGGGGTGAGGCCGTGCTCCTGCACCGCCCGCGCACTGGCGATGAGCACGGCACTCGACGCATCGCTGATCTGCGACGCGACCGCCGCGGTGATCCGCCCGCCGGGCGTGAGCGGCGGCAGCCCGGCCATGCGTTCGAGGCTGGTGTCCCGGCGCACGCCCTCGTCGTGGTCGAGCCCGGCGAGCGGCGCGATCTCCGCCGCGAAGCGCCCCTCGTCCTGGGCGACGGCCGCCCGGCGGTGGCTCTCCAGTGCGTATTGCTCCATCTCCTCCCGCGAGATGTTCCACCGCTCGGCGATGAGCTCCGCACCCCGGAACTGCGAGATCTCCTGGTCGCCGTACCGCTCCTGCCATCCGGGCGACTCGGCGTACGGCGTCGTGAAGCCGTACTCCCGGCCGACGGTCGCGGCCGCGGTGAGCGGGATCCGCGACATGTTCTGCAGCCCGCCGGCGATCACGAGGTCGCTGGTGCCGCTGAGCACCGCCTGCGTGGCGAAGTGCACGGCCTGCTGACTGGATCCGCACTGGCGGTCGATCGTCACGCCGGGCACGTGCTCCGGGAAGTCGGCGACGAGCAGCGCGGTGCGGGCGACGTTCCCGGCCTGCCCGCCGATCGCATCGATGGCTCCGAGGATCACGTCGTCCACGGCGCCGGGGTCGATGCCGGTCCGGTCGACGAGGGCCCGCAGACTGTGCGCGCCGAGGTCGGCGGGGTGGATCTCCGCGAGAGCGCCGCCTCGGCGTCCGACCGGCGAACGGACCGCGTCGACGATGTAGGCCTCTGCCATGATCTCCCTCTCCTCAGTCCTCCGTGCCGGCGGGCAGGAGCAGCCGGAAGCGCTCGCACAGCACCGGCATGTCAGGGGCGTAGCCGCGCGGGCTCTCGGAGTGGGTGCGCCAGTAGCGCTCGTGCACCTCGCGCCAGTGCGCCAGGGTGCGGTCCCCCTCCCCCTCGGCGAAGGCGTGCGCCGCGTCGACCTCGTCGAAAGGCACGATGTCGATCGCCGTGGTCTCGATCACGGCGCGCGGGGCGCCGGTTCCGTCGAGGATGATGCTGAGCTCGCCGACGGTCGGCAGCGGATCCCCCGTCTCCTCGTAGTCCCAGACGGAGGACGCCGTGCCCACCTTGATGCCGCGGAGCACGAGCTCCAGGAGCTCGTCGGCGTGCTCCGGCGTCGCGCCGAAACCCCACGCCTCGGGAAGAGCCTCGGGCAGGTGCGGCAGCGCGATGCGGGCCTCTCGCCAGTACTCCTCGATGGCGGTGCGGTCGGTCATGGATCAGCGTCCCGAGACCTTGCCGAACGCCTTCGCGATCGGCGCGAGCACGAGCGGGCGCGCCGCGACCCACGCGATCGCGATCACGACGAGCGAGGCGATGAACACCCAGAACCCCGTCCACGTCGCGGCATCCTGGGCGGCGAACATGTGGTTGAGGTTGCGCAGGAAGCCGGTCAGCATCACGAGCGCGACGTGCGCGATGATGAACGCCACGAAGTAGAGCATCACCGGGAAGTGCAGGGCGCGCGCCCACTCCACCGGGTACGCCTTCGACAGGCGCTCCGCCTTCTTGGGCCAGAGCCCCGACATGCGGAACCCGGTGACGGCGGCGAGCGGTGCCGCGAGGAAGACGGTGACGAAGTAGGCGAGCTGCTGCAGGCTGTTGTAGTTGTTCCAGCCGTTCTCGTGCGGCCAGTCGAACGAGATGTACTGCAGCGCCGCCGACAGCGCGTTCGGGAAGACCTCCCAGCTCGTCGGCACGATCCGCACCCAGTGCCCCGTGGCGAACAGCAGCACCACGAAGATCACGCCGTTCAGCAGCCACAGGATGTCGAGCGCCTGATGGAACCAGAGGTTCAGGCTGATCTTGCCCTTCGGGTTGTTCCGCGGCGTCCAGAACACGCTCGGACGCTTCTCGGTGCGCACCTGCAGCCCCGAGCGGATGATCAGCACGATCAGGAACATGTTGAAGAAGTGCGCCCAGTTGACCCACGGCGCGAAGCCGGGCTCGACCGGGATCGGCGGCTCGTACTCGCCCGGGAAGGCTGCCAGGAAGTCCTGCATGAACGGGAGGCTCAGCAGCGTGCGGACGAGAGCCACGGCCGCGGCCGCGAGCACGCCGAGAGCGGCGGCGCCGAACAGCACCGCGATCGCCTGGGTCCAGGTCGGGCGCCGGCGAGCGGGCGGGGTGGTCGAGGCGGCGGCCGGGAGGTGTCGGGGGGCACGACCGTTCCAGACCGTGCGGGTCCAGGGCAGCGGTGTGCTGATGTCGGCGGCCGGGGCGAGCGCGGTGCCGGGGATGGCGGGCTCCGCCGTCGCGGGTGCCGCGGCCGGAGCCGGAGTCTCCGCGATCGCGGGGGCGTCCGCCGCCACGGCCGAGGAGGTGTCGGCGGTCGCCCGTGCGGGCACGGTCCCCGCGGGCGGCCAGGGCTCGCCGCCCGGGACACGGGGCAGTCCACGACGGACGCTCTCGCCTCCGGCGGGCGACGCAGCGGCGGGCGTCGCCGCAGGCGCCGAGGCCGTCGCGGCGGCAGCCTGCTCGGCAGCAGGCGCAGCGGCAGCGGCAGCAGCGGCAGCGGCAGCAGCGGCAGCGGACGGCGCGGCCGCCCCCGGAAGCGCGGCGGGTGGGGACGGGGCCGTCGGCGCAGCTCCGACCTCGGACGGCGGCCAGGGATCGTCGCCGGGCACGCGCGGAAGGCCCCGACGGAGGGCCGGACGCGGTGCGGCGTCCTCCGACAGCGAGGGGGTCGCGACAGCGGCCTCGACCTCGGCGGCCCCGCGCTCGACGCGCTCCGTCGTCGCGGACACCGGCGCCTCGACGGCGGCCACCTCGGCCACGGCGGCCACCTCGACGGCATCGACCGCATCGACCGCATCGACGGTCACGTCGGCGGGCGGCCACGGCTCGCCGCCCGGCACCCGCGGAAGCCCGCGGCGCAGCACCCGCGTCGCCATGACTACTTCTTCCGCGCCTCGAGCGCGGCGATCACCTGCGGGACGATCGCGAACACGTCGCCGACGATGCCGAAGTCGGCGACGTCGAAGATGGGCGCCTCCGGGTCCTTGTTGATCGCCACGATGTTCTTCGACGTCTGCATGCCGGCGCGATGCTGGATCGCGCCGGAGATCCCGAGCGCGACGTAAAGCTGCGGCGACACCGAGACCCCGGTCTGCCCGACCTGGTGGGACTGCGGGATGTAGCCCGCGTCGACTGCGGCGCGCGAGGCGCCGACCGCGGCCCCGAGGGCATCGGCGAGCTCCTCCACGAGCACGAACTTCTCCTTCGAGGCGAGACCGCGGCCGCCGGAGACCACGCGGGTCGCTCCGCGCAGCTCGGGCCGGGACGAGGTGGCCTCGACCGTCTCGACGGGCCCCGCCGTCGCGGCGACCGCTCCGGACGGAGTGACCGCGAGCTGTTCGACCTGCGGGGAGGCGACCGCCTCGGCCCTGGCCTCCACCGCACCCTGGCGCACCGTGACGACGAGCGTACCGTACGTCGCGGCCGCGTCGACGAGGTACGCCCCGCCGTAGACCGAGTGGTGGGCGACGATGCCCTCGTCGTCACGGGAGACCCCGACCGCATCCACGGCGAGAGCACTCTTCGTCCGCACCGCGAACCGCCCGGCGACATCGCGGCCGGAGATCGAGTTCGAGATGAGGACGGCCGCGGGCTGCACCTGCGCGGCGGCGGCCTGCAGCGCGTCCACGATCGGGACCGTCAGCGCGGACGGGTCGCCGTCGGCCGTGAGCACGACCGTGGCTCCGGCCTCCGCCGCCTGGGCGACTGCGGCGTCGGAGCCGCCGACGATCACCGCGACCGGTGTGCCGATGCCTGCCGCCGCGCCGAGGAGTCCGGCGGTGCTGCTGGCGAGTGCACCGGACGGGTCGACGTCGAGGAGCACGAGGATCGGGTTCTCGGGGTACGCCATGTCACACCAGCCTGTTCTGCACGAGGAACTCGACGAGCTTCTCGGCGGCATCGCCCTCGTCGACGATCTTGACCCCGGCGGCCCGCGGGGGCTTCTCCGAGACCGCGGTCATGATGGTGCGCGGAGCGAGCGCCGGGTCGGCCGACACGTCGAGGTCGGCGAGGGACAGCACCTCCAGCGGCTTCTTCTTCGCCGCCATGATGCCCTTGAAGTTCGGGAACCGGGCGTCCGGGAGCGCCTCGGTGATGGAGATCACGGCGGGCAGCGGCGCGGTGACCTGCTGGTTGCCCGCGTCGGCACCCCGGGTACCGGAGACGCCCTCGGCGGTGATCTCGACCGCGGTGAGGGCGGTGGCCTGCGCCCAGCCGAGGTGCTCGGCGAGCATGGCGGGGAGGACGCCGCCGGCGCCGTCCGTGGACAGGTTGCCGGTGATGACGAGGTCGGGCGCTCCGCGGCGGATCGCGGCGGCGAGGACCTCGGCGGTGAGGCCCAGGTCGGCGCCCACGAGCTGCTCGTCGACGATGTGGATCGCGGAAGCGGCTCCGATCGCCAGGGCGCGTCGCACGGAGGCGGTCGCGCTCTCCGGCGCCATCGTCAGGGCCACGACCTCGGTGCCCTCGTTCTTGTCGGCGTGGGCCAGGGCGACCTCGAGGGCCCGTTCCGTGATCTCGTCGAGGACCACATCCCCCGCGCCGCGTTCGGCGAGTCCGGTCTCGAGATTCAACGTGCGATCGCCATAGGTGTCCGGCACCTCTTTGACCAGGACGAAGATCTTCATCGAATGCTCCTCACGACACGCTGAGTCTATCCGCACGGTCTTCTATGTAGCCAAAGGCGGAGGGATCCGCAGGTGGTACCCCCGATTTCGGCCGCGAATGTATACATAGTCGACAGTCGGGCCCCGCGGCTCGCCGCTGACAGCCGGGGGCGGCCTCCCCCGGTACCGTAGAGACGTGGTCCGACCCCGCCCGCTTCCCGTCGACCCGCTCGCCGAGGCGAAGCGGCAGTGGATCGCGCACGGCTGGACCGAGGCCGCGGACGGCATGACGGTGGTCACCTCGGTGATGCGCGCCCAGCAGCTCCTCCTCGCCCGTGTCGACGCGGCCCTCAAGCCCTTCGCGCTGAGCTTCGCCCGCTACGAGGTCCTGCGGCTGCTCGCCTTCAGCCGGGCGGGACGCCTGCCGTTGTCGAGCGTGGTCGCGCGGCTGCAGGTCCACGCCACCACCATCACCAGCACGGCCGAGCGCCTCGTGCGCGACGGCCTCGTCGTCCGCGAACCGCACCCGCACGACGGACGCGCGGCGATGCTCGCCCTCACCGACGACGGCCGCGATCTCGTCGAGCGCGCCACGACCGCGCTCAACGCCGACGTCTTCGCCGACCCCGGCATGAGCGAGGCCGACGCCGCCGAGCTCGTCGCCATCGTCGCCCGCCTGCGTCGCGACGCCGGCGACTTCATCGATCCGCGCCCCCTCCCCGAACCGCTCTGATGCCCCGGTTCGTGCTCGAGACCGTGATCGCGGCATCGCGCGCTGTCGTCTTCGCCGCGGCACTGGACCCGGAACTGCATCTGCAGTCGATGGCGCGTTACGACGAGACGATGATCGAGGAGCCCGCGGGCGGCGCGTTCACCGAGGGGTCCACGGTCACCTGGCGCGCGCGGCACTTCGGCATCCCTTTCCGCCTGCGCTCCGTGGTGTTCGACATCGACGCGCCGCATCGGTTCACGGACCGACAGATCGCCGGGCCGTTCCGCGAGCTCCGGCACGAGCATGTGTTCGAGGAGCACCCGCGCGGCACCCTCATGCGCGACACGATCGTGTTCCGGTCGCCCTTCGGGCCCCTCGGCCGCGTCGTCGACGCCGTCGTGCTCGGCCGGTACATGGAGCGGCTCATCGCCGAACGCAACTCCGCTCTGGTCGCCGCGATCGAGGACGGCGGGCGTACTCTTCCTGCATGAGCGAACTGCGCGTGCACACCGTCCTCGCCGGTCGCGGCCCCGCCGCGGCGATCCTCCTCACCGACGAGCAGGTGGCGTCTTTCGGCGCCGGCAAGGCCTTCCCGGTCGCGGTCACGATCGGCGGGCGCACTGCTCGCCTGCGCCTGGCCCGCATGGGCGGCGAGAACATGATCGGTCTCAGCAAGGCCGCCCGCGCGGACCTCGGGGTCGAGATCGACCAGGAGGTCGACGCCGTGATCCGGCTCGACACCGCCGAACGCGCGGTCGAGGTGCCGCCGGCGCTGGCCGGCGCCCTCGACGCCGATCCGGCCGTGCGCGCGGCGTTCGACGCCCTCTCCCCGTCGGCGCGCAAGGAGCACGCCAGGGCGGTCGCCGAGGCCAAGCAGGAGGCGACGCGCGAGCGCCGGATCGCGAAGATCGTGGAGTCCCTGCGCGGCTGATCGTTCACAACTCAGGAGAACTGCGGCCCACAACCACGCGCAACCGCCGAACGGCGATTCCGCGACCGATTCTCCTGAGTTGTGAACCGCGGTCAGCGGTTCTGGAAGTCCGGCGTGCGCTTCTCGCGGAAGGCCGCCATCCCCTCCTTCTGGTCGTGCGTGTCGAACAGCGCCGCGAACGCCTGCTTCTCGTGGGCGAGGCCGGCGGACAGCGTCGTCTCCATCGCCGCATCGAGCGCGGCCTTGGCGGCGTAGACCGACGGCAGCGACTTCGACGCGATCGTCTCCGCCAACGTCGTCGCCTCGGCCAGGAGGTCCGCCGCGGGGACGACGCGGGACACGAGTCCGGAGCGCTCCGCCTCCTCGGCGCCCATGAAGCGGCCGGACAGCACGAGCTCCGCCGCCTTGTAGTACCCCACCGCGCGGATGAGCCGCTGGGTGCCGCCCATGCCGGGGATCACGCCGAGCTTGATCTCGGGCTGTCCGAACTTCGCGGTGTCCGCGGCGAGGATGATGTCGCACATCATCGCCAGCTCGCAGCCGCCGCCGAGCGCGAATCCGGAGACCGCCGCGATGACCGGCGTGCGCACGGCCGCGAAGTCGTGCCAGACGCCGAAGTGGTCGGTCTCGAGCATCTCCGCCGCGGACATCCCCTCCATCTCCTTGATGTCGGCGCCGGCCGCGAAGGCCTTCTCGGAGCCGGTCACGACGATGGCCCCGACCCCGTCATCCGCATCGAAGGCCTGCGCGGCCGCGGTGACCTCCTCGGCGAGCCGGCTGTTCAGCGCGTTGAGCGCCTCCGGACGGTGGAGGGTGATCCAGCCCACCCGTCCGCGCTGCTCCACCAGGATCGTCTCGTACTCGGTCATCGCTCCCGCCTCCCTGTCGTCATCCACCCTCTCCTTCGAATCGCCCGATTTGCTGCATTTCGGCCGGATTCGCGACCATTCAGGCGATTCGAAAGCCGGAGGTCAGCCACGGATGTCCGTGATGATGCCGGAGAAGTCGCGGGCCGCGCCCTCGCCGGCGGCGTAGGCGGCATACAGCTCCTGCGCCAGACGACCCATCCGGGCGTCCGTCGAGGTCTGCTCGATGGCCTGCAGCGCGAGACCGAGGTCCTTCGCCATGAGGGCGCCCGCGAACCCCGGCTGGTAGTCCCGGTTCGCGGGGCTCGTGGGCACCGGACCGGGGACGGGGCAGTTCGTGGTGAGCGCCCAGCACTGCCCGGACGCCTGGGACACCACGTCGAACAACGCCTGATGCTCCAGCCCCAGCCGCTCGCCCAGCACGAACGCCTCGGCGACGGCGATCTGCGACACCGCGAGCACCATGTTGTTGCAGACCTTCGCCGCTTGACCGAGTCCCGGTCCGCCGCAGTGCACGATGCGCTTCCCCATGATCTCCAGCAGCGGAAGCGCCGCCGCGAAGTCGTCGTCGGAGCCCCCGACCATGAACGCCAGGGTCCCCGCCTCCGCCCCGACCACGCCGCCGGAGACCGGAGCATCGATGTGCCGGTGGCCCGCGGCGAGCGCGAGCGCATGGGCGGCCCGCGCCTCGTCCACGGCGATGGTCGACGACTCGATGAACAGCGTCCCGGGGCGCGCGGCCGCCAGCAGCTCCGTGCGGTAGGCCTCGATGACGTGCTTCCCCGCCGGGAACATCGTCACCACGGCCTCCGCGTCCGCCACCGCCTCCGCGCCGCTCGCCGCCACGGGGATCGCGGCCGCCCGCGCCGCCTCGACGGCCGCGGGCACGAGGTCGAAGCCGTGCACCTCGTGTCCGGCGGCGACGAGGTTCTTCGCCATCGGCAGCCCCATGTGCCCGAGCCCGAGGAAGGCCACGCGGGTCATGATGCGCTCCGCATCGACGCCGACCCCGCGGGTCGCAGCATCTCCCGGCCGACGATCAGGCGCATGATCTCGTTCGTCCCCTCGAGGATCTGGTGCACGCGGAGGTCGCGGACGATCTTCTCGATGCCGTAGTCCTGCAGGTAGCCGTAGCCGCCGTGCAGCTGGAGGGCGCGGTTGGCCACCTCGAAGCCGGCGTCGGTCGCGAAGCGCTTGGCCATCGCGCAGCGCATCGTCGCGTCCGGCGCCTTCTCGTCCACCGCCTCCGCGCCGTCGCGCACCATCAGCCGCGCGGCCTGCAGGTCGGTGCGCATGTCGGCGATCGCGAAGAGGATCGACTGCTTCTCCGCCAGCGGCTCCCCGAACGCGACGCGCTCATGCACGTACTGCACGGCCTTGTCGAGCGCGGCCTGCGCTCCACCGAGAGAGCACGCCGCGATGTTGAGGCGTCCGCCGTTGAGCGCCGACATCGCGATCGCGAAGCCGCGCCCCTCGTCCCCGAGCATCGCGGACGCCGGCACCCGCACGCCGTCCATGATCACGGGGCGGGTGGGCTGCGCGTGCCACCCCATCTTCTTCTCCGGGGCGCCGAAGCTCAGGTTCTCCGCATCGCCGGGGACGAGGAAGGCGCTGATCCCGCGCGCTCCCGGCTCGCCGGTCCGCGCCATGACGACGTACACCGCGGCCTCACCGGCTCCGGAGATGAACTGCTTCACGCCGGTCAGCACGTACTCGTCGCCCTCGCGGACGGCGCTGGTCGCGATGTTCGCCGCGTCGGATCCGGCTCCCGGCTCCGTGAGGCAGTAGCCGCCGAACTCCTGCATGGCGGTCAGCGACGGCAGCCAGCGCGACCGCTGCTCGTCGTCGCCGTAGGTGTCGATCATCCACACCACCATGTTGTGGATGGAGATGTAGGCGGCCACGGCGGGGTCGGCCTTGGCGAGCTCCTCGAAGATGGCGACGGTGTCGACGCGGGTGAGGCCGGTGCCGCCGAACTCCTCGCCCACGTAGATCCCGCCGAGGCCGAGCTCGCCGCCGCGCTGCAGCGACTCCCGCGGGAACAGGTGCTTCTCGTCGCGTTCCGCGGCGAACGGGGCGAGCTCCGCATCGGCGAACTCTCGCACGGCGTCGAGGATCGCCTCGCGCTCCTCGTCGGTGGTGGTGACGGTGGTCATGGTCATCGCGTGTCCTTGAGATATGGGTCCCTGAGCCCTGTCGAAGGGCCCTGAGCCGGTCGAAGGGTCAATGCATGGTGGGGATGACGAAGCTGGCGCCCTCGCGGATCCCCGACGGCCAGCGGCTCGTCACGGTCTTGGTCTTCGTGTAGAAGCGGAAGGCGTCGGCGCCGTGCTGGTTGAGGTCGCCGAAACCGCTGCGCTTCCAGCCGCCGAACGTGTAGTAGGCGATCGGCACCGGGATGGGCACGTTCACGCCCACCATCCCGACCTCCACGCGTGCGGCGAAGTCGCGGGCGGCGTCACCGTCGCGCGTGAAGATGGCGACCCCGTTGCCGTACTCGTGCTCGGAGGCCATGCGCAGCGCCTCTTCGTAGTCGGTGGCGCGGGCGATCACGAGCACCGGGCCGAAGATCTCCTCGCGGTAGATCGCCATGTCGGTCGTCACGTGATCGAACAGGGTCGGTCCGAGGTAGAAGCCCTCCTCGTGCCCGTCGACCGTGAAGCCGCGGCCGTCGGCGAGTAGCGTCGCGCCCTCGTCGATCCCCTGCTGGATGTAGCCCTCCACCCGCTCGACGGCTGCCCGCGTGACCAGGGGTCCGTAGTCGACGTCCGCTGCGAGGGAAGGGCCGACCCGCAGCTGAGCGACGCGTTCGGTGAGCTTGGCCGCGAGGGCGTCTGCCGTCTCCTCGCCGACCGGCACGGCGACCGAGATGGCCATGCACCGCTCCCCCGCGGAGCCGTAGCCGGCGCCGATGAGGGCGTCGACGGCCTGGTCGAGGTCGGCGTCCGGCATCACGATCATGTGGTTCTTCGCGCCGCCGAAGCACTGCGCGCGCTTGCCGTGGGCGGCCGCGGTGGCGTAGATGTACTCGGCGATGGGCGTGGAGCCGACGAAACCGACCGCGCGGATCCGGTCGTCGGTGAGCAGCGTGTCCACCGCCTCCTTGTCGCCATGCACCACGTTGAGGACGCCGGCCGGCAGCCCCGCTTCGAGGAAGAGCTCGGCGAGGCGCACCGGCACCGAGGGGTCGCGTTCGCTGGGCTTGAGCACCACGGCGTTGCCGGCGGCGAGCGCGGGCCCGGCCTTCCACAGCGGGATCATGGCGGGGAAGTTGAAGGGCGTGATCGCCGCGACGACCCCGAGCGGCTGCCGCATCGAGTACACGTCGATGCCCGCCCCGGGCCCTGTGGAGTACTCGCCCTTGAGCAGGTGCGGGGCTCCGGCGGAGAACTCGATCACCTCGAGGCCGCGCTGGATGTCACCCTTGGCGTCGTCGACGGTCTTGCCGTGCTCGCTCGCGAGGAGTTCGGCGAGCGAGGTCATCTCCTGCTGCACGAGGTCGAGGAACCGCAGGAGGACGCGGGCGCGCTTCTGCGGGTTGGTCGCCGCCCACGCGGCCTGAGCCTGCTCGGCGTTCGCGATGACGCGGCGCACCTCCTCCGCGGACGCGAGCGGCACCCGGGCCTGCACGGCTCCGGTGCTCGGGTCGAAGACGTCGGCGAAGCGTCCGTCTTCCGGGGTGACATGCGTTCCGCCCACGAAGTGCGGGATAGTACGGGTCATTGTGCGACATCCCTCCGTGCCCTCTTTGGCACATCGGCGAGTTTACTCCGACGACCGTGAAAATACGAGGACGTCCTTGTATCTCTCGTCGCCGTGCGTTCGGATGCCGCCGTCGGCCGTTCTCCGGCCGTTCACCCGCCAGACATCCGGGCCGATTACAACTGCAGATGCACGGCACAGACTCAGACCGGATCGGGTAGTCGCGTCTCCCGTGCACACGGTGAGCACTCTCGCTCCCGAGACCCCCGCCGAATCGGGTCGGCGGGGGTCTTCTTCTTCCCTTCGAATCGCTTGCTTTGCTCCATTTCGGCCGGAGATGGAGCACAGTGCGCGATTCGAACCGGGGCTGTGGAGACCGATCCTGGCGCGGCCGCCGGGGTGGGAGCGTGGGGGCATGGGACGACGACAGCAGCTTCCGGCCCGCTTCGAGGCGGACTTCGCGGTCCGGACGGCGCGACTGCACGGCGTGAGTCGCGGACGGCTGCGCGGATCCGACCTCGAGGCTCCGTTCCACGGGGTCCGCGTGCACCCCCACCCGGCTCCCGGGCCCGACATCGCAGACCCGTACGAGCGGCAGCGGCACGCGCGGGTGGCACGAGCCCAGTCCTACGCGCCGATCCTGCACACCGGACACTTCTTCAGTCACGAGACCGCCGCATCGATCTGGGGAGGTCCGCTACCGCTCGCCTTCGACGACCGCGGGAGCGTCGCGACGGCGGACGACCTCGCCCTCCATGTCAGCGCGTCCGGCGGGATCCCGTTCCCTCGCGCCCGCGGCGTGACCGGACACCGCACGCTGTCCAGCCTCACCTCGATCCGTTATCGGGACGGCCTCCGGGTGACCTCCCCCGCCGCGACCTGGGTCTCCCTCGGCACGCTGCCGCTGGTGGACCTGGTGGCGCTCGGCGACTACTTCTGCCGACACTGGAGGCCAGGGGTCGGGCGGCCGGATGTCACGAGGCAGCCCTGGGCGACGATCGATGAGCTGCGGGAGATGCTGGCGGCTGGGCGGAGACGCGGGGCGGCACGGTTGCGGGAGGCGGTCGAGCTCGTGCGGGAGGACTCCTGGTCGCCGCGGGAGAGCCGGATGCGGTGCCTCCTCGTGGCAGCCGGAATCCCGGAACCGCAGCTCAACGTGGACGTGCTCGACGACCGGGGTCGCTTCCTCGCTTGCGTCGACATGGTCTGGGAGGCCGAACGCGTCGCGGCGGAGTATCACGGCATGATGCACGGCGCGCAGTGGGCACGGGATGTCGAGCGGGTGGCGGCGCTCCGGGCTGCCGGGTGGACGGTGATCGAGGTCACCGCACCTCTCCTCCACAGACCCGAGGAGCTGATCCGCCGTGTGGCGTCGGCGCTGGGGCGATGACCCCGCGTTCGAGTTGCGCGAATGGCGGCATCCGGCCCGGATTCACAGCCAATCGCGCGACTCGAACGGGAACTAGAATCGACCAGGCGCCGCGACCCTGGCGCCGCCACCCCGCGTCCGCACCCCGACGCCGCTCACCCCCGAGGACCGCACCATGTCCGCATCCGCCCCTGTGTCCGAACCCGTCACCGTCTCCATCCGCCGCGAGGTCGACCCGGAGCGCATCACCGAGGCCACCGCGTGGGTGCAGACCGGGGTGAACCTCGCGACGAAGTACCCGGGATTCCTCGGCTCCGGCTGGGTCCGTGCCGGCGAGGACTCCCAGGTCTGGCACATGCTCTACCGCTTCGCGAGCGAGGACGCGCTCACCGCGTGGGAACAGTCCGGGGAACGCGCGTGGTGGCTGTCGATGGGCCAGGGCTTCGTCCGCAGCGAGCGGTCCAAGCGCCGCTCCGGCATCGAGGGCTGGTTCGACGAGCCGTCCACGGGCTCCATCCCCGTCGTAGACCCGGACGGCACGACCAGCACCGTGACCGTCGCCCCCGCGCCGCCGCGGTGGAAGCAGGCCGTCTCGATCTGGCTTGGCTTCTTCCCCGTGAACCTCGCGTTCACCTACGCCATGAGCCCGGTGCCGGGATGGGACGCCGTGCCGCTGTGGCTCCGGGTGCTCATCACCACCCTCGTGCTCACGCCGATCATGACGTACTGGGTGCTGCCGTTCGTCACACGCTCCCTGCGGAACTGGCTCGCCCGCTAGCGGAACCGCCTTCTCAGGAGCCGGACTCCGCGCCCGGGGTGACGCCCTTCTTCGCCGGTTCCACGAGCGAGAGCGGATCGGCGATGTCCTCCAGCGACTTCCCGGCGGCGCTGACTCCGAAGACACCGCACACGACACCGCCGAACATCATGATCGCCGCACCGAGCACGTAGCCCCAGAAAAGCGGACCGCGGTCGCCGGACTCCGCGCTCGCACCGATCAGTGCACCGTAGAGCACCGGGGCGATGGCGCCGACGAGCTGCCCGATCGAGAAGACGTACGAGATCACCTGGCTGCGCAGCTCGAGTGGGAAGATCTCGCTCACCGTCAGATACGCGGCGGAGGCCCCGGCTGAGGCGAAGAAGAACGACGCACACCAGAATGCCGTGTGCGTGCCCGCGTTCAGCACGCCCGCGTTGAAGAGGAAGGCGCTGACGAGCAGGATCAGTCCCGCGAGCACATAGGTGCCGAACAGCATCCGCCGACGACCCCACGTGTCGAAGAAGTGGCCGAGGATGAGGGCGCCGGCGAGGTTGCCCACCGCGAAGACGATGAAGTACTGCGACGCGGATGCCGGCGGGGTGTCGTAGAAGTTCTCCAGCACGAGCGCGTACGTGAAGAAGATCGCGTTGTAGAGGAAGGACTGCGTGACCATCATCGTGATGCCGACGAGCGTGCGCCGCGGGTACTTCTTGAACAGCACCTTCGCGATCACGAGGAACGGGACGCTGCCGTACTCCTTGACCGTGATGGCCTTGCTCTCGTCGACGGGCTCGATCGTCTTGCCCTCCTTGCGGATGCGCTCCTCGATCTCGTCGACGTTGCGCTCCGCCTCCTCCTCGCGACCGTGGGTCATCTGCCAGCGCGGGCTCTCCGGGATGTGCCGCCGCAGCCAGATGATGAGGAGGCCGAGGATCGGGCCGACGAAGAAGCTCAGCCGCCAGCCGATGTCAGCGGGCAGGATGTCGGTGTTGAGGAAGAACATGTTGGCGACGGCGCCGAGCGCCGCACCACCCCAGTAGGTGCCGTTGATGGCGATGTCGACACGGCCGCGGTACTTCGCGGGGATGATCTCGTCGATGGCCGAGTTGATGGCCGCGTACTCGCCGCCGATGCCCGCCCCGGCGACGAAGCGCCAGATGTAGAAGAACCACGGGGCGAACGCGAGACCGGCGACGGCCGACCCGACGAGGTACACCCCGAGGGAGAGCAGGAAGAGGTTCTTGCGGCCGAGACGGTCGGCGAGACGGCCGAACACGAGGGCGCCGAAAACCTGTCCGAGCAGGTAGCAGGTGCCGGCGAGGCCGACCTCGGCCGGGCCCATCCCCAGCGTCTGCGCGTAGCCGTTAGCCGCGACGATCTGCACCTCGAGGCCGTCGAGGATCCAGGAGAACCCGAGTCCGACGACGATCATCCAGTGGAAGCGCGACCAGGGGAGCCGGTCCATGCGCGCGGCGACGAGCGACCGGACCTCCTTGACGGTGACGTCGGACGCGGACATGGGGCCTCCTTCTCGCGGGACACGCTGTCGTCCCGGATCCGGTTTACTCCTCCCCGAAATCCGCCGCATCCGCTTGACCCCGGGCCGTCGGCACGCTACTGCTCCGAATCGCGCGAATGGCTCCATCCCGCGGTGAGATGGAGCCATTCAGGCGATTCGAACGGAACGGAGTCAGCCGGCCACGTGCCGCTCGTCGGGGCCGTCGTAGTGCGACAACGGGCGGATCAGGGCGTTCGCGCCGGCCTGCTCGATGACGTGGGCCGTCCACCCCGTCACCCGCGCCGCGACGAACAGCGGCGTGAAGGTGAGCGTGTCGAAGCCGATGAGGCTGTACGCGGGGCCGGACGGGTAGTCGAGGTTCGGGTGGATCCCCTTGCGCTCGACGAACTGTGACTCCAGCGCGTCGTACAGCTCGGCGACGTCCTCCCGGCCGTAGTGCGCGACGAGGGTGTCGAGCGCGGCCTTCATGGTCGGCACGCGTGAGTCGCCGTTCTTGTAGACGCGGTGTCCGAAGCCCATGATCTTGCGCTTCTCCGCGAGGGCCTTGTCGAGCCAGGCCTCGACGGCGTCCGCCGAACCGATCTCCTTGAAGATGTGCAGCACGGCCTCATTCGCCCCGCCGTGCAGCGGGCCCTTGAGCGCGCCGATGGCCCCGACCACAGCCGAGTAGATGTCGCTGAGGGTCGAGGTGATGACCCGGGCGGTGAAGGTCGAGGCGTTGAAGGAGTGCTCGGCGTAGAGGATCATCGACCGGTTGAACGCGTCGACCACGACCGGGTCGGCCTCCTCCCCGAAGGTCATCCAGAGGAAGTTCGCCGAGTAGTCGAGGTCGTCGCGCGGAGCGATGAGCTCCTGGCCGCGACGGCGACGCTGGCCGTAGGCGACGATGGCCGGCAGCGCGGCGAACAGGCGGATGCTGCGCGCCAGGTTCTGCTCGGGGCTGCCACCGGCGTCGAGCACGGAACCGCCGGCCTCGGGGTCCGATGCGCCGATCAGGCTCACGGCCGTGCGCACCTCGTCCATCGGGTGCGCCTCGAGGGGCACGAGGTCGATGGCGGCCTTCACGTTGTCGGCCAGGGCGCGGTGCTTCCGCTCCTCCAGCCGGAACGCCGCGAGCTCGTCGCCCGTCGGCAGCTCGCCGTTCCACAGCAGGTACGCCACGGCCTCGAAGGACTGCGTGTCTGCGAGCTCCTGCACCGGATAGCCGCGGTAGAGCAGGCTGTTCGTCTCTGGGTTGACCTTCGAGATCGCCGTCGTGTCGACGACGACCCCCGCGAGGCCCTTCTTGATGTCCGGCTCGGTCATGGTCACTCCTTCGTGTACTTCGACTCGTCGCTGCGCTCCTCGCTCAGCAACCGCGTCGTGTGTCCGCTTCGCTGCGCTCAGCGACCGGTGTTGTCGAGTGTGAAGTTGAAGACGCCGGAGTCGAAACGGTTGTACGACTCGTAGTCGATCAGCTCGTAGAGGTCGGCGCGGTGCTGCATCTCCCCGAGCTTCGAGGTCAGGTGCCCCTCGTCGTTCAGCGTATCGAGCGCACGGCCCGCCGCCCCCATCGCGATCCGCAGCAGCGACACCGGCCAGATGACCACGCGCACCCCGGCATCGCGGAGGCTATCGACGGAGAACAGCTCGCTCTTGCCGAACTCGGTCATGTTCGCGAGGATCGGCACGTCCAGCGCCGCGGCCATGGCCTCGAACTCGCCGATCGTGCGCATCGCCTCCGGGAAGATCGCATCGGCTCCCGCGTCGACGAGCGCCTTGGCCCGGTCGATCGCCGCGTCCAGCCCCTCGATCGCCCGGATGTCGGTACGCGCCATGATCAGGAAGTTCTCGTCGCGGCGGGCGTCGGCGGCGGCGCGGATGCGCTTGATCGCGGTGTCCTCGTCGACCACGGCCTTGCCGTCCAGGTGTCCGCAGCGCTTCGGGTTGATCTGGTCCTCAATGTGCGTTCCCGCGAGACCGGCGTCCTCGAGCTCCTGGATCGTCCGCGCGACGTTCATCGGCTCGCCGAAGCCGGTGTCGGCGTCGACGATCGCGGGGAGGTCGGTCATGCGGGCGATCTGCTTCGCCCGCCCGGCGACCTCGGTCAGCGTGGTCAGCCCGATGTCCGGCAGACCGAGGTCGGCGGAGAGCACGGCGCCCGAGATGTAGACCCCCTCGAACCCCTTCTGCTCGATCAGTCTGGCGCTCAGGGGGTTGAACGCGCCGGGGAAGCGCAGCAGCTCCCCTGAGGCGAGCCGTTCCCGGAACAGGCGCCGCTTCTCGGCCGGCGTCGTGGTGGAGTACAGCATCAGTTGCTCCCCTTCGATCGGTGTTCACAACTCAGGAGACCGGCGGGGGAGAGAGCCGTGTAGGCGGTCAGCCGACGCGTTCCGCGCCGATTCTCCTGAGTTATGAACGGCGTGGGCATCAGAACAGACCGGCGGGCGCCGCGGCGTCGTCGAGCAGACCGGGCTTCGCGACGATCGAGAGCTCGGCGACCTCGGCGGCCGTGAGCTCGGGCAGGCGCTGCACGAGCTCCAGGAACCGCTCGATCTCGGCGGGCTCGAGCACGGGCTCCGCGAGCAGGCGGAACTTGGCGATGTAGTTCTCCCGCGCGAACGGGCGCGCGCCGAGGGGGTGGGCGTCGGCGACGGCGATCTCGTCGACCACGGTCGAGCCGTCGGTGAGGCGGATCTCGACGCGGCCGCCGAACGCCTTCTCGTCCGGGTCCTCCGAGTGGTAGCGGCGGGTCCATTCCGCGTCCTCGGCCGTGGTGATCTTGTGCCACAGCGCGACGGTGTCGGGGCGGCCTGCGCGCTCCGGCGTGTAGGAGTCGACGTGGTGCCAGCCGCCGTCCTGCAGCGCCACCGCGAAGATGTACGGGATGGAGTGGTCGAGGGTCTCGCGGGAGGCCGTCGGGTCGTACTTCTGCGGGTCGTTCGCTCCCGAGCCGATTACATAGTGCGTGTGGTGGCTGGTGTGCAGCACGATCGAGGCGATGTTCGCGGGGTCGCGGAGGGCCGGGTTCGCGGTGCCGAGCTTGCGGGCGAGGTCGATCCACGCCTGCGCCTGGTATTCCGCGGAGTGCTCTTTCGTGTACGAGTCGAGGATCGCGCGCTTGGCCTCGCCGGCGGCGGGCAGCGGCACCTCGTAGGCCGCGTCCTTCCCGTCGAGCATCCAGGCGATCACGCCGTCCTCGCCTTCGTAGATCGGCGCGGGGCTCGTCTGTCCGCGCATCGCCCGGTCGACGGCCTCGACGGCCATCTTCCCGGCGAAGGCCGGGGCGTGCGCCTTCCAGGTGGAGATCTCGCCCTTGCGGCTCTGGCGCGTGGCGGTCGTGGTGTGCAGCGCCTGGCCGACCGCCTGGTAGATCGTCTCGACGTCGAGGCCGAGGAGGGTGCCGATGCCGGCGGCGGCGGACGGGCCGAGGTGCGCGACGTGGTCGATCTTGTGCTTGTGCAGGCAGATCGCGCGCACGAGGTCCATCTGGATCTCGTAGCCGGTGGCGATGCCGCGCACGAGCGCGCGGCCGTCCTTGCCGGTGTGCTGCGCGACAGCGAGGATCGGCGGGACGTTGTCGCCCGGGTGCGAGTACTCGGCGGCGAGGAATGTGTCGTGGTAGTCGAGCTCGCGCACGGCCACGCCGTTCGCCCAGGCCGCCCACTCCGGGCTGGTGCGGCGGTCGAGCGGTGTTCCGAAGAGGTTGGCGCCGGCACCACCGGTGGAGACGGGGTGACTGAACGCCTGCGCGCGGGCGGCGACGATCGGCGCGCGGGTGAGGGAGGCGGCGGCGACGGCGGCGTTGTCGATGATGCGGTTGATGATCATGTCGACGACGGGCTGCTCGACCTCGACCTGGTCGACTGCGACCTCGGCGATCTTCCACGCGAGCTGATCCTCGCGGACGAGGTTCTCGGAGCTGGCGTGCACGCGGACGTGGTGGGTGACGGTCATGAGTGTCCTTCGCTGTCAGGGAGGGAGTCGAGGATGCCGGTGAGCGCGTTGTGCAGGTGCACGTGCGTGGCATGGGCGGCGAGGTCGCCGTCGCGGGCGGCGAGCGCCTCGGCGATGGTGCGGTGCTCGGCCGCGGAGGCGGCGAGCCGCGCGGGCTTGTCCCGCGCCATGCGCCGCACGCGGACGAGGTGGGTGCGGACCGTGCGCAGCGCCGCAGCGATGTAGTCGTTGGCGACGGCGTCGTCGAGGGCCGCATCGAATCGTGCGATCAGGGCGTAGTAGGCATCGCGGCCCTCCGCCCTGGTGAGGTCCACGTGGGCGAACTCCGCGGCGAGCGCGGCGAACCGGTCGGCGTCGCCCCGGACGGCCGCCAGTCGGGCGGAGGTCTCCTCCAGCGCGCGACGGATCTCGAACAGGGACCGGATGTCGTCGGCGTCGAGGTCGGCGACCACGGTCACGCGGGGCGACTGCTGCACCACCAGGCCGTCGGCGGCCAGGCGGCGCAGCGCCTCTCGCAGCGGGGTCCGGCTCACGCCGAGGCGCTCGGCCTGCTCCACCTCGCCGAGCACGTACCCGGCCGGCAGCTCCCCGGACTGGATGCCGTCGAGGAGCGCCGCATAGGCGCGATCACCCATGGACGTGCGCTCGACAGGGAGAACCATTCCGTCAGTGTATACATAAACCTCCCGAGGTGGTCCCCTTCTCGGGCGCGGGTGGTCGATTCGTATACATAATCTCCGTCCACCCGCCCCGCACCCGGGCACAGCTTCGGAGAGCGCCCGGGACACGCCGCACCGCGGGGCGGGAGGCCGGCGTGTCGGCTCCGATCTCCGAAGTCGTGCCCGCGGGACGCCGCTCAGGGGGCGGGGCGGGGCTCGCCGAGCTTCACGACGACCACGCCGGCGAGCACGAGCACGCCCCCGAGGGCCTGCAGCGGGCCGGGGAGCTGCCCAAGTAGGAGCCAGCCGAAGAGCAGGGCCGCCACGACCTCGGCGAGCGCGACGAACGAGGCCAGCCGGGAGCCGAGCATCCGCGTCGAGACGATGCCGAGCACGTACGCGAGGGCCGTGGCGATCACGCCGATCGCGAGGACCGGCACGAACCACGGCACCGCACCGAACCGGTAGTCGACGTCGGCCGTCGTCCACGCGAACGGCAGCACGCCGACGAGCGCGGCGAGGCTCAGACCCACGGCACCGAGCAGCAGCCCACTGCCCGCGAGGGCGATCGGCGGGATCCCGGTGTCGGCCCTGGCGGACAGCACGAAGTAGCTCGCGGCCCCCACCATCGCCCCGAGTGCCCAGAGGACACCGACGACATCCACCTGCGCCCCGGTGACGATGTCGAGCATGAGGACGAGCCCGACGAAGGCGATGCCGGCACCGAGGACGCTGCGCCGCGTGGGACGCTCGCCCCGGCGCAGCCAGAGCCAGAGGAGCACGGCGACCGGGGCGGTGTACTCGATGAGCAGCGCGATCCCGACGTCCATCAACGCCACGGCCTGGAAGTAGCAGAGCTGGGTGGCGGCGACGGCGAGGAGGCCGTAGGCAGCGACCATCCCCGCGTTCTGCCCGAGGGCACGCCACCGCCCGCGGAGCGCGAGGACCGTGGGGACGAGCAGCACGAGCGCCGCGACCCAGACCCGCACCGTGACGGCAGCGCCCGGCGTCCATCCCGCGTCGATGAGTCCACGTGCCCACGCCCCGGAGGAGCCGAACGCGAAGGCGGCGGCGACAGCGAGCGGCAGCCCGAGGCGCACCCCGGTCCGGGTGCGCGGAGTGTCATCAGCCACGGTGCTCATGAGGGATGACGCTACGCCCGCGGGAGTAAGCTGTCAACATGGTCTTCACCGATGACACAGAGGATGCGCTGCGCGCGGCGGTCTGGCTCGCGAACTCGGCGGAGGACCCGGACACCCTGGTCGACATCGACGACGAGAAGGCCTTCCTTCAGGTGTTCCCGTACACGGGACGGGTCGACGGGGACACGGTGGAACTCGACGACCTCCGCGCTCTGCGGCCGCGCCTCCGCGCCATGCTGCTCGCTCCGCGCGACGAGATGGCCGCGCACGTCAATGCCGCTCTCGCCGAGGTGCGCCTGACCCCGCGGCTCGTGCGCCACGACGAGCTGGGCTGGCACCTGCACGGCCTCGCCGACGAACGCCCGCTCGCCGAACGGGTGCTCGTGGAGACCGCGATGGCCCTGATCGACGTCATCCGCACGGACGAGGGCTCTCGCCTCACCGTCTGTGCGGACGGGACATGCCAGGCGATCGCCCTCGACCTCTCCCGCAACCGCTCCAAGCGCTACTGCTCGACGAGCTGCGCCAACCGCAACGCCGTCGCGGCGTACCGCGCCCGCCGCGC
The DNA here is from genome assembly GCF_019091465.1 of Microbacterium sp. GbtcB4. Taxonomy (NCBI): domain Bacteria; kingdom Bacillati; phylum Actinomycetota; class Actinomycetes; order Micrococcales; family Microbacteriaceae; genus Microbacterium; species Microbacterium sp. GbtcB4. The sequence continues at coordinate 109,786 of NZ_JAGXJJ010000006.1, forward strand.
CGCCGGCTGACCACGCCACGCGCCCCGCTCGGAGACCGCAGACCGGAACGCGGTCCGAGCGGAATCCATGCTGCCCGCTCTTCACAAACGATTATCGATTAGTGTAATGTCGCGAGCGGCCCTCCCTCATGCATCAGGAAAGGATCAACGATGATCAAGGCCCGAGTCCTCCCCCTCGTCGGCATCGCGGCGGTATCCGCCCTCGCCATCGCCGGCTGCTCGACCACCGCCGGCGACGACGGCGGCGATGCCGGTGGCGACGTCACCGTCCGCATGCTCGTGAACGTCACCCCGAACCTGACCGAGGAGTTCTGGAACGACCTCGTCGCGCCGTTCGAGGACGCCAACCCGAACATCGACGTCGTCATCCAGAACCCGGGTGCGGAGGGCGTCGAAGCCGCCGTGCCGCGCCTGCTGGCCGCCGGCGACGCTCCCGACGTCGTGCAGTCCATCGCCCCCACCACCAAGCTCGCTCCCGAGCTCGTCGACCTCTCGCAGTACGAGTGGGCGTCGTCCGGTCCGCTCGCCGACCAGTACTCGATCGACGGCAAGAACTACATGGCCGGCATCGGCGTGCAGTTGCAGAGCCTCTTCTTCTACAACAAGACCGCGTTCGAGGAGGCGGGGATCACGGAGGTGCCGACCACGGTCGACGAGCTCACCGAAGCCCTCGGCAAGCTCAAGGACGCCGGGTGGACGCCCGTCCAGACCGGTGGCGACTGGATGACGAGCCACACCCTGCAGGCGCTCGGGCTGCCGACCATCATCGCCGAGGACCCGGAGTGGTTCCAGGACATCTCGGCGGGCGACGTCACCTTCAGCGAGACCTACGGCGATGCGGTCGAGACCTACGCGGACTGGGTGTCCGAGGGCTACATCCCGGGCGACGCCCTGGGCATCAAGTACCCGGACGCCGAGCAGGCCTTCCTCTCGGGCAAGACTGCGGTGTACTCGATGGGAAGCTGGTTCGCCGGCACCCAGGCGAAGGCCGCCGACTCCGCGGACATCGGCGTCTTCCGCGCCCCCGCCATGAGCGCCGACGAGCAGCCCGCGATGGGCGCCAACATCGCCAGCCCGTACTCGATCCTCAAGGCGAGCAAGAACCAGGACGCGGCGGCGAAGCTCATCGAGTTCCTCACCACCGACCAGACCGCGGTGAGCGACCAGCTCGCGGTCGACGGCAACTTCCGCGACGGCTACGAGTACGACATGACGCCGCTCGGCGAGGAGCTGCTGCAGATCGTGGCCGACACCCCGGCTGAGGCCTACACGCCCACCGGCGGCGGCTACGGCGAGCGCACGCTCCCCGACGGCTACTCGGGCGAGATCAACACCCAGACCCAGGCCCTGCTCGGCGGCGCACCCGCCGACCAGGTGCTGCAGGCCATGGACGACTGGTTCGCCGCCAACGCCGGTTGACCCTCGCGGCGCCCGGGACGCGACATCCGTCCCGGGCGCCGTCCCGGCGCTGCCCCAGCGCCTCCCCCTGAACGCGCCACCGAGAACGAGAGTGCCGCCATGACTCCGCCCACCACGACCGCGCCGCCGCCCGCCGCCGCGGCCACCCCGACAGGACCGTCGACGCCGATGAGCTCGCCCCCCGCCCCGCGCCGCCGCACGGCGCTGCAGCAGTGGCGGAACCGGATCCCCGGCATCCTCATGGGCGGCCCGGCCGTCGCGGTCTTCCTCGCGATGTTCGTCATCCCGATGATCCTCGCGGCGGTGCTCAGCTTCACCGACTGGAACGGGTACAGCCTCAACTTCAACTTCATCGGCTGGGACAACTACATCAAGGCGTTCCGCAGCCCGCGCTCGACCCAGGCCGCGATCTTCACGGGCATCATCGCGGTGGTGGGCACGATCCTCTGCAACGCCATCGGCCTCGCGATCGCCGCTCTCATCTCCGGGCCCGGCCGCTCGAACACGATCCTGCGCACGATCTTCTTCTACCCGTACGTGATCAGCGCCCTCATCATCGGCTTCCTCTGGTCGGCGATGCTCTCCCCCACCGGCGCCGTCAACGGCCTGCTCAGCACGCTCGGCCTCCCGGCGATGCCGTTCCTCACGGACCCGACCTTCGCCAAGGCGAGCGTGATCTTCACGATCGTGTGGTCGCACTTCGGCTTCAACATGATCCTGTTCCTCGCCGGCATCAAGTCCGTCCCCGCGGAGTACTACGAGGCGGCGACCGTGGACGGCGCCTCGCGGTGGCAGCAGTTCCGCTCCATCACCTTGCCGCTCATCGCCCCCGTCTTCACGGTGAACCTCGTGCTCACCCTCGTCGGGCTCCTCAAGGCGTACGACGTGGTGCTGTCGCTCACCGACGGAGGACCCGCCGGCTCGACGCAGACGATCGTCTACCAGATCCTCAAGGACTCCTTCGCGAATTCGGCGCTCGGCTTCGGCGCCGCGCAGTCCATGATCCTCCTCATCGTCACCGCGGTCGTCGGCCTCGCCGTCACGCTGGTGCGACGCCGCGCCGAGCAGAAGGCGACCGACTGATGAAGCAGACCCGCAACCGCCCGGCCCTCGCCGTCAGCACGATCCGGTGGATCGTCCTCGGCGTCGTCGCGATCACGATGCTGATCCCGATGTACACGATGCTGATCAACGCGTTCAAACCGCAGGCCGACATCATCGAGAACCCGCTGCTGATCACTCCGCAGATGTTCACGTTCGACTACCTGTGGGCCGCGATCACGAGCAGCAAGTTCAACGTGATCGCCGCGTACGGCATCACGCTGCTGTTCGTCGTGCTCGTGAACCTCTGCTGCATCGCCCTCGCCGCGCCCGTCGCCTATGTCATCGCCCGCGGGCGGTCGAAATGGCACCTGGGACTGCTGCTCCTCTTCGTCTCCGGGCTCTTCATCCCCGGCCAGGTGACGCTGATCCCCGTGGTCTTCGTGCTGCGGGTGCTCGGGCTCATCAACACGATCCCCGGGTTCATCCTCTTCGAGACCGCGGCGACCCTGCCGGTGACGATCTTCCTGTTCACGGCCTACCTCCGCAGCGTCCCGCGTGACATCGACGAGGCGGCATCGCTGGACGGCGCCGGGCCCATCCGCGCGTTCTGGGCGTGCATCTTCCCGATCATGAAGCCCGTCGTCGCGACGGTCGTGGTGCTCAACTCGATCGGCGTGTGGAACGACTTCGTGAGTCCGCAGATCATCCTCGGGCCCAGCTCCGGGATCTACACGGTGACCACCGGCGTCTACGCGGCGGTCGGACAGTTCTCGACCGACTACACCCAGGTGTTCCCGACCCTCCTGCTGGCCGTGCTGCCCGCGATGGTGTTCTTCATCGTGATGCAGCGCCACATCATCGGCGGCCTGGTCGCCGGAGCGACGAAGGGATGACCGTGCCGGAGACCCCGCTCACCCGTCCGCTGCGCACGATCCCGGCCTGGGCCGTGCTGCAGCGCCGGCTCTTCGCCGAGGTCGAGGAGGCCCGCCGCCTCTTCGGCGACCGCTACACGCTGCCGGACGGCCGCCTCCGCGGCGTCGCCGAGTTCATCGACCGCGACGGCGTGGACGACCTGTACGAGCCCTTCTTCAACTGGCCCGCGTTCTATCTGCTCGGCGGCTCCGACGAGGTGCTCGCCGACGCCAAGCGGCACTGGGAGGGCGTGACCGTGCAGCTCGCCGACGCGGGCATGCTCACCGAGGAGTACGACAACGGCTACGACTGGTTCCATCAGGGCGAGTCGCTGCTGTTCCTCGCCGGCATCTGCGCCGCCGACCCGGCCGACACCGCGTTCGCCGCGCGTGCCGCCCGGTTCTCGGCCCTCTTCACCGACCCCGCGAAGGGCAACTACGACGCCGAGCGCAACATGATCCGCTCGCCGCACAACGGCGCTCTGGGTGCCCGCGAGGGGCTGGACGAGAAGATCGTGCCGTACACCGCCGACCGGGACGAGATGCGCCCCTACGGTCTGCCGCTGCACGGCCTGGACGGCATCGCCTCCTGGGACGACCTCGCCGACCCCGCCCACGCCCAGCGGATGGCGGAGGAGATGCAGCGCCGCGCGGCGGGTGACATCGCCGTGAACCTGGCTGCGACCTCCCTCGCCGCGAATCGCTGGCTCTACGACGGCGACGAGGAGACGGCCGCGTGGATCCGCCGGTACGTCGACGGCTGGCGCGCGCGGGCGGACGGGGGCCTGCTCCCCGACAACGTCGGCCCCGACGGCACCGTCGGCTCCCTCCACGACGGCCGCTGGTGGGGCGGACACTACGGCTGGGCCTGGCCGCACGGGCTGCACTCCGTCGGCATGAGCGCCCTGATCGGCGCGCTCAACCACGCGCTCGTCACCGGCGACGACGGCGCCCTCGACCTCGTTCGCACCATGCTCGACACCGTGCTCGCCGAGGCGCGCAGCGGCAGCGTCGCGGAGTCCACGTACAGCTTGCGCGGCGGGTGGATGGCTCGGCTCGGCGCCGCCGCCACCGAGCCCGCCCTGCTGGTCCCCTACCGCCACGGCTCGGACGGCTGGTTCGACTACGGTCCGCTGCAGCTCGATCTCCCCCTGTGGCTGTGGTGGTGGTCGCGACGCACGTCCGACCGGGAGCGGCTGGAGACGGCGATCGCCGGCCTCCCTTCCTCCGCCGACCTCGTCGCGCCGTTCCGCGACAAGGAGGAGGCGGGTCACGAGGCCGGCTGGTTCGCGTACCTCTCCGGCGACCTGCCCGATTATCCGGTGCGGGCGCTGGAGATGGCGCTCGGCCAGGTGGCACGTCGCGCCGCGATGATGCTCGCCGACGACCGCGATCCCGACGCCGCACACCTGCACTTCTGGCAGCGCGTGAATCCCGTGGTGACGGAGGTGCTGACGCAGCTCGTCGGCGGGGCGCCACAGGTGCTCTACAACGGCGGACTCGGTTTCACGGCGCTCCGCTACGAGGACGTCGACCGCGCGCGGCCCGGACTCCCGGAGGACGTCGCCGCGCTCGTGCACCGCCTCGACGACGACGGCATCGGCGTGCAGCTCGTGAACACCTCTGCCGTGCACACCCGCACCGTGCGGCTGCGCGGCGGGCGCTTCGGCCTCGACCGGATCGTGCGGGTCACGGCCTCCGGCGAGGAGCCCGGCCTCTGGCCCGGCGCCTCGGGCACGTACACCGCCCCGGGCGCCCCGACCGTCACCACGACTCTCGACGTGGACGACGACCTCGTGGTGACCCTGCCCCCGGCGCACAGCGCCGATCTCGACCTGACCATCGCGCGTGCGACCGGATCGCCGCGCCACCTGTTCCCTGAAGGAGACGCATGAGCGCCGATCTGATCCGACCCGACTTCGCCCTGCCCGTGCGGGGTGGGGCCTACCAGCGGCCCTCGCCCGAGGTGGTCGAGTCCTTCGACGCGATCTCCTCCGCCACCGCGTGCGCCAAGCTGCACGGACTCGGGATCCGCCGCAGCTACATCGACGGACCGGAGCCGCTGAGCCTCGGCCAGCGCGTCGTCGGCTCGGCGCTGACCCTGCAGTTCATGCCGCAGCGCGAGGACATGGCCTCGGGCGACGGGCAGGAGTACGCCGAGCGGCACACCGCCCTGTGGCACGTGCTCGAGGCCGTGCAACCCGGCGACGTGCTGGTGATCCAGGCGTACGGCAGCCGGTTCTCCGGGTGCATCGGCGACATCCTGGCGCGATACTTCGCGCGCAAGGGGGGCGCGGGGATCGTCGTGGACGGCCGCATCCGCGACGCCGGCCGCATCCGCGAGCTCGGGATCCCGGTGTGGTCGACGGGCACGACCCCGCACTACGCCTCGCAGTCGGAGCTGGTGCCGTGGGCGTACGACGTGCCCGTCGCGGTGGGCGGTGCGCTGTGCATGCCGGGCGACCTCGTGGTCGCGGACGACGACGGCCCTGTCGTGGTGCCGCAGGCCATGGCGCCGCGGGTCGTGGACGACGCGCGCGATCATGAGGAGTGGGAGGTGTTCAGCCGCCGCCGTCTCGACGAGGGCGCACGCCTGAGCGACTACTACCCGTTGACCCCCGACAGCCGCGAGGAGTACGAGGCATGGCGTTCCGTCCAGAGCTCCGTCCGCTGAATCCCGAGGTCGCCGCGCGCGACGACGTCGGACTGGGGTGCGCGCCGATCGGCAACCTCTTCGCCCCCGTGCCTGACGGCGACGCGGTGGCGACCGTGCAGGCCGCGCTCGCCCGCGATGTCCGTTTCTTCGACACCGCACCGCTGTACGGCTCGGGCGAGAGCGAGCGGAAGCTCGGCCTCGCCCTGCGCGGCGTGCCGCGGGACGACTACGTGATCGCGACGAAGGTCGGCCGGGTGCTGGTCGATGCGGACGGCCGCCCCGTCGCGGGCGCCGCGAGCGGGCACGACTCCGTCGTCGACCTCAGCAGGGACGGCGTGCGGAGGAGCCTCGACGGCAGCCTCGCCCGGCTGGGTGTCGATCGCGTGGACGTGCTGCATCTGCACGATCCCCTGGACGTGGAGGCGGCGTTCGCGACGGCGCTTCCGGCCCTCGTCGAACTGCGCGACGAAGGGGTGGTGCGCGCGATCAGCGTGGGGCTGGGACGGCTCGACCCCCTCGAGCGCTACGTCGCCGAGGCGCCGCTCGACGTGGTGATGGAGGCCGGTCGGCTCACGCTGCTCGACCGCACCGCCCTGGACCGGTTGCTGCCGACCGCGGCGGCCCGCGGCATCGGGGTGCTCGCGGCCGCGGTGTTCAACTCCGGCATCCTCGTCGACCCGGTCGGCTCCCCCTTCTTCGAGTACAAGCCGGCACCCCCGGAGCTCCGAGAGCGGGCACAGCGCCTGCAGGCCGTCTGCGCCTCGTACGGCGTGCACCTCGCGGACGCCGCGGTGCAGTTCCCGCTGCGGCAGGGCGCGGATGCGGTGGTCGTCGGGGCACGGACCCCCGCCGAGGTGGACGCGTTCGTGGACGGCCTCGACGCCGCGCTGCCCGCCGCACTGTGGGACGCCCTCGATGCGGAGGCTGCATGACCGCGCGGCCCGGGAGCTGACGTGCGGATCGTCGACGCCCATGTGCACGTCTGGGACGCGGACGCCGTGCCGATCCCGTGGTTCCGCGACGACCTCGGGCTCCCCCGGCAGGCCGCGGCCGCTCGTCTCGGACGGGAGCTGGCCGACGCCGGCGTCTCCTCCGCCATCGCCGTGCAGGCGGCGGACTCGGTGGCGGAGGCGGAGTGGCTGACCGCGACCGCCGCCCGCGACCCGTTCCTGCGGCGCGTGGTGCTGCAGTACACCCCCGCGCCGGGACGAGCCGCCGGCGCCACGGCGGTCGCGTTCTCTCCCGCCGTGGTCGGCGTGCGCGCCGCGGTGCCGCAGTTCGCCGCGGATCTCTCGGATGTGGACGGCCTCGACGCCCTCGCCGCCCACCTCGGCGCGACCGCCCGCACCCTCGAACTGCTCATCCGCCCTGACCAGCTGCCCGCCGCCGCCGCGCTGTCTCGACGGCACCCCGACACCGCGATCGTCGTCTGCCACCTCGGCCTCGGCGCCCGGACGGCCGATGCCGCATGGCTCTCCGCCCTCACCGAGGCCGCGTCGGCTCCGGGGGTGTCGGCGAAGGTCTCCGGGCTCGACCTCACGGCGCGCGGGTCGGACGAGTCGCGGGAACTGCTGCGCTCCGCTTTCGCCCTCTTCGGCGCGGATCGACTGATGTACGGCAGCGACTGGCCGATGTCCACGCGGACCACGACCTACGGGGAGGTTCTCGCCGCGACCCGGCAGGCTCTTCCTCCGCTCTCCGCTGCCGAGGCTCGAGCATTCTGGTCCGGCACCGCCGACCGCCTCTCCCCCTTCACCGCGTAGCCCCCGTCGCAGTTTCGCCCCGAGGTCGCGGGGACTCCGGGGATGGATGCGACCGCGTGCCGAATCTGCGACCTCGCGCCGGAACACCCCGTCCCGGAAGCAGAGTCGCGTCCCGTCGCGGATTCGCACCGCGTCGCAGGGACTCCGGGGATGGATGCGACCTCGGTGCGAAACTGCGACCTCGCGCAGGGACTCCCCACCCCGGACACTTCCGCACCCCCGTCGCAGATCCTCACCGCGTCGCAGGGACTCCGGCCAGCCATGCGACCTCGGTGCGAAACTGCGACCTTGCGCGGCGGGAAGCGGGGGTCAGTCGAGGAGGGTGCCGGCAGCGTGGGCGCGGAACAGGGAGGACGCGGCCTCTTCGTCGCCGGCCTCCAGCGTGTCGAGCAGGCCCTTGTGCCAGTCCGCGACCTCGTGCCAGTCCCCCGTGAAGGTGGGGTCGCCGAGCACGTGCATGACGCGCAGGCTCGGCTCCAGGAGGTCCCACATGCGGGGGAGGTACACGTTGCCGCTGGCCTCGATCACCGCACGGTGGAAGGTGAAGTCGAGCTCGCGGAACCGGGCGAGGTCTTCCGCCTCAGCCGCCTCATGCATCTGCGCGATGAGGCCGACGAGCTCGGCCCGGCGAGCGGGGTCGAGCGCTCCGCAGGCCAGCCGTCCCGCCAGCCCCTCCAGCTCGACGCGCGCGACCTTCGCCTGCGCCGCCTCCTCCGCGGAGTAGCTCGCGACGAAGTTGCCCTGATGCCGCACGTGCGACACGAGCCCCTCGTGCGCGAGCCGCTTGAGGGCGTCGCGCACGGGCGCCTGGCTCACCTGCATCTGCCGGGCGAGCTGCGACTCCACGAGCTGCTCGCCGGGGGCCAGCGTCGAGTCCTTGATCATCGCCTTGATGAGCGCGTAGATCTGATCCGACAGCAGTCCGCGCTGCAGTCCGGCCGTGCCGAGAGCATCCGTCATGACCATCAGTCTACGTCCATTATCGACTATCGCTAATGGACGCGGCCGTGCGCCAGGCATCCGCGATGAGGGCGGATCCGCGGGGCGTCGGGTGCACCCCGTCCGGCGCGAGCTCGACGACCGGATACTGCTCCGTCGCCGCCGTGAACACCTCGTGCAGGGGCACGAACGCCGCCCCGTGCTCCGCGGCGAGAGCCCGCACCGCCGCCCGCTTCCCGTCGAGGTCGTCGAGCCACGTGCGCTGCTCCTCCGTCACCGGAAGGAAGTACGGCTCCATGAGGATCAGCCGCGGGGCGTGCGCGGCCACCGCGCGGCCGAGGAGGTCGCCGAGCGTCGCGGCGAAGTCCTCGGCCGAGGTCGGGTCGTCGCTGTCGAACCGCCGCCACATGTCGTTCACGCCGACGTACACGGTCAGCAGCTCCGGCGCCGTCGGCAGCAGCTCCGCGTCCCACCGCGCGGCCAGGTCGCGGGCGCGGTCCCCCGCGACCCCGAGGTTGCGGACCGTCGCCCCAGCGGCCTGCAGCTCGGGGGCGAGGAGCGACACAAAGCCGTCCCCGAAGGACTCCGGGTCGGAGCGATCGCGCCCCGCGTCGGTGATCGAGTCTCCGATGAAGGTCACCCGCATCGTGGCACGTCCTGTTCGTCGTTCTTGAGCTTCGGTCGCACCGAGATCGGGAGCTCGACGCTCGCGCCAGCGTACGTCACGGTGAGCGTGTGGTGCGGGCGCACCTTGCTGCTGTCGAAGCCGCTGACCATGTCCGCCGTCACCTTCTGGGTGGTGCGGGATCCGTCGCTCCAGTCCACGCCCAGCAGCATGCCGGTCACGTCGAGCTCCTCGCCGCGCACGTAGCGGGTCTTCGGGTCGGCTTCGGGCGCCCAGCAGATGCCGGTCACCGTCGCGGGCGGCGGTGTCGGCCGCACGGCCAGGGTGTTCGTCTTGCCGTAGTGGTAGACGTTGAAGAAGCCGTCCGCACCGACGCGGAGGTTCTCCCTGGCGTCGACCATGTTCCACACCGTCACGTCGTCGACCCGGAGCACGATGCGGGTGCCGCCGTCCTCGGCGACGGCCCCGAACTCGATCCGGTGCGTGGAGTTCGGCTCGATGACCGTGTTGGGGATGCTGTCGAGCATGGTCTGGCCCGGGGTCCAGCTCTGGAACTCGATCACGTCCTCCTTGATCACCGCGAGGTATCCGGTGTTGGAGTTCTGCCAGGCGGGAAGGCCGGTCTGGTCGGAGCGCGCCTGGAAGCCGTACCAGCCCCCGTCGAAGGCGCCGAACTCCGCCTCGAACTGCAGCAGGGTGTCGCCGAAGCGCTCGGCCTCGTAGCCGTGCACGCCCTGACCGCTGATCACGACACCCGTGTCGTCCACCGCGATGAGGTCGGACTGGCTCCAGTTCGCCCCGTCCTTCAGCTGGCCGTCCAGGCGGGTGGTCGGGTACTCGGCATCGTCCACGGTCACGGTGACCGTGTCGCTGAGGCTCGGATCGGCGACCGAGGTCGCGGTGATCGTCGCCGTGCCGGCCGTGACCCCGGCGATGCGTCCGCCGGAGACCGTGGCGACCTCCGGCGCGTCGGTCGTCCAGGTGACCCGGGCGTCGCTGGCGTCCTCCGGGGCGACCGTGGCCGCGACGGACCGCCGCTCCCCCACGGTCAGTCCCACGGCGTCGGCGTCCAGGCTCACGCCCGTCACCGGCACCCCGGAGAGCGAGAACCCGATGTCGTCGAAGTCGAGCGAGGCGTAGTTCTCCACGTAGAACCCGACCCGACCGGCCTTGCCGGGGCCGGGGTCGGCGCCCTCCAACGCGATCGCCCCGTTCACGGAGATCCGGATCTGCCCGTCCTGCACAGCGATGCGGACGTGCGAGGTCTCCCCGGGGGTCAGGCCCTGCGCCGCCGGCACGACCTTCTCGGCGACGACCTTCCAGGCGTCGTCGAAGATCGTCCAGGTCGGCCCCGCCGCGGCCTGGCGGAAGCGGATGTAGCCGCCGCCCTTGCCGTTGCGGTCGTAGACGATGAGTCCCGCGTTGGCGGGGGTCGTGGCCGGGGCCGTGACGTCGAAGTCGAGCACGAACTCCGTGAAGTCCCGCGGCAGGATGCTGTTGGCTCCCTTGAGGATGCGGTACACCTTGTCGCCCGACGCATCCACCTGGATGGAGCGGTTCGGGTCGGTCGGCCAGCCGTTCGCCCCCGACTCGAAGTCGGTGAAGTGCAGCACGCCGTCGCCCTCCTCGACGATCACCTCGATGGTCGCGGTCTTGGCGGCATCGGCCTTCGCCGTCGCCGTGACCGTGGTCGTGCCGGGGCCCATGCCGAGCACCACGCCCTTGTCGTTGACGGAGGCGACGGCGGTATCGGCCGAGGCGTAGGTCACCGCGGCGTCGTCGGCGTTCCAGGGCAGCGGAACGGCGCGCACGCGCACCTCGTCGCCCGCGTCGATCGTGAGCGTGTCGCTGTCGAACGCGATGTCCTCGAGCGGGATGGTCTGCGGCTGCTGCGTCTGCCCGATCGCGCCGTCGACGCCGATCTCGCCGAACGCGATGGCCTCGAAGCCCGGGATCTGGTCGAACACGGCCGCGTCCGCCTTCAGCGTGTAGTCGCCGTTCGCGGCGTCCACGAAGCCGGGGTCGGCGTCGGCCACCCAGTTGTCCTCGTAGTTCAGGAGGTTCTTCCCGTCCTTCGCGCCGTGCTCGTTGACGCCGGCCATGCGGGCCCGGTTCGGGTTCCACACGACGTTCTCCGCGAACGTGCTGTGGTTCGGGAAGTAGTGGTCGTCCTCGAAGAAGTGCGCGAGCTCGGGGTACTTCGTCAGATACGGCGTGCCGACGAAGTCGTTGTTGTCGGCGAACACCTTCTCCCAGGCCGGCATGTAGTCGCGGTCGACGACGTTGCCCTCCTGGTCGCCCATCCACTGCTCGTAGTTGTCGTACGGGGCGTAGGCGTCGACGAAGACGTTGTTGCGTGCCTCGATGTAGTCGGCCGAGCCGCTCTTGATCGCGCCGTTGCCCATGTTCACGAACACGTTCTTCTCGATCGTGAGGTCCCACGTGAAGTTGTCGGCGTAGATGCCCTCGACGCCCGCCATGCCGACGCCGATGTCGTGGAAGTAGTTCTCCCGGAACACGTGGCCGCGCTGCTGCGGGGTCTTGCCGGAGTTCATGTAGATCGCACCGAGGTCGTGGAACTGCTTGCAGACGTCGTACACCTCGTTGCGTTCGAACAGGTGGTCGTTGCCGTGCACGATGATCCCGGGATGCGGGGCGTCGTGGATCTCGTTGTCCCTGGCGATGTTGCCGACGCCGTCGAACATCACGCCCGGATTGTAGGCCTTGTGGTAGTATGCGAAGTCGGCGATCTCGGAGTTCTCGACCCGGTTGCGGCCGGGTTCGAGCGTCGTCTTGTCGCCGCCCTGGAGCACCACGCCGACGCCGCCGACGTGCGTGAGCCGGCTGTCGGTCACGGCGTGGTCGCGCCCGCCGCGGTTCACCGGAATGCCGTCGTACGTGTAGCGCCCCGGCGAGTTGATGAGCACGCCGCCGTCGGTGAAGTTGCGGATGTCGCTGTGCGAGATCGTCACGTGCGAGCCGCCGAGGATGACCGCGGCCGTCGCGCGTCCGTACTCCATCACGAGGTCGTCGAAGTTCACGTACGAGGCGCCGTCGGCGCGCAGCATCGGCTCGTCGAGCGTCGTGACCGTCACGGCGCCGCGGCCGGACGTGAAGGCCGCGTTCGGGATGAGGTACAGCTTCCCGGCGTCGCGGTCGATGTAGTACTCGCCGGGAGCGTCGAGCTCCTCCAGCAGGTTCTGCGCGAAGTGGAAGTCGGGGAACCAGCTCTTCATGATCCCGGACATCTCGCCGTAGCGGAGGGTGATGGTCTTCGCCTCGGTGTCGATGCTCTCGATCTTGTTGTACGACCACTCCCAGCTGTAGCCGAAGATGCCGTCCAGCCACACGTCCTCGGCCTGGGTCCAGTGCTTCGGGCGGTCGTAGCCGTAGCTGAACGTGCCGCCGCGCTCCTGCAGGTCGGCGTCGTTGCGGTCGGGGCCGGCGTCGATGATGTCCCCCATCTGCACGGTCGGCGTGGCCGCGTCGGCGTTGGGCCATCGCGCGAGGGTCATGCCCTGGCCGTCGATGAACAGCTCCATGGGCGGCGTGGTGCTGACGTCGTTGGCCTTCCAGTAGCCGTGGCGGCTGAGCTGGCCGTAGTCGGTGATGCCGAGGTCGGCGAGGTCGATCCCGACGACGCGGTCGCGGGCAGCCGGGTCGATGATGCGGTCGGTCACCGCCGCGTCGTCGACCGCGGCGAACTGGTCGCGCGGCAGCTCGCGACCGCCGGTGAGGGTGGCGGTCTCCCCCGGGTACGAGCGGTAGGTGATGGGGGCGTCGGCAGTGCCCGAGTCCTGCGCGCCGATCTCGAACGACGCCGAGCGGGGGTACGTGCCCTCCCGGAGGTACACCGTGAGGCCGTCGTCCGGGAGCGCGGAGTCCGCCTTCAGCGCGCGGATCCGGTCGCGGGCGCCTTCCAGCGTCGCGAGCGGGTCGTCGATCGTGCCTGAGGCCGTGTCGTCACCTCCCGGCGCGAGGTAGAGGGCGTCATCGTCCGCGGCCGCAGCCGCCGACGGGACCGCCGCAGCGAGGGCGGATCCGAACACCGCCGCCAGGGTCAGGCTTGCCAGTACACGCTTCATCGCGTCTCCGAACTGTCGCTTCCCGCACGGCCGATGCGCGCGGCGCCGCGGGAGCGGCTGCTCCGACCGTAGCCAATCGATAATCGACTAGCAAGGATCGATACTGATCGTTTCGGTTCGTCGCTGCATCAGGACGCGCGCCCCACGCCGAGCAGGTGCGCCTAATGTTCTCGGGCCGCGAGGAGGGAGGTCGGGATGTGCCCGACCGCGAGGACGACCGCGGCCAGCGCGATCCACGGGTTCTGCAGCCAAGCCGCTGTGCCGAGGAAGGCGGCCACTGGCGCGAGGGCCATCGGGACCGGGATGCCGAGGACGGTGTCGAACAGCGCCGACCCGGGCCGGCCGCGGCGGAGGTAGCGGATCCAGAGGGCCCCGTACGCGAGCACCGCCAGCGCCACCGGCACCGCCCACCCCCACGCGATCGGGCCGGCCGCCGTGATCGCAGGGACCGTCATGCAGAGCGCCTGCCCTGCCCTCTCGAACACCAGGAGCACTCGGGGCACCGCCGGGCTCTCGAGCTTCGGTCTCGGCGGGAAGGGGATCAGCAGCAGGTTCGGCAGGAAGATCGCGAGACTCACCGCCAGGCCGAGCAGTGAGAACCCCATGTCGCGATCGTACCGAGGGCTACTCTCGCGGAATCAGTTCACAAAAGAAACACTTTCCACCAGTTTTTGACTATTGCGCTCTCCAGTTGACGTCGCCGTAATCTGCCGGAAATACTGAGGAAGCCCGAGACCGCACCGCGAGAGTGCGGACACATCACCCCAGGCCAAGGATGACCTAGATGACAGAACAGACCATTTCCTCACAGATAGGAACAGGTCGCCGGCCCCGTCGCCTCTCGGACGGGATGTTCGCGCTCCTCCTCACGGCTCCCGGCCTCGCGCTCCTCGCCGCCGTGGTCGTGTACCCGCTGATCACGGCCCTCATCACCGCGTTCTACAAGCAGAGCCTCGTCGAGCCCGGTCGCGAGTTCGTGGGCTTCCAGAACATCGTCGACGTGCTCACCGGCGAGTTCTTCCCGCTCCTCACCCAGACGCTCGTCTTCACCCTCGGCACGACCATCGCGCCGTTCGTGATCGGCTTCGGCCTCGCCCTCGCCCTGAACACGCGCATCCGCGGCGCCAAGGTGCTCCGCGGCCTCATGCTCATCCCGTGGCTGATCCCCGGCGTGGTCGTGTCGTTCCTGTGGATGTGGATCTTCAACGCCAACTACGGCGTGCTCAACGCGGCCCTGGAGACCGTCGGCCTCATCGACTCCCCCCAGGCGTGGCTCGCGAACCCCACCACCGCCATGATCGCCGTGATCGTCGCGAAGACCTGGCAGTCGTTCCCCTGGATGATGGTCATGCTCCTCGCCGGCCTGCAGACCGTGCCGATCGAGCTGCATGAGGCCGCCGAGATCGACGGCGCCGGCACCATCCGCCGTTTCTTCTCCATCACGGTCCCGCAGATGAGCGGCATCATCGGCCTCGTGATCCTGCTGGAGTTCATCTGGAACTTCCAGCACTTCGACATCATCTACGTCCTCACCGGCGGCGGTCCCGCCGGCTCCACCCAGACGTTCGCGACCGCGGTGTACGAGACCGCGTTCGACGGCTTCGACCTCGGCCACGCCGGGGCGATCGGCCTGCTCTGGATGATCCTGCTGATGGCGCTCGTCGTCGTCTACGTCCGTCTGTCCGAGAAGGGAGAGAAGCGATGACCGCCGTGCTGACCGAGGAGACGGTGGCCGCCGTCTCCGCCCCGCCCGCCGCGCCCCGCCGTCGGCGCCACCGCGCCGACCGCCGTGCCTCCACCGTGAGCGCCTGGATCGCCGTCGTCGTGTTCGGCGGGTTCGCCCTGCTGCCCGTGTACTGGCTGCTCGCGACGTCGCTGACCCCGCGTACCGAGGTGTTCAGCTACCCGCCGAAGCTGTTCCCCACCGAGATCACGTTCGCGGCCTACGCCGCCCTCGCGAACAACCCGGCCCTGTTCGGCTACCTCCGCAACAGCATCGTCGTCTCCGTCATCACCGCGATCCTCTCGGTGCTGGTATCGGCGTACATGGGCTACGCGTTCTCGAAGTTCCGCTACCGCGGCCGCCGCAGCCTCATGTACTTCGTGCTGGCGTCGCAGATGTTCCCGCAGGCGCTGCTGCTCATCACCCTCTACGCGGTGTTCTCGGCCTACGGCCTGCTCAACACCTACACGGCGCTCGTGCTGTCGTTCACGACGTTCACGCTGCCGCTGTGCGTGTGGATGCTGAAGGGCTTCTTCGACACGATCCCGGACGAGCTCATCGAGGCCGCCCGCGTCGACGGCGCCTCCCGCCTGCGCATCATCCACTCGATCGTGCTGCCGCTGGCCGCCCCCGGCCTCATCGCCGCAGGACTGTTCGCGTTCGTCCGCGGCTGGAACGACTTCATCTTCGCCCTCACGCTCGCCGGTCCCGACAAGCAGACCCTGCCGCCGGGACTCGTCAACACGTTCATCGGCGAGGCGTCCACCGCCTGGCCCGAGCTCATGGCGGCTTCGCTCGTGGTCTCGCTCCCCGTGGCCATCGCGTTCATCGCCCTGCAGCGCTTCCTCGTCGGCGGACTCACCGCCGGCGCGGTCAAGGGCTGACCCGCACCACCCCCTCATCCGCAGTCCCTCGAAGAAGAGAGAGCACCCTCATGTCCGAGAACACCACCGTCTCCCGTCGCCAGCTGCTGCAGTTCGCCGGGCTCGGCGCCGCCGGCCTCCTCCTCGCCGGTTGCATGCCGAGCGGCGGCGGCAGCGGCAGTCCGTCCTCCTCCCCCGGCGCCGGGCTCGGCGCGGGCGACTTCACCGCCACCGACTTCTCCTTCTCCAGCTGGTCGCTCACCGAGGAGGCCGCCGCCCCGGCCACCCGCGCGCTGCTCGACGGCTACAAGAAGACCAACGACGTCGGCATCACCGAGGTCTCCTTCCCCTACAACGAGTACTTCAAGCAGCTCATGCTGCAGGTGCGCGGCGGGCAGTTCACCGGCGCCGCGCACGTCGACGTCGCCTGGCTCGCCTCGCTGGCCGCGCTCGGCAAGCTGGAGGACGTCTCGGCACTCACAATGGGCCGCGGCTACACCGCCTCGAGCCTGGAGGCCACGCAGCTCGACGGGAAGCAGTACGCGTTCCCGTGGACCATCGGCGCGATCGGGCTCATCACCAACTCCGAGCTCCTGAAGAAGGCGGGGATCTCCACGTTCCCGACCACCGTCGACGACTTCGAGGCGGCGCTGAAGAAGCTCAAGGCCCTCGGCGGCGGCCTCATCCCCTACGCCGCCTCGACCAAGGCCGCCCAGCTCAAGGACGTCCTCATCTGGATGCAGACGTTCGGCAGCGACCTCGTTAAGGACGGCAAGGTCACGATCGGCGACGACGCGAGCATCGAGGCGGTGACCTGGTACAAGTCGCTGTACGACCAGGGGCTCATCGCCGCCGACGTCGACCGCTTCGACGCCCGCTCCCTGTTCGCCCAGGGCCGCGCCGCGATCTACGACGACGCCCCCGTGGGCCGCGCGTCCGTCACGAAGGACTCGCCGGATCCCGACCTCGCCTCCAAGCTCGTGCCCGAGTCCCGCCCGGTGCTGAAGAAGGGCGACACCCCGCGCGCCCTCGTCTGGGGCGGCGCCATCGCCATCGTCGGCGGCGGCTCCGGCGACAGCACCCGCACGGCCGCGGACTTCGGCCAGTGGGCCACGAGCGACCTGAAGGCGGTGCTCGGCGACTACGAGCTGCGCGGCCTGCCGCCCGTGACCGAGGAGGCGCAGTCCTCGAAGGAGGTGGCGTCCGACGCGTTCGGCGCCCGCTTCGCCGAGAAGATCACGGCGACCGCCACCACCAACCCGTTCTGGCAGTACCCGCAGTACGCCCAGATCGAGACCGTGATCGCCGACCGCGTGCAGGCCGTCCTCGTCGGTCAGCAGAGCGCCAAGGACGCGATGGCGCAGGCCGGCGACCAGGCGCAGAAGCTGCTGGGCTGAGGAGCATCGCCATGACCCTCCGCTGGAAGGCCGGCGCCACCGCTGCCGCCGCCCTCGCCGCGCTCGTCCTCGCCGTGCCCGCTCCGGCCGCCGCCGCGACCCCCGACGTCGAGACCGTGCCCGTCACGGTCGACAGCTCCAACCAGTCCGGCTGGTGGAACCCGCTCGTCGTCGACGGCGACGAGACGTACTTCGCGTACAACGTGCCCGGTTCGGTGGCCGCGAAGCACCAGGTGAACCTCTCGGTCCGCGCCGCCGACGGCACGTGGACCACCGGCTGCCTGCGTCTGGCGACCGGGGCCTGCGCCGAGTACGCGGACGACAACGGCCACAACCAGCCGTCGATCGCGATCGACGGCGACGGCTACATCCACGCGTTCGTCTCGATGCACCACGAGCCCTGGAAGTACTTCCGCTCCACCGCGCCGTACGACGCGACCTCGCTCGTCGATGCGAGCGCGGAGATGCCCGACGCCGGGGCCGCGGTCTCCTACCCGGTCACGGCGCAGGGAGCCGACGGCGACATCTGGCTCATGGTGCGCATCGGCGCCGATCCGCAGGCTCGCCGCGACGGGGTGCTGTACCACTATGACCCCGTGGCCGGAACGTGGACCCGCGAGACGACGATCGCCGCCGCCGTGAACCACTCCTTCTACCCGGACGACCTCGAGGTCGATGCCAGCGGCAAGGTGCACGTGCTGTGGGAGTGGGGCCCGTGGCCCGCCGATCCCTACCGCCACCTCGGCTCCTACGCGGTGTACGACCCGGCCGCGGGCGGCTTCCGGGACGTCGCCGGGCAGGCGCTGCCGACCCCGATCCGCCCGGACACCCCCGGCGCCGTCGTGTGGCGCGGCTACGAGCCCGGCGAGACCATCGGCGACGCCGTGCCCGCGGTGCAGACCGCGAAGATGGCCCTGGCCGACGGCGAGCTCGTGGGCGTGACCTACCGGTACGCGGACGAGACCGAGAACGCCTTCGACGTGCGGTGGGCGACCTGGACCGGCTCCGCCTGGACGAGCGAGACCCTCGTGGACACGGACGCCCTCGGTGGCGGCGTACAGACCATCGCGGCGCTCGACACCACCACCGCCGGCGGCGAGACCCGCGTCTACGCCGTGGTGTCGGTGCAGGACTGCGGCATCACCCGCAGTCAGACGGTGCTGCTGACCGCCGGAGCGTCCGGATGGACCGCCGACACCGTGGGCGATCCGGTCGTGGGCCAGCAGCGCCTCCGCGCGGCGACCCGCACGGACGGCACCGACGTCGTCTACCTCAGCGCCCCTGCTGTCCCCAGCGGAGGGACGCTGCGGCATGCCGAGATCCCGCGCGACGGGCAGCCCGGCACCACCAGCCTCTCCGCCATCGTGGCCTCCCTCCGGGGCGACGCCGGCGGCGAGAACCTGGCGCTCGGCGGCACCGCGACCGCCTCGTCCCAGCTCCGCGCCGACACCGGCCCGGAGAAGGCGATCGACGGCGGCTGCACGGATGCGAGCCGGTGGATCTCGGCGGCCTCCGACACCCAGCCGACCATCACGGTCGAGTGGGACGAGGCCGCGCCGCTCGACGTCGTCCGGGTCCGCAGTGGGTACACGGTCGGCCCGCCGCAGACCTCCGTGCTGCGCGACTTCGCCGTCCAGCTGCGCACCGCGAGCGGCTGGGTCACGGTCGGCACCGTCACCGGCAACACGCAGACGACGGTCGTGGTCGATGCCCAGGGGCGGACGGCCGATGCCGTGCGCCTCGTCATCACCGACCCGTCCGACTCCGCCACCGACGTCGCCCGCGTCTACGAGATCGAAGCGATCGCCGCGCGCTGAGCGGCATCATCCCCCCTCCCGAAAGGAACCCATCCCCATGCGCACCCAGACCGTCGAAGCCGACATCATCGTCGTCGGCGGCGGCCTCGCCGGAGTGAGCGCCGCCGTCGCGGCCGCCCGCCTCGGCCGACGTACCGTGCTGATCAACAACCGGCCGGTGCTCGGCGGCAACTCCTCCTCGGAGGTGAGGGTCTGGGTGTGCGGAGCGACCGCCCACGGCAACCAGCGGTGGGCGCGGGAGACCGGGATCATCGGCGAGATGTACCGGGAGAACCAGTTCCGCAACCCCGAGGGCAACCCCGTGTACTGGGACGACGTGGTGCTCGACATCGTGCGCCGCGAGCCCAACCTCACGCTGTTCCTCAACACGGAGGTGCTCGAGGCCGAGGCCACCGGACCCGACGACGCCCGTCGGGTCCGGTCGGTGACCGGCTGGACGATGGGCTCGGAGATCCGCACCGTCTTCCGCGGGCCGCTCTTCCTCGACTGCACCGGAGACGGCCTGGTCGGACGGCTCGTCGGCGCCCGGCACCGACTGGGCAAGGAGAGCCGCAGCGAGTTCGGCGAGGACTGGGCGCCCGAGCAGCCCGTGCGCGAGTTCCTCGGCTCGACGCTCCTCTTCTATACGAAGGATCTCGGGCACCCGGTGAAGTACGTCGCGCCGGAGAGCGCGAAGGACATCTCGACCACCCCGATCCCCTCGTCGCGCATCATCCGCAGCGGCGACAGCGGCGCGCACTACTGGTGGATCGAGTGGGGCGGCACGCTCGACATCGTCGACGACAACGAGGCCATCCGCGACGAGCTGCGGTCGGTGATCCTCGGCATCTGGGACCACATCAAGAACTCCGGCGAGTTCGACGCCGACAACCTGACCCTGGAGTGGATCGGCAACATCCCCGGCAAGCGCGAGTACCGCCGCTTCATCGGCGACTACACGCTGCGCCAGCAGGACATCCTGGAGCAGACGTCGTTCGACGACGGCATCGCGTTCGGCGGCTGGTCCATCGACCTCCATCCCGCCGAGGGCATGTACGCGACGGGGGCGGGCGCGGTGCAGCGCTTCTCGGACGGCGTCTTCGAGATCCCGTTCCGCTCGCTCTACTCCGTCAACGTCGACAACCTGCTCATGGCGGGTCGCGATATCTCGGCCACGCACATCGCCTTCGGTGCCGCCCGAGTGATGGCCACGTGCGCGGCGATGGGCGAGGCCGCGGGCACCGCCGCCGCCCTCTGCTACGCGCACGACGCCACGCCCCGCGCGCTGTACGAGCACCATCGTGCGGAACTCCGGCAGACGCTGCTCCGCGCCGACGCCTCCCTCATCGGAGTCGCGAACGAGGATCCCTCCGACCTCGCCCGCACCGCCGCCGTCACCGCGTCCAGCACCCTGCGCACGATCGGCACCCCGGAGAGCACCCTGGCCGCGGCGACCCCGCACACCCTGACGGACGACCTCGGCATCGTCGTCCCCGTGCACCCGCGCCTCGACACGACCGAGCTGCTGCTCGGCGCCGAGGTCGACACGCAGGTCACGGTGGAGGTCTGGTCCACGGGCCGTCCGCAGAACATCGTGCCCGCGGTGCTCGAGCACCGCACCGTGATCGACGTCCCCGCCGGTGGTCCGTCCTGGGTGCGGGCGGAGACGCCTTTCGCCCCCGAGGACCCGCAGAACGCGATCATCGTGCTCCGCGCGAACCCGCAGGTGCAGGTGCAGCTCGCCGACGAGCTCCCGCCCGGAGTGCTCACCCTCGTGCACCGGGTCGACAACGACGACCGGAACGTGCAGGTCGACCGCGACGGTCTCCTCGTGCAGTGGCCGACCAAGCCGCTGCGCGGACGGGTGCCCGCGTTCCGCACGAGCCCGGACTCCGAGGCGGTCGCGCCGGAGCGCGCCGTCTCCGGGTACAACCGCCCGTTCGGCGGACCGCACCTGTGGGCGTCCGCCCCGGAGGCCGAGGGTCCGCAGTGGCTGCGCCTGGACTGGGAGCAGCCGGTCTCGGCCTCCGAGATCCGCCTCGTGTTCGACGACGACGTGGACCTCGAGCTCAACACCCTGCATCACCACCGGAGCCCCGACGAGGTGCTGCCCCAGCTCGTGCGCGACTACCGGGTCGAGGTGCAGCAGGCGGGTTCCGAGGAGTGGCGCACCGTGGCCGAGGAGCGGGACAACCGTCATCGCCTGCGGGTGCATCCGCTGGCGGCGGACCTCGGTGCCTTCACGGCCGCCCGCCTCGTGGTGGAGCGGACGAACGGCGTCGCGGAGGCACGCGTGATCGCGTTCCGAGTGCAATCGTGACGGAGAGCGCTAACGTGAAGGGCATCCGTCGTCCCGGCGGAGACCGTCGTCCCTCCAGGAGGCCGCAGGTGACCACCTCGCCCGGCGGCCGCGTGCTCCCCGTCGCGCGGGCCACCCGCACGGGACTCATCGCGCTCGCGGTGCCGCATCTGGAGGAGCCGTACTTCGCGGAGCTCGGCTCGCGCATCGTCCGGGGCGCCGACGACCGAGGGCTGGCCGTGCTCATCGTGCAGACCGAGGGCGACCACGGCCGCGAGATCGACGTCGCCAACGGCGTCGGTCTGCCGCCCATCGACGGGCTGATCCACATCCCGCGCTCGCTCACGGTCGCCGACCTCACGCGCCGCACCTCCCCCGGGCCGCTCGTGCTGCTGGGCGAGCACATCCAGGTGAGCCCGTTCACGCACGTCACGATCGACAACCGGGCCGCCGCCTACACGGCCACCGAGCACCTGCTCGCGGTCGGCTGCCGCCGCATCGGTTTCGTCGGACGCCGCGACGCCCGCCCCTCGGATGCCGCCGACCGTCGGCACGCCGGGTACCTGGAGGCCCTGGCCGCCGCCGGCATCCCGGCCGACCCCGCCCTCACCGCACAGGTCGACGCTTTCACGGCGGAGGAGGGTGAGCGCGTCGCCGGGGCGATGGCCGCCGCGGTCCCCGACCTCGACGGCATCGTCTGCTCGAACGACTCCGTCGCCCTCGGTGCGCTGGCCGCCCTTCAGGCCCAGGGGCGGAGCGTGCCGGGTGACGTCGCCGTCGTCGGCATCGACGACATCCGGGCCGCGCGCTTCGCCGTCCCCGCCCTCAGCACCATCGCTCCCGACCACGCCCGCCTCGTGGACGCCGCGTTCACGGAGCTCGAACGGCAGATCGCCGCGCCGCCGGGAGCGGATCTCCCGGTGCGGCACGTGACGGTCGGCGCCCGGCTGATCCCGCGGGCGAGCACGGCCCGATGACGGCGGCGGACTCAGTCCGCGAGGGCCGTCGCGAGCGCACGCTCGTCGCCGCCGTCGCGCGGCGCGACGTGCAGGGTGCCGACGTGGGCCGCGAGCAGCTCCCGTGCGCCGTCGTCGAGGCCGTCGTCGGTGACGAGGCGGTCGATGTCGCTGAGGTCGGCGACGGTCGTGAGTCCGACCACGCCCCAGCGGGTGTGCTCGGCGAGGACGACGACCTCCCGGCCCGCAGCCATGAGCGCCCGGTTGGTCTCGGCCTCCAGCAGGTTCATGGTCGTGATGCCGGCCTGCTCGTCGAGGCCGTGGGCGTCGAGGAACACGAGATCGCAGTGCAGGTGCTCCAGGGCGCGGACCGCGACCGGCCCGACGAGGGCCTGCGAGGGCGTGCGCACGCCCCCGGTGAGCACGACCGTCTGCGTGTACGGGGCGTCGGCGCGATCCGGTGGCGAGAACAGGTCGGAGACCGGCAGGGCGTTCGTGACGATCGTGAGCTCGGGGACGCGCACGAGCTCCCGCGCGAGCGCCAGGGCCGTGGGTCCGCCGGAGATGCCGACCGCCATTCCGGGCTCCACGAGATCCGCGGCCGCCGCGACGATCGCGCGCCGTTCGGCCGAGGCCGCCGGAGCCGGAACCAGACGTTGGAGGCCCCGAGCCCGCACGCCGCCACGGATGCGCTCGACCGCGCCCTCCTCGGCCAGCTGATCGATGTCGCGCCGCACGGTCATCTCGCTCACCTGCAGCGTGGCCGCGAGCTCGCCGATGGACGCGGTACCGCGATCGCGGGTCAGGGCGAGGATGCGCTCGCGTCGTTCCGTGACCAGCACGCGGTCTCCTTCCGATGGAGCCTCCAGTCTGCCACGCACCCCCGCCCGCCCCACTCCCGGAACAGGATCCCTCAGCCCGCATGACCTTCCCCGAGCCCTACGCCACCTGGTTCCCCGATGCCGCGTTCGACGGCAGCTACGGCCGCACCGAAGCCGACCTCCGCGCCGTCCGCCCCGTGCCCGCGCCGCCCGGTTTCGCCGACCGCTGGCGGCGCTGGCGGCGCGAGGCCGCCGCGGTGGACGCGGCCCCCGTCGTCCTCTCCACCTCCGAGGAGCAAGGCCGTCGGGTGTCCGTCGTCGAGCATGCCGGCGTCGACGGTGTGCGGCTGCGGGCCTGGGTGGTCGAGCCCCTCGACGGCTCTCCCCGCGCGGGCGTCGTGCACGGCCACGGCTACGGGGGTCGCGACGCGGTCGATCTCGCCCGGGTGCCGGACGATGTGGCGGCGATCTATCCCGTGGCCCGCGGGCTCGGCGTGCTGAACGCGGGGATCGGAGCGCCCGAGCCGACCCCCGAGCACGTGCTCGCGGGCATCGACGACCCGGAGCGCTACGTGCTCGGCCTCTGCGCCCGTGACCTGTGGCTGGCGGCCGACGTCCTCGTCTCGGTCGTCGGCGCGCTTCCTCTCTACTACGTCGGGGAGAGCTTCGGCGGCGGCATCGGCGCGCTCGCCCTGCCGTGGGACGACCGGTTCGTGGGAGCCACCCTCATCGTGCCGAGCTTCGGCCAGTACGACGAACGGCTGGCGGTGCCGTGCCTGGGGAGCGGGGAGACCGTGCGTCAGCACGTCCTGCGGCATCCCGAGGCCCGCGAGGTGCTGCGCTGGTTCGACTCCTCGACCGCGATCGGCTTCACGGAGGTGCCGGTCCGGGTGGAGGCGGCCCTGTGGGACCAGTACGTGCCGCCGCAGGGGCAGTTCGCGGTCGCCGCCGGGGCGCGCGATCTCGACCTCGCGGTCCTTCCCGCCGGTCACGCCGAGTACCCGGGGTCGGCGGACGTGACGGCGGGCGCCATCCGGGGCGGGCGCGAGCACCTGGAACGGGTGCTCGGCGGCTGACGGCCATCGCGCGCGCGGCCTGCTCCGCGCAGGAGAGCACTGGACGCAACCTGTCATAACAGGTACAGTGAGCTTGTCATTACAGGTTGCGCGACGACGCAGCACCCGTTTCGAGGAGCATGGATGCCCGAGTACCAGACCCCGCCGATCTCCCCGATGGCGATCGCCTTCGACGCCGAGAAGCTCACCCTCTCCCCCGAAGGCCCCACCCTGACCCGGCGGATGTCCGACCTCGAGGGCCTGTTCCGCGATCACGACGTCTGGGCGGCTGCCGCCGCGGGCGAGGACCCGATCGTCTACACGGTCGTCAGCTCCCCTGTCCCCGAGATCGAGCGGGAGCTGCCGCAGTCGATCACCACGATCATGCCCGGCGACACGGGCGGCGAGCTCTGGATGACCAAGGGCCACCAGCACCCCGACCATCAGGGCGAGATCTACCTCGCGCTGCACGGCCGCGGCGGACTGCTCATGTTCGACGGCGAGCGCACCGAGTGGCTCGACATGCTCCCGGGCACCATCGGCTACATCCCGCCGGGCTGGGCGCACCGCTCCGTGAACACCGGGGACGAGCCCTACTCCTTCCTCGCGGTGTACCCGGGCGGCGCCGGCCACGACTACGGCTGGGTGCTGGAGCACGGCATGGGCTCGCGGGCATACCGCGCGGAGTCCGGCGTCGACCTGCGCCCCTACGCGGAATAGGCTCCGGCCATGATCATCGCCCACGACCTCGGCACCACCGGGAACAAGGCGTCCCTGCACCACGACGACGGTCGCCTGATCGCCGCGGTCACCGTGCCGTACCCGGCCCACTTCGCGGCCGGCGGCGTCGCCGAGCAGGACCCGGCCGACTGGTGGCACGCGGTCGTCACGGCGACCCGCGACCTCCTCGCGCGCACCGGCACCGCCGCCGCCGAGGTCGCGGGCCTCGTGGTCAGCGGACAGATGATGGGCGCCGTGCTGCTCGACGCCGACGGCGAGCCCGCGCGGCCCGCGATCATCTGGGCGGACACCCGCGCCGGCGCCCAGCAGCGCGAGCTCGAGGCGGCGGTCGGCGCCGAGCGCGCCTACGGGATCCTCGGCCACCGCCTGAACCCCACCTACTCCCTCGAGAAGATCATGTGGGTGCGCGACAACGAACCCGCGGTGTGGCAGCGCGTGCGCCGGGTGTGCGTCGCCAAGGACTTCATCGTGCTGCGGCTGACCGGGCGGCTCGCCACGGACCGCTCGGACGCCTCGGGCACCAATGCGTACGACCAGGTCGCGGGCACGTGGTCGCCGGAGATCCTCGCGGCCGCGCGACTCGATCCCGCCCTCTTCCCCGAGATCCTGGAGTCGACGCAGATCGCGGGCCCGCTCACGCCCGCCGCGGCCGAGGCGCTCGGGCTGCACACCGGCGTCCAGGTCGTGATGGGCGGGGGCGACGGACCGCTCGCCGCGGTCGGCTCCGGCGTCGTGGCGCCGGAGGACGGCGCCTACGTGTGCCTCGGCACCTCCTCGTGGATCTCCTTCGCAGCGGACGCCCCGCTGCACGACCCCGCGATGCGCACCTTCACGTTCGACAACGTCGTGCCCGCGTCGTTCGTGCCGACCGCGACCATGCAGGCCGGCGGCGCCTCGGTGCAGTGGATCGCCGAAGCCCTCTCCGTCGACCCCGCGCACCCGGAGACGGGGCGCCTCGTCGCCGAGGCCGCGAGCGACATCGACACCGACGACCTCTACTTCCTCCCCTACCTGCTCGGCGAGCGCTCCCCGCTGTGGGACCCGGATGCGCGCGGGGCCTTCGTCGGTCTCGCCCGCCACCACGGGCGGGCCCACCTCGTGCGCGCGGTCCTGGAGGGGACGGCGTTCAACCTCCTCACCTGCATCCAGGCGTTCCGTGAGGCCGGCGCGACGATCGACCGCATCGACGCCGTCGGCGGCGGGGCGCAGAGCGACGTCTACCTCGCCGTCCTCGCCGACGTGTGGGGCGTGCCGGTGCGACGCCGCACGATCGTGGAGGAGGCGAACAGCCTCGGTGCCGCGGTCACGGGAGCCGTCGGCCTCGGCCTCACCGACTTCTCCGCCGCCCGGGCGCTCAGCGAGGTCACCGCCGAGTTCACGCCCGACCCGTCCCGGCATGCGGTCTACGCCGAGCGCCACGCCCGCTTCACCGACGCGTACGCTGCCCTCGCACCGTGGTTCGCCGGAAGGCCGCGCTGATGGGCGTCATCCTCGTCACGAGCCGCTCCTTCTCGGACGGCGACCTCGACCTGGTCGGGCGCGCCGCGCAGGCCGGACACCGCATCCTCCGCGGCCCCGCCCACCACGACCTCGACGAGCTGCGCGTGCTGCTGCACGGCGCCGACGCCTGGATCGCCGGCACCGGACCGGTCACCGACGCGCACCTCGCCGCGGGCCCGAAGCTCAAGGTCGTGGCGCGCTACGGGGTCGGCACGGAGGCGGTGGACCTCGCGGCGGCGCGCAACCGCGGCATCCCGGTCACGAACACCCCCGGCGCGAACGCGGATGCGGTCGCCGACCACGCGGTCGGCCTCATGCTCGCCGCTCTGCGCACCATTCCGGACGGCGACCGCCGCGTGCGGACCGGCGACTGGAGCGTCCGCCGCGGGCGGGAGCTCGGCGCCGCGACCGTCGGCATCGTCGGCTTCGGGCGGATCGGCCAAGGGGTCGCGCGGCGACTGAGCGGGTTCGGCCCGCGGCTGCTCGCCTCCGACCCGTTCCTCCCCGCCGACCTCGTGCGGGACCACGGCGCCGACCCCCTCGGCCTCGATGACCTGTTCCGCACCGCCGACGTGATCACCCTGCACGCCCCCGGCGGGCAGCGCCTCGTCGACGCCGAACGCCTCGCCGTGATGCGACCGGGGACCATGCTCGTCAACACCGCCCGCGGCGACCTCGTGGACGAGCAGGCCGTGGCCGACGCGCTCCGCGACGGCATCCTCGCCGGGTACGCGGCCGACATGCTCGACGGCGACACCGCCGCGCACGACAGCCCCCTGCTCGACCCGGCTCTCGCCGACCGCGTCATCGTCACCCCGCACCTCGGTGCCCAGACCACCCAGGCCGTCGACAACATGGGAGAGCTGTCGCTCGCGGATGTGCTCGCCGTCCTCCGCGGCGCCGACCCCGCCCACCCCGTGCCCCTGCCCGCGTCCGCTCCCGAGGAGAACCGATGACCACCGCCGCGACGTCCGCCCCCGCCACCGCCGACTACATGGGCTTCGTCGGCGTCACCACCGCCTCGTCGTCGATCATGAAGGTGTTCCCGCTGTGGGCCGACATCCTCGGCCTCCCCACCCGGACCCTCGTCGGCCACGATCTGCCGATGGATGCCGACCCCGCCCAGTACCGCGCCATGGTCGAGCAGATCCGCGACGACCCGCACCACCGCGGCGCGCTGGTCACCACGCACAAGATGAACGTGTACGCGGCGGCGTCCGACCTGTTCGACGACCTCGACCCGTTCGCCGTGTCCTGCGCCGAGATCTCCAGCATCGCCAAGCGCGGGTCCACGCTGTCCGGCCGCGCGAAGGACCCGATCACGGTCGACCTGGCGCTGCGCGACTTCCTCCCCGCCGACCACTTCGCGCGCACCGGGGCCGAGGTCGTCATCCTGGGTGCGGGCGGATCGGGCACCGCGCTGAGCTGGGCCCTCGCCGAGCGGGAGGATGCCCCGGCCCTCATCACCGTCACCGCGCGCACGCAGGACAAGCTCGACCACCTCCGCGAGGTGCACCGCCAGCACGGCACCCCCGAGGGACTGATCCGCTACGTCGTCACCGAGACGCCGGAGGAGGCTGACGCCCTGGTCGCCGCTGCGCCCGCGGGATCGGTCATCGCGAACGCCACCGGGCTCGGCAAGGACCGCCCCGGCTCCCCGCTGACCGACGCCGTCGTGTTCCCCGAGGGCGCGTACGTGTGGGAGTTCAACTACCGCGGCTCCCTGGAGTTCCTGCACCAGGCCGAGGCACAGGAGGACGACCGCGGCCTGCACGTGGTCGACGGCTGGCGGTACTTCATCCACGGCTGGTCGCAGGTCGTGGCGGACGTGTTCGACCTCGACCTCACGCCCGAGACCGTCGAGCGCCTCGCGGAGGCCGCGGAGTCGGTGCGCTGATGCCCGCCGTGCGGACCGTCCTCGGCGACCTCGACCCGGCGCGGCTCGGGCGCGTGGACTACCACGAGCACCTCTTCCAGGTGTCGCCGCTGCTGGTCGGGGACGAGCTCGACGACGAGGCCGCGTCCGGCGAGGAGGCCGGTCTGCTGCGGGCGAGCGGTTTCGAGGCCATGGTCGACGCCACCCCGTTCGGCCTCGGTCGCGACCCCGCCGCCGTCGCCCGCATCAGCGCCGCGACCGGACTGCACGTGGTCGCCACGACGGGCCGGCACCGTGAGGCCCACTACGGCCCCGACCACCCGATGCAGGTGTGGGGCGCGGACCGCCTCGCCGCCCTGTTCGTGTCCGACCTCACGCGGGGGATGCCGGCAGACGACGCCGCGGTGTTCGAGACGCCCGACGTGCCTCTCGCCGCGGGTCCCGATGGGCAGCCCGTCCGCGCCGGCATGCTCAAGGGCGGGGCCGACTACTGGCGCCTCAGTCCGTTCGAGCGGACGACCCTCGTCGCCGTCGCTCAGGCGCACCGGGAGACCGGAGCCCCCGTCATGGTGCATCTGGAGTTCGGTACCGCGGCCCACGAGGTCCTCGACCTGCTGGGAGCCGAGGGGGTGCCGGCGGATCGCGTCGTGCTGGCCCACGCCGACCGCGACCCCGACCCCGGTCTGCACGTCGCGTTGGCCGAGCGCGGTGCCCACCTCGGGTACGACGGCTTCGCCCGCCCGCGCACCCGCTCCGACGCCGAGCTGCTGGCACTCACGGTCGCCGTGGTGGAGCGCGGCGCCGGTGACCGGATCCTGCTCGGGGGCGACGTCGCCCGCCGCACCCGATACATCGCGTACGGCGGCATGCCGGGTCTCGCCTACCTGGGCGACCGCTACCTTCCGCGGCTCCGCGAAGCCGTGGGTGACGACGCCGTGCACCGGATGCTCGTGACGACGCCCGCGCGCTTCCTGACCCTCCACTCCTGACCACCCGAACCCGAGGAGTCGTCATGCCCGAACCCACCGTCCTCCACGCCGTCTTCACCGCGCAGCCGGGAGCCGCCGACCGGGTCGCCGCGCTGCTGCGGGACTTCGCCGAGGTGGTCCGCGCCGAGGAGGGCAACATGGTCTTCGACGCCCACCGCCTCGTCGACGACCCTGACCGCTTCTTCGTGTACGAGGTCTACCGCGACGAGGACGCCTTCCAGGCCCACCTGCACGCACCCGCCGGCATCCCCTTCAACGCTGCCCTGCAGGAGCTCATCGTCGAGCCCACCTCGATCCTCACGTTCCTCCGCCCCCTCTGACCCCACCCCTCTCCGTCTCCCTGTTTCAGCCGCACGACCCCGACACGGGTGCACGAGGAGATCAGGGGTCCGATCGTGCAGCCGCCCCGGACCACGGACCGGAGCCGGAGTTCCCCCGGACACGACGAAGCCCCCCGCCCGAAGGCGAGGGGCTCCGTCGTGCGGGTCACTCGTAGAGGACCGCGGCGATCTTGTCGTCCTCGATGTTGTTCTTGTCGTACCAGTAGGAACCGGTGTCGTAGAACTCCTCGACGTCGTCCCCGTTGGCCGCGTCGTAGGCCGCCTGCACGACCTGGGCGCCGATGCCGATCGGGTCCTGCGTGATGGCGCCGGCCATGGTGCCGTCCTTGATGGCGTTGATCTGGGCCGCACCGGAGTCGAAGCCGACGATGGTGATCTTGCCCTTCTCGAGGCCGAGCTCGTTCACGGCGTTCACGACGCCGATGGCCGAACCCTCGTTGGTGCCGTAGATGCCCTTGAGGTCGGGGTGGGCCGCGATGAGCGTCTTGGCGATGTCGGCCGACTTCAGGTGGTCGCCGTCACCGTACTGGATGTCGACGATCTCGATGTCGGGGTAGTCCGCCTCGATCTTCTCGACGAAGCCGTCGCGACGCTCGACACCCGTCGAGTTGATCTGCGAGTGGCCGACGATGGCGACCTCGCCCTCGCCGCCGATCAGCTCGGCCATGTGCTCGGCCGCCAGCGCGCCGGCGACCTTGCTGTCCGTCGCGGAGAGGCTGAGTCCGACGTCGCCGTTGCACGGGGCGTCGAAGTAGACGACGGGGATGTCCTTCGACTTCGCCTGCTCGAGCGGGGCGACGCACGCCTCGGGGTCGAGGGCGGCGTAGGCGATGGCGTCCGGGTTCTTGTCGATCGCGGCGGTCAGCATCTCGAGCTGCTGCGCGATCTCGGTCTCGGCGGCCGGGCCCTCGAAGGTGATCTTGACGCCCAGCTCCTGGGCCTTCTCCTCGGCGCCCTTCTTGACGGCCTGCCAGAACTGGTGCTGGAAGCCCTTCGAGACCATGGCGATGTACATCTCGCCGTCGCCGCTGCCGGTGTCGCTGCCCGAGCCCTCTTCGATCACGTCGCCGCCGCCGGCACAGCCGGCGAACACGAGCGCGGATGCGGCCACGAGTGCCGCGAATGCGGTCTTCTTGCCGAATTTCATGGAAACTCCGTTGTTCTGTGTGGGTGCCGGCCAGGACCGGCGGGTGGACATTCGTGGTGCCTGTGCGGAGGTTTTCCGCGGGGTCCGGCCGGAGCCGGGGACGGCGGCGGGCACGGGTTTCGCCGCCGCCGTGTCTCAGGTCCGCTGGCGGTTGCGCAGCGAGTCGAGGAAGACGGCCAGCAGGACGACGACGCCGACGACGATGTTCTGCCATTCGGGCTGGATCGACATGATGCGTAGGCCGTTGACGAGGACGCTCATGATGAGCGCGCCGATCACGGTGCCGAGGATCGAGCCGCGGCCGCCGAGCAGCGAAGTGCCGCCGATGATCACGGCCGCGATGGCCTGCAGCTCGTAGCCGGTGCCGATCTGCGGCTGGGCCGAGTCGAGGCGGGCGGCGATCACGATGCCCGCGATGCCGGTGAAAGCGCCGGCGAACATGTAGATGAGGATCGTCCAGCGACGGGTGTTGACGCCGGAGAGGCGCGTGGCCTCCTCGTTCGATCCGATCGCGAACGTGTAGCGGCCGAGCAGCGTCTTCGACAGCACGAGCCAGGCGACGATCGCGAGGGCCGCGGTGATGAGCACGGCGTTCGGGATGCCGGGGATGAGCACGCCGAGCGCGATCTTCTTGAAGTCCGGGGCCGAAGTCGAGAAGTAGATCGGCGCGACGTTCGAGATGACGAGGGCGAGGCCGCCCGCGATCATCATCATGGCCAGCGTCGCGATGAACGGAGGCAGCCGCAGGAACGTGATGTTGACGCCGTTCACCAGGCCCATGAGCACGCCGGTCGCGATGCCGCCGAGCACACCGACCCACACGGGCAGGCCCATGTTGGTGATGAGGACACCCGTCATCACGGCGCAGAGCGCCATGCCGGTGCCGATCGACAGATCGATGCCGCCCGTGATGATGACGAACGTCGTGCCGAGGGCGAGGATGCCGATGACCGCGGTCGACAGCAGCACGGTGGCGATGTTGCTGAAGGTGAAGAAGTTCGGGCTGGCGATCGAGAAGAAGATGACCAGGACGATCAGGGTGCCGAACGCGAGCGACTGCTGGAACTGCCGCTTGAGGAACCCGGCGACGTCGCGCTTGTCGGTGTCCTCGTTGACGGCCGTCTGGATGATCGTCGTCGTCGACGATCCGGACTGCTGTGGGGTGCTCATCAGTCTTCCTCCCCGTGGGCTGCGAGTTGCATGATCTTCTCCTGGCTGGCTTCCTCGTTGCGGAGCGTCCCGGTGATGCGGCCGTTCGCGAACACGGCGATGCGGTTCGCGACCCGGAGGATCTCGGGGAGCTCGGACGAGATGACGATGATGGACTTGCCCGCGTCGGCGAGCTGCTGCATGAGGCGGTAGATCTCCTCCTTCGCGCCGACGTCGATGCCTCGCGTCGGCTCGTCGAAGATGAGGATGTCGCAGTCGCGCATCAGCCACCGGGCGATGACGACCTTCTGCTGGTTCCCTCCGGAGAGGAGCTTGACGACCTGGTTGACCGAGGGGGTCTTCACCCGCAGCTGCTGGACGTACTCCTTGGTGCGGTTCTTGGCCTTGCTGTCGCCCATCCACCCGATGCCGTTGGCGTAGGAGCCGAGCGACGCGAGCACGGTGTTGAAGGTGACGTCCTGCTCGAGCATGAGGCCGAGCAGCTTGCGGTCCTCGGAGAGGTAGCCGACGCCGTGCTTGACCGCGTCCGCGGGCTGCGCGATGCGGACCGTGCGCCCGCCGATCGTGATCGTGCCGCCGTCGCGGTGGTCCGCGCCGATGACGGCACGGGCGGTCTCGGTGCGGCCGGCGCCCATGAGGCCGGCGAATCCGAGGATCTCGCCCTTGTGCAGCTGGAACGACACGTCCTTGAGGAGCTTCCGCGTGGACAGCCCCTGCACGTCGAGCACGATCGGGTCGTTGAGGTGCTCCCGGGCCTGCGGGCGGGTGCCCTCGTCGATCACGCGGCCGACCATCATCTCGATGATCGTCGGGATCGTGATCTCGGACTTGTCGAGTGATCCGATGTATGTGCCGTCGCGCAGGACGGTCACCCGGTCCGCCAGGCGGCGCAGCTCGTCCATGCGGTGCGAGATGTACACGATGCCGGTGCCGCGGGCCTTGAGCTGCTCGATGAGGACGAAGAGGGTCTCGACCTCGCTGTCGGTGAGGGCCGACGTCGGCTCGTCCATGATGAGGACCTTGGCGTTGAAGGACAGCGCCTTGGCGATCTCGACCATCTGCTGCTCGGCCACCGTCAGCTCGCCCACGCGCTGGCGGGGGTCGAGGTGGATGTCCAGGCGCTGCAGCAGCTCGGCCGTCTGCCGGTTGAGCTTCCGCTCCGACAGGAACGGGCCCGTCGTGGGCTCGCGGCCGACGTAGATGTTCTGCGCGACCGTGAGGTCGGGCATCAGGTTGAGCTCCTGGTGGATGATCGTGATCCCCAGCTCCTGCGCCTGCAGCGGGCTGGTGAGCTCGACCTCCTGCCCCTCGAACGTGATCGTGCCCTCGTCCTTGGTGTAGATCCCGGAGAGGATCTTCATCAGGGTGGACTTGCCGGCACCGTTCTCACCCACGAGCACGAGCACCTCGCCGGCGCGCACCTCGAGATGCACGTCCTTCAGCGCCTGGACACCGGGGAATCCCTTGCTGATCCCCTCGACCCTCAGGATGGGTCCACTCATGCGCTCACCTGCTTCCTTGAAGGTTCTGTCGCGATTGCGGCGGACCGTTCCGCCGTAAACATCGGATCAATTCTGCGACCTGCACCCGGGTCAGTGCAAGTTGTATCTAAATGTATCTAACGATCGGCGGCGAGGGAAGACCTGTAATAACATCTTGATCTCGAACCGCCGCCCGGGCGTCAGTGGAGGCGGATCGAGTCCACGGCGACGAGCTTGTCGCGGATGTAGGCGTTCGCGTGCGCACCCAGCTCGTCGTTGTCGGTCCAGAGGTTGCGCCAGATGCCGAGCATGCGGCTGAGGTCGGGCGCGACCACGGCCGAGGAGAACGACTCGAACACGATGGGGCCGTCGTAGCCGATGCGCCCGAGCGCCTTGAAGAACGTGTCGAAGTCGACCGTCCCGGTGCCGAGGTAGCCGCGGTGGCTCTCGCCGATGTGCACGTACCGCAGGGCGGGAGCCGCATCGAGCACCGGCGCGAACATATCCGACTCCTCGATGTTCATGTGGTACGTGTCCAGGTGGATCCCGAGGTTCGGGCGGTCGACCTCGCCGAGGTACGCCAGCGCCTGCCGTGCGGTGTTCAGCACGTTGGTCTCGTAGCGGTTGACGACCTCGAGCGAGACGGAGACCCCCCGCGCGGCGGCGTGGTCGGCGACCCGGGCGATCGTGCGACGGCTCGATGCGAGACCCTCGGGCGTCACCGGATCCATGTACTTCTTCATCGCGCTGTAGATCACCCCGCAGAAGTGCGTACCGCCGAGCTCGGCGAGCACGTCGACCGCGCGGAGCAGGAGCGCCTCGCCCGCGGCGATCACGGCGGGGTCGCCGCTGGTGATGTCGGTCTCGTCGGAGAGCCCGAGCGAGGCGCTGACCGCGAGTCCGTGCTCCGCGAGGGCGGCCTGGGCGGCGGCGACGTCGAACGAGAACGGGTCCATGAGCGGGAACTCGATGAGGTCGAAGCCCGCCTGCTTCGTCTTCTCGACCGCGAGCCGGATACCGTCCGCATCGAACGTCCCCGTCCAGACGAGTCCGTGGCAGCCGATGTTCATGAGCGCTCCTCCGGCGGGTGTCCGACACCGTCGCCGCACGGACTTGGCACGTTACAAGTCCGGTGTTCGAGTCACGCTACGTCGCCCTCCGCGGAAGTGTCAAGAACTTTCTTGGCACGTTACAACCCGTCCGCTAGCCTGGGCCTCATCCGGCCGCGCG
The DNA here is from genome assembly GCF_019091465.1 of Microbacterium sp. GbtcB4. Classification (NCBI taxonomy): domain Bacteria; kingdom Bacillati; phylum Actinomycetota; class Actinomycetes; order Micrococcales; family Microbacteriaceae; genus Microbacterium; species Microbacterium sp. GbtcB4. The sequence goes on from NZ_JAGXJJ010000006.1 coordinate 144,613, forward strand.
TCTGCGGCCCCACCGCCGAAGGAGGCCCATGCCCGCGAGCGTGAAGGATGTCGCGGCTCTCGCGGGGGTCTCGGCGTCGACCGTGTCGAACTACCTGAACCACCCGCACGTCCTCGGCGCCGCCAGCCGGGAGCGCGTGCGCGCCGCGATCGCCGAGCTCGGCTTCGTGCCGAACGAGTCGGCCCGCCAGCTCCGCGCCGGCTCGAGCAAAGCCCTCGCCCTCATCCTCCTCGACGCCTGGCTGCCGTACTTCAACGACCTCTCCCGCGGCGTCGACGACGTGGCCCGCGAGGGCGGCTGGTCGCTCTTCTTCAGCGACAGCGCCCGCGATGCCGCCCGCGAGGAGCAGAACATCGACATGTTCGAGGCCCACCGGGTGCAGGGCATCGTCATCTACCCGCGCGGCGATGTCGTGCCACGGCTGGAACAGCTCGCGACTCGCGGAATCCGCTCGGTGGTCGTCGGCCCCATCCGGGATTCGCCCTCCGTCGCCGCGGTCACCTTCGACGACCGCGGCGGCGGACGGCTGGCCGGCGAGCACCTGCTCTCCCTCGGCCGTCGCCGCATCCTGTTCCTCGGAGCCCCGACGGTGAGCCAGTCGAACGATCGTCTCGCCGGACTGCGCGACGCGGTGGCGGGGACCGACGCCCGCGTCTCCGTCCTCGACGTCGAACACCTCACGACGGAAGACGGCCTCCGGGCCGGCGCGCACCTGACGGATCTCCCGGCGGAAGAGCGACCAGACGCGGTCTTCGCCGCGAACGACGGAGTGGCCCTCGGTGTGCTCACGCAGCTGCTCCGCCACGGCATCCGCGTGCCGGAGGAGATCGCCCTCGTCGGGTTCGACGACATCGCCGCCGCACACCAGGGCGTGGTGCCGCTGACGAGCGTCCGGCAGCCCGGCTACGAGATCGGCCGCGCCGCCGGGGCCGCGCTGCTGCAGCTCCTCGCCGATCCGACCGCCGCGCCTCCGGCGCCCACGCCGTTCCCCGCCGAGCTCATCGTGCGGGAGTCGACCGTGGGGCGGTGAACCCCGCGTTCACAACTCAGGAGAAGAGCGCCGCTCCGCGTCGAAACGGCCGGTCCGGCCGTTTCCCCGACGGTTCTCCTGAGTTGTGAACGACGTCAGGCCGAGGGGTGGCCGACCACGCCCTTCCGGAGCAGTGCGTTGCCGTACTTGCGCGTCTCTCCCGTACGCACCATGAGGTACGCCTCCTTCGCGACCTCGTAGTACGCGAAGCGCTCGACGAAACGCGTGGTGTCGAGCTCCGTGCCGGCGGCGGCCATCAGTTCGCGCTGCACGTCCAGCACCTCGCCGTCGGCCGAGGTCATCAGGTCGATCCCGGGCGCGTCGTCGAGCGGCAGTACGCTGCGGATGGCCGCGACGACCTCGGGTGTCGTGGTGCCGGGAAGATCGACCACGCGCGCCCCGAGGCCCCAGGCCGGGAAGTGCGCGTCGGCGACGACCACGGCGTCGGAGTGCCCCATCCGGTCGAGATGCAGCAGCAGCTCCCCGGTCAGCAGCGGGTGGATTCCTTCGAGCACGGCGGCTCCTCTCGGTGGACGGACGTCAGGAGGCGGGAATGAGGCCCTCGGCCGCGAGGTTCTCCCACAGCGCGGAGGGGATCTGCAGCGAAGCGTACTCGGCGTTCTGCCGGAGCTGCGCCGGGCGACTGCCGCCGACCACCACGGAGCGCACCACGTCGGCCTGGAGCGGGAACCGGATCGCGGCGGCCGGCAGGGGCACGTCGTGATCGGCGCACACCGCGGCGATGCGCACGAGGCGGTCCCACAGCTCGTCGGGGAGCTGTCCGTACTCGTACCGGCCGTCCCGACGCGGCTCATTCGCCGCGAGGAGTCCGGAGTTGAACACCGAAGCCGCGACGATCCCGGTTCCGGTCTCGCGGCACGCGGGCAGCACGTCGACGGCGGCGGGCTGCTCCAGCAGCGTGTACCGACCGGCCACCATCACGAGGTCGAGGTCTGCGGAGCGCACCGACGCCGCCAGAGCCTCCGAGACCATCGAGCCGATGCCGATCGCGGTCACCTCGCCGTCCGCGCGCAGCTGCTCCAGGGCGGGAAGGGCCTCGGCGAGCGCGAGGTCGAGGTCGTGCCGCTCCGGGTCGTGCAGGTAGAGGAGGTCGATGCGCTCGATGCCGAGCCGCTCGCGGGACTCGTCCAGGCTCGTCCGGATGCCGTCCGCCGAGAAGTCCCACACGCGCTGGAGGTCGTCCGGCACGTGGAAGTCGTTCGCGGTGTCGAGGCCGCCGGCGTGGTCGGGGTTCGGGCGCAGCAGCCGGCCGACCTTGGTCGAGAGCACGTACTCGTCCCGCGGCTTGGTCTGCAGGAAGGCTCCGAGGCGACGCTCGGACAGTCCGAGGCCGTAGTGCGGAGCGGTGTCGTAGAAGCGGATGCCGCTCTCCCACGCCGCGTCCAGCACCGCCCATGCGTCGTCGTCGGACAGCTCACGGAAGAGGTTGCCGACGTTCGCGGCACCGTAGCCGAGGGTCGGGACGGTCAGGCGCTCAGGCGTGGACATGCGCACCCGTCCAGGTGTACTCCGCGATGCTGTCGGCCTTCATCTCCATGCCCGTCCCCGGCGCGGTCGGGGCCATGTAGGAGCCGCCCTGGATGTCGGTCGGCACGACGAAGTGCTCGTGCAGGTGGTCGACGAACTCGATCAGTCGGCCCTCGCGCGTGCCGGAGACGGCCACGAAGTCGAACATCGACAGGTGCTGCACGGCCTCGCACAGCCCCACGCCGCCGGCATGCGGGCACACCGGCACGTCGAACTTCGCCGCGAGCAGCAGGTTGGCGATGTTCTCATTGACCCCCGCGACGCGGACGGCGTCGATCTGCATGACCGAGATCGCGTCGGCCTGCAGGAGCTGCTTGAAGATCATCCGGTTCTGCGCGTGCTCACCGGTGGCGACACGGATGGGCGCGACGCCGCGGGCGATCTCGGCGTGGCCGAGGATGTCGTCGGGGCTCGTGGGCTCCTCGATCCAGGCGGGGTGGAACTCGGCGAGCGCGTTCACCCACTCGATCGCCTCGGACACCTCCCAGCGCTGGTTCGCGTCGATCGCGATGGGGAAGTCCGGGCCGCACACCTCGCGCGCCTTGCGGAAGCGGCGGATGTCGTCGTCGAGATCGGCGCCCACCTTGAGCTTGATCTGCGTGAAGCCGTCGGCCATGGCCTCGCGGGCGAGGCGCTCGAGCTTCTCGTCCGAGTAGCCGAGCCAGCCGGGGCTGGTCGTGTAGCCGGGGTAGCCGGTGGCGAGGAGCTGCTGCTCGCGCTCGGCCCGGCCGGGCTCCGCCGCGCGCAGGATCTCCAGCGCATCCTCGCGGGTGAGGGCGTTGGTGAGGTAGCGGAAGTCGACGAGGTCGACGAGCTCCTCCGGGGTCATCCGGGCGAGCAGCTGCCAGAGCGGCAGGCCCGCGCGCTTGGCCTTGATGTCCCACAGCGCGTTGACGACCGCGCCGATGGCCATGTGCATGACGCCCTTCTCCGGGCCCAGCCAGCGGAGCTGCGAGTCGCCGATGATCTCGCGGAACGTGCCGCCCATGTCGTCGAGCAGCGGCTCGATCTCACGCCCGACCAGGTGGCCGGCGAGCGCGTCGATCGCGGCGACCTGCACATCGTTGCCGCGGCCGATCGTGAAGACGAAGGCGTGCCCCTCGATGCCGTCGCCGGCGTCCGTGCGGACGATGACGTACGCGGCGGAGTAGTCGGGGTCCGGGTTCATCGCGTCGGAGCCGTCCAGGCTCAGCGACGTGGGGAAGCGGATGTCGGTGGTGTCGAGGGCGACGATACGGCTCACGGGGTTCCTCTCCATGCGCGGGTCGTTCTTCCGCGCGGATCTCTTGGAGTGTAAACATCCGATGTCTATACTGTCAACGAGACCGGCCGCTGAGCAGCGGCCTCCCGAACGATCAGGAGAATCATGAAGTTCGCGCGGCTCGGCACCCCGGGGGCGGAGATCCCCGTCCTCCTGGAGGGTGACCGCTACCTCGACCTCCGCCCGGTGACATCCGATGTCAACGGCGACTTCCTTGCGGGAGACTTCGTCGCCCGCGTCGCCGCCGCCCGCGACGCCGGGGAGCTCTCCGAGCTGCCGGACGCCGCGACGATGCGCATCGGCGCCCCGATCGCCCGCCCGAGTGCGGTGATCTGCATCGGGATGAACTACGCCGCCCACGCCGCGGAGTCGGGGTCGGAGCCGCCGACCATCCCCATCATCTTCCTCAAGACGCCCAACACGGTGGTGGGCCCGAACGACGCCGTGACCATCCCGCGCGGGAGCGAGAAGACCGACTGGGAGGTCGAGCTCGGCATCGTCATCGGCACCCGCACCGCGTACCTCGACTCCCCGGACGAGTCGATGGCGCACGTCGCCGGCTTCGTCGCCGCGAACGACGTGTCGGAGCGCGACTTCCAGATGGCGGTCTCCGGCGGGCAGTGGTCGAAGGGCAAGATCGCCTTCGGCTTCAACCCCACGGGCCCGTGGCTGGTCACGCCGGACGAGGTGGACCACCAGGCGCTCGGCCTCCGCAGCTTCGTGAACGGCGAGCCGCGGCAGGACTCGAACACGAGCGACATGATCTTCACGGCCGAGCAGATCGTGCACCACCTGTCGCAGTACGTGACGCTCGAGCCCGGTGACCTGATCCTCACGGGCACGCCGCAGGGCGTGGCCCTGTCCGGCAAGTACCCCTACCTGGCGGCGGGCGACGTGGTCGAGATCGAGATCGACGGCCTCGGCCGCCAGCGCCAGGACTTCATCGCATGGGAGGCAGAGAAGTGACCCTTCGACAGGCTCAGGGACCCGACGCCGGCACGGAAGGCCTCGTGGCCATCGTCACTGGTGGCGCCTCCGGCATCGGCGCGGCGATCGCCGACCGTCTGCACGCGGACGGCATCACCGTCGCGGTCCTCGACCGCGACACCACACACGCCGACGAGCGCTTCGCGGCGTTCACCGCCGACGTCTCCGACCGCGCGAGCGTGGACGCCGCCGTCGCCGCCGTCGCCGAGCGCTTCGGTCGCATCGACATCGTCGTCAACAACGCCGGCATCGGTGCGCAGGGCGACATCGCCGCGAACGACGACGACGAATGGGCGCGCGTCCTCTCCATCAACGTCACCGGCATCGCACGGGTGACATCGGCGGCACTGCCCTGGCTGCGGAAGTCCCCGGCCGCCGCGGTGTGCAACACGGCCTCGATCGCCTCGACCACCGGGCTCCCGCAGCGGGCGCTGTACTCCGCGTCGAAGGGCGCCGTGTCGGCTCTGACCCGCGCGATGGCCGCCGACCACCTGCGCGAGGGCATCCGCGTCAATGCGGTCAACCCCGGCACCGCAGACACGCCGTGGGTCGGACGACTGCTCGACTCCGCGGCCGACCCCGCCGCCGAGCGGGCCGCGTTGGAGGCACGACAGCCCCACGGACGCCTGGTGAGCCCCGACGAGGTCGCCGCCGCGGTGGCTTACCTCGTGAGTCCCGCCGCGGGCTCCACCACGGGCACCTTCATCGAGGTCGACGGGGGGATGGCGCAGCTCCGCCTCCGCCCCGAGTGACCCGATCTTCCCGACGGCCCGGTGTCTCCCCGCGAGACCCCGGGCCGTCCCCGTCCCGTCCCCACCCATCCCGTCCCCATTGGCCCCATCCCGTCCCCATCCGGGATCAATTCCGCTCCCCCACCCCGCCCCACAGGCCCCTTTCTCATCCCGCACGCCGCCTCGCCGCGCGGGCGGGATCAGAATCGCTCCTCGATGCGGCTCCCGCGGACCGTTTCCCATCCCGCGCGCCAGAAGGGCGCACCGCCGGGACGACCGTGAGCGGCACGGCACCCATGCGGCCCGGATCAGAAACGGGCCCGGACGGGGCTCCGGAGGTGGCATATTGCACCCGCTCCGCTTAGGGGCGGGGTGGGGTTAGAGGGAGTAGACGGAGGCGGCGGTGGCGTGGAAGAGGGCGTCGGGATCGATGCCGCGGGAGGAGGCCCACGTCGCCACGGCGTCGGCCCAGCGGCTGCGGGCGGACGGCTGATACACCGGTGCACCGTCGGCGGGAGCGTGCGTGCCGTCATGCTCCGCGGGACCGACCGCCGACACGGGCCAGTCGCTCCCCCACATCAGGCGCTCGGGACCGAAGACGTCGGCCGCGGTGTCGAGGAAGGGTTCGAGCTGCGCGAGGCTCCAGTCCCCTCCGGCCTCCGCGGGCAGTCCGGACACCTTGCAGAACACCCCGGGGTGTCGCGCCAGCTCGGCGAGATCGCGCTCCCACTCCACCGAGGGCGTGCGCGGAGCAGAAGCCGTCCCGACCTCCGGCTTCCCCAGGTGGTCGAGCACGATCCGCAGCTCGGGGATCGCACCCGACAGTCGTGCGAGGTCCGGGAGCTGCGCGGCACGCACGCACGCGTCGAAGGTCCACCCGTGCGCCGCGACCTCCCGGGCTCCGGTGATGAAGGCCGACGAGAGCATCACGCCGTCCGGCTCCCCCTGCAGGAGGTGACGCACCCCGACCACCAGGGGCTCCGCGGTGAGACTCTCCAGGTGCACCGTGGTGTCGGTCCCGCGATCGAGCCGAGCGCCGGCGACGATGCCGACCACCCCGAGGCGCTCCGCCTGCCCGACCACCCACCGCACCTCCGCGAGGAAGTCGTCCTCGATGGTCTCGGCCTGCACGAACACGGCCCGCTCGTCCGTGGCCCGCTCGACCCGCGCACGCTCGAACTCGTCGGCGCCGAAGCGCCCCGCGAGCGGCCCTTCGAGCCACGTGTACCCGAGGGCTTCCGGGTCCCACAGGTGCAGGTGCGAGTCGAGGATGCGCATGTCCCCATCCTGCCGCAGACATCGGATGTTGTGCGAGGATGAGCGCCATGGCAGTCACGGACGAGGCGATCGAGAAGATCAAGGCGATGATCGTGTCGGGCGAACTGGCCCCCGGCGATCGCCTGCCCCCGGAGAAGGAGCTGTCCGAGCGCCTCGGCCTGTCCCGCAACTCCATGCGCGAGGCGGTCAAGGCGCTGGAGGTCATCCGCGTGCTCGACGTGCGGCGCGGCGACGGCACCTACGTCACGAGCCTGGAGCCGCACCTGCTGCTGGAGGCGATCGCCTTCGTCGTGGACATGCACGACGACGACTCGATGCTGGAGATGTTCGCCGTCCGCCGGATGCTCGAATCGCAGGCCACCGGTCTCGCGGCGACCCTCGGCACGGACGAAGCGATCGCCGCCCTGCAGGAGGAGGTCGAGGCCGTCGACGCGTCCGTCGGGATCGAGGAGCTCGTCGACCACGACATCCGCTTCCACCGCGAGATCGTGGGCATGGCGGGCAACGCCTACCTCGCGAGCCTCATCGAGCACCTGAGCAGCCAGACGGTCCGGGCGCGCGTGTGGCGGGGTCTCACGGAGGGCGGCGCCGTGGAGCGCACCCTGTCGGAGCACCGCGCCATCGCCGATGCCATCGCCCAGCGTGACTCGGCACTGGCGACCTCCCTCGCCACGGCCCACATCGCGGGTGTCGAGCGGTGGCTGCGGCAGGCGGCGTCGGCCTGAGTCGTCAGGCCCCGAGGCGCTGCATCGCCGCGTCGAACTCGGCCGCCGAGCTGTCACTCACCTCGTGGAACAGCAGCTGGTCGAGCACGTCGGGCGCGGCGGTGAAGTAGGGCACCCCGGCTGCGCGCAGCCCCGTGATGTCGTCGGCGGAGCGCAGCGATGCGGCGAGGACGTTGGAGCCGCTGCCCGCGCACATCTCCTGCATCCGGGCGATGAGCGCGTCGCCGTCCATGCCCGCGTCGCGCATGCGCCCGAGGTAAGGCGCGATGTACTGGGCGCCGATCGAGGCGCACGCGAGCGCCTGCGCGACGGAGTACACCGCGGTGACGAGGACCGTGGCCCCGTCCCGGACGAGGGCCGAGGCCGCCGCGAACCCCGCTGCGGTCGCGGGCACCTTGACCGCCACCCGGTCGCCGAGCGCGCGGATGCCCTCCGCGTTCCGGAGGAAGGAGTCCGTGTCGCCACCCCACGTCTGGAAGAAGACCTCCCGTGCACCCTCGTCCACCCAGCGGGCATAGAGGTCGGGGATCTCCGCGGCCGTCCGCCCGCCGCGTTCGAGGATCGTGGGGTTCGTCGTGACGCCGTGCACCACCCCGGCGGAGAGCAGCCGCGAGACGCGGTCGGTGTCGGCACTGTCGACGTACAGGCGGGGCGCGATCGCGGTCATCGGGGTCTCCTCGCGGGCAACCTGTCGTTACAGGTGGGGCTTCGGCTAATGTAATGACAGCTCCCGAACCTTGTCAAAGACCGGGAGCCCCGCGCTGTCGAGGAGGATCAGGAGCGAGATGACACCCGCACACCCCGGCGACCGCTCCGGCGTCGTCATCGTCGGCAGCGTGACGGCCGACGTCACGACCTTCTCCCAGCGGCTCCCCGCCCGCGGCGAGACCATCCTCGGCGACGAGTTCACGCTGATGCTCGGCGGCAAGGGCGCGAACCAGGCTGTCGCGGCCGGACGCTCCGGAGCCCGCACGAGCTTCGTCGGCTGCGTCGGCGACGACCTGTTCCACGACCTCGTGGTGGACGGGCTCACCGCGGCCGGCGTCGACCTCGCGCACCTGCGCACCGTGCCGGGCCCCACCGGCATCGCGCACATCCGCGTCGACGCCTCCGCGCAGAACGACATCGTCATGGTGCCGCTCGCCAACGCCGCCCTCAGCACGGCGCAGATCGACGAGGCCCTCGCGGCTCTCGCCCCGACGACCTCCGTCCTGCTCACCCAGCTCGAGACCCCGTCCGCGCTGACCGCGCACATCACCGCGCGCGGTCGCGAGCACGGGATGACCGTGATCCTCGACCCGGCACCGGCGGCGGAGCTGGCACCGGAGATCTGGCGCAGCATCGACATCGTCACCCCGAACGAGACCGAGGCGTCGCTCATCAGCGGCATCGAGGTGACCGACGCCGCCTCCGCCGAACGCGCCGGGCACTGGTTCCTGGAGCAGGGCGTGGGCGCCGCGGTCATCACCCTGGCCGGGCAGGGGTCGTGCGTCGTCACCGCCGAGGGGGCCACCGTCGTCCCGCCTTTCCCCGTGGAGGCCGTCGACACCACCGCCGCGGGCGACGCCTACGCCGGCTACCTCGGTGCCGCGCTCGCGAGCGGAGCGGCCCTCACCGATGCGGTGCGGCTGGCGACCGCCGCGGGCGCCCTCACCGTCACGAAGCAGGGGGCCTCGCCGAGCCTCCCCCACCGCGCCGACGTCGAGGCCTTCCTCGCCGCGCGCACCGCGGCCCCCGTCGCGAACTGAACCAGGAGCACACGATGCGCAAGACCTCGACCACGATCAACCCGGCGCTCTCCCGCGTCATCAGCGAGACCGGGCACACCGATCTGATCGTCGTGACCGACGCCGGGCTGCCCATCCCGCCGGGCTCCGAGCGCATCGACCTCGCCTACCGTCCCGGCGCCCCCGCCTTCCTCGACGTGCTCGACACGGTGCTCGCGGAGCTCGTGGTCGAGGGGGCGACGGTGTCGGCCGAGATCGCCGAGAAGAGCCCGGAGGTGCTCGACGCCCTGCGCGAGCGCTTCGCCGACGCAGGCTTCGAGATCGAGCTCGTCCCGCACGTCGAGTTCAAGGAGCGCACGCACGCCGCCCGCGCCTTCGTGCGCTCGGGGGAGTTCACCCCCTACGCGAACGTGATCCTGCACGCGGGGGTGGCGTACTGATGTCTCTCATCGAGGATGCGATCGACCGCCACAGCGCGGCGCCGATGTACGACCAGCTCCGGCAGCTCATCATCGACGGCATCGCCCGCGACGGTCTGCAGCCGGGCGATCCGCTTCCCGGCGAGCACCGGCTGTGCGAGCGCTACGGCATCTCCCGCACGGTCGTGCGCCAGGCGCTCGCCCAGCTCGAGCACGAGGGACTCGTCGAGCGCGTGAAGGGCAAGGGCACGTTCGTCTCCCGCCCGCGCACGAGCGAGAGTCTCGTGCACACGCTGGTCGGGCTGTACGACGACGTCGAGCGGCGCGGCGGCCACGTGCACAGCGACGTCCTCCGGCACGAGCAGACCGTCGCCGACGAGGAGGTCGCCCTCGCCCTGGAAGTGCCGGTCGGATCGCCGGTGATCGTGCTCGAGCGGCTGCGGCACGTGGACGGCGAGCCCTGGTCGCTCTCGACCACGTGGATGCCGGAGGCGGTGGGGGCGGTGACGCTCGGCGCCGACCTCACCGAGGCGTCGCTGTACCGGCTGCTCGCCGACCACGGCATCATCGCCACGCACGGCGTCCGCTCCGCCGAGGCGACGGTCGCCACGCACGAGCAGGCCCAGCACCTCGGAGTGAGCGCCGGCTCCGCCCTCCTCCGCCTGCGCAGCATCAGCCGCAGTGAGGATGGCCTGCCGATCGAGTACTTCATCGCGTACCACCGCGGCGACCGCTCGCGCTTCGAGTTCCAGCTCCAGCAGGAGCAGTCCCAGGCTTCGCTGATGCACGTGGACGGATCGGGCGGCGCCTCCCCCGCGGGCACGGTGGGCTGAGCCGCCTCGCCCGGGCGGGGCGGCTGTTCTCCCATGCCGGAATGACGGTGCCGGCCCCGGTACGCTCGAGGGCATGAGCGACTGGACCAGCACCGCGATCGCCCTGCTGGAAGCCGATGCCAACCGCAGCGCCGACACGCACCTGCACCTGTTCCCGCTGCCGCCGGAGTGGGGCATCGACCTCTACCTCAAGGACGAGTCGGTGCACCCGACCGGCTCCCTCAAGCACCGCCTCGCGCGCTCCCTCCTCCTCTACGGACTCGTCAACGGGCGCATCCGCGAGGACACGACCCTCGTGGAGTCGTCGAGCGGGTCGACCGCGGTGTCGGAGGCCTACTTCGCCCGGATGCTGGGGCTGAAGTTCATCACGGTCGTGCCCCGGTCGACGGTGCAGGAGAAGATCGACCTCATCGAGTTCTACGGCGGCACCTGCCATTTCGTGGATCGCGCGGAGGACATGTCACCCGAGGCGCAGCGCCTGGCGGCGGACTGCACCGGGCACTACCTCGACCAGTTCACCTACGCGGAGCGTGCGACCGACTGGCGCGGCAACAACAACATCGCCGACAGCGTGTTCGGCCAGCTCGCCCAGGAGCGGCATCCGATCCCCCGCTGGATCGTCACGGGCGCCGGGACCGGGGGCACCAGCGCCACGTTCGGCCGCTACGTGAAGTACCGCCGCCATGACACCCGGATCGCCGTCGTCGATCCCGAGGGCTCCGCCTTCTACGACGGCTGGGCGGGCACGGTCGACCCGCCTGCCGGACGGCCGAGCCGCATCGAGGGCATCGGGCGGCCGCGGGTGGAGGCCTCCTTCGTGCCGTCCGTGATTGACGAGATGATCCAGGTGCCGGACGCGGGTTCCATCGCCGCGATCCGCCTCCTCCGCGAGCGCACCCTGCACTGGGCGGGCGGCTCCACCGGCACGAACCTCTACGGCGCGTTCCAGCTCATCGCCCGGATGCGTGCCGCGGGCGAGACCGGCAGCGTCGTGACCCTGATCTGCGACAGCGGTGTGCGGTACGCCGGCACGTACTACTCGGACGAGTGGGTCGCGCAGCAGGGGTGGGACCTCGCGCCGCACCGTGCACGATTGGAGCGGTTCCTGGAGACCGGGGTCTGGGCGGACTGATCCTCGGGTTACGCTGACCCCATGACCACACTCATCCTCACTGTCGCGGGTGCCGATCGTCCGGGCCTCGTGGCCGCCGTCGCCGATGTCGTCGACGCCCACGGCGGCAACTGGGAGAACAGCTCCCTCGCCGAGCTCGCCGGCACGTTCGCCGGTGTCATCGAGGTGTCCGTGCCGACGGAGCGCACCGGGGAGCTCGAGACCGCGCTGCGAGGGATCCAGGGCCAGGGTCTGCTCACGCTCTCGGTGCTCACCGGCACGCCAGGGCCGTCCGAGGACGAGGAGCAGCTGCTCGTGATGCAGGTGCTCGGCAACGACCGCCCCGGCATCGTGCGCGAGGTCTCGGCGGTGCTGAACGCGCACGCCCTGAGCATCGAGGAGCTCACGACCGAGACCCGCGAGGCTGCGATGGCCGGCGGAAGGCTCTTCGAGGCGTCGGTGATCGCGAAGGTCCCGCCGACGGTCGACCTCGACGCCCTGCGTGCCGACCTCGAGCGCCTCGCGTCCGAGATCCAGGTCGACATCAACCTCGGCTGACCCCGTTCGCCGACCCACCCCCTTCGGTGCCGCCCACCCCCTTCCGGACGTCCGAATAGGGCCGGGGCGCACGAAAGAGGGTGGCTCGGCCGGGAAACCAGGAGTCAGAGGCCGGAGTACCGCCGCACCCAATACTCGGTGTAGGCGACGTGAGCGGACGCGGCGGCCGATGCGGCCACCGGATCCGCGGCGGCGAGACCGCGCAGGATCGCGCGGTGGCCGGCGTCGGAGTGGATCTTGAGCTCCGCGGCATCCTCCGGGTCGGAGATCCGGTAGGCGCGGGAGCGGGAGCGCAGCACGTCGATCAGGCTCGTCAGGGCCTCGTTCCCCGCGACCGACGAGATGGCCATGTGGAACTCGTGGTCGAGGCGGGACTGCGCCTCGAAGTCCGTCGTCGACTCGATCTCGGTGAGCACCTCGTCGAGCGCGGCCACCGTGTCGTCGTCGATCCGGGCCGCGGCGAGCGCCGCCGCATGGGGCTCGAGCACCCGTCGGAGCTCCGTCAACTCCAGCACTCCGGCCATCGGCAGCAGTCCGACCGTGAGGGACAGGCTGCCGATGAGGTCGGCGGCGCGGAGCTCGCTGACGTAGCTGCCGGAACCGTGCCGCGTCTCCAGCACGCCCAGTGCGGCGAGCGTGCGGATGGCTTCGCGGAGCGATCCCCGCGAGACCCCGAGCCGTTCGCACAGCTCCCCCTCGCTCGGCAGCCGGTCGCCGGGGCGCAGAGCGCCGTCGGCGATGAGGGCCCGCAGCCCGTGCAGCGCCGTGTCGAGTGCGCTCATCGTCATCCTCTCTGCCACTCCCCCACCCCTCGTGAAGTCTGTCGGACGCCCCGGGCGTCGCAAACTCGTATGACAACTATGTTTCATCTTCGCGGTTTCGTAGCCAAAACCGAAGGCGTGTGGCAAAGTTGTGCAACAACTCGCCCCCACTCACCGATGAGGTCCGATGCCCGCTCCGCAGTTCCCCGCTCCGCTCACGCTGAACTCCGGCCTGCGGGCGCGCGATGCCTGGCCGCTCGACCCGACCGTGATCCACCTCAACCACGGGTCCTTCGGGGCTGTGCCGTCGGTGGTGGTCGCCCACCAGGACGCCCTGCGCCGCCGCGCCGACCTGAGCCCCGTGGAGTGGTTCCCTCGGATCGCGGAGCGCGTGCAGGAGGCGAGGCAGCGGACGGCTCCGTTCGTCGGCGCCCGCGCGGAGGACAGCGTGTTCGTGCCCAACGCCTCCGCCGCGGCCACCGTCGTCTACAACGGCCTCCAGCTCGACAGCGGCGACGAGATCCTCGTCACCGACCAGGGCTACGGCGCCATCACCATGGGCGCCGAGCGCCTCGCCCGACGCTTCGGCGCCTCCGTCCGCACGGTCGCCCTGCCCCTGCTCGCCGATGACGACGAGATCGTGCAGCTCTTCGCCGACGCCCTCACCCCGCGCACGCGGCTGCTCGTCGTCGACCAGATCACCTCGCCCACGGCCCGCCTGCTGCCCACCCGCCGCATCGCCGACCTCGCGGCCGAGCGCGGCGTGCGCACCCTCGTCGACGGCGCCCACGCCCCCGGCCTCATCCCGGACGCGGCGGCCGTCGCCGGCGGCGACTGGTGGTTCGGGAATCTGCACAAGTGGCCCTGCGCCCCGCGCGGCTCCGCCCTCCTCGTCACCACCGCCCCCGACCGCGACGAGCTCTGGCCGCTGATCGACTCCTGGGCCGCGCGCGAGCCGTATCCCGAGCGCTTCGACACCCAGGGCACGATCGACGCGACGACCTACCTCGCCACCCCCACCGCGATCGAGTTCATCGAGGCGGAGTTCGGATGGGCGGCCGCCCGCGACGCCATGGCCGCACGGGCAGACGCCGGTGCCGAGCTCATCGCCGAAGCCCTGCGCCCCTTCAGCGACGAGGACCCGCTGACCCCTCTCCCCTCGGCGGTGCCGTCCATGCGGCTCATCCGGCTGCCGCTCGGCCTCGGCGCCACCCGAGAGGAAGCCGACGCGCTGCGCATGGACCTCCTCGACGAGGTCGGCGTGGAGACCGCGTTCACCAGCTTCCGCGGCGTCGGCTACTTCCGCCTGTCCGCGCACCTGTACACGGAGGCCTCCGACATCGAGGCGTTCGTCGAGCGCTGCGTCCCCGCGATCCTGCGCCGCGCCGGCATCCGCCCCGCGGACGCCCTCATCCTCCCCTGACCCGCTTCACCTTCCGCACGACCCACCCGAACACCCACCCACCCCCACCGAGAGGCACATCGTGAAGAACAAGATCTTGACGACCGCAGCCGGAGTCGGCACCGTCGCCGTCCTCGCACTCACCGGCTGCTCCGGAGGCTCCGGAGGCTCCGGCTCGTCCGGCGGCGACGGCAGCGTCACCCTCCAGATGGTCGAGAGCCTGACGAACCCGGCGCGCACCGAGCTGCTCCGCGGACTGCTCGACGAGTTCGAGAAGGACAACCCCGACATCACCGTCAACCTCGTCTCCCCGCCCACCGAGCAGGCCGACCAGAAGATCCAGCAGATGCTGCAGTCCGGCAAGGGCGTCGACGTGCTCGAGGTGCGCGACATCACCGTCGGACCGTTCGCGAACAACGGCTGGCTCTACGACCTCGGTCCGGATCTGAAGAAGTGGGACGGCTGGGACGCCCTGACCGAGAACGCGCAGTCGGCCTCGGTCGCGGAGGACGGCAAGAGCTATTTCGTCCCCTACGGCTTCTACGGCCTGTCGCTGTTCTACCGCACTGACCTCGTCGAGCAGGCCGGCTTCGACGGCCCGCCGCACAGCTGGAAGGACCTGCTGGAGCAGGCGTCGGCGATCCAGGACCCGTCGAACAACATCTACGGGTACGCGTTCCGCGGCGGTCAGAACGCGAACAGCAACGTCGTCGCCGCGATCGAGGCCTACACGATCGACGGTCTCGACACGGAAGACGCGTTCCTCATGGAGGACGGCTCGACGATCTTCGCCGCCCCCGAGGCGCAGGAGGCCGTCGACGACTACTTCGACCTGTTCAAGGAGGCCTCGCCGCCGTCCGCCGTCTCGTGGGGCTACCCCGAGATGGTCGCCGGGTTCACCAACGGCACCACGGCCTTCCTCCTGCAGGACCCGGAGGTCATCGCGACGGTGCAGGACTCCTCGCTGACCGAGGACCAGTGGGACACCGCGCCGCTGCTCGTCGGCCCGTCCGGCAAGGCCGCACAGCCCCTCGCCGTCGCCGGCTGGGGTGTCGCGGAGAACAGCGAGCACAAGGAGGCGGCGGTGAAGCTCGTCGAGTTCCTGTCGTCCGCCGAGCCCGCCACCGAGTTCGCGCAGGCGAACAGCCTCGTCCCGATCATCGCGGCGGCCGCGGACGACGAGTTCTACTCCACCGGCCCCTGGACCAGCTACGTCACCATGACCGAGGACCCGGAGACCTACGTCAACGTGCGTCAGCCGCGCGGCGTGAGCTGGTGGACCGAGTGGATCCAGAAGTCCGACCAGGACGTGCAGAGCGTGCTGCTCGGCAACATGTCCACCAAGGACCTCCTCGCCTCGTGGGACGCGTTCTGGACCGAGAAGTACGCCGCGGAGAAGGGTTGATCCGTGGCCCGCACCATCCGTGAAGGGGGCTCCGTCGGCACCGCCGGCGGGGCCTCCCCGGCATCGCGTCGTCGCCCCTTCCGGGGCCGCACCGCACTCACGCTGCTGGCGTTCCTCGCGCCGGCGATCGTCTTCGTCTGCTGGTTCACCTACTGGCCGATGCTGCAGGGCGCCCGCATGGCCTTCCACGACTGGAACCTGTGGGATCTCACGTCGACGCCGTTCGTGGGCTTCGACAACTTCCTCGCCGTCTTCCGCGACCCGGCGTTCCCGACCGTGGCCTGGAACTCCGTGCTCTGGGTGGTCGGCTCGCTCGTGCCGCAGCTCGTGATCGGGTTCCTCATCGCGCTCGCCCTGCGCAAGCGGTTCCGCTTCCGCGGTCTCTACCAGGCGCTGGTCTTCTTCCCGTGGGCAGTGTCCGGCTTCCTCATCGGCATGCTGTTCCGCTGGATGTTCAACGCCGAGTTCGGCGTCGTCAACGACCTGCTCATGAAGGCCGGCCTGATCGACGCGCCGCTGCCGTGGCTGGCCGACCCGAAACTCGCGATGTTCGCCGTGATCGTCGCGAACATCTGGTACGGCGTGACCTTCTTCGCGATCATGATCCTCGCGGCTCTCCAGTCGGTGCCGGACGAGATGCTGGAGGCGGCGAGCCTCGACGGCGCCGGCAAGGTGCGGCAGCTGTTCTCGATCATCATCCCGTACATCTCGATGACGCTGCTGCTGACGATCCTGCTGCGCGTGATCTGGATCTTCAACTTCCCCGACATCATCTACGCGATGACGAACGGCGGCCCCGCCAACCAGACCCACATCATCACGACGTGGATGATCAACTACACGCAGCAGGGCAACTACGGCATCGCGAGCGCCATCGGGCTCATCGTCGTGGCCTTCCTCATGGTGTTCTGCGCGTTCTACCTGATGGCGATGCGGAGAGTGCAGCGATGACCATCACCTCATCCATCCGGACCGGCTCCTCGGTCACGGAGACCCGTCGCATCACGGTGCCCGACCCGAAAGCCGCTCCGCGCCCCAAGCCCCGCGTCTCGGTGGGCGGCGTGGTGCGTATCGTCGGCCTGGGGCTGTGGCTGCTCATCACGCTGTTCCCGCTGTACTGGATCACGCTCACCGCGTTCAAGTCGCCGGGGACCATCAACCGCTTCCCGATCGAGTACTGGCCGAGCGAGCCCTCGCTGGACAACTTCACGAGCCTGTTCGAGAAGAGCTCCTTCGGGACGTTCCTGGCGAACTCGGCCATCGTGGCGGTGTCGGCCGGCGCGGTGGCGACGCTCATCGCCCTGCTCAGCGCCTACGTGCTGGCGCGGTTCGAGTTCCGCGGCAAAGGCACGGTGCTCATCGCGTTCCTGCTGACGCAGATGATCCCGGCGTTCATCGCCCTCGGACCGCTGTACTCGATGATGACCGACCTCGGACTCGTCGACACCAAGCCGGGGCTCATCCTCGTCTACATCGCGATCTGCATCCCGTTCTCCACGGTGATGCTGCGGGGCTTCTTCGAGAACGTCCCCGATGCGCTGGAGGAGGCGGCGATGATCGACGGCTGCTCGCGGCTTGGCGCACTGTTCCGGGTGCTCGTGCCGGTGATGACCCCCGGCATCATCGCCGCGTTCATCTTCAACTTCGTGAACTGCTGGAACGAGCTGTTCCTGTCGGTCGTGCTGATGAACACCGATGCGAACCGCACCGTGCCCTCGGCGCTCAACGGCTTCATCTCGACGTTCAACATCGACTGGGGCTCCATGAGCGCTGCGGCCGTGCTGACGATCCTCCCGACGATGGTGATGTTCGCGCTCGCCAGCCGCTGGATCGTCCAGGGCCTCACGGCCGGGGCCGTCAAGGAGTAACCCGCCCGAGTAGCGCAAATGGTCCCATTCCGCGACGGAATGGGACCATTTGCGCTACTCGAAGGCCTAGACGAGCCGGGACTTCGGCGACACCGAGTACGTGTGCTCGGCGTCGCGGTTGACCGTGTCGCCGAGGGCCTCGTCGATCGCGGTCATCGTGTCGGCGTCGAGCGTCACGCCGGAGGCCTTGACCGTGTCGGCGAGCTGCTCCGGACGGGAGGCGCCGACGAGGGCCGCCGCGACGTTCGGGTTCTGCAGCACCCACGCGATCGCGAGCTGCGGCATCGACAGCCCCGCCTCCTCCGCGATCGGCTTGAGGCGCTGCACCGCGGTGAGGATGTCGTTCTGCAGGAAGCTCTTGATGAAGCCCGCGCCCGAGTTCTGATCCGTCGCCCGAGACCCCTCCGGCACCGGCTGGCCCGGGAGGTACTTCCCGCTCAACACGCCCTGCGCCATCGGCGACCAGACGATCTGCGAGATGCCGAGCTCCTCCGACGTCGGGACGACCTTGCCCTCGATGACCCGCCACAGCATGGAGTACTGCGGCTGGTTGGAGATGAGCTGGATGCCGAGCTGCTTCGCCAGGGCGTGCCCTTCGCGGAGCTGCTCCGCGGTCCACTCCGAGACCCCGATGTAGAGCGCCTTGCCCTGCCGGACGACGTCGGCGAAGGCCTGGAACGTCTCCTCGAGCGGGGTCTCGTAGTCGAAGCGGTGCGCCTGGTACAGATCGACGTAGTCGGTTCCGAGGCGCTGCAGCGAGCCGTTGATCGACTCCATGATGTGCTTCCGGCTCAGACCGGTGTCGTTCGGACCCTTCGGGCCGGTCGGGAAGTAGACCTTGGTGAAGATCTCGAGGCCCTCCCGACGCTGGCCCTCCAGAGCCTTGCCGAGCACGACCTCGGCGGCCGTGTTGGCGTAGGTGTCCGCGGTGTCGAACGTGGTGATGCCGGCGTCCAGGGCGGCGTGCACGGTCTTGACCGCGGCGTCGTCCTCGACCTGCGAGGCGTGCGTGACCCAGTTGCCGTACGTGATCTCCGAGACCTTGAGACCGCTGTTGCCGAGATAGCGATAGTTGACCATGGACCAACGCTAGTCCCGCCGGCGGGGCGGCGGGCCGGATCGACCGTGATCGTCAGGCGGTGGCAGGCGCCGGTCCGCGGCGGCGGGACGTGAGCGCGGCCCCGACCAGCACCCCGACCGCGGCGAGCGCGCTGACGGCGTACAGGGGCAGGGCCCACGGGGAGGCATCGGCGCCGCTGATGCCGAAGGTGTCGGCGAGCCCCATGCCCGGACCGAACGACGCGACGAAGTAGGCCGGCGCCCCGCCCATGAGCAGCGCGAGGAAGGTCATGCCGGCCACCACCGCCGGAGCCCGCGTGAGGAGGCAGACGACCGCCGTCCCGATGGCCAGGCACACGCCCGCGGCAAGGATGCCGAGGACGGTCGGCGCCATGAGGCTCTCCCCGGCGTTCGACATCGCGGCCCGGACCTCGTCCAGCGAGAGGCTGCCCGGAGCCGCGGCGATCGGGTTGAGCACGAGGATCTGCACCGCGGCGAGGGCGGCGTACGCGGTGACGGCGAGCACGCCCGCGACGCAGATCCAGAGGGTGGGGCGCGGCACCGGTGTCATGCGGTCACCCTAGGCAGGGCTGCTGAGAGTCTCCCGGTACTCACGCCAGGCGTCGCCCAAGCGGCGCACCCCCTCGGTGAGCACGTCGTCAGGCGCGGTGAACGGCAAGCGCACGTGGTCGTCCGGCGCGGCGGCCGAGACCGCGAAGGCCCCGGTGCCCGCGATCGAGACCCCGTGCGCCGCGGCGACGCGCGCGAGAGCCGATGCGGAGCCCCGAGGCAGCGCGGCCCACAGCGAGAGTCCACCCCGCGGGGTCTCAGAGGTCCAGTCGGGGAGGTGCGCGGCCATCAGCTCCTGCAGCAGGAGGAGCCGCTCCTGGTGCACGCGGCTGTTGGCGCGGCGGAGCTCCGTCGCGTGCGCGATGAGGTCGAGCGCGAGGAGCTGGCCGGGCACGCTCGTGGATTGGTCGGCGAGCTGCCGGGCGCCGCGGAGCCGCCGGACCAGCACCGGGTCGGCCCGCAGCCACCCGATCCGCAGCCCGGCCCAGGCCCACTTCGACACGGATTCGACGACGAGCACCGGGGCGTCCGGCCGCTCCGAGGCGAGCGTGGGCGGGACGACCCCGTCGAACGAGATGCCGGCGACGACGCGATCCTCGATCACGGGCACCCCGTACTGCGCGGCGAGCTCGGCCACACGGTGCCGGGCCGCCGCGGGCAGTCGCGTCCCCGTGGGATTCTGGTGGTGCGGGTTGAGCGCGACGAGCACGGGACGCAGCCGGGCCATCGCCTGCTCCAGCGCGTCGACGTCGAGGCCGTCCGCGCCCATCGGCACGCCGTGCACGGTGCCGCCGCGCAGCCCCACGGAGTCGGTCACGCCCGGCCAGGTGATCTCCTCCGCGAGCACGACGTCACCCGGCTCCACGAGCGCGTTGACGACGAGGCTGATGGCCTGCTGCGCGCCGTGGGTCACGAGGATCTGCTCGGGCGTGGTCGGCGTCCCCTCGGCACGGTACATGTCGGCGATGAGTTCGCGGAGCGCGGGGAGCCCCGCGGGGTCGGTCTCGGGGAGCAGGGCGAGGTCGAGCCGCGGCTGGTGGTCGCGGATGAGCTGCACACCGAGGTCCGGGATCTGCGGCACCGTGCGGAGCAGATCGATCGCGTTGGGAAGAGCCGAGAACAGGGCCTCGCCGCGGCCGGGACGGCGGTCCGCCGCGGGCGCCGTCCTCGCCCCCGACACCCTCGTCCCACTGCCCTGCCGGCGCTCGACGAGACCCTGCTCGGCGAGGGACGCATAGGCCGACACGACGGTGCCCCGCGAGACCGCGACCGCCGCGGAGAGGGCGCGTTCGGCAGGCAGGCGGTCGGCGGGGCGCAGCTCACCGCTGCCGATCAGGGCGGCGATCGCCGCGGCGAGTCGGGTGGAGAGGGTGCCGTCGCCGTGGGACCAGCGTCCGAGGCGTGCGGCGAGGGCGGTCGCGGAGACCTCCCCGGCCTGGACGAGGGGCCCGGAGGCCGATCCGTGGGCCACCGGCGTCGCATTGGCCCTGTCGAGGGTGTCCATGAGATCCGATTCTGGACCAATGACACTTCTCACGACCAGCTTCGGTCTCGATCTCGGTCCAATTCAGCGGGATTGGACCATCGGCGAGCTCCTCTCGTGGCTCGAGGACGACGCCCGCACGCACGACCCGGCCCTCCGCGAACCGCTGGCCCGCATCGAGGCCGCCGTGACCGGCACCCCGTGGTCGACCGCGCCGTCCACGGTCGCCCCGTCCACGGTCGCCCTGATCCGTTCTCTCGCGCTCGCGTCCCGGTCCGGAGGCCTCTCCCGCGTTCGAATCGCTCACTTTGCTCCGAATCCGGCCGGAATGGAGCACAGTGCGCGACTCGAAACGAGTCAGGTGGCCTGAGCCCCCGCGCCCGAGACGGGAGTGGTGACGATGTCGGCGCGGTCGCGGAAGCCCTCCGCCGTGACCTTGTCCAGCGCGACCTGCTTGCGGATGGCCAGGGCCTTCTCGTAGAGGCTCGGGTCGCCGTAGCTCGTGAGCACCTTCACCAGCACCGGCAGCAACTCGATCATGAAGAACAGCGCCGCGATGAGGATGTGCGCCCAGAGGATCGCGGGCTCCTTCTCGCTCAGGCGGTTGAGGCCGCTGATCTGGCTCAGCAGCCCCACCGCCCCGGCGTTGCCCTGCGCCACGGAATCCGCGCGGGCGTTGTAGGCCGCGAGCGCCTGCTCGTACGTGTCGCGCGCGGCCGGGAGCTCGTCCTTCGCCTGCTGACGGTTCTGCGACTCCGAGGCCGTGGTGTTCTCCTTGGCAGCGCTTCCGGCAGCGGCGAGCTCCTCGTTCGCGGTGCGGAGCTGGGCCGCGAGCGCGTCGTAGGTCTGCTGGGCCTCGGCGAGCTGGGCCTGGGCGGCCTGAGAGCTCGCGCCCTCGCCGTTCACGCCGGTGCAGCCGGGGACGGTACCCGCGCCCTCGCCCGTGAGCTCGCACTGGTACAGCGTCCGCGCCTGGTCGATCACGGCCTGCTGCTCCGTGAGCTTGGCCGTCAGGTCATCGACCGTGGACTGGGCGGCGGACTCGGTCGCCGACGACGACTCGGTCCCCGCGACGATTCCCGTCGCCGCCTGGTTCTCCAGCGCCGCGACCCGCTCGGACGCCGCGTCCAGCGCCTTCTTCTCCGGGCCGGTCTCGAGCGCCTCCTGGTCGGCCTGCGCCTGGACGATGTTGGTCGCGGCGACCTCGCGGGAGATGTCGTTGTGGAAGATCTGCAGCACGAGCGGCTCCGCGACGACGAAACCGATGATCGCCGCCATGATGACGCGGGGGATCGCGAGGCCGATGAGCTTCCAGACGTTGCGGGTCGACGTCATGGTCGAGGTCAGGAAGCGGTCGAGGTTGAAGATGATCAGCGCCCACACGATCGCGAGCGGGATCGCCAACCAGACCGCCGCGCGCACGCCCGTCGTGAGGGCGAAGAGCATGGAGATCGCGCTGACCAGGGCGGTCCCGGCGAGCACGAAGAACATCTGCACGAAGCGCGGGGTCTCGCCGGGGACCCGGTCGAGGATCTCGCCCTCCGCCCCGCCGAGGATCGCGAGAGCACGGAGGCGCTCGGCGGCGGTGCGACGGCGACGCGGCTTCCGGACGCGCGGCGGACGCGCCTTCCGGTCGGGGACGGGCTCCGCGTCGGCCGGGGCATCCGGCGCCGTCACCGGCTCGGGCGTCGGGTCGTCGGACGCGACGTCGGACTGCGCGGACGTGTCGCCGGTCGGTTCGTACTCGCGCAGGAAGTCGAGGTCATCCGTCTCGGCGTTCGGGTCGCCGTCGAGGATGATCCGACCCTGCGAGTCGAAGCGACCCGGGCGGTGGGCGGAATAGGGCATCCCGACAATCTACGAAACTCCGCCTGTGCATACCGTGGAAGATCCCTTGGACAGGCCTTCGAGTCGCGCGAATGGCGGCATCCGGGCCGGATTTGGAGCCAGGTGAGCGATTCGAACCGGGGTCAGGCCATCGCCGCGGCGGCAGCTTCGTCCTCGGTCGTCGCGACGAGCTGCCCGCAGGCGCCGTCGATCTCCTTGCCGCGGGTGTCGCGGAGGGTCGTCGGGATGCCGGCGTCGTTCAGCCGTCGCACGAACTCGTCGGTGACGTCCTTCTCCGACGAGGTCCAGATCGATCCCGGCGTCGGGTTCAGCGGGATCGGGTTCACGTGCACCCACCCGCGACCGCGCTGGTTGAGCTTGTCCGCCAGGAGATCGGCCCGCCAGGCGTGGTCGTTCATGTCCTTGATGAGGGCGTACTCGATGGACACGCGGCGCCCGGTCTTGGCGTAGTAGTCGTAGGCCGCGTCGAGCGCCTCGTCGACCTTCCACCGCGAGTTCACGGGGATGAGCTCGTCCCGCAGGTGGTCGTCAGGGGCGTGCAGCGACAGGGCGAACGTGACGGGGATGTTCTCGTCGGCGAGCTTGCGGATCGCGGGCACGAGTCCCACGGTCGACACGGTGATGCCGCGGGCGCTCATGCCGAGACCGTCGGGCTGCGGGGCGACCATGGTGCGCACCGCGTCCATGACGCGCTTGTAGTTGGCGAGCGGCTCCCCCATGCCCATGAAGACGATGTTGGAGACGCGCTCCATGCTGTGGTCGTCGCGCTTCTTGCCGCCCAGCTCGCCGTTCGCGATGGCCCGGTTGGCCCTGACGATCTGCTCGATGATCTCGGCGGTGGACATGTTGCGGGTCAGCCCCGCCTGGCCCGTCGCACAGAACGGGCAGTTCATGCCGCAGCCGGCCTGGCTCGACACGCACAGCGTGATGCGGCCGGGGTAGCGCATGAGGACGGACTCGACGAGCGCGCCGTCGTGCAGACGCCAGAGGAACTTGATGGTGTCGCCGCGGTCGGTCTCCAGTCGCCGCACCTCGGTCATGAGGGGCGGGAGCATGCCGGCGACCAGCTCCTCACGGATGCCGGCGGGGAGGTCCGTCATCTCCGCGGGGTCGGACGTGTAGTGGCGGAAGTAATGCGTGGCGAGCTGCTTGGCGCGGAACCCGGGGAGTCCGAGCTCCTTCACCTTCTCGATGCGCTCGGCCGGGGTGAGGTCGGCGAGGTGGACCGGCGGCTTGCCGCGCTTCGGGCTCGCGAACTGCAGCAGCGGGCGCCCCTCGGCGTCCTTCTTCTGGGTCCAGCCCTCGGTCGCGGGGCGCACCTGCGGGGCACGGGTCTCGCGGATCGCCCCCGAACGGGACGACGCGGGCGCTGTCGCGGAGCGCGTCTCGGGTGTGCGGGGGTTCTCGGCCATCCCTCCAGGGTACCGGGATGCGGGTGGGAGGCGCCTGGGCACGATGCCTGTCGCCCGGCCGCTTCACGCCTACTTGTAATGACAAGTTGCGGTGCGGAAGAATGGGCGCATCCCCCTCGATCAAGGAGCAGCATGTCCGACCGTCTCGCCCGCGCCCGCACCACCGGCATCCTCGCCGTCCTCCGCGCCCCGTCGCCGGAGCTGGCTCTGGAGGCCTCGGAGGCGATCATCCGCGGCGGCGTCTCGGGTATCGAGGTGACGTTCTCGACCCCCGACGCGCCGGCCGTGATCCGCGAGCTCATCGCCCGCCATGGGGACGCCGCGTACATCGGCGCGGGCACCGTCACGACGGCGGAGCAGGCGACCCAGGCCGCCGACGCGGGTGCCGCCTTCCTCGTCAGCCCGGGAACCCTCCCCGACCTCACGCGCGCCATGCTCGACACCGGCCGCGTGGTGATGACCGGTGCGATGACGCCGACCGAGGTCATGGGGGCCCTCGAACTGGGCGTCGACGTCGTGAAGATCTTCCCCGCCTCCCTCGGCGGCCCGTCCTACCTCGGGGCCCTGCGCGGACCGTTCCCCGACGCCCCGCTGATGCCCACGGGCGGCGTGAAGCCCGACAACCTCGCCGACTGGTTCGCGGCCGGCGCGGTCGCCGTGGGGGCCGGTGGCGACCTTGCGAACGGCGCCGCGATCGCGAACGCGGACTGGGCGGACATCGAGCAGCGGGCCTCGCGGTTCGCGGCCGCCCTCGCTGCTACGCGAGGCTGAACCGCCCACCTCCGGGATCATTTGGTATACCGGATGCATGCGGATGCGACGGGTGGCGGCGGCTGTCGCATCGCGGGCGCGCTGCTGCTCGCCTCGGCCTGCACGGCCGCGCCGTCGCATCCCGCACCACCGACCCCGGAGGCTCCCATGACCGACGCGACGTCCGATCTGCTCGCCGCGGCCGCCGCGGGCGACGCTGACGCCCTCCGCCGCGCGCTCGACGCGGGCGCCGACATCGAGGCCCGCGGCGACGGCGGCATGACTCCCCTGGTCGCGGCCACCAAGGCGAACCGCGTCGACGCGGCACGGCTCCTGATCGAGGCCGGCGCCGACGTGAACGCGAAGGACGACATCCAGGACTCCGCCTATCTCTACGCCGGCGCCCGCGGGCATGACGAGATCCTGCGAATGACCCTGGCGCACGGGGCCGACCTCCGCAGCACGAACCGCTTCGGCGGCACGGCGCTGATCCCGGCGTCCGAGCGCGGTCTGCTGCCGACGGTCGAGATCCTGCTGGACGCAGGAGTCGATCCGGATCACATCAACAACCTCGGCTGGACCGCCCTGCACGAGGCGATCGTGCTCGGCGACGGCTCCGCCCGCTACGTCGAGGTGGTGCGCGCGCTCCTCGACGGCGGCGCCGATGCGACCATCCGCGACGGCGACGGCGTGCTGCCGCTGGACCTCGCGACCGACCGCGGGTATGACGCCATCGCCGCCGAGCTCCGGCGGTGACAGCGCTCGATCCCTGGGCCTGGGCCGCGCTGGGCGTGGCCGCGGTCGTCATCGGGATCTCGAAGACCGCTCTTCCAGGCGGCAGCATCCTCGCGATCGCCCTGTTCGCCGCGGTCCTCCCCGCACGCACCTCCACGGCCGCGACCCTCCTGCTGCTGATGGTGGGCGACGTGTTCGCGCTGCTGGCCTACCGACGGCACGCGCATTGGCCGACGTTGCTCCGCCTCGCACCGGCGGTGGTCGCGGGACTCCTCCTCGGCTTCGCCTTCCTCGCCCTGACCGGAGACGGGGTCGTGCGCCGCGCCATCGGCGTGATCCTGCTGCTCATGATCGCCGTGACGCTGTGGCGGCGATGGCGGCAGGCGCGGGCGGAGCAGGAGGCTGCGGCGCGGGGCGGCGCGCTGCTGGCCGGCGTCTACGGCACGCTCGGCGGCTTCACGACCATGGTGGCGAACGCGGGCGGTCCGGTCATGTCGATGTACTTCCTCGCCACGCGGACGCCCGTCCAGGTGTTCCTCGGCACCTCCGCCTGGTTCTTCGCGATCATCAACGTGATCAAGGTGCCGTTCCTCGCCGGCATCGGGCTGTTCACCGGGCCCGTGCTGCTCACCGATGCGATCCTCGCGCCGCTCGTGGTGCTCGGTGCGCTGCTCGGTCTGCGGGTGGCGCGGCGCCTGGACCAGCGACTCTTCGACCGCATCGTGATCGTGCTGACGATCCTCGGTGCCGTGTACCTGCTGCTCTAGCCCTTCGACGGGCTCACCCTTCGACGGGCTCAGGGACCCAACCCTTCGACGGGCTCAGGGACCCACCCTTCGACGGGCTCAGGGACCCACCCTTCGACGGGCTCAGGGACCCAGATCTGGGTCGCTGAGCCTGTCGAAGCGCGTCAGTCGAGGAAGATGTCCGGGAACAGCGCGCTGTCCGGAGTCCCCGGGACGGCGGCGTAGCCCGAGAAGTCGGTGACGCCGTTCGCCTCGAGCACCTCCTCCACGATGAGCGACTGCCCGGTGTACGTACGCGCCGGCTGGGTGAGCACGACGTAGGCAGCGTCGGCGTAGATGTCGGCCGTGCGGCTCGCGGCCATCACCTTGTCGCCGCCGAGGAGGTTCTGCACCGCGGCCGTCGCGATCGTCGTGCGCGGCCACAGCGTGTTGGCGGCGATGCCGTCGGCCGCGAACTCCGCCGCGAGTCCGAGCGTGACCATCGTCATCCCGTACTTCGCCAACGTGTACCCGGTGTGCGCACCGAGCCACTTCGGGGTGGGGTTCAGGGGCGGCGAGAGCGAGAGGATGTGCGGGTTCTCGGCGTCCTTGAGGATGGGCACCGCGGCCCGGGAGAGCATGAAGGTGCCGCGGACGTTCACGTCCTGCATCAGGTCGTACTTCTTGGCGGAGAGGTCGAGCGACCGGGAGAGGTCGATGACGCTGGCGTTGTTGAGGACGATGTCGATCCCGCCGAACTCGCCCTGCGTCTTCATGACGGCCTCGGTGATGTGGTCGTCGTCCCGCACGTCACCCACGATCGGCAGCGCCTGGCCGCCGGCGGCGCGGATCTGCTCGGCCGCGCTGTGCACGGTGCCCTCGAGCTTCGGGTGCGGGGAGTCGGTCTTGGCGAGCATCGCGATGTTCGCGCCGTCCGCGGCCGCGCGCAGGGCGATCGCGAGGCCGATCCCGCGGCTGCCGCCCGACATGAGGATGGTCTTTCCGGCGAGTGTGCTCATGGTTCTCGTTTCGAATCGCTTGATTGGCTGGATTTCCGGGTCGAATCGGGTCATTCAGGCGATTCGAAGCCGGGAGGGGTCACCGCGGGGCCATGCGGATGGCGCCGTCGAGGCGGATGGTCTCGCCGTTGAGGTAGCCGTTCTCGACGATCTGCTGCACGAGGGCGGCGTACTCGTCGGGGCGTCCGAGGCGAGCGGGGAACGGCACCTGCTGTCCCAGCGAGTCCTGCGCCTCCTGCGGAAGGCCCATGAGCATCGGCGTCTCCATGATGCCGGGGGCGATCGTGCACACGCGGATGGCGTGACGGGCGAGCTCGCGAGCGATCGGCAGGGTCATGGCGTGCACGCCGCCCTTGGACGCCGAGTACGCCGGCTGCCCGATCTGCCCGTCGAACGCGGCGACGCTCGCGGTGTTGACGATGACCCCGCGCTCCTCGTCGTGCAGCTCGTTCGCGGCGATCACAGCCGCGGCCTGGGAGATCACGTTGAACGTCCCGACGAGGTTGATGCGCACGATGCGCTCGAAGTCGGCGAGCACGGCGGGCGTGCCGTCCCGGTCGAGCACCTTGGCGGGCGGGGCGATGCCGGCGCAGTTCACGACCACCCGCAACGGTGCGGCGGCCTGCGCCGCGGCGACGGCGGCCTTGACTTCGTCGACGCTCGTCACGTCCGCGGGCACGAAGAGACCGCCGAGCTCGGACGCGATCTCCTCCCCCTTCGACGAGGCGAGGTCGATGATGGTGACGTGGGCTCCCGCGGCGGTGAGCCGACGGGCGGTGGCCAGCCCGAGTCCGGAGGCGCCGCCGGTGACGAGGGCACCCTGTCCGCTGATCTGCATCTGATGTTCTCCTTCGAACGTCGTCGTGCGACATGCCTGGAACGCAGTCCCAGCCTATGCGGTTCTTGGTGTCACCGCAGGCCCAGTGCGTCGACCCGAGCCTACGACACCGAGGTTCCGGCAGGATGGAGTGGTGAGCATCCCCGCCGCCTCCGTCGAGGTCCCCGCCCGGGTCCGCGAACTCGCCGCCGGGGCCGCGCTGACCCCCGCGTGGCGCAACGCGCTCGGCGGCCTGACCTTCCGCACCGACGACGGCCGCTACATCAAATGGGGCCCCCTCGATCCTGAGGCGAACATGCGCGACGAGGCCGAGCGGATGCGCTGGGCCCGCACCTGGATCACGGTGCCCGAGGTGCTCTCCCAGGGCGAGGACGAGGCACACGAGTGGCTCGTGACGGCGGCCCTCCCCGGCAGCAGCGCCGTGGATCCGCGGTGGGCCGCCTCTCCGGAGGCCGCCGTCCGCGCAGTCGGGCTCGGTCTGCGCCTCCTGCACGACGCCCTCCCCGTCGCGGAGTGCCCGTGGACGTGGAGCACGGCGGAGCGCATCGCGAACGCCGCCGACCGCGGCACGACGGTACCGACGGACCTGCTCGAGCCGCCGTCGATCGACCGGCTCGTGGTCTGCCACGGCGACGCATGCCTGCCGAACACCCTGCTCGACGACGACGGCCGACCCCTCGCCCATGTCGACCTCGCCGCGCTCGGGGTCGCCGACCGGTGGGCCGACATCGCCGTCGCCGCCATGAGCACGCTGTGGAACTTCGGACCCGGGTGGGAGGACACCCTCATCGCGGCCTACGGCGTCGAGCCCGACCACGTCCGGCTGGAGTACTACCGACGCCTCTGGAACGAGACCTGACCCGGCCCCCGGCTCAGGCTTCCGGGTGCGCGTCGCTCAGGAGGCTCCCGTCGGCGGGCCGCCGATCCCACGAGGGCTTCCGCAGCGCGTAGAAGAGCAGCGGCGGGGCGCCGAGCACGACGATCACCGCTCCGACGATCCACGGGTACGCGGCCGCCGGGAAGGCGGTGAAGCCGTCGGGCGGGATGAAGGCGAGCAGGAACGCCGCGAGGCAGGCGAAGAACCCGACCCCGGCGACGAACGGGAGGGCCTTCACGCGGTAGGCACGGGGGACGTCCGGCGCCTTCCGCCGCAGCACCATCGCCGAGGCGAACATGAGCATGTACATGATGAGGTACAGCGCGGCGGCCATGTCGATGAGCGCCACGAAGGCGGCGCTGACGTTGGGCACGATGATGAAGATCGCCGCGAGGATCGTGACGATGGTCCCCTGGAGCATCAGGATGCCGGACTGCACACCGGCCTTGTTCCGCTTCTGCAGCAGCGGCGGGAGCAGTCCCGTCTCCGCCGCCGCCAGCACACCCTTGGAGGGACCGGCGACCCACGTCACGACCGAGGCGAGGGCCCCGGCGGCGATGAGCGCGGAGACGACGGCCGTCGCCCACCCCATGTCCCAGTGGTCGAAGTACTCCCCGAACGCGAGCATGATGCCGTTCGTCAGCCCGAGCTCCTTCTTCGGCACAGCGACCGCGATCGCGATGGTGGGCAGGATGAAGACGAGCAGGATCAGGCCGGCGGCGAGGAACACCGAACGCGGGTAGCCCTTGCCCGGATCCTTCATCTGGTTCACGTGCACCGCGTTGACCTCCATGCCGGCGTAGGCCAGCACGTTCGACACGATCAGCACGATGGACGCGAGACCCGTGAACGGCGGGATCACCGCCGAGGCATCCAGCGGCACCTGGCTCTTCTCCCCGCTGAAGACCCACACCGCCCCGAAAACGATGAGCAGCACCGCCGGGAACAGCGTGCCGATGATGCCGCCCCACGAGCCCAGCTTGGCGAAGAGATCGCCACCGCGGAGGGTGACCAGGGTGGCGCCCCAGTAGCAGACGATGATGATGACCGCCGTGAAGAAACCGGAGCTGGACAGCGAGGGGTCGAGGAACACGAAGGCGAGAGCGCCGGCGACGAACGCGAGCTGCGTGGGGAACCAGACGACGTTCTGGATCCACTGCAGCCACACTGCGGTGAACCCCCAGCGGTTGCCGAGGGCCTCCCGCACCCAGACGTACACCCCGCCCTTCCACCCCGTCGCGAGCTCCGCGGCGACGAGGGCGGTGGGGACGAGGAAGAGCACCGCGGGGATGAGGTACAGCGTGATGCTGCCGAGGCCGTAGATCGCCATCGCGGGCAGGGACCGCAGGCTCGCCACGACGACGAGGGTGAGCAGGGCGAGCTGGCCGATGCCGAGGACGGCGACGGCGGGACGGGATACGCGCGGCGTGGAGGCGGCGCCGGCGGCACCAGACTGCGGGGCGGACATGTCAGCCCCCTAGTGGTGGAACGCCGAGTCGGGGTGGTCGGACGGCATGGGTGCCGTGAGCGCGTCGAGGTGGGCCACCTCGGCGGTGATGGCGTCGAGCAGCTCGGCGGCCAGATCCATGCTGAGCCCGTTGCGCACGACGATCCGCTGCACCGTGAGGTCCTCCAGATCGGCGGGCATCGGGTACGCGGGGACGAGCCAGCCGCGCATCCGGAGTCGATCCTGCAGGTGGTACAGCGTCCACTTGTCGGTGTGCCCGTCCTTCAGGCGCCAGGCGAAGACGGGGATGTCGCTGCCGTCGTTCCACAGTTCGAACGCGTCCAGTTTCGCGATCCCCGCGGACAGGAACTTCGCCACGTCCTGCGAGGCCTGCTGGATGGCCCGGTAGCCCTCGAACCCGAGGCGGAGGAACAGGTAGTACTGCAGCAGCACCTGCGCCCCAGGGCGGGAGAAGTTCAGGGCGAAGGTCGGCATCTCCCCGCCGAGGTAGCTCACCTTGAACACCAGATCCTCCGGCAGCCACTGCGTGTCGCGCCAGACCACCCAGCCGAGACCGGGGTAGACGAGACCGTACTTATGCCCCGAGGTGCTGATCGAGTGCACGCGCTCCAGCCGGAAGTCCCAGACCAGGTCGGGCTGGAGGAACGGGGCGATCATCGCTCCCGAGGCGCCGTCCACGTGGATCGGGATGTCGAGGCCGGTCTTCTCCTGGATCGCATCCAGCGCCGCGGCGATCTCCGCCACCGGCTCGTACATGCCGGTATAGGTGACACCCATGATGGCGACGACGCCGATGGTGTTCTCGTCCACGTACTTCTCGAGATCATGGCCGTCGAGTGTCTTGTGCTCCTCACTGATGGGCACGTAGCGCGGTTCGACGTCGAAGTAGTTGCAGAACTTCTCCCAGCACACCTGCACGGCGCTCGACATCACGAGGTTCGGCGCGGAGGCGTCTTTGCCGGCGGCACGGCGCGCGTGCTGCCAGCGCCGCTTGAACGCGAGACCGCCGAGCATGCACGCCTCGGAGGAGCCGATGGTCGAGGTGCCGATGCTCTTCGCCGCGTCCGGAGCCTTCCAGAGGTTCGCGAGCATGTGCCAGCAGTTGTCCTCGATGGCAGCGGTCTGCGGATACTCGTCCTTGTCGATCATGTTCTTGTCGAACGAGGCCACGTAGACCTGCTTCGCCTCGTCGTCCATCCAGGTGCTGACGAAGGTGGCGAGGTTGAGGCGTGCGTTGCCGTCGAGGATGGTCTCGTCCTCGACGATCTGCTTCGCCGTCGCGGGAAGCGACTCGGAATCCGGGATGACGTGTCGCGGTGCGACGGTGGCCTCGCCCGGCCGCGTGAAGAGCGGCTGGTCGTCGGCGGAGGAGATGCTCATGGGACGTCCCTTTCGGTCGGTGTCGATTGGCACTGTCTCCAGCGGACGCTAGACCGGCCACCGACCGACCTCCAGGGACCCTCGTCCGAAACGGGTGAGGGTCAGGACGGCCCGAGGATGAAGTTCCAGGCCCCGGTCGCGACCGCGGCGGCGATCGCCGTCGCGGAGATCGCCGCCCCGACGGCGAGCAGAAGCCACTCCGGCGCGCCGAAGCGCGAGTCCCGCGCCCACGTCCGTCGTCCCGCCGCCCCGAAGCCGCGTGCCTCCATCGCGGTCGCGAGCTTGGCACCGCGGCGGATCGACAGCACGAGCAGGGCGAAGGCCATGCCGAGGAAGCGGCGGATGCGCCCGCGGTCGGCCACGCCGCGCGCGCGACGGGCGAGCTCGAGGGCACGCCAGTCGTCGAGGAACAGTCCGGCCATGCGCAGTCCGGCGAGCGCGCCCAGCACGAAACGGGCCGGAAGCCGAAGGATCTGCCCGAGGCCGTCGGCGAGGTCCGTGGGATCGACCGTGATGAAGAGCACCACCGAGGGCAGGGCGATCGCGAGCACCCGGAGCATCGTGGCGACGGCGAGCGCGAGCGACCCCTCGCTGATGCGGAGCACGAACCAGTCGACGTAGACGGTGCCGCTCGTCTCTCCGTAGAGGGCGATGGTGAGACCGGTCAGCGGAGCCGCGAGCCAGACCGGCCACGTGCGCACCCAGAACTCCCGCCAGCCGATGCCCGCGAAGAGGAACAGCACCGCTTCGAGCACCAGCGCGACAGCCGCCGACACGGGGTCGAGGGTGAGGACCAGCGGCACGGCGATGAGCGCGCTGACCCCCAGCTTCGCGACCGGATTGATCCGGGCGACGACGCCGGTGCGGGCGGACGCGGGGGCGAGAGCCGTCATGCCGGTGCCCCCAGCGCGAACCGCGTGGCGTGCAGGGCGCGCACCACGTCGAGATCGTGGGTGATGGTGACGATCGCGGAGCCCTCGTCCCGCAGGGCGGCGAGCATCGCGACGAGCTCAGCCCAGGTGCGGGCGTCCTGGCCGAACGTCGGCTCGTCGAGGATCAGCACCCGGGGTCGCGTGGCGATCGCGGCCGCGACCGTGAGCCGGCGCTTCTCTCCACCCGAGAGCGTGTACGGATTCGCGGCCCCCAGATGCGCCAGCCGCAGCCGGGCCAGCAGCTCGTCGATACGGGCCTCGATCTCGCCTTCGGGGAGGCCCAGGGCGCGGGGGCCGACCGCGAGCTCCTCGCGCACCGTCTTGCCGAGGAGCTGATGTTCCGGCTCCTGGAAAACCATCCCGATCCGCGTGAGGAGCTCGCGGGAGGCCCAGCGGATCGGGGACGGGTCCGCCCCCTGCGCGAGCACCGGGGCCGCGGACACGGCACCGCTGACGGGAGGGAGGAGTCCGGCGAGGGTCAGACCCAGCGTGGACTTGCCCGCACCGTTGGGCCCGGTGATCGCGACGGCTTCCCCCGCACGCACCTCCAGGTCGATGCCCTGTGCCACGGGGCGCCCCTTCACCCGTGCGACCGCGAGCCCGCGCGCCGACAGCAGCACCTCCCCGGGAGCCGTCCGCGGTGCCGGCGGCTCGGCGGGCGGTCGGCCGGGCACCCAGACGCCGTCCGCGGCCAGGCGCTCGCCCTGCGCGCCGAGCACATCCGCAGGAGTGCCGTCCGCCACCACCCCGCCGGCACCCAGCACGATCACCCGCGTGAGGAGCGGCAACCACACCTCGAGCCGATGCTCCACGACCACGAGGGTGGCGGGACGCGTGGCGAGCATCCGCTCGACGGCATCCCTGACCTCGCGCACGCCCTCCGGATCGAGGTTCGCCGTCGGCTCGTCGAGCAGCACCAGCCCGGGGCCCATCGCCAGCATGCCGGCCAGGGCGAGCCGCTGCTTCTGACCGCCGGAGAGCGCCGCGGTCGGGTGATCGAGCGGCACGTCCAGTCCGACGCCGGCCATCGCGGCCTCGACGCGGGGCCAGATCTCGGCACGCGGCACACCGAGGTTCTCGCACCCGAAGGCGACGTCATCGCCGGCACGGGCGAGGATCACCTGCGAGTCGGGATCCTGGAGCACGAGCCCGGCCCGCCCGCGGGTCGCCGCGGCGGGGTCGCCGCCGACGAGCAGCGCGCCTTCGCTCTCCCCCTCCTCCTCACCGCCGAGCACACCGGCGAGGCCGTGCAGCAGCGTCGACTTCCCCGCGCCGGAGGCGCCGAGCACGAGCACGCGCTCGCCGGGCTCGATGCGGAACGAGACGTCGCGCAGCGCCCAGGCGTGGCGGCTCGCGTGTCGCCAACCCCAGCCGCGGGCCTCGACGCCGGCGGGAGCGAACTGCGCGGACATCAGACGCGGACGCGCGCCTCGCGCCCGGAGCCGAAGCGGTCCAGAGCCCCGGTCGCCGCGATGCCGCGGGCGAGCACCCACGACAGCGCACCGGCGATGACCGCCCCGGAGATCACGGTGCTGAGGAGGTAGATCGTCGTGAAGGCGGGACCTGACCCGGCATACCAGAGGACGAGGTTGTTGATGCCGCCCGCGAGCGCGGCACCGGCCCCGGCGAGGATCGCGACGGGCAGCGACCAGCGGCGGTAGAAGAACAGCAAGAAGACCAGCTCGGCGCCGAGGCCCTGCACGAGACCCGCCTCGAGCGTGAGGAAGCCGCCCCACTGGTTGCCGATGAGCGCCGAGACGACGGCGGCCAGCAGCTCGACGTAGATCGCGGCACCCGCCTTGCGGATGATGAGCCCGCCGAGCACACCCGCGAAGAGCCACGGGCCGTCGAGGAGCCCTTGGAGGCCGGGAAGCAGCGGCTCGAGCATGGCCTTCGGCCCCAGGTATCCGACGTTCCAGGCCAGGAAGATCAGACCGGCGGCGACACCGAGGACGCTGGCGACGACGATGTCGATGACGCGCCAGCGCAGGTAGCCCCGCGCCGGAGCGGCCGTGGTGTTCCTCGACGGGGATGCGGACGTGGACGTACTCATGTGAACTCCTCCCTGCGCTGGCATGACCCAGATCAGGTTCGACGGTCGAAGCGCGATTCGCTCCCTCTCAGCCCGGCTCGCCGGACTCCCGTGGTTGTGCTGTCGATCCTACCGTCCGCGCGTCCCGCGCCGCGCACGGCGGATTCGGGGCCGGATTCGGTACCGTAAGCGAGTGACCGCTTCCGATCCCCCTGAAGAGGCGTCCGGCGGCGTGGGCGTCGACGCGCGGCCCGAAGACTCCGCACCCGCCTCTGCCGCGCCCGCGGACGATCAGCCGGGTCCGGTTCCGGAAGCTGCCGCGTGGGCCGATGCCTCGGCACCGCCGACCGCGCTGACCTGGGTGGACCCGTCGATCGTCGCTGCGGCGTCATCGACGCCCGAGTTCGATGCCTCGGCCGGCACGGAGGAGGAGACGGGATTGCTGCGCGACGCCCGGCTGCGCCCGGCGATTGCCGGACCCGGCCTGCTCGTCCCCCTCGGCGTCCTCGCCGGCCTCATCGCCTCTTACGCCGGCACCACGCTGCTCTGGCCGCTGCACGAGGTCGCCCCGACCGTCCAGGCGGTCGAGTTCACCCCGGTCGCCGCCCCCACCGCCGCGCTCGCCTGGCCGGCGGTCGGCGACGGGGCGGTCGGCATCGCCGGGATGACCACCGCGGCGTCGACCACCGCGCCGGTGAGCATCGCGAGCATCACGAAGGTCGTCAGCAGTCTCATGGTGCTGGACCGGCTGCCGCTGGCCCCCGGCGAACAGGGCCCGGAGTTCTCCTTCACCTACGCCGACAGCGTCCGTTACTGGGACTATCGGATCGCCAATCAGTCGGCGCTCGATGTGCCGGTGGGCGGAGTGCTGACCGAGTACCAGCTTCTGCAGGGCACCCTGCTCGGCTCGGCCAACAACTACATCGACCGGCTGGCGTCGGAGATCTGGGGGTCCGACCGCGAATTCGCCGCCGCGGCCGAGGTCTGGCTCGGCGAGCGCGGACTCTCCGGCATCACCGTGGTCACGCCGTCCGGATTCGACGAGCGCAACGTCGCCACCCCGGAGGCCCTCGTGGCCCTGGGCGAGATGGCGATGCGGAATCCGGTGTTCGCCGAGATCGTGGGTACCCGGTCCGTCGACCTGCCGGGGGCCGGGACGGTCGAGAACACGAACGGCATGCTCGCCGATCCGGGAGTCGTCGGCATCAAGACGGGCACCCTCGTCGGCTGGAACCTGTTGACCGCCAAGGACGTCGTCATCGGCGACGCGACGGTCCGGCTCTACGCCGCGGCATTGAACCAGGAGGACGACGAGGCGCGCCTCGCCCTCACCCGCGCCCTGTTCGCTCAGACGGAAGCGGCGTTGCAGGCCCAGGGCCCGGCCGTCCCGGCAGGCACGGTGGTCGGGCGCGTCCTCACCGTCTGGGGCGAGCGCGTCGATGTGGTCGCCGGTGAGGACGCCGATGTCGTGCTGTGGAACGGAGCGAGCGCGACGGCGACGCCGGTGTTCGATCTCGGGGAGGAACGCGAAGCGGACGGGACGGTCGGCACCCTGACCACGACCGGTCCCGTCGACAGCACGGACACCGCCCTCGTCCTCGACGAGGACCTGGACGGTCCGAGCCCATGGTGGCGACTGACCCACCCCCTCGAACTCCTCGGCATCGCCGGAGACGACTGAGGTTTCACGCACGACGCCCCACTCCGGATCCGGAGTGGGGCGTCGTGCGTGAGGCGGGTCAGGACGGAGACGTGGAGCCGTCAGCGCCGTCGTCGAGAAGTGCCCGAGCCGCTGCGGTCTCGGCCGCCGGGAGCTGGGCGCCGACCGCCGCTCCGGCCACCGCGTCCGCCGCCTGCTCCTGCGCGCTCGCCTCCTCGTCCGCGTCGCCGGTCACGACGACCGGCGAGGATCCGGTGAGAGCCGCTTCGGCGTCGAGGTCGGTCGCCGCCTGCTCGAACTGCGACTGGTACAGGCGCCAATACGCGCCCTGCGCGGCGATCAGCTCGTCGTGCGTGCCCTTCTCCACGATGTCACCGTGCTCCATCACGAGGATGAGGTCCGCGTCGCGGATGGTCGACAGGCGGTGGGCGATGACGAACGAGGTGCGCCCCTGCCGGAGCGCGGCCATCGCGTGCTGCAGCAGCAGCTCGGTGCGGGTGTCGACCGCCGAGGTGGCCTCGTCCAGGATGAGGATCGACGGCTGCGCCACGAAGGCCCGTGCGATCGTGATGAGCTGGCGCTCACCGGCTGAGACGTTCGACGCGTCCTCGTCGAGCACGGTGTCGTACCCGTCCGGCAGGGCGTGCACGAAGCGATCCACGTAGGTCGCCTTCGCCGCGGCGAGCACCTCCTCGTCCGTCGCGGTCGAGCGGCCGTAGCGGATGTTCTCGCGGATGCTCCCGGCGAAGAGCCAGGGGTCCTGGAGCACCATGCCGGTGCGGGACCGCAGCTCGTCGCGCGTGATGGTCGAGATGTCCTGACCGTCGAGCGTGATCCGCCCGCCGCTGAGCTCGTAGAACCGCATGATGAGGTTCACCAGCGTCGTCTTGCCTGCGCCGGTGGGCCCGACGATGGCGACGGTCTGTCCCGGTTCCACCCGGAAGGACAGATCGGTGATGAGCGGCCGCTCCGGCGAGTACGAGAACGAGACGTTCTCGAACTCGATCACGCCCTCCCCCTCGCGAAGCGCGGGGGCCTCAGGATCGTCGGCCTCCTGCTCGTCGGCATCGAGCAGGCCGAACACCCGCTCCGCTGATGCGGTGCCGGACTGCACGACCGCGGCCATGCCGCCCAGCTCCGACAGCGGCTGGGTGAACTGCTGCGAGTACTGGATGAAGGCCTGCACGTCGCCGAGTCGCAGCTGCCCGCTCGCGACCATGAGGCCGCCGAGCACCGCGATGCCGACATAGGTCAGGCTGCCGACGAAGGTCATCGCCGGCATGATGATGCCGGAGAGGAACTGCGCCTTGAAGCTCGCCTGGAACAGCTCCTCGTTCTCGGCCTTGAACTTGTCCAGAGCGTCCTGCTCACGGCCGAACACCTTGACCAGCGCGTGCCCGGAGAAGGCCTCCTCGACCCGGGCGTTGAGCCGGCCGACCTTGCGCCACTGCGTGCCGAAGGCCTTCTGCGAGCGCGGTCCGATGACGCCGAAGATCACGCCCATGAGCGGGAGTGCCACGAGCGCCACGAGGGCGAGCTGCCACGAGATCGAGAACATCATCACGAGCACGCCGATCACCGTCAGCACGGCGGTGAGGGCACCGGACAGCGACTGCTGCATGGTCTGGGTGATGTTGTCGATGTCGTTCGTCACGCGGGAGATCAGCTCGCCGCGCTGCACCTTGTCGAAGTACGCCAGCGGGAGCCGGTTGATCTTCGCCTCGACGGACTCGCGCAGGCGCCACATGGTCCGGACCATGATGACGTTGATGACGTACCCCTGCAGCCAGCTGAGGAATGCGGCCACGACGTAGATCGCGAGGACGGCGGCGATCACCCAGCGCAGCGCGTCGAAGTCGATGCCGTCGCCGACTCGGAAGTCGCCGAGCGCTCCGACCTGATTGGCGAAGTCGGTCTGTCCGGCGTCGCGCAGGGCGTCGACCACCACGTCCTGCGGCGTCCCCGCCGGGAATCCCGGGAAGTCGCCGCTGGGCTGACCGAGCTGGATGGAGATGAAGCCGCGGTAGACGATGTTCGTCGCCTCGGCGAGCACCTTCGGGGCGGCGACGGTCAGCACGACCCCGATCGCTCCGAGGATCGACACGAAGACGAACCAGACCGCGGAGGGCTTGAGCAGCCCGATCATCCGGGCGAAGCTCGGGCCGAAGTGGTCGGCCTTGCCCGGTGCGACGCTGTCCCAGTCGCCGGAGTTCTGCCGTGCCTGCTCGGCGAGCTCGGCCTCGTACTGCTCCTCTGCGGTGAGCTCCCGCTCGGCCGTGGGCGCCGGTGTCTTGCCCCGTCCGCGGCGCCGCTGGCCCTGGGTCCCTGAACTTGTCGAAGGGCCCGCTCCCTGGGTCCCTGGGCTTGTGGAAGGATCCTGCTCGCTCATGCGTCCACCCCCAGCTGCGACTCGACGATCTCCCGGTAGGTCTCGCTGGTCTCCAGCAGCTCCTCATGGGTGCCGACTCCGACCATCGTGCCGCCCTCCAGCACCACGATGCGGTCGGCATCGGTGATGGTGGAGATGCGCTGCGCGACCACGATCTTCGTCACCTGCGGAAGCTCCCGCCACAGCGCCTGCCGCAGCCGGGCGTCCGTGGTGAGGTCGAGCGCGGAGAACGAGTCGTCGAACACGAGCACCTGCGGGCGATGGACGAGGGCCCGCGCGATCGCGAGGCGCTGTCGCTGGCCGCCGGACACGTTCGTGCCGCCCTGGGCGATGCGTGAGTCGAGGCCGTCCGGCATCTCCTCCACGAAGTCCCGCCCCTGAGCGATCTCGAGCGCGTGCCAGAGCTCCTCGTCGGTGGCGTCCTCGCGGCCATAGCGCAGGTTGGACGCGACGGTGCCCGTGAAGAGGAAGGGACGCTGCGGCACGAGGCCGATGCTGTCCCACAGCGCCTCGACGTCGGCGTCGCGGACGTCCGTGCCCCCTACGTACACCGCACCGCCCGAGACGTCGAACAGGCGAGGGATGAGCGAGACGAGCGTGGTCTTCCCCGAGCCGGTGGAGCCGACCACCGCGACGGTCTCGCCCGGTTCGGCGGCGAAGCTGATGCCGCTGAGGACCGGGGCGTCGGCGCCCGGGTAGGTGAACTCCACGTCGTCGAACGCGACCGCTCCCGGCGTCGGGAAGGCGGTGACGCCGTCCGCCGGACGCGTCATCGTCGACTCGGTGTTCAGCACTTCACCGATGCGCTCGGCCGAGACGGCGGCGCGCGGGATCATCATCGCCATGAAGCTGGCCATGATGACGCCGCCCATGATCTGACCGATGTACTGCATGAAGGCGAACAGCGTGCCCACCTGCACGGTTCCGTTGTTGACCTCGATGCCGCCGAACCAGATGACGGCGACCACGGTCACGTTGAGGATGAGCATGAACAGCGGGAAGAGCAGCACGAACAGCGAGCCGACCTTGCGGCCGACGACCATGATGTCGGTGTTCGCGCCGCGGAAGCGCTCCTCCTCGATGCGCTCGCGGACGAAGGCCCGGACCACGCGCACTCCGGTGAGCTGCTCCCGCATGATGCGGTTCACGTTGTCGAGCTTGCCCTGGTAGCTGCGGAACAGCGGCACCATCCGGCCGATGACGAGTGCCGCGAGCAGGAGCAGCACCGGGACGGAGACGGCGATCAGCCAGCTCAGCCCG
Organism: Microbacterium sp. GbtcB4; assembly: GCF_019091465.1. Taxonomy (NCBI): domain Bacteria; kingdom Bacillati; phylum Actinomycetota; class Actinomycetes; order Micrococcales; family Microbacteriaceae; genus Microbacterium; species Microbacterium sp. GbtcB4. The sequence goes on from NZ_JAGXJJ010000006.1 coordinate 184,694, forward strand.
GCGTTGGTCTGCACGGCGAAGATGATGCCGCCGATCGCGAGCAGCGGCGCCGTGACGAGCATGGTCGCGCCCATCATCGCGAGCATCTGCACCTGCTGCACGTCGTTCGTGTTGCGGGTGATGAGGGAACCGGCGCCGAACTGCGAGACCTCGCGCTCGGAGAAGCCGCTGACCTTGCCGAACACGTCGGCGCGGATGTCACGGCCCGCCCCCATCGCGGCGCGGGCGGCGAAGTAGGTCGCGATGACCGAGGCGACGATCTGGCCGAGCGACACCGCCAGCATGAACAGACCGGTGCGCCAGATGTACGCGGTGTCGCCCTGCGCGACGCCGTTGTCGATGATGTCGGCATTGAGGCGGGGCAGGTAGAGGGTGGCGGCCGCGCTGGCGAACTGGAAGACCAGCACGGCGACGAGGAGCCACTTGTAGCGAGACAGATATCGGAGGAGGAGTTTTCCCAGCACAGGCGTACTTTCTCGGAAGGAGGAGGCGGCGGGTCTCCCGGCAGACGGATGCCGACCGACGACCGGCCATAGGACAGGGTGCCACGAAGCGGCGACATTCGGATCCCCCTCCGGGAGGACCTTCGCTCAGAGCGAACCACCATATGTATCGCTTGAATGACACAACTTGTGATAGACATATGGCACAAAGAACGGAGTCCGCCATGCCGAACCCCACCCCGCCGGACATCGTCGGCGCCGTCCTCTCGTCACCGGCCGTCTCGTTTGTCGTCGGCCTCATCATCGCCGCGCTGCTGGGCCTCACACCCTGGTGGCGCGCGCGTGCGGCGACGGCGACCCGGCTGACGCGCGATGAAGCGGTCGCCGTCGGCGCACGCTATTCGCCCGAGCGACGGCTCCTCGCCGGCGGCGCCCTGGTGGTCCTCGGGACGGGGGTGACGGTGGAGGTGCTCGCCCGGTACGTGCTGCCGCTGAACGGCGAGGTGTCCTGGTGGCGCTACGCCGCCCCCGTGTTCGCCACCGCCGCCGTCATCGCCGCGCTGGCGCTCGCGATCAGCGTGCGGGGTGCGCGCCACGCGACGCAGCCGGTGGCCACCGGGACCCGGCGGACCTGGCTCTCGTTCAGCCCCCGCGGCGGCACTGTGGCGGCGGGTATCGCGCTGCTCGGGCTCATCCTCACGACGATCGCGGCCGGCTGCGCCTCCTCGAACATCGACGGCGGGCCCTTCGTGTTCCTGGAGATCCCCGCGCCGAACACCGACGTCGACCCGGTGCGGCTGTGGTTCTACGGATGGGCGTACGGCGTCGCCGTGCTGCTGTGCTGCGCGCTGGTCGCCGCGTCTGTCGTCTGGGCGCTGTCGACGAACGCCACGCGTCCGTTCCTCCGCCCCGAGACCGTTCCCGCCGAACACCGCGAACGTCGCCGGATCGCCGCGGGGGTCGCCCAGGTCGCGACCGGAGGCATCCTGCTCACGCTGGCCGCCGCCTGGCGGTTCATCGGGAGCGCGGGGCGGATCGGCCCCCTGACGATCGAGGGCGAGGGCACGTTCGAGATCGTCTGGCGGTATGCCGACATCGCCCGCGCGGCCGGTGCGGCGGCCCCGGTGCTGGAGGTCGTGGCCGTAGCACTCCTGGTGCTCGCGGCACCGGCCCTGCTGCCGGACGGCGCCCGCAGGTCGAGGGGTTCCGCGACGGCGGCGACACGGCAGCCGGAGGGCGCGCGATGACGCCGCGCTCTCCGCTGTCCGCCGCCGACGATACGCTTCCGGCCCGGGACATCTATCGGCAGTTCCGCGGGCTCATCGTCTCCGGCCAACTCGGCGCCGGCGAACGGCTGCCCTCGGTCCGGCAGACGGCCGGCGACCTCGGCGTCGCTCCGGGGACGGCTGCGCGCGCCTACAAGATGCTCGAAGCCGACGGCCTGGTCGTCTCACGCACCGCGGCGGGCACGCGCGTCGCAGACTCCGCCGCCGTGCTGCCGGCGGCGGTGATCCGGAGGATCCGCGAGCTGGTCGACACCGCGCAGGAGGCCGGCCTCGAACCCGGCGATGTCACCGACGTGATCCGGGCGACCTGGGATTCCGGCCGCCGCGCCGCCGTCGTCCCCGAAGAGAGCTGAGGCGCGCGTCAGAACAGCGCCGACTGCGGGACGAAGTCGCGGGCGGCCGCCCCGGCGTCGGGTCCGAGCTCGGCAAGGGTGGCGGGCTGCCACCGCGGGTTGCGGTCCTTGTCCACGAGCTGCGCGCGGATGCCCTCCACGAGATCGGGGTGCTCGTTCACGAACCAGAGAACCCGGCGGTACTCGCCCTCGAGCGCGGCGCGGAGCCCGGACATCTCCCGAGCCTCCCGCACGGCGTCGAGAGTGACGACGAGACCGGTCGGGGCCAGCCCGTCGAGCAGGTCGGCGACGGCCCCCGCCTCGTCGGTGCCGAGCCCGCGGAGCCGCTCCAGGATCTCGGGCACGGTCGGGGCGGCGAACGCCTCGTCGATCCACTCCCGCGCAGCGGGGAGCGACGGCGGCTCCGGCGTCTCGTCGAAGAGCAGGACGATCTCGCTGGGGCTCGTCGGGTCGGCGCGGTAGGCCAGAGCCTCGCGCAGCGCGTCGAGGCGGTCGGAGGGGACGAAATGATCCGCGAAACCCGCGTACACGGCATCGGCACCGTTCATCGTCGTCCCCGTGAGACCGAGGTACTCGCCGAGGCGCCCCGGCGCCCGCCCCAGCAGCCACGTTCCGCCGACATCGGGCGTGAAACCGATCCGGGTCTCCGGCATGGCGAGCTTCGAGCGTTCGGTGACCACGCGGATCGCGGCGTGCCCCGCCAGACCGATGCCACCCCCCATCGTGATGCCGTCGGCGAGCGCGACGACGGGCTTCGGATACTCCGCGATCATGGCGTTCATCGCGTACTCGGCTCGGAAGAACTCCGCGGACTGCTCCGGATGACCCGAGGTGATCTGGCGGTGCAGGCGGCGCACGTCGCCACCTGCGCACATCCCACGCTCGCCTTCGCCGTCGATGAGGACGATCTGCACGTCGGAGTCCTCGCGCCAGGCGACGAGCGCCTCCGTGATGATCGCGATCATGTCCTCGTCGAGCGCATTGATCGCCTCAGGGCGGTTGAGCGTGAGCCGCCCGAGCGCTCCTTCGGTGCGGATGAGGACACGGGGCGCGGCGGGGGTATCGGTCACGGGTGCCAGGCTACCCCGTCGCATGCGGCCGGATTCCGCACGAAATGCGGGTTCCGGGGCGGTTTTCCGGCAGGATAGGAGGAACTGTTCATCGCAACGAGAGGTCCCGGATGCCCGAAGGACAGGTGCTCGAATTCACGAATGTGACGAAGCGCTTCAACGAGGTGACGGCCGTCTCGGACTTCTCCGCACGGGTCGAGCCCGGCGCGGTCACTGCTTTCCTCGGCCCCAACGGTGCGGGCAAGACGACGACCTTGCGCATCCTGCTCGGCCAGGTGCGCGCCACGTCCGGCACCGCCACGATCGGCGGCGTCGCGTACGCCGAGCTGCGCCAGCCGCTGCGCACCATCGGCGCGGTGCTGGAGGAGACGGCCTACCGTCCACGCCGCACGGCCAGCCGTCAGCTCACGATCGCCGCGAAGGCCAACGGCATCCGCCTGGCGCGCGTCGACGAGGTCATCTCCCTCGTCGGCCTGGAGGGCGAAGCGGACACGCGCATCGGCGGATTCTCGCTCGGCATGCGTCAGCGCCTCAGCGTGGCCCACGCACTCCTCGGCGACCCGGGAGCGCTCGTCTTCGACGAGCCGGCGAACGGTCTCGACCCGGAGGGCATCCGCTGGATGCGCCTGCTGATGCGTCGTCTCGCCGACGAAGGCCGCACGGTCCTGGTCTCCTCCCATGTGCTCAGCGAGATCGAGCAGGTCGCCGACCACGTGCTCGTGCTCTCCAAGGGACGCCTCGTGCTGTCCAGCGGCATCGAGACGCTGGCCGACCCGGCCGGCGGTTCGGTGGTGGTCGATTCCGTCGATCGCCCCGGCCTCACGACCGCCCTGGTCGCCGCGGGATTCGACATCGAGGTGCTCCGCTCCGGTCTGACCGTGCGGGGGACGGACGCGAGCCGGGTGGGCGCCGTTGCGGCGGACGCCGGTATCGCTCTCAGCACTCTCGTGCAGCGCGGTCCGACGTTGGAGGATGTGTTCATCGACCTCATGCGGGGCGGGCGCTTCGACACGGCCCCGGCGCTCGATCAGACGGAGTCTCCGACGGAGGCCGATGCCGAGGTGGAGGCCGAGTCCGCGACCGACGCCGAGGCGCCTGCGGAGGAAGCTCCGACGGACGACGTGTCGACGGATGAGGCCGCCGCGGGCACCGCCGCTGCGGCTCTCGCAGCCGGCGGCACCGCCGCCCTCGCCGACGACCTGACGACTCAGGCCACGGGCCCCGTGACCTCCGGGACGATCGCCGCCGACGCCGCCCCGACGGAGCAGGCGGAGGTGGAGGTCGCGGCGGACGAGGATGCGACCCGCGCTCTTCCCGTCGTCGCCGCGGACGCCGACACCACCCGGATCCTGCCGGTGATCGACGCAGCCGAAGGCACGCAGCCTGCAGAGGCGGAACACGCGGAAGAGGGCGCGGACACGGAGGCCGAGGACGCGCCGTCGTTCGACGACATCCTCTTCGGTGCGCCCGCGCCCGCCGCCGAGTCCCCGCGGCGGTCCTTCGCCGCCCTGTTCGCAACGGCGTCTGCGGACGCGGAGGCCGAGTCGTCCGCGCAGCCGGCGGCGACGGACGCACCCGGCGAGACCGAGTCCGAGACTGAGACCGAGTCGCCGTCGACGACCGAGACTGAGACCGAGTCGCCGTCGACGACCGACGATACCCCCGCCGAGGCCGTCGGCTCCGCTGCCGATGCACCGGCCGACAGCACGAGCACCGACGCGCCCGACAGCGCCTCCGGTGACGAGGAGCCCGCGGGGGTGGAGTTCTTCACCGGCCTGGACACCTCGGCAGCGGACGAGACCGCGCCGTCCGAGGACACCGCCGAGGCCGCAGCGCAGGGCGAGGACGCCTCTCCTGCGTCCGACGACGACCCGCGATCGGCCGCCGTGAGCTCGATGCTGGCCGCCGCCGCGCGTGCCTACTACGAGGACGAACCGCGCGACTACCCGCTCGCTCCTGCCGAGGAGACGTCGTCCGGCGAGGGGGCTCCGCAGGACGAGATCGGGAGCGACGAGTCTGCAGACGACACGGAGACCGCGGCGGAACAGCACACCCCCGCGGATGACCGTGGGGACGAGCACCACGACGACGAACACCGCGACTGAGCCCTCGCACAGCAGAACGCCCTCCCGGTCCACCGGGAGGGCGTTCTGCATCCGGGATCAGGCCGGACGTGGTCGGATGACCGGGCGCCGGCTGCCCTTCGACACCGGGGTCGGAGCCGTGGCGACGATCTCCTCGACCGTCGTGGGCTCCTCGGAGACCGGGAGGCGCAGCGCCTGCGTCAGCGCGAGGCCGTGCCGTGTGGTCAGGATCAGGCGGTTGTACTGCGGGTCGCCTTCGAGATCGACGACCACGCTGGGGCGTCGGCGGCGGATCAGCACGAAGTCGAGGCTGCCTGCCGCTTTCCAGCTCCCGGCTGCCAGGACGCCCGGGATGTGCGTACCCGGGTTGGGGACTCCGCGGAGCCAGGTCCAGGCGTCATCCGTCAGCTGGACCTTGGTGATCGTGTCGCGCACGATGCGGACGTTCTCGCGGTGGAAGGTGGCGGCACGTTCGATGGGCGAGAGCACGACCTCGAGTTGCGTCTGGTCCAGCAACAACGTCACCATGCCCCCAGTCTGCCAGCGCCGTCCTCCCGGTTGGCTGGAAGTTGCTCACAGGAACGCAACGATCCCTTGTCGGAATCCCCCACGCTCCGCGCGCACAACTCCTTCGCAAGAACAGGCTCCCGCGCAGGAACAGGCACTGCCGCGGACGTAAGCCTGACTCCGCGCGAAGACCTGATGCCGACGACCTCGCGACCACCGCTCCCTACGCAGGCATCCGCGCGGCATCATGCAGCAGGGTCCAGCGGTGCCTGTTCCCGCGCGGACGCCGGTCCTCGCGGGAGAAAGGCAGCGGCGGCGGCGGTCAGGGGCGCGCGGTGGCGGCCGCCTGAGCGGCGTGCGGCAGGGCTTCCTCGATCCGCTGGAGCTCGTCCTCGCCGTGCGCGGCGGTGAGGAACCAGGCCTCGAAGACGCTCGGCGGCAGCGCGACGCCGTGCTCGCGCATCGCGTGGAAGAACGCCGCGTACCGGAACGACTCCTGCGCCTGCGCCTCGGCATAGTCGCGCGGGGCCGACGCGCGGAACGAGGCGCTGAAGAGGTTCCCGGCGGACGCCAGAGAGTGGGTCACCCCGGCGTCGGCGAGCGCGCGGTCGAGGGCCGAGGAGACCCGGGCCGCCGCGGCATCGACCGTCGCGTAGACCTCCGGCGTCGCGAGGCGGAGCGTGGCCAGGCCCGCGGCCACGGACAGCGGGTTCCCGGAGAGCGTGCCCGCCTGGTAGACGGGGCCGAGCGGCGCCAGGAGATCCACGACCTCGGCACGACCGCCGAGAGCCGCGAGCGGCATACCGCCGCCGACGACCTTGCCGAAAGTCAGGATGTCGGGGAGGTAGTCCTCCCCCGCCTGCGCCTGGAGCCCCCAGAAACCCGCGGGGTGCACCCGGAAGCCGGTGAGGACCTCGTCGAGGATCATCAGCGCACCGTGGGCGTGGGCGGTCTCCGCGATGAGGCGGTTGAAGCCCGGGAGCGGGGGCACCACGCCCATGTTCGCCGCCGAGGCCTCGACGATGACGGCCGCGATGCGGGGACCGTGTTCGGCGAAGACGGCGGCGAGCGCCTCGGGGTCGTTGTAGCGGATCACGAGCGTCTGCGCGGCGATCGGCGCGGGCACGCCGGCCGAACCGGGCAGCGCGAGCGTGGCGACCCCGGAGCCCGCCTCGGCGAGCAGGCCGTCGGAGTGGCCGTGATAGTGACCCGCGAACTTCACGAGCAGATCACGGCCGGTCGCGCCGCGGGCGAGGCGGATCGCGGTCATGGTGGCCTCGGTGCCGGTCGAGACGAGACGGACGCGCTCCACGGGACGGATCTCGCCGAAGCGCACGCGGTCGGCGATGAGCGCGGCGAGCTCGACCTCCCCTTCGGTCGGCGCGCCGAAGGAGAGCCCGCGGGTGGCGGCCGCCTGCACGGCGGCGACGACCTCGGGCTGCGCGTGTCCGAGCAGTGCGGGACCCCAGGACGCGACGAGGTCGACGTACTCACGACCCGCGGCGTCGGTCACGGTGGCGCCGCGCGCCGAGGCGAGGAACCGCGGCGTCCCGCCGACCGACCCGTAGGCCCGCACCGGAGAGTTCACCCCGCCGGGGATCACCGCACGGGCGGCAGAGAAAAGGTCGTCATTGCGGTCGGTCATCGAGGCTCCTCCGTGATGCACGGCGCTCTCCCGGCATCCCTTCCAGGCTAACCCGCCCCCTGCCCTTCCGAGGCCGCGGCCGACGAAGGCTCAGCCGCGCAGCCAGCGGGCCGCTTCGGTGGCCCAGTACGTCAGCACCGCGTCGGCGCCCGCCCGGCGGATCGACAGCAGCGACTCGAGGACCGCGGCGCGCCGATCGATCCAGCCGTTCGCGGCGGCGGCCTCGATCATCGCGTACTCGCCCGACACCTGGTACGCCCAGACCGGGACGGTCACGGCGTCGCGGACCTCGCGGAGCACGTCGAGGAAGGCCATCGCCGGCTTCACCATGACGATGTCCGCGCCCTCGTCTTCGTCGACCAGCGCCTCCCGCACGCCCTCGCGACGGTTGCCGGGGTCGAGCTGATACGTGCGGCGGTCGCCCTGGAGCTGCGAGTCCACGGCCTCGCGGAACGGGCCGTAGAACGCGCTCGCGTACTTCGCGGCGTACGCCAGGATGAGGGTGTCGGTGAAGCCCTCGGCGTCGAGCGCCTGACGGATCACGGCGACCTGGCCGTCCATCATCCCGGACAGCCCCAGCAGCTGCGATCCCGCACGTGCCTGGGCGAGGGCCATCGAGGCGTACCGCTCCAGGGTCGCGTCGTTGTCCACCGAACCGTCTGCGGCGAGGACGCCGCAGTGACCGTGATCGGTGAACTCGTCGAGGCAGAGGTCGGTCTGCACGACGAGCGCGTCGCCGACCTCCGCCGCCAGCGCCTCGGTGGCGACGTTCAGGATGCCCTGTGGGTCGTCCGCACCGGAGCCTCGGGCGTCGCGGACCGCGGGAACGCCGAACAGCATGACGCCGCCCACTCCGGCCTCGGCGGCCTCGACGGCCGCGGAACGCAGCGAGTCGATCGAGTGCTGGGCGACGCCGGGCATCGACCCGATGGCGACCGGCTCGCTGATCCCCTCGCGGACGAAGAGCGGGAGCACGAGCTGACGCGGCTCGAGAGAGGTCTCACGCACGAGGTCGCGGACGGCGCGCGACTGACGCAGTCGGCGCAGACGGATGTCGGGGAAGCTCACGGCGCGAACTCGTCTGCCGCGTGCGGAAGGGTGAACTGCGACACGGCATCGATCAGCGCATCGATGGTCTGCCGATCGGCGACCACCGAGACGGGCAGGCCGGCGCGCTCGGCGTCCTTGGCCGTGCGCGGGCCGATCGCCGCGAGCAGCGTCTCGTCCGGGATCTCGGGGAACTGCTCCCGCACCTGCTCGGCCACCGAACCGCTGGTGATGAGGATCGCGTTGATCCGGCCGTTCTCGACGTCGCGGCGGATGCGCTCCGTCACCGGAACGCCGACCGTGCGATAGGCGACGACGCCGTGCACGTCGTGTCCTGCGTCGGACAGCAGGATGCTCAGGACGGGCTTGGCGATCTCGCTGCGCAGCGCCAGGATGCGGCGGGGCTCGTGCTCCAGAGCGATGAGCTGCTGCGCCATGCCCTGCGCGGAGTTGTCCTGTTCGGGGACCAGGGCCACCTCGTAGCCCACGGCCTGCAGCGCCGCGGCCGTCGTCTCCCCCACGGCCGCGATCTTCGTGGTCTTCGGCACGACGGCACGGTGGGCGAACAGCACATCCACCGTGGTCGCGCTCGTGACGGTCAGCCAGTCGAACTCGCCGGCCGCGAGCTGCTCCAGCGCGCGGTCGAGGGTCGCCTGATCCGTGGTCGGAGCGAAGTTGATGAGCGGGGCGACGACGGGGACGGCGCCGAGAGCGCGGAGGCTCGCGGCGACGCTGTCGCCCCAGGGGCCGCCACGGGGCACGAGGATTCGCCAGCCGTCCAGCGGTCGGTCCTGCTTGCTTTCAGAAGTGGTCATGACAATTCGGATTGCTCTTGAGGGACGAGGTCGGCCGCCCCTTGATCGAGCAGCCGACGGGCAACAGCGAGCCCGAGCTCACGCGCTGCGTGCATCGGGTCTGCACCATCGGCAGCATCCGCACCATTGCCACTGCCGTTCCGATGAATATACTCCCCGTTCAGGGCTTCCGTGACGTCCAGACCGATCCGCCGACCGCCGTCCGGGGCGTAGACGACCGTCCTGACGCGGATCTCGGAGTCCTGGACGACGGCGTGCGCCGCCATGGGGGCTTGACAACCGGCGTCCAGTCCCTCCAGGATGGCGCGCTCGACGGTGATGGCGAGCCGGGTCTCCCGATGATCCAGCGCCGACAGTGCCGTGCGCAGCTCCTCCGGCGCGTCCGCCCGTGTCTCGACGGCCAGGGACCCCTGGCCGGGAGCGGTCGGCCATTCCGCGAGGCCGAGCTCCTCGCGCTGCAGCGGCGAGTCCGTGCCGAGGCGCGAGAGGCCGGCGGCGGCGAGGATCACGGCATCCAGCTCGCCGGACGCGACCCGCGAGAGACGGGAGTCGACGTTGCCGCGGATGTCCACGACGTGGGCGCGGGGCGCACGACGGTGGACCTGGGCGATGCGTCGCGGCGACCCGGTACCCACGGCGCTCCCCGCCGGGAGCTCGTGCAGGGGAATGCCGTGGCGGGTGAGCACGACGTCGCGGGCGTCTTCCCGCCGGGGCGTCGCGGCGATGACGAGCGACTCCGGAACCGCGGTCGGGAGGTCCTTCAGCGAGTGCACGAGGAAGTCGCACTCGCCGGCGAGGAGGGCTTCGCGGAGACGGGTGGCGAAGATGCCGAGGCCGCCGATCTCCGACAGCGAGGCGCGGTTGGTGTCGCCCTCGCTGGTGATCGGGACGAGTTCGACGCGACGACCGGTGACCTTCTCCAGTGCGGCGGCGACATGACCGGACTGCGCCTGCGCGAGCGCGCTGCGACGGGTGCCGAGACGGATGGGGGTGCTCATGGCGCTTACTGCAGCACGTCCGCGATCTCGTCGAAGCGCAGGCGGCGCCCGGTGTAGAACGGCACCTCCTCCTTCACGAACATGCGGGCGTCGGTGTAGCGGAGATCGCGCATCATGTCGACGAGATCGGTCAGCTCGTCGGCCTCGAGCGGCAGCAGCCACTCGTAGTCACCGAGGGCGAAGGAGGCCACGGTGTTGGCAATGACGCCGGTGAATGCCGCACCCTTGCGCCCATGATCGGCGAGCATCGCACGACGCTCGCTCTCCGGGGCGAGGTACCACTCCGGCGTGCGGACGAACGGGTAGAGGCAGAGCCAGTCCTTGGGCTCGATGCCGCGGAGGAAGCCGGGGACGTGCGCGCGGTTGAACTCCGCGTCACGGTGAACGCCCATGACGTTCCACACCGGGAGGAGCGAGCGCAGCATCTCGGTGCGGCGCAGGCGGCGGAGAGCCTTCTGCAGCTCCTCGGCGGTGGCGCCGTGCAGCCACACCATGAGGTCGGCGTCGGCCTTGAGCCCGGAGACGTCGTAGAAGCCACGGACGGTGACGCCGGAGTCCTCGATGTGCGAGACGATCGACTCGAGCTCGGTCGCATCGTTCTCGGTGACGGGGGCGTCGGGGTTGCGTCGCCAGACGGCCCAGAGGGTGTAACCGGACGGGTTCTCTTCGCGCAGGTCGGACATGATCCCAGTCTGCCCCCTTTGCGGAGGCGCCGCTAATCAGGGGAATACTGCCCCCGCCCGAGGGCGGTGCGGGGGTCGCTCAGCGCGCGATGGCGCGGGCGATGGCCCACACGGCCCCGCCGACGGCGGCGGCGATCCCGACCGTCGCGGCAATCGCGGCAGCCGGGTTGCGGTCCGCGAACGCGCGCGCCTTGACGGCGGCCCGCGCCGACGCCTTCTCGACGCGCCGCGGGATGTTCCCCTTGACCTCGATGGCGGCGAGGGCCGCCTTCAGCTCGGCGCGCGCGGAGGCGACGGGATCGACGATTCCCGCGGGGACCGCGGTACGCGGCAGCGACTCAGGGGTGCTCATCGCCGGCCTCCTTCACGATTCGGATGTCTTCGGCCACGGCCTGTGCCGGGTTCTGGCGACGGAGCACCTTGCGGAACTTCAGGATGCCGAGCAGTGCGAACAGCAGCACGGCGATGATGAGGATGCCGAACACCGCCAGCGCGGACAGCCACACGGGCCACCACGATGACAGTCCCGCGATCGCGAAGACGAGGATGACGGGCACGGCCCAGAACAGGAAGAACAGCGCGACGAGGAACCAGACGGAGCCGACCCCCGCGTCCTTCGCGGTGCGCGACACCCACGCCTTGGCCGCGTCGATCTCGGCCTTGACCAGATTGGTGACGAGCTCCGGCAGGTCGCCGAGCAGCGTCAGCAGACTGTCGTCGGCGCGATCCCGATATCCGCGGGGCATGTCAGTCGTCGGACTTCCGCGGGGCGGGCTTCTTCGCGGCCGGCTTCGAGGCAGCGGGTTTCTGGGCCTCGGCGGCGCGCTCCTTGACCTCGTCGACCGCGTCCTCCGCGGCGTCCGAGATCTCCTCGGCCGCGTCCTTGCCGGAGGCGATGACGGCATCGAGCTTCTGCCCGGGCGTGCCGTCCCCGGTGACCGACTTGACGATCTTCACGGCGCCGGTCCAGACGGCGCCCGGAACCGCGGCGGCCTTGTCGCCGACGAAGCCCTTGACCTTGTCGACGCGCTCCTGCACGGGGTCGGTGTTCCAGACCTTCAGCCACTGCGTCTTGATCTGCTCGTAGCGCTCGCGTCCTGCGCGGGTGCCGAGCACATAGCCGACGCCGAGTCCGACGACGAGTCCGATCTTCCCCTTCATGGGGTCTCCTCACGTTGTTCCGGCTGTGGTCCGTCCCGGGGGACGCCGATCGCCCGCTTCTCCACCGCGATCAGGTACCCAGCGTAACGCCGTATGCCGATTTCGGCATCAATCGATCAGAGGGTTGACACGGAGCCGCCGAGCGCACTCGCGCGTGCTCGGCGGACGCTCAGTCCCAGAGGAGAGCGCGGCGCAGGCGGTCCGCCTCCTCCACAGCATCCGGCACGACCTGCGCGAGCCCCGTGCCCGCGAGCCAGGCACCCACAGCGGCCAGCCCTGGCACGGCCTGCACGGCCTGACGCGCCGCGGCACGCCGCTCCCCCGAGCCGATGATCGACGCGGGCTGTGCCTGCACGAAGCGCCCACGATGACCCGCCACGACCTGGTCGGGCGACAGCGGGACACCCAGGAGCGCCGAGGCCTCCCGACGGGCGAGGTCGATCGCGGCCTCGTCATCCAGCGCCGCGGTGGCCGCCGGCTCCCCCTGCGCACCGAAGGAGACGCGGACCACCTCACGGTCGCCCGCGGCCTCCCGCACCCACGACCACTTCGCCGTGGAGTGCGTGAGCGCCTTCGCCGTGTGGCTGTGCGGCACGGTGAGCACGCCGGTGCCGCGGGGCGGGGTGCGCAGCGCGGGCACGTCGAGCAGCAGGCTGATGATCTCGATCTCGGGGGCGGGCGCGGCGTCGGCGTCCGCGAGGGCGGGCACGCCGCCCGCGAGCAGTTCCCGCGCCGTGTGCTCGGAGGTCGCGACGATCACGGCGTCGGCGACGAGTTCCGCCTCCTGGGTCGCCTCCTCCCCCTCGATCGGCTCGTCTGCGTCGGGCTCCTCGACCACGATGCGCCAGGTGGTGCCGTCGGTGGTGAGACGACGGGCTCGGACGCGAGTGCGGACGGTCGCACCGAGTTCGTCGAGGTCGGCCGCGAGGGCGTCGACGAGCTCGCTCATGCCGCCGACGAGGCCCTCCACGGCGGCACCCGGAGTCTTCGCGCCGCGCGACGCACCCTCTCCGCGGAGGGCCAGCACCGCACCGGACAGGGATCCGACGCGGGTCAGGGCGGCGTTGAGTCCGGGGGCGGCGACATCGATGTCCACGTCGTCCGGGGAGGCGGAGTAGACCCCCGTGGTGACAGGCGCGACGAGGCGGTCGCGCACCTTCTCCCCCATGCGCGAGGCGACGAGGCGACCGAGGCTGAGCTGGTGCCCGATCGTGAGCGGCGGGCGCACCCGGTCGAGATAGGCCCGCCAGGCGCCGGACCAGCCGATGATGCGGCGGACGTCGTCCTGGAACGGGTTGCCGGGGATGCCGAGGATGCCGCCGGCCGGGAGCGGAGCCGCGCCACCGCCGGGGAGTCCGGCGAGCCACGCCCCTCCCGCCTGCGGCGTCACGACGCGGTCGGAGAGGCCGAGGTCGTCCACGAGGGCTCGGACGTGCCCGCCCTTCGTCGCGTAGCTCTCCGCCCCGGCGTCGACGACGACCCCGTCCAGGGCGACCCGGCGGATCACGCCACCCAGGGCGTCTGACCCCTCGAGCAGCGTCACCCGCATGCCGACCTTCGCGCACTCGCGGGCGGCCACCAGTCCGCCGACGCCACCGCCCACCACGACGACGTGCTTCCGTGCGGCGCGGGCGGCAAGGTCGGCCGGTTCGGCGGGTGCGGGGTGCTCGGGGCTCATGCCTCCATCCTTTCACCGCCCCTGTGCTTCGAATCGCCCGATTGGCCGGATAATCGCCGCCGATGCCGCCAGGTGCGCGATTCGAACGGAGGTCAGGCCCGACCGCGCTTGCGGACCTCGCGGAGGACGATCTGCTCGGGGCAGACGGTGGACAGGAAGTCGCCGACGGAGAGGGCGAGGCGCTCGCCGACGAGCGAGTAGAAGATGCGGTTGGCGTCGCGACGCTCGCTGACGAGGCCCGCCTGCCGGAGCACGCTCAGGTGCCGGGAGATGGTCGGTCCGCTCGCGGAGAACCGGGACGCGATCTCCCCCGCGGCGAGCTCCCCCTCCTTGAGGTCCTGCAGGATCTGCCGCCGGGTGGGATGGGCGAGCGCGGCGAAGATGTCGGATGCGCTGTCGGCCATGCTTGCAATATAGCACCTTCGCTAGATACAGTTTCGCCAGGTAGCTAATTAGCGAAGGAGAACACCATGAAGGTCGCCATCACCGGAGGCAGTGGATTCGTCGGCCGCGCCCTCGCCGATCGCCTGGAGGAGCCCGTGGTGATCTCCCGACGCTCCGGAACGGACATCACGGACGTCGACGCGCTGACCGCGGCCTTCGCCGGATGCGACGCGGTGGCCCATTGCGCCGGGATCAACCGGGAGATCGGCGACCAGACCTTCCGCCGCGTGCACGTGGAGGGGACGGCTGCCGTCGTCGAAGCCGCCCGCCGCGCCGGGGTCCGACGCCTCGTCATGGTGAGCTTCCTCCGCGCCCGTCCCGACTGCGGCTCCGGGTATCACGAGTCGAAGTGGGAGGCCGAGGAGATCGTCCGCGGCTCCGGGCTGCCGCACACGATCCTGAAGTCCGGGATGATCTACGGCCCCGGCGATCACATGGTCGATCACGTGACCCGCGCCGTCCGCACCCTCCCCTTCTTCTGGACGGTCGGTTACCGCGAACGCACCGCCCGCCCTGTCCCGGTCGAGGATGCCGCAGACGTGCTGGTGGCCGCACTCGAGGGGCGGATCCCGGAGCCGACGGTCGCGGTGATGGGGGCGGACGAGGTGACGCTCGGAGAGGCCATCCGCCGGATCGCCCGCGTCGCCGGACGCCGCCCCGCGTTCCTCCCGGTGCCGACCTGGGTCGTGCGGGTGCTCGCGCAGCTCACCGAGTGGACCATGGTCGTGCCCCTGGTCGCGAAGGCGCAGGCGCGGATGCTCGCGGAGGGTGTGAGCGAGCCGGCCCCGTGGGCGCCGGAGCCGCCGGAGGACATCCGCCCCTCACGGCCGTTCGACGACGACAGCATCCGCGCGGCACTGCCCACCGGGCGCTTCGGCCTGTCGGACCTGCGGCTGGCGCGCGCGCTTCGAATCGCCTGATTTGCTGCATCTGGGCCGCAGATGCAGCAAAGCAGGCGATTCGAACGGAGGTCAGCCGGCGTGCACGAGCTCGACGATGCGCGTGAGCTGATCGGGGTCGGTCTCCGGGGGCACGCCGTGGCCGAGGTTGAGGATGTGCCCGCGGGCCGCGCGACCGCGCTCGAGCACGTCGCGGACATGCGCCTCGAGCACCGGCCACGGCGCGCCGAGGAACGCGGGGTCGATGTTGCCCTGCACCGAGACGTCGGGGCCGAGGATCGCGGCGGCCTCGTCGAGGGGCAGGCGCCAGTCGACCCCCACACCGTCCGCGATGCCGTCGAGCCGCATATCGCCGAGGAAGGGACCGGTGCCGACGCCGAAGTGGATGGTCGGGACGCCGATGCCGTCCAGAGCGGTCCGTGAGTGCGGCGCCACGAAGGCGCGGTAGTCGGCGGGGCTGAGCGAGCCCGCCCAACTGTCGAAGAGCTGCACGACCGCGGCGCCCGCATCGCGCTGCGTCTCCAGGAACCGCCGCGAGATCTGCGCCAGCCAGCCCGCGAGACGGTGCCAGGCCTCGGGCTCCGCGTGCATCATGCCGCGGGCGCGCAGGTGCTCCTTGGACGGACCGCCCTCGACGAGGTACGCGGCGAGCGTGAAGGGGGCTCCCGCGAAGCCGATGACCGGGGTGTCGCCGAGCTCCGCGACGACGATGCCGACAGCCTCCGCGATCGCGCTGCCGTCCAGGCTCTCCGGATCGATCGCCGTGATGCGGTCGACGTCCGCGACCGTCCGCACCGGGTTCGCGAAGACGGGGCCGCGGCCGGGCTCGATCTCGACCTCCACGCCGGCGAGACGCAGCGGGATGACGATGTCGCTGAAGAACACCGCCGCGTCGACGCCGTGCCGTCGGACCGGCTGGAGGGTGATCTCGGCGGCGAGGTCAGGAGTGAGGCAGGCGTCGAGCATCCTCGTGCCGACCCGCAGCTCCCGGTACTCGGGCAGGGAGCGGCCGGCCTGGCGCATGAACCAGACCGGAGCGGTGGCGGGGCGGTCGCCGGTGAGGGCGCGCAACAGCGGGGCGTCGGAGAGTGCCATGCGTCCATCCTCCCATCCGGCGTATAGGGAGCAGCCGAGTCTCGGCTTCGGATGCTCGGGTACAATCGAAGGGTGCTGCTGTGTGTGACGGCGAGTCACAAGACCGCCTCCTTCGAACTGCTCGAACGCCTGAGCCGCACCCCCGACGACGTCGCTCCCACCATCGTGGGCATGGCGCCGTGCGTGCAGGGTGCCGTGGTCCTGGCGACGTGCAACCGCTTCGAGGCGTACGTGGAGATGGACGAGCCGGTGACAGCGGCCGGCGCCATCGGCGTGGAAGCCGTGATCGAGGCGGTCGAGTCCGCGACCGGCATCTCCGCCGCCGATCTCGACGGCGCCTATGCCGTGCACTCCGGCCGCCGCGTCGCCGAGCACCTGTTCTCCGTCGCCTCGGGCCTCGAGTCCGTCGTCTCCGGTGAGGGCGAGATCGCCGGCCAGGTCCGTCGGGCGCTCAAGTCCGCCCGGAAGGACGGCACCACCTCCCCCGAACTCGAGCGGCTGTTCCAGCGCGCGAGCCAGGCGCAGCGCAAGGTCAAGAACGTCACCGCCCTGGGCCGCGCCGGTCGCTCGCTCGTGCGCCTCGCGCTGGAGCTCGCCGACAGCCGCATCGCCGACTGGTCCGCCGAGCGCGTGCTGCTGGTCGGCACGGGCGCCTACGCGGCGGTCACCCTCGCGACCCTGCGCGAGCGCGGCGCCGTCGACATCTCCGTCTACTCCCCGTCCGGTCGCGCGGAGATCTTCGCAGCCAAGCACGACATCCGCCCGGTGCCGGCCGAGGAGTACGCCCGCACGGCGGCGCACTCCACGCTGCTGATCACCTGCACCACCGCGACCGAGCCCGTGCTCGGCCCGGAGCACCTGCAGCTCCCGGTCGGCCTCGCCGCCGCGGGCTGCCCCGTCGCCGCGACCAGCGGCACCACCGGGGTCCCGAGCCGGCTGGTGGTCGACCTCGGCATGCCGCGGAACGTCGACCCGGCCGTGGCCGCGCTGGAGGGCGTCGCGCTGCTCGACCTGGAGACCATCCGCCTGCACGCTCCGCTGGAGGAGCTGCAGGCGACGGACGCCGCCCGGAGCGTCGTCCGCGAAGCCGCGGAGACCTTCCACGTGGTCGGTGCCCGCCAGAGCGTGACCCCGTCGGTCGTCGCGTTCCGCTCGCACATCTTCGAACTGCTGGAGCGCGAGATCGATCGTGCGCGTGCGCGTGGCGACGAGGACGGCAAGGTCGAGCAGGCGCTGCGGCACCTCTCGGGCGTGCTGCTGCACACGCCGACCGTGCGGGCTCATGAGCTCGCCGCCGCCGGTCGCGCGGACGAGTTCGCCGCCGCGCTCGCGACACTGTACGGGATCACCCCTGCCGCGGACACGGTCGAAGACGCCGCCACAGCCTGATCCGGCGGGGTGGGAGACTGGAGGCATGGCCCTTCACATCACCGGAGACACCGCCGCCGACGCCCTGCTGACCGAGAACCCGACGGCTCTGCTCATCGGCATGCTGCTGGACCAGCAGATCCCCATGGAGACCGCGTTCACCGGACCGCTCAAGATCGAGCAGCGGACGGGAGCCGCGGATGCTGCGGCGATCGCGGGCATGGCACCCGAGGAGTTCCTGGAGGCCTTCCGCCAGACCCCCGCGGTGCACCGGTTCCCCGGCTCCATGGCGACGCGGGTGCAGACCCTGTGCCAGGCGCTCGTCGACGACTGGGACGGGGATGCCGCCGCCCTCTGGACGCGCCCGTCGACAGACTCAGGGACCCAGCCGAGCGGTGCCGAGGTACTCAGACGACTCAAGGCCCTTCCCGGCTTCGGCGAGCAGAAGGCGAAGATCTTCCTCGCCCTCCTCGGCAAGCAGTACGGGTTCACCGGCGAGGGCTGGCGGGAGGCTTCGGCGCCCTACGGCGAGGACGGGTCGTACCGCAGCGTCGCCGACATCGTGTCGCCGGAGTCACTGACGAAGGTGCGCGAGTACAAGAAGGCGATGAAGGCCGCGGCGAAGGCGGCGAAGTAGTGCAGCCGACCGGGGACGACGTCGCGGGCCTGATCGCCCGCTCCTCCCCGGCCGTGCGTCGCCGTGATGCGGAGACGCTGACCGCTCTCCTGCAGGACATCACCGGGCGCGAGCCGCAGACCTGGGGGTCGATCATCGGGTTCGGCTCCTGCCACTACCGCTACCCCACCGGGACGGAGGGCGACAGCGGCATTCTGAGCTTCGCCCCCCGGAAGGCCGCGACCACGATCTACCTCCTCGACGGGGTGGACGCCCACGCGGAGGCTCTCGGCGCGCTCGGCCCGCACACGACGGGGGTGGGCTGCCTCTACCTCAAGGACCTCGACGAGGTCGACCTCGTCGTGCTGCGCGGAATCCTCGAGCGCTCGCGCGCCTGGGTCGAGTCCGGCGGCGACGCGCGCATGCAGCTGACCGTCACGTCGTAGCTCTCGTGCTCTCGCCGAGACCCCGGGTTCCCGCCGAAACCCCGGCGTGCGGACGTGGGGAGTCCGGGGTCTCGGCGGGGAGGCGGGGCCTCAGGTGGTGGCCACCCCCTCTTCAACCTGCACGCGCTGTGCGTCCGCCGCGTGACGACGCCACCGCCGATCGTGCGTCACCGTGACGACGGCGGCGGGATGGTCCGCGAGAGCGTGCTCGAGCTGCTCCACGAGCTCGGGATCCAGGTGGTTCGTGGGCTCATCGAGCAGCAGCAGATCGAACGGCGACGACAGCGCGACCGCGAGATCCAGCCGCCGACGCTGCCCGACGGAGAGAGCCCGCACGTCGCGGTCCCCCTCCGACCCGCGGAAGAGTCCATGAGCCAGGAGAGCGTCGTGCGCATCCGCCGGCGGCGTCCCGGTCAGAGCCGCGAAGACTTCGACAGCGGAACCCCGCGGGCGCGTGTCGACCTCCTGCCGGAGGAACGCGATCCGCAGCCTGTCCCCGCGGACGAGCGTCCCGGATGCGGGGAGGAGCTCGCCGGCGAGGAGACGGAGGAGTGTCGTCTTCCCGGCTCCGTTCGGCCCGGTCACGAGCCACCGCGAACCGGCCTCGATCGTCCACTGCGACATGGCGAGCCGTCGTCCCGGTTCGCGGAGGGACACGGCATCGAGGGTCAGGAGCGGGTCGTCGAGCGGTGCGCGATCCTCTGCCGCGACCGTGAACCGCAGGGGCTCGGGCGGCGCCGGGCACGGGTTCTCCCGCAGCCGCGACAGCCTCTCCTTCGCCATGCGGATGCGCCCGACGGCCCCGTGGTCGCGGCTCCGCGCCCGGAACGCGCCATGACCGAAGCCGTCGAGCTCGAGCTTGCGCGGGATCGCCTGCAGCCGGAACGCGTTGGCCGCGAGCAGGGACTCTGTGCGGGCGACCTCGGCCTTCCACTCCTCGTGGCGCGCGACCGCCGCCCGGCGTTCGGCCTCGCGCGCCCGCAGGAACCCGGCGTAACCATCGCCGTAGCGCCGGATCCGACCGTCCTCCACCTGCACGACAGCGGTCGCGAAACGGTCCAGGAAGTCACGGTCGTGCGTCACGACCACCAGCGCTCCCCGATGCGCCGCGAGACGGTCCTCGAGCCAGGTCAGCGCCCGGTCATCGAGGTCGTTCGTGGGCTCGTCGAGGAGCAGCAGCTCGGCTGCGGAAGAGAGCGCGACCGCGAGAGCGAGCCGCGCCCGCTCTCCGCCCGATAGCGTGGCCACCGATCGCCCGCGGTCCAGCCCGCCCAGCCCGAGCTGTTCGAGGGCGGTGTCGATGCGACGGTCGACCTCGTATCCGCCGCGGGACTCGAAACGGTCCTGCAACAGGGCCACGGCGGCCATCTGCTGCGCACGCTCGGAAGGGGTCGCGGCGGCGAGGAGGTCGTACGCACGGGCGAGGTCGTGCTCCAGCGCGCGGAGGTCGCCGAGGAGCTCGTCGATGGCGTCGGCCACCGTCGCTCCGTCCGCGAACACCGGGTTCTGCCGAGCATGCGCGATCCCGCCGGGAAGGTCGAGCTGCACCTCCCCGGACGTCGGCGCGAGAACACCGGCGAGCAGATCGAGCAGAGTCGACTTCCCGGCGCCGTTGTCGCCGATGACGGCGAGGCGGTCGGCGGGGCCGACGACGAGGTCGATCCGGTCCAGGACGAGTCGGTCGGCGAACCGGACGGAGGCGGCCTGCAGCGCGCACTCGCGATGAGCGCGGGCCGAGGAGTCGGAAGGGGTCGAGAGTACAGGGAACATGAGGGATCCTCTCCAGCGGCGCACGCGCACCGCCGGGATCTGCGTCGATGACGCGGGGAACAGGAACCTCGACCGCACCCGGAGTCGGGCGCGTTCGCTCAGGACCCACCGCGGAGAAGAGCTCTCGACGCGGCGTCCCGATCTAGCGAATCAGAGTACCCACGAGGAGCGACCATAGCAGGGTCGCTCAGCGCCCGCCAGACCCCGCTTTCTCGGCGAGACCCCGACGTACCCCCGCACGCGCCCCGGGGTCTCGGCGAGAACCCGGGGTCTCGGCGGATCAGCGAGGGCGGGAGGAGAGGCGGGGGAGGGCGGCGGGGACGGCGAAGAGGAGGATGATCGCGAGGACGATGCCGCGGACGATCCAGAGGCCGGGCTCCCAGATCACCTCGTAGTTCCCGGGGAGGCCGAGGAACGCGGCGATGATGGAGCCCCACGACGCGCGACCGCTGCTGTCGGTGTCGATCGAGAGTCCACCCACGATGCTCAGCACGCCCAGGCTCAGCAGCACGATCGGCATGATGAGGGCGCCGGGCTTCGCCTCCCCGCGCGCGATCAAGCGGATCACGGTCACGATCGAGACGAAGGGGAACACGAAGAAGAACCAGACGAGGGCCCCGAGCAGCAGCCCCACGACGATGAAGACCGGCACCCAGAGGAGCATCCAGGGGCCTTCGTCGGCGATGAAGTAGTCCGGGTCGCGGAGGATCGCGACGACGAAGCCCGCCAGGGTGCCCAGCGGCAGCACCGCGAGAACCCACCAGAACACGGCCTTCGGCACGCGTTTCCGGTCCCCCAGCCGCGTCATCACGATCTGGATGATGACCGCCGCCGCGAGCGCCGGGATGCCGAACATCGCGATGATGGGCCCGGCGCCGTCGTTCTCCCGCAGGTCGAGCACCGTGAGGATCATCCATGACACGGCGAGCGCCCCGAGCACGATGGCCGCGACCGGACGCACGGGCGAGGCTTCTCCCCGTGCGCCGGCTCCCCCCGGTGCCGTCACGTCAGGCGCCGCGGAGGCGCTCCGTCAGGTAGGCGTGCAGCTCGTCGATCGGGACGCGCTCCTGCGCCATCGTGTCGCGGTCGCGCACGGTCACGGCACGGTCGTCGAGCGAGTCGAAGTCGACCGTGACGCAGAACGGCGTGCCGATCTCGTCCTGGCGGCGGTAGCGGCGGCCGATCGCGCCGGCGTCGTCGAAGTCGACGGCCCACGAGCCGCGGAGCGTGTCGGCGACCTCGCGGGCGAGCGGCGACAGGTTCTCGTTGCGCGACAGCGGGAGCACCGCCGCCTTGACCGGAGCCAGGCGCGGGTCGAGCTTGAGCACGGTGCGGGTGTCGGTGCCGCCCTTGGCGTTGGGCACCTGCTCCTCGACGTACGCGTCGACGAGGAAGGCCATCATCGCGCGGGTGAGGCCGAAGGACGGCTCGATCACGTACGGCGTATAGCGCTCGCCCGTGGCCTGGTCGAAGTAGGTCAGGCTCTGGCCGGAGGCCTCGCTGTGGCTGGAGAGGTCGTAGTCGGTGCGGTTGGCGACGCCCATGAGCTCGCCCCACTCCTTGCCTGCGAAGCCGAAGCGGTACTCGACGTCGATGGTGCCGGCCGAGTAGTGCGCGCGGTCCTCCTCCGGCACGTCGAACTGGCGCATGTTCTCCGGGTCGATGCCGAGGTCGATGAACCAGTTCCAGCACGCCTCGACCCAGTGGTCGAACCACTGCGGCGCCTCGGCGGGCGGCGTGAAGAACTCGATCTCCATCTGCTCGAACTCGCGGGTGCGGAAG
This sequence comes from Microbacterium sp. GbtcB4, assembly GCF_019091465.1. Classification (NCBI taxonomy): domain Bacteria; kingdom Bacillati; phylum Actinomycetota; class Actinomycetes; order Micrococcales; family Microbacteriaceae; genus Microbacterium; species Microbacterium sp. GbtcB4. Next base: position 206,884 of record NZ_JAGXJJ010000006.1, read on the forward strand.
ATGAAGTTGCCGGGGGTGATCTCGTTCCGGAACGCCTTGCCGACCTGGCCGATGCCGAACGGCGGCTTCTTGCGGCTCGCGGTGAGCACGTTCGAGAAGTTCACGAAGATGCCCTGCGCGGTCTCGGGGCGCAGATAGTAGAGGCCGGACTCGTCATCGACGACGCCGAGGTACGTCTTCACCAGACCGGAGAAGGCCTTCGGCTCGGTGTACTGCCCCTTGGTGCCGCAGTTCGGGCAGGGGATGTCGGCGAGACCGTTCTCGGCCTTGCGGCCCTTGCGCGCCTCGAAGTCCTCGATGAGGTTGTCGGCACGGAAGCGCTTGTGGCACTGCAGGCACTCGACGAGCGGGTCGGTGAAGGTCGCGACGTGACCCGAGGCCTCCCACACGCGCTTCGGCAGGATGATGCTGGAGTCGAGGCCGACCATGTCGCCGCGGCCGCGCACGAAGGTCTGCCACCACTGCCGCCGGATGTTCTCCTTCAGCTCGGTGCCGAGGGGTCCGTAGTCCCAGGCCGACCGGGAACCGCCGTAGATCTCACCCGCCTGGAAGACGAAACCGCGGTGGCGGGCGAGGGCGATGACCTTGTCGAGGCGGGACTGTTCGGCCACGGTGGCTCCAATGGTCGGAAGCGGAGAATGCCCGTGAGCACGGGCACCCCCATTCTATCCGGGGCCTGAGCGCAACCCCTGGCCGCGGGACCCGCGGGAGGAGTACCGTCCCACGCATGAGCACCACCGCGCAGCCGCCCGCCTCCCGCGACGAGGACACCCGCTTCTTCGGACAGCCGTGGTCGCTCGTGCACATCTTCGGCGTGGAGATGTGGGAGCGCTTCAGCTTCTACGGCATGCAGGGCATCCTGCTCATCTACCTGTACTTCTCGGTGGCCGATGGCGGCCTCGGCCTCCCGGAAGCGGTGGCGGGCGGGATCGTCGGCGCGTACGGCGGCTCGGTGTACCTGTCCACGATCCTCGGGGCCTGGCTCGCCGATCGACTGTTCGGCTCCGAGCGGGTGCTGTTCGTCAGCGCCATCGTCATCGTCTCGGGCCACCTCGCCCTCGCACTCCTGCCGGGGTTCGTCGGCGTCGGGGTCGGACTCGTGCTCGTGGCCCTGGGCTCGGGCGGTCTGAAGGCCAACGCCACGTCGGTCGTGGGGACGCTGTACCGTCCGGACGACGAACGACGCGACGCCGGGTTCTCGCTGTTCTACCTCGGCATCAACCTCGGCGCCTTCCTCGGTCCGATCCTCACCGGACTGCTCCAGTCGACCCTGGGCTTCCACTGGGGGTTCGGCCTCGCCGCCCTCGGCATGACGCTGGGTCTCGTGCAGTACTCGTTCGGCCGCCGCGGCCTGCCCGCCTCCGCGCGCGAGGTGCCGAACCCGCTCCCCCGCGCGCGCTACCCGCTCGTCGCCGGCATCGCGGTCGGTGCGGTCGTCGTGATCGCGGTGCTCGTGCTGACCGGAGTCATCCAGGCCGACAACCTCGCCACCATCGTGATCGCGGTCACCGTGGTCGCCGCGGTCGCCTACTTCGCGGTGATCCTCGGCAGCCGCCGCATCGATGCCACCGAGCGCTCGCGGGTCTGGGGGTTCCTGCCGCTGTTCCTCACGAGCGTCGCGTTCTGGTCGCTGTACCAGCAGCAGTTCACGGTGCTGACGATCTACTCCGACAAGCGACTCGACCGCGACCTGTTCGGGTGGGAGATGCCGGTGTCGTGGGTGCAGTCCATCAACCCGGTGTTCATCATCATCCTGTCCGGGGTGTTCGCGGCGATCTGGACCAAGCTGGGGAAGCGCCAGCCGTCGACCCCCGTCAAGTTCGGACTGGCCGCCATCATCATGGGCTCCGCGTTCCTGCTGTTCCTGCCGTTCTCCGGCGGCGGTGCGAACTCGACGCCGCTGCTCGCGATCGTCGGCATCCTCTTCGTGTTCACGGTCGCCGAGCTGCTGCTCTCGCCCGTGGGGCTGTCGGTGACGACGAAGCTCGCCCCGGCCGTGTTCCACACGCAGATGGTCGCGCTGTTCTTCCTGTCGATCGCCCTCGGCACCGCCATCTCGGGCGAGCTCGTGAAGTTCTACGATCCGGAGAACGAGGTGCCGTACTTCTCGATCCTCGGCGGCATCGCGATCCTCGTCGGCATCGGCCTACTGCTGAGCGTGAAGCCCGTGCTGCGGCTCATGCGGGGCGTGCGGTGACGGCCCCGGCGATCACGCGGTGAAGAGGTAGCCCCGGCCGGTCTCGAAGCCCGCGATGTGGAGGCCGCTGCCGAGCAGGCCCTCCATCTGCGCGCGCAGCCGCAGCCGCCACTCGTGCGCGGCCGCGGGGTCGGACTCCCGCATGCCCTCGATGTCGTCCGGGATCTCCAGCGTCTCCACGACGGCGTCCTTCGCCGGCGGCTTGGCGATGTCCGCGAGGGCCCACTCGACGTCGAGGCGGTCGCTCTCGTCGCCCGCGTCGCCGCCGCCGAAGATGCCGTACCGGTTCACCGAGTAGCCCGTGGCGCGCGCGCCGAGGACGGTGAGGAAGAAGTGCGCGTTGCGGGCGACCAGCGGGTCGAAGGTCCAGGTGATGCGCCCGACGTCGCGGGAGAACGCCCACTGCCGCTGGTGCTCCTTGAGCTCACGGCCCCATCCGCGCCCCCGGTACTCGGGCAGCAGAGCCGTGATGTGCGAGTGCATGGCGCGGCGGGCCGGTTCGCCGAAGAAGGCGATCGAGGCGCCGACCATGCGCTCCTCGTCGCCCTCGCCGTCGAAGAAGCCGACGACGTAGTTGCCCGACTGCTGCAGGGCACGGAGGGTCCCGGCGTCCACCACGCGCTGCGGGCCCCGGATGGAGTCGAGCAGGCTCTGGGCGTCGAGGATGAGTTCAACGGTGTCGAGATCGCGGATGGTTCGCACGATCCCAGTCTGCCCCTCCTCCGCCCGTTCGCGGAAACCGACCCGGCTCAGCGGTACGGGAACGCCTCGCCCCCGCCCGCGGCGAGCGCCTCCGCGACGATGCGGAGGTGGTCCTCGGCCATCTCCGCCGGCAGCGGCGGCAGGATCCCGTCCCAGAACGCGAGCACCGCGCCGCGGCCCTGCATCATCCCGGCCGGTCGGGCGAGCGCCCACATGTGCATGTGCGCGGAGCCGTCGTTCCAGCGCCCGAAGTGACAGCGGGCGACGCCGGGGATGCTCTTGACCGCCTCGGACACGCGCTGCATCAGCGGCCCGAGCGCGGCGAGCACGTCCTGCGGCGCGTTCTCCAGGAGCCAGTGTTCGCGCGGTGCGACGCCGCCGATGAAGGGCAGACCGCCGACGTCCCACCCGGCACGCACCTGCCAGAGGTCGTCGTGCCAGATGGTGTGCACGCTCGGACCGCAGTGACCGCACGCGGCCGGGTCGTGCTCGCCGGCGCGGGGCTTCTCCGGCACGAGCATCGGCTCCAGCGGTCGCATCGTTACGCTCTCGAACGCCCACGGCAGACCCTCCGCGAGCGCCGAGGCGTCGAGCACCTCGCCGATCGGGAGCCGGCGGTGGTACGCGGAGTCGGCGGGGTGCTGCGCGGGCGCGATGTCGTCGGTCATCCGGCCATGCAACCACATCGGCCCCTCCCCTCCGGGATCGCCGATAGCCTGAGCCGGTGGGTGCGAACGACGACAGAGCCAGGAAACGCCTCTCCCGTACCCCTCCGCGGTGGGCAATCATCGCGGTGCTCGCGTTCGCGGGCCTGTGCTCCTCGTTCATGTTCACGCTCGTCGTGCCGCTGCAGGCCGAGCTTCCGCAGCTGCTGAACTCCTCCCGTGAGGACACCACCTGGGTGGTGACGATCACCCTGCTCGTGGCCGCCGTCGCGACCCCGATCTCCGGCCGTCTCGGCGACATGTACGGCAAGCGCCGCGTCGTCATCGTGCTCCTCGCGATCCTCATCGCGGGCTCGATCATCGCCGCGCTCTCCGGATCCATCGTCGGCGTCATCATCGGCCGTGCCCTCCAGGGGGCCGTGACCGGCGTCGTGCCCCTCGGAATCGCGATCATGCGCGACGTGCTGCCGCCCGAGCGCCTCGGCACCGCGGTGGCCCTGATGAGCGCCACCATGGGCGTCGGCGGGGCGATCGGCATGCCCGTCGCCGCGCTGCTCGCCGAGAACGCCGACTGGCACATGCTGTTCTGGCTCGCCGCCGCCCTCGGAGTCCTCGGGCTGCTCCTGGTGCTCGCCGTGGTGCCGGAGGACGTGCTCCGCTCCCCCGGTCGGCTCGACGTGCTCGGGGCCATCGGACTCGCGATCGGCCTCACCGGTCTGCTGCTGTTCGTGTCGCGCGGCGCCGAGTGGGGCTGGACGGCGCCGCTCACGCTCGTCTGCGTGATCGGCGGCGTCGCGGTGCTGCTGCTGTGGGGCTGGTACCAGCTGCGCACGGACGATCCGCTGCTCGACCTGCGCGTCGCCGCCCGGCCCGCCGTCCTCTTCACCAACATCGCCGCCATCGGCATGGGCTTCGCCCTGTTCGCCTCGAACGTCACGTTCCCGCAGATGCTGGAGATGCCGGCGGTGGGCGGCGCCGGATTCGGGCTCGACATGGTGGCGGCCTCCCTCGTGATCATGCCGGCGGGTCTGGTCATGATGGTGATCTCGCCCCTGTCCGGGTGGCTTGAGCGCACCGTGGGGCCGCGGCCGCTCTTCACCGTCGGGGCCATCGCGATCGTCCTCGCCTACGTCTTCGTGCTGCTGTGGTCGACCGAGGTGTGGCACATCTTCGTCGCCAACATCTTCATCGGCGTCGGCATCGGGTTCACCTTCGCCGCGATGCCCATGATCATCATGCGCTCCGTGCCCGCGAACGAGACCGGGGCGTCGAACGGCCTCAACGCGCTGTTCCGCTCCGTGGGCACCTCCACGGCCTCGGCCGTGATGGGCGGGGTGCTCGCGGCGATGAGCGTGGACGTCGGCGGCGTGGCCGTGCCGACGCGGGCCGCGTTCGAGGTCTGCTTCTGGCTCGCGATCGCCGCCGGCATCCTGGCCGTGGTCCTGTCCCTGCTCATCCCGCGACGACGCGCCACGGAGCCGCACCCCTCGCTGCGCTGACCCGTTCGGCGGTCGTGGATTCGCATCGAGGTCGCAGGGACTCCCGCAGAGCGTGCGACCTGCAGCGGATCTGCGACCTGCGGCGGAGGGTCAGCGGAAGATCGTGCGCGGATCCGGGTCGTCGGCACGCGGTGGCCGCAGCCGGGCGGGAAGCGGCCACGGCAGGGTGAACCGCGCGGTCGCGGGTCGGGTCATGTCCCCGAAGTCGTCGACCTTCACGACGATGCGCCCCGGCGTGCCCTCTTCGTCCGGCGTGACTTCGAGGATGCGCACCCGAAGCGGGCGGTCACCCTCTCCCTCGAGCATCCACGGATCGGCGAGCCAGGCGATGCCGTGCTCATCGAGCGCGGCCTCCGCGTCGAGCCACTCGCCGGGGCCGAAGACCCTGCGCCCGAGGACATCGGCGGCGACCCAGTCCTCGCCCTCCGGATGGATCCAGCCGAGCAGCTCGCCGTCGTCGCGGCGGTGCGGGGTCCAGGCTTGAGGCATGCCCCGATGCTAGCCCGCGCGTCGCACGATCAGGCTCTCGCGCGACATCAGGCTCTCGCGCGACATCAGGCGAGCGCGCGACATCAGGCAGTTGCGCCCCCGAAAGCCTGATGCGACGCGAATGTCTGCGTTCGCGCGCGGGATCCAGCGGACGTGGAAACAGGGGAACAAGCGAGGTCAGGCGAGCGCGGGACATCAGGCTCGTTGTCACTCCGGACGCCTGATCTCGCGCGGATGCCTGTTCGCGCGGGGTCAGGGGGTCAGTGCGTGTACTCCATGAGTTCGACGCCGAGCACGCGGAAGGCGTCGTGCGCGCGGAGACGGTGGCTGATCGACAGGTCGTCGAAGCACACGATCATCGAGTAGGCGACCCCGGCGCGCGGCCCCGCGAGCACCCCCGCCTCGGCGCGCACTCCCCGGTCGCGCCCGGTCTTGTTCACGAACAGCAGGCCGTGCGCGTCGTGCTCGTGTGCGAAGGGGTCGAGCCCGGTCGAGGCGGCCACGAGGCTGAGATCCTGGTTGAGGCTGAGCCATTCCGACACCTGGGCGCTGACGGCGGCATCCACGACCTGGGAGTTCACGAGCGCGGAGAACAGCCCGGCCAGCTCGCGCGCCGACCCCACCGCGACCTGCGGGGCGTCGTCCGGACCACGACGGTCGCGGAACCGGTCGAGCAGGGCGGTGCGACGCAGCCCCAGCCCCTCGATGCGCTCGCGCACCCGGTCGTGCCCCACCTTCTCCAGCAGGATGTTCACGGCGATCGGATCGCCGGCGGTCGCGGCCAGCACGGCGAGGTCTTCCAGCGGCAGCGCGGGGGCCCGCAGGTGCCGCCACAGCCCGGAGCTCTCCACGGCCTCGACGCTCGTGCGCTCCACGATCTCGAGAGGGTCGAGGGCACCGGACTCGAACGCCGCCGCCACCTCGATGAGCAGCGGGACCACACCGAGGCCGGCGACGGGCATGGTGACGTGGTCGTCTCCCGCCAGCACGTGCACATGGGAGTCGAGGTCGACCACGTGCACGGACACCTGCGCCCCGGAGTTCGCGAGGCCTTCGAGAGCCTTCAGCGTCGACGTGAACGACCGCCGGCCGACGGCCACGCGGCGGGGCAGCCGACGGGCTCCCGGCCGCTGCGAACGCCGACCGCGGGACGACTCAGGCGCACTCCCGGACGCTCCGGGAGCCGAGGGGTTCCGGAACGCGTCACCAGGGTCGGTCGCACCCACGCGTGGTCCTTCAGGAGGGGGAGGGATACTGCGCATCCGGGAAGGGCGCCCCGGCGGCAGGGATATCGTAACCCCACCGCCGGGGCACACCTCACAGAGTCCGGAGGTTCGTCACCAGATGGTCACCCGTGACGACTCCGGCAGCCACAGGGCGTCGTTTTCGGTGACCCCGAAGGCCTCGTAGAACGCGTCGATGTTGCGGACGATCTGGTTGCACCGGAACTCGTTCGGCGAATGCGGATCGATCGTCAGCAGGCGCAGCGTCTCGGCCTCGCGGCTCTTCTGCTGCCAGACCTGCGCCCAGGACAGGAGCAGCCGCTGCACCCCGGTGTAGCCGTCGATGACCGGCCCTTCGACGCGCTCCGGCACCGACGGATCGGCCCGCAGCGACAGCTCGTACGCCTTCAGCGCGATCCCGAGGCCGCCCAGATCGCCGATGTTCTCACCGATGGTGAGGGCGCCGTTCACGTGATGCTCGGCGTCCAGCCCCTCCGGCACGAGGGCGTCGTACTGCGCGATGAGCGCCTTCGTGCGCTCCTCGAAGGCCGCGCGATCCGCGTCGGTCCACCAGTCCTGCAGGCGCCCCTCGCCGTCGTATCGGCTGCCCTGGTCGTCGAAGCCGTGGCCGATCTCGTGCCCGATGACCGCGCCGATCCCGCCGTAGTTCGCCGCCGCGTCCCGCCCGGCGTCGAAGAACGGGTACTGGAGGATGGCCGCGGGGAAGACGATCTCGTTCATCGAGGGGTTGTAGTACGCGTTCACCATCTGCGGCGGCATGTGCCACTCGGTGCGGTCGATCGGCTTCCCGACCTTGTCGATGTTGCGGTCGTGCTCGAAGATCGCCGCGCGGCGCACGTTGCCGAGGAGATCGGTCCGGTCGATCACGAGGGCCGAGTAGTCGCGCCACACCTCGGGGTGCCCGATCTTCGGGGTGAACGCGTCCAGCTTCGCCAGCGCCCGCTGCCGGGTCTCCGCGGTCATCCACTCCAGGGTCTCGATGCTCTGCCGATAGGCCTCGACGAGGTTGGCGACGAGCTCGTCCATGGCCGCCTTCGCCGTCGGCGGGTAGTGCCGCTCGACGTAGACCTTGCCGATCGCCTCGCCCAGCGCCCCCTCGGTGACGGAGACGCCGCGCTTCCAGCGCTCGCGGAGCGTCGGAACGCCGGTGAGCTGGGTGCCGTAGAACGAGAAGTTCTCCTGCACGAGCTCGTCGGTGAGGTAGGGCGCCGCCGCGTGCACGACCTTCGCACGCAGCCAGGCCTTCCAGTCGTCCAGCCGCTCCGGAGTGAGCAGAGCGCCCAGCCCCTCGAAGAAGCTCGGCTGCGCGACGACGACCTCGTCGAACGCCTGCGGGTTCGTCGGCGTCACGGCTTCGCGCCACGGAGTGAGGTCGACGCCCGCGAGTTCCTGCAGCTCGTCCCACGTCTTGAGGTTGTAGGTCGCCACCGCGTCACGGCTGCGCACGTTGTCCCAGTGGTGTCCGGCGAGCTCAGTCTCCAGCGCGATGGAGCGCTCGGCCTGCGCCGCGGCATCGGTCACGCCGGCGAGCGAGAGCAGGCGCTCCAGGTGCTCCCGGTACGCCGCGCGGGTCTCCGCGAAGGTGTCGAGTCGGAAGTAGCTCTCGTCCGGCAGCGAGAGTCCGGCCTGCACGAGCACGGGCAGGTAGCGCTCCGGGTTCCCGGGGTCGCCGTCGACGTAGAGGCCGATCACCGCCGCCCGGCCCTCCCGGTCGTAGGCGCCGACGGTGCGCAGGAAGGCCGGGATGCCATCGATCGCGTCGATCTCGGTGAACGTCTCGGCCAGCGGGGTCACGCCGGCCGCGGCGATGCGGTCGGTGTCCATGAAGCTCGCGAAGAGGTCGCCGATCTTGCGGGCGAGGGTGCCCTCCTGCGCGTCCTGCGACTCCTCGACGATCGCACGGACGTCCTTCTCGGCCTGCTCGGCCAGCAGATGGAAGGAGCCCCAGCGCGCCTTGTCTCCGGGGATCTCGGTGCGAGCGATCCAGGCGCCGTTCACGTGGCGATACAGGTCGTCCTGCGGGCGGATGTCGGGGCTGAGGTCGTCGAGCGCGAGGCCCGCGGGAAGCACGTCGGTCATGCGCTCCAGCCTATGGCCGGGGTCCCCCACGGTGTCCAGAAGACCTCAGTCCCGGCGTCGGCGCCCGAAGCGTCGGCGCCGGGGTGACGTCTCGGGCACCGGTGTCCGCGCGGCCCGGCGCTCCGCCCATGCGGCGACCTCGGCGTCGACGTCGCGCAGCGGTGTCACGACGGGTGGCCCGCCCTGCAGCTGCCTGCGTGCCTCGCGCACGCGGCGGTTGAAGTCCTCGAGCACCTCGCGGACGTCGGATTCCCTGCCGAGGAGGTCGAGCTGGGCGTCGAGCTCCCGGTCCTCGGTGCGCAGCAGGATCGCGGGAGGGCCGAGCCCGGTCAGTCCCTCCGTCTCGATCTTCCGACGGATCCACCAGTCCGGGTCGTGGTGGTCGCCGAGCCCTTCGAGCGGCTTCCCGGCTCCCGGCAGATCGTCGAAGTCGCCGCGACGGATGGCGACCTGGATGGCGGATTCGACGAAGGCGGCTCTATCGACCGCCGCGGCCGCGGACGGGGTGCCGGTTTCGCTGTCGTCTTCAGCACTGCCGCCCTGCTGCTGCCGCGCTCGATAGCGCGCGGCCGCCTCCCGGGGATCCGTCATGGTGCGCCTCCGTCCGCTGGGAGCTCCTCCTTCACCCTACGTCCGGTCGAGGCCGGCGGTCTCGGGTGTCGACGACAGGTCATAGGCTCGGAGGATGGCCGCCCGCACCTCCCTGAACCGCGAGATCCTGCGCCTGGCGGTCCCCGCCCTCGGTGCGCTCATCGCGGAGCCGGCCTTCCTCATCGTCGACGCCGCCCTCGTCGGCCATCTCGGCACCGTCCCCCTCGCCGGGCTCGGCATCGCCGGAGCCGTGCTGCAGACGATCGTCGGCCTCATGGTGTTCCTCGCGTACTCCACGACCCCCGCGGTCGCGCGTCGGTTCGGGGCCGGGCGTCCGGGAGAGGCGGTCTCGGTCGGGATCAACGGCATGTGGCTCGCGCTCGGCCTGGGTGCCGTGCTCGCCGTCGTCGGCGCCGTCTCGTCGCCCTGGCTCGTCTCCCTGTTCGGCGCGAGCGCGGAGGTCGCGGCACAGGCGAACGAGTACCTCGTGATCTCGATGTGGGGGCTCCCGGCGATGCTCATCGTGTTCGCCGCCACCGGGCTGCTGCGCGGGATGCAGGACACCATGACCCCACTGTGGATCGCGGGGCTCGGCTTCGCGGCGAACGCCCTGCTGAACTGGCTCTTCATCTACGGCCTCGGCTGGGGCATCGCCGGCTCCGCGGCAGGTACGGTGACGGCGCAATGGGGCATGGTCGCGGCGTACGCGCTCGTGGTCCGGCGTCTGGCGACCCGGCACAGCGCCTCGTTGCGCGCCCAGCGGGAGGGCCTGCGCCACACCGCGACGTCGGGCGGCTGGCTGTTCCTCCGCACCGTGAGCCTGCGCGTCGCCCTGCTCGCGACCGTGGCCGTGGCGACCGGGATCGGCACGGAGGAGCTCGCCGGGTGGCAGATCGTGTTCACCATCTTCTCGGCGGCGGCCTTCGCCCTCGATGCGCTCGCGATCGCCGCGCAGGCGCTGATCGGCAAGGAGCTGGGTGCCGGTGACGAGGAGCAGGTGCGCCGAGTGCTGGCGCGGACGGTCGCGTGGGGAGCGTGGTTCGGCGTCGTGGTCGGCGCCGTCATCGCCGCCCTCTCCGGGGTGCTCGGCATCGTCTTCACCGGCGATCAGGGCGTGGCAGAGGTGGTGCAGCCGGCCCTGATCGTGCTCGCGGTGGCGCAGCCGGTCGCGGGCGTGGTGTTCGTGCTGGACGGAGTGCTCATGGGAGCGAACGACGCCCGGTACCTGGCGATCGCGGGCGGTCTGAACCTCGTGCCGTTCCTGCCCACCCTGGCGATCATCGCCGCGACGGGGGTCGACGGCACCGCCGGCCTCGTGTGGCTCGCCGTCGCGTTCTTCGGGGTGTACCTGCTCGCACGGCTGGCGACGCTGGGGTGGCGAGTGCGCTCCGGGCGATGGCTCGCCGCGTCGGCGTAGCTCCTCCACAGTCGACCCGAAGAACGACTTATCCCCCGCCCCCGGGCACAGCGGAATACAGCGCCCCGCCACTCTGTCGCTCCGGTCCAGCATGGAGCGACACTGAAGGGATGCTGGGGATGAACGACGCGCAGGTATGGACGACGATCGGGGTTCTCGCCTCGGGCATGTACGCCACGATCACGCTCATGGCGACGATGTTCGTGAGGATCATCAAGACGGAGATCGGCACGGTCCGCACGGAGATCGGCGGGATCCACACCGAGATCGGTGGGATCAAGGGCGAGATCGGCGGGATCAAGGGCGAGATCGTCGGCGTGAAAGCCGAGATCGGGGATCTCCGGAAGGAGGTGCACGGTCTGAGCCGGCGCATGGACGGCCTCGACCGCGACGTCAGCGCGATCTCGCGGCACCTCTTCGGCATCGATCCGGCCTGACAGAGCAGGTACGACCGCTCCTCGTGCTCACTCCGCGTGGCGACGACACCACTCGTACATGATGACGGCGGCGGCGGCACTCGCGTTGATCGAGCGGGTCGAGCCGTACTGCGTTATCTCGATGTGACCGGAGGCGGCAGCCAGTGCCTCCGGCGACAGCCCCGGCCCCTCCTGACCGAAGAGGAGCACGCACGAGCGCGGCAGGTCGGCGCGGTCCACCGGCACGGCCCCGTCGACGTTGTCGATCGCGATGACGGGCAGCCCCTCGGCGGCCGCCCAGACGGCGAAGGTCGCGATGTCCTCGTGGTGCACGACGTGCTGGTAGCGGTCGGTCACCATGGCGCCGCGCTTGTTCCAGCGACGGCGGCCGATGATGTGCACCGTATCGGCGAGGAACGCGTTGGCGCTGCGCACGATGGAACCGATGTTCATGTCGTGCTGCCAGTTCTCGATCGCGACGTGGAACGGATGACGCCGCGTATCGAGATCAGCGACGATCGCCTCCATGCGCCAGTAGCGATAGCGGTCGATGACGTTTCGCGTGTCGCCGTGCGCGAGGAGCTCGGGATCGTACTGCTCTCCCTCAGGCCAGGCCGACGGCCCTCCGGGCCAGGGGCCGACGCCGTATCCGGGCTGCGCCGAGGACCCCCCGGGGGCGGTCGGTTCCGTGCTCTCGGGGCGCTGCGCTTCCATCCCGCCAGGCTATCGCCGCCTCCGCCTGTCGCCGTCGGGCGGAGGAGCCGGCGCCCCGTCGTCGAAGGGGTCCCGGCCATCACGACACGATATTTAGGTGTGCCGAAAAATACGCTACGGTTTCGGTGTGCCTAAAAATCCCGCCGCCTCCGTGATCCCCGCTCGCACCGCTTCACCGCGCCTGCTGTGGCTGCTGGGACCGGCGCTGGTGGCGGGCGTGGCCTACCTCGACCCGGGCAACGTCGCCAGCAACATGACGGCGGGGGCGCAGTACGGCTATCTGCTCGTGTGGGTGGTCGTCGCCGGCAACGTGATGGCCTGGCTGATCCAGTACCTGTCCGCGAAGCTCGGCGTCGTCACCGGCCAGAGCCTCCCGGAGGTGCTGGGCCAGCGGCTGCGCCGCCCCTGGGCCCGCCGCGCCTACTGGCTGCAGGCGGAGCTGGTCGCGATGGCGACGGACCTCGCCGAGGTCATCGGCGGCGCCGTCGCCCTGAACCTGCTCTTCGGCGTCCCGCTGCTGTGGGGCGGCCTCATCACCGGGGCCGTGTCCATGGTCCTGCTCGCCGTGCAGAACCGTCGCGGCGCCCGGCCGTTCGAGTTCGTGATCATCGGCCTCATGTTCGTGATCACGATCGGCTTCATGGCCGGCCTGTTCCTCGCGCCACCCGACCCGGGCGGCGTCGTGAGCGGCCTCGTGCCGCGCTTCGAGGACACGGGGTCCGTGCTCCTCGCCGCCTCGATCCTCGGCGCGACGATCATGCCGCACGCGATCTACGCGCACTCCTCCCTGGCCCGCGACCGGTTCGGTGCGACGAGCGCCGAGACGACAGAGGAGGCGGCCCGGATCGAGACCTCGCGGATCCGCCGCCTGCTCACGGCGACGCGCTGGGATGTGACGATCGCGATGGTCATCGCGGGCTCCGTGAACCTCGGCATCCTCCTGCTCGCGGCGGCGAACCTCGCGGGCGTCGCGGGGACCGACTCGCTGGAGGGCGCACACGCCGCCCTCGCCGCGGGTCTCGGCCCGGTCGTGGCGACCTTCTTCGCCGTGGGACTGCTCGCCTCGGGTCTCGCCTCGACCTCCGTCGGCGCGTACGCGGGCGCCGAGATCATGCACGGCCTCCTGCACGTGCGCATCCCCCTGCTGGCCCGCCGCCTCGTGACGCTCATCCCCGCGCTGGTGATCCTCGGCATCGGGGTGGACCCCACGCTCGCCCTCGTCCTCAGCCAGGTCGTGCTGTCTTTCGGCATCCCGTTCGCGCTGATCCCGCTCGTCGCCCTCACGGCGCAGCGCCGCACGCTCGGCGTCTGGGTCAACCGGGCGTGGACGACAGCCGCCGGCATCGTGGCCTCGGTGCTCCTCATCGCCCTGAACGGCGCCCTGCTCTGGCTGGTGCTGACGGGGGCATGACGCCGGATAGGCTCGACATCATGTCTGCCGCCTCCGCCCGTCGCACCGTCCGCCTCCTCACCTGGAGCGGCTTCGCGACCGGCGTCATCGGCGGTCTGCTCATCGCGTTCCCGAAGGTCATCGGCCCCGCCAGCCCGTGGGTGCAGCTCGCGCTCGGCGTCGCCACCTTGATCTTCGCGTTCCGCGCCCGCAAGGTCGGCATCGCCGAGGTGGAGGGCTTCGACGGGCGTCTGTCGCTCGCCGCCGCCCTCCTGGGATTCCTCGTGCTCTTCTTCGCCGGGCAGGCGGCCGTGATCCTGCTCGGCTCCGCGGGCGCCTGATTCAGGCCGCGACGAAGCCCGTCACGAGGTAGAGCACGAGCGAGATCCCGGCGGCGATCCCCGCGTAGGGGAGGATGGCCAGCATGAGGTTGATCGGCTTGATGCCGACGGACCGCGACGCGAGGATGATGCCGTCCCCGTAGAGGCAGGTCGTGCTGCCCAGCGCCGCCCCGGAGAACACCGCCGCGCCCGCCAGGATCGGGTCCGCGCCGAGGGCCAGCGCGAGCGGCAGCACCACCGGGGTGATGACCGCCGCCAGGTCCCAGAACGAGCCGGTCGCGTAGGCGTACACGCCGCAGACGGCGAACACGATGGCGGGCAGCAGCGCCGGGGTGAGCACCGGCTCCGTGACCTGGATGACGAACTCGGCGAGCTGCAGAGTGATGTTCATCTCCTGCACCATGAACGCCAGCACGGTGAGCACCATCACGAAGAGCATGCTCTCGATGCCCTCCAGCGCCGCGTCCAGCACGCCCCGCACGGAGAGGCGGCGCTGCACGAGGACGAGCACGATCGTGACCGCGAGCGCGGCCGCGGTGCCGGCGACGACGTTGGCGTCGGTCGCGATGGTGACACCCACGAGGACCGCCATCGCGAGGAGGAACGACCACGGCTGGGGGCGGCGCCCCTCCTCCGTCGAGGTCTCCAGCGCCACGGCGACCCGCTGCGCCGTCGAACCGTCGGGGTCGTCCGCGCGCAGCTCGGAGAGCAGGGCCGCGCCCTCCGCGCGGCGTTCCGCATCCGTCGTGCCGAGGGGGAAGACGTCGCCGTCGCGCTCCGCCCGCAGGGCGTCCTTCTTCAGCGGACCGAATCGGGGCAGCCAGCCGATGCTCATCAGCAGGGCGACCGCGATCGCCGTCCACCCGAAGAAGATGAACGGGATCGACTGCAGGTAGGCGCCGAAGCCGCTGCCTCCGACGGTCACGCCCTGGGCCTCGAAGAGTCCGGAGAAGAACAGCGCCCAGGTCGAGACCGGGACGAGCACCGCGATCGGCGCGGCGGTCATCTTCATGATCGCGCCGAGCTGCGTACGAGGGACGCGGTACCGGTCGGTCACCTGCTTCATCGAGGTGCCGGTGGTGAGCACGTTGAGGTAGTCGTCCACGAACAGGACCACCGAGAGCAGGAACGTCAGCAGTGTCGACTTCCGGCGGGAGGTCACGAACCGCTCCACCCAGCGGGCGAAGTCGGTCACGATGCCCGACTTCTCGAACAGCATCATGAGGATGCCGAACAGCGCCACGATGAGCAGCAGCCACTGGGCGGTCTCGTTGGACAGCGCTGTTCCCGTGTACTCGACCCAGACGTCGAAGCCGCCCCAGCCGCCCAGGATCAGGGCGCCGGCGACGGTGCCGCAGAGCAGGGCGAAGAGGGTGCGCCGGGTGGCGACGGCGACCACGAGGATCACCGCGATGGGCAGGAGCGCGAGGGCGCCGAATTCGGGCATGGGGTTCACCTCGGTGTGAAGAAGGAAGGGGGTATGAGGGGTCGAGCGGGGGTCAGGGCTCGACGCCGCCGACGACCGTCCGCTGTACGGGCAGGTCGGGGAGGTCGTCCGGGGCGACGTGCAGCGGGTTCTCCGCCCACACGGCGTAGTCGGCGCGGAACCCGGGGGCGATCCGGCCGAGGTCGGTGTCGCCCTGAGCACGCGCGGCACCCACGGTGTAGCCGTGCAGCGCCTGGTAGGGGGTGAGCACCTGGTGGGGCTCGAAGACGGGGGCGTCGCGGTCGCCGGGACGACGGCGCAGCTGGGCCCAGGCGAGGCCGATGCGGGCGTCGTTCTGGGCGATGGGCCAGTCCGATCCCAGGGCGACCGGGGCTCCGGCCTCCCAGTAGTCGCGCACGCGCCAGGCACGGGCGGCACGGGCCGGTCCGAGACGCCGCGACCAGTCGTCCGAGCCGTCGGCCTTGCGCCACTGCAGGTGGAGCGGCTGCATCGAGGCGGTGATCCCCGCGGCCGCGAGGCGCGCGACGTCACGATCGGTCGTGGTCTCCAGGTGCTCGATCCGGTGGGGTGCGCCACCGGCACTGCGGACCCCGGCGGCGAGGTACGCATCGATGACCTCCCCCACCGCTCGGTCGCCGATGGCGTGCGTCGCGACCTGGAAGCCGGCCTCGGCATAGCGGCGCACGGTGCGGGCGTAGGCGGCGGCGTCCTTCCAGAACGGCGCGGTCCCCTCCCCCGCCGTGTCGGGCTCGTACAGCCAGGCGGTTCCCGTCTCCACCACACCGTCGGCATAGAGCTTGACGACCCCGCCCCGCCAGCGCTCTCCTCGGCGGTCGCGCATCCGGAGGTTCTCGGCCGTGCGGGCGGTGTCGAACCCGGGCTCGTGGTCGATGGCGGAGACGATGCGGATCGGTAGACCCGGCCCCTGCTCCATGGCGTCCAGCAGGTCCAGGGTCGCGAAGCCGCCGTCCATGATCGTGCCGCCGGTGAGGCCGGAGGACCGGAGCCCCTGCAGCAGTTCGTGGCCGGCGGCGAGCGTCTGCGCACGGTCCAGGGCGGGGGCGGCGAGGCGCACGGGCTCGTAGGCGCCGAGTTCGCGCAGCTCGCCGGTCGGGATCCCCTCGGCGTCGACCACGACGAGGGAGGAGTCGTCCGTCTCGCGCGGCCCGGTGATGCCGCCGCGCCGCAGCCCCTCGCGGCTGGCCAGCGCGGTGTGCCCGTCGAACACGATGAGCAGCGCGGGGAGGCCGCGCACCGCGTCCTCGATGGCGTCGGCGGTCATGGGGACCTCGTGGAAGACGTCGTAGTCGAGATTCCACCCGCGCACCCACGGCTCGGCGTCCTCGGCGAGCGCCCGGTCCGCCTCGGCGCGCAGGGCGGCGCGCAACGCCGCGGCGGTGGTGATGCCCCCGAGGTCGATTCCCGCGGTGAGCTCGAGGCCCTGCAGCGGGTGCAGGTGCGCGTCGATGAGCCCGGGGGTGACGGCGGCGCCGCCGAGGTCATGCACGACGGTGCCGGTCCCGCGCAGCTCGCGGACGAGGTCGTCGTCGCCGACCGCCAGGAAGCGCCCGTCGCGGATGGCGAAGGCCGTGGCCTCCGGGCGGCGGGGGTCCATCGTCACGACGCGCGCGCCGGTGACGATAGTGTCGGCGTCGAAACCCGTCATGACGTTCTTCCTCGAGCGAATTGAAAGAGTTTCAATAAAGTAGCAGACACGGAACCCGAATCGAGCCCCGATGACGAAGACTCCCCGCAGCGTGGGCCGCCCCTCCGGCCGGGTGCTCACCGAGGAGCGGATCCTCGATGCCGCCTTCCGACTCAGCGCCGAACGCACCCCGCAGCGCTTCACCATGACCGCGCTCGCGGAATCCCTCGGGGTGCGCACCTCGGCGCTCTATCACCACTTCGAGAACCGCGACGCCGTGATCCGGGCCATGCGCGGCCGCGTGAGCCGCTCCCTCGCCACCCCGGTGCCCCGCGAACGGCCGCTGGAGGAGGCCCTGCTGGCCTGGGCGCACAGCTATCGCGACGCGGCCGTCGCCGCCCCGCAGGCCATGGTCATGCTCGCGAGCTCCCCCATCGATGCCGACGAGGGCTCGTTCGCGGACTACGAGCAGATCGCGGTGCTGCTCTCCGACGACGGCTGGCCCCGCGAGACGATCGTCGACGCCATCGTCGCGCTGGAGTCGTTCATCATCGGCTCCGCGCTGGACGCCCTCGCTCCGGCCGACAACATGGCGCCGAAGGAGCTCGCCCCCGCCTACCCCACCTTCGCCGCGGCGGAGAGTGCCAGGGCCGAGCTCAGCGACGACCCCGCCCGACGGACGTTCGAGATCGGTGTGCGCGCCCTCATCCGGGGCCTCACGGCCTGGGCGCGCGGGGGCGGAGACCGGTCCGCGCCGTAGAGTGGTGGGGTGGCATCCCCCGCAGCTGACGACTATCTGAAGACCGTCTACGCGCACACCGAGTGGCAGGATGCGCCGATCACCCCCTCGGTCCTGGCGGCCAAGCTCGGCATCGCCCCGTCGTCGGTCACGGAGATGGTGAAGAAGCTCGCTGCGGCGGGACTCGTGTCGCACGTGCCGTACGGAGCGGTCCGGCTGACGGACGCGGGGACCACCCGGGCCCTCGCGATGGTCCGCCGCCACCGCCTCATCGAGACCTGGCTCGTGCAGGAGTTCGGGTACGGATGGGATGAGGTGCACGACGAGGCCGAGGTGCTGGAGCACACCATCAGCGACCGGCTGCTCGAGGGCATCGACGAGCGCCTGGGGCGGCCGCGCTTCGACCCGCACGGAGACGCCATCCCGGATGCCGAGGGCCGCGTCGAACGGGAGCCCTTCGTGCTGCTCGCCGATGCCCCGGACGGACACACCGGCCGCGTCCTCCGCGTCGACGACCGCGACCCGGAGCTGCTGCGGACCCTCGACGCCCACGGGGTCGTCGTGGGGACGACCGTGACGGTGACCCCGTCCGGCATCGCCCTCGACGGCACCGAGCCGCCGCTGCCCCCCGCCGCCCGCGACGTGGTGTGGTTGTCGGCCTGACCCCCGGCTTCGAATCGCGCACTTTGCGGCACATCGGCCGGGGATGGGGCCAATCAGGCGATTCGAAAGGAAAGGTGAGGCCTCTAGGCTGAGCACATGGCACACCGTGACGACATCGAATGCTGGCTCACCGACATGGACGGCGTGCTCGTCCATGAGAACGACGCCATCCCCGGGGCCTCCGAACTCCTCGCCGGATGGGAGCGCAACGAGATCCCGTACCTCGTGCTCACGAACAATTCGATCTTCACCGCCCGCGACCTCTCGGCCCGCCTCCGTGCGAGCGGCCTGATCGTGCCGGAGGAGCGCATCTGGACCTCCGCGCTCGCGACCGCCGACTTCCTCGCGCAGCAGCTCCCCGGCGGCTCCGCGTTCGTCATCGGCGAGGCCGGCATCCTCACCGCTCTGCACGAGGCCGGCTTCATCATGACCGAGACGAACCCCGACTTCGTCGTCGTCGGCGAGACCCGCAACTACTCGTTCGAGGCCATCACGAAGGCCATCCGCCACATCATCAACGGCTCGCGCTTCATCGTGACCAACCCGGACGCCACCGGCCCGAGCGCCGACGGGGTGCTGCCGGCCACGGGAGCGATCGCCGCCCTCATCACCAAGGCCACCGGCAAGGAGCCCTACGTCGTCGGCAAGCCCAATCCGATGATGTTCCGTTCGGCCCTGAACAAGATCGGCGCGCACTCGAAGAAGACCGGCATGATCGGCGACCGGATGGACACGGACATCGTCGCCGGCATCGAGGCGGGTCTGCACACGGTGCTCGTACTCACAGGCATCAGCGACCAGCGGATCATCGAGCAGTACCCCTTCCGCCCGGACGAGATCGTCGACTCGGTCGCCGACCTGCTGCCGACCATCACCGACTCGATCCCCACCCTCGACGAGGACTGACGTGGGCGCCCTCGACGACGGCGAGCGGGTCACGGCGGCGGACGCCGCGGCCTGGCGCGCCTGGCTCGAGGCGAACCACGAACGCACGGCCGGAGTGTGGCTGCTGAGCGTGCGCGGGCGATCCGCCACCGGCGTCGGCTACGAGGACGCCGTCCGGCAGGCGCTGTGCTTCGGGTGGATCGACGGCCCGGTGCGCACGTTCGACGACGAGACCGGTGGCCAGTGGTTCTCCCCTCGACGCCCGGGGAGAGGCTGGGCGGCGACGAACAAGGCCCGCATCGCGGAGCTGGAGGCCGCGGGGCTCCTCGCTCCGGCCGGCATCCGCGCGCTGGAGACCGCGAAGGCGAACGGCTCCTGGACGCTCCTCGACGGCCCCGAGGCCGGCATCGAGCCGCCGGAGCTCACCGCCGCTCTCGACGCGGTGCCGGCGGCGAGGGCGAGCTGGGATGCGTTCCCGAAGTCGGTGAAGAAGTTCGGCCTCACACACATCGCGATGGCCAAGCGGCCGGAGACGAAGGCCGCGCGCATCGCGAAGATCGTGGCGGATGCCGCGGAGGGGAAGCGCCCATGAACCAGAGCGACCTGCTGTTCCTCGTCCTGTTCCTCATCACGCTCACGTCGCTGGTCGTGTTCGTGGTGCAGTTCGTGCGCTCCCGCCGCCGTGGCGGCGAGGATGACGGCCGCGCCGGCTGGTGGGAAGGCCCCTGGGACGACGACGACCGCCGACGCTGAGCCGACGGCCGTCGCCCGGTCTCAGGAGGCGAGCGACGCTCCGGCCACCTCTGTGAGCGTGAGCGAGTCGATCGCCGCGACCGGCTCGGGCATCTGCAGCGGACCGGCACCCGGGGTGATCGTGCCGAGGATGCGCGGCTCGCGCGCCCCGGTCCCACCGGGGACGATCGCGGGGACGCCGTGCAGGGTCGACCAGCCGATGAGCGCGAGGAGGATGGCCTCCTTGCTGTCGGCGGGGGCGCCGAGCTCGTCGGCCAGCACGACCTCGGTCTGCGGCAGCGCCGCCCGGAGCCCGTCCAGGAGCAGCGGGTTGCGGCAGCCGCCGCCGGACACCGCGAGGAAGCCGATCCCGGCGGCCTCGACGTCGCGGGCGACCGTGCGGACCGTGAGCTCAGTGAGCGTGCGCACGACGTCGGCGACCGCGATCTCGCGTCCCTGCGCTGCGAGGTGCTCGTGCACGTAGGCGAGGTGGAAGTGCTCCTTGCCCGTGCTCTTCGGCGGGGTGAGGGCGTAGTAGGGGTCCGCGAGCATGGCGTCCAGCAGCGCCTCATCGACCCGTCCGGTGCGGGCGATCGCCGCGTCGTCGTCGTAGCCGAGCGGGTTGAGGTCGTGCGCGACGATGACCGCGTCGACAAGCGCGTTCGCGGGGCCGATGTCGTAGGCGACGAGGCCGTCCGGGCGGACGACGGTCATGTTCGAGATGCCGCCGAGGTTCAGCGCCGCCGAGACGCCGGCGCGACCGCGGAGCAGCAGCTCATCGAGGAACGAAACGAGCGGAGCACCGTGACCACCCGCGGTGATGTCGCGGATGCGGATGTCCGAGATGACGGGCACGCCGGTCTTCTCGGCGATCCAGGCGGGCTGCCCGATCTGGAGGGTGCCGAGCGCGTGGGAGCCGTCGACCCAGTGGTAGACGGTCTGACCGTGCGAGCACACCGCATCGACGCCGCCGACCTCGGCCGCGATATCAGCCGCGACGTCGGCGAACGCCTGCCCGATGAGGGTGTCGAGCTCGGCCACCTCGGCCAGGGTGGTCTGTGCCGGAGGGAGCGCGGCGATGAGGCGTGCCCGCAGCTCGGGATCGTAGGGGACGCTCGTGGATGCGAGCACCGTGCCCCGGAGGTCGACGCCGTGCGCCGTGAACCCCCCATTGGTGGCGAAGTCGACGACGGCGGCGTCGATCCCGTCGTGCGAGGTGCCGGAGATCAGTCCCAGGACGCGCATCGATTTCCTTCCGACAAGAGGTATGTATCAAAACTACATCAGGTGGCATATGGGTGTAACAGCGTTTCATCCGCCTGGTTGGACGGCATGGGGTGCCCTCTCCTCCACACTGCCGCGTGATCGGTAATCGGTTCACAGATGCCGGAATTCCGAGCGACGAGCGCACGGCGACCACGTATCGTCGAAGCCGCACCCGCACCGAGGAAGGGAGCACCGTGTCCGCGGACACCCTCACGATCATCGTCAGCGCGATCGGCGTCGTGCTCACCCTCGGCGCGAGCCTGTTCGCGGCAGGGGCGTGGATGGTCCGTCGCATCGACGAGCGTCTCGGCACCGTCGACCACCGGCTCTCCACAGGCATCGGCTCCGTCGAAGAGAAGCTCACCGCACGCATCGACACCGCCGAAGAGAAGCTCGGCGCCCGCATCGACACCGCCGAAGAGAAGCTCGGCGCCCGCATCGATGCGGTGGCGGCGGACGTCACGGAGCTGAAGATCGCCGTCGCCCGGCTCGAAGGGCCCCCGCGACGCCTGCTCGTGTCGGGGAGCTGAGCCTCGCGTCAGCGCAGGACGAGGGCGGCGGCGCCGATCAACGGCCCCTCGTCGCCCAGGCCCGAGCGGACGACGCGGGTGCGACGCGAGTACTCGTGCACGGCGCTGGCGGTGAGCGCCTGCTGGACGAGCTCGATGTAGTCCGACGACACCCGCGAGAAGCCGCCGCCGATGGCGACGACGTCGAGGTCGACGAGGGTGGCGGCATCGGCCAGCGCCTCCCCCACGGCGCGGGCCGAACGCTCGATCGCCGCGCGGGCGACGGCGACACCGGCCGCGGCGTCCCGGGCCAGGTCCTCCCCGGTCGCGCCGGACCAGCCCTGCTCCCGCGCCCAGGCGGCACTGGCAGGTCCGGAGGCGATCTCCTCGAGAGTGAGCCCGCCCTCGCGGCGAACCTGCCCCAGGTGCCCGGCGTTGCCGCTGGCCCCGGGCACATACGCACCGCCCACGACGAAACCGCCGCCGACGCCGGTGGACACGACGATCGACAACGAGGCTCCCGCCTGCTGCGTCGCCCCCAGCCACGACTCCGCGAGCGCGAGCGCGCCGCCGTCGTGACCCAGGACCGCCGGGACGTCCCGTCCGAGTGCGGTCGAGGCCGCACGGGCGACCGCGTCGACGAGGCCGAACCCCCGCGCGAGGGGCATGTTCACCGGCAGGATCTCACCGCGGGTCCGATCCACGGGACCCGCGCTGCCGATCCCGGCGCCGACGAGCTCCGCGTCGGCGGGGAGGGCGGCGAGCGCATGCCGCACGATCGCGTCGACCGCCGCCGTCAACGACGCGGACGTCGCCTCACGGCCGGTCGGCTGCCGGCTGCGGCTGCCGGGGACGAGCGCGCCGTCGTCGGCGACGAGGGCGGCCTCCATCTTCGTGCCGCCCACGTCGACGGCCAGCGCGTAGCGGGTCACTGCGGGTCGAGTCCGAGGTCGTCGAGGTCGAAGGCCGCGCGCCACTCCAGGCCTTCGGCCTCGATGGCGGCCTGCGCGCCGGTCTTGCGGTCGACGATCACCGCGACCGCGACGACCTCCGCACCTTCCTTGCGCAGCGCTTCGACCGCCTTGAGCGCGGACTGCCCGGTGGTCGAGGTGTCCTCCAGCACGACCACGCGCTTGCCCTTCACGTCGGCGCCCTCGATCTGGCGACCGCGGCCGTGGTCCTTCGGCTCCTTGCGCACGACGAACGCGTCGAGCGGACGGTCGGTGCCGACCGAGGCATGCAGGACGGCGTTCGCGATCGGGTCGGCGCCGAGCGTCAGACCGCCGACGGCGACGACGTCGAGATCGGCGATCAAGTCGAGCATGATGCGGCCGATCGCCGGAGCGGCGCGGTGGTCGAGGGTGAGCTTGCGCATGTCGACGTAGTACGTCGCCTTCTTGCCGCTGGACAGGGTGAAATCGCCGTGGAACACCGCCTCGTCCGTGATGAGGGCGAGGAGGGTCTGGCGGTCTGCGTCGAGTGCGGTCACGGCATCCAGTGTAGGAGGCACACCCTAGGCTGGACGCATGCGCTTGGCCACCTGGAACGTCAACTCCATCCGCACCCGCGTCACCCGCACCGTCGAGTTCGCCGTCCGTGAAGACATCGACGTGCTCGCGATGCAGGAGGTGAAGTGCAAGCCGGAGCAGTTCCCGTATGCACCGTTCGAGGAGGCCGGCTACCACGTCGAGGTGCACGGCCTCAATCAGTGGAACGGCGTCGCGATCGCGAGCCGGCTGCCTATCACCGACGTGCGCACCGCCTTCGACGGCATGCCCGGGTTCGCGAAGGGCCACGAGGGCCCCGATGCCCCGCAGGAGGCGCGTGCTCTGGGCGTCATGGTCGACGGCGTGCGCGTCTGGAGCCTGTACGTGCCCAACGGCCGCTCGCTCGACGACCCGCACTACGTCTACAAGCTGCATTGGCTCGAGCAGCTCAAGCAGTCCACGGCGGCCGAGCTGTCGGCGAATCCCGACCTTCCGCTCGCCCTCGTCGGCGACTTCAACATCATCCCGTTCGACCATGACAACGGCGATCCCGACATCGTGGTCGGCCGCTCCACCCACGTCTCCCCCGCCGAGCGCGACGCGTTCTTCGCGTTGACCGACGCGGGCGTGACCGACGTCGTGCGCCCGCTGCTCCCCGAGGGCTACACCTACTGGGACTACCAGCGGTTGAAGTTCCCGCGCAACGAGGGCATCCGCATCGACTTCATCCTCGGCTCGAAGACACTCGCCGATGCCGTCACCGGCGCGTCGATCCACCGCAACGAGCGCAAGGGCGAGCAGCCCAGCGACCACGTGCCCGTGGTGGTCGACGTGGACTTCGGCGGCGACGACGCCGACGACGACCTGCCGATGATCTTCTCCTGACCCTTCGACAGGCTCAGGCCCTTCGACAGGCTCAGGGACCCATCCTCATGACACGCTCAGGGACCTACCCCGTGCGGCTGATCGCGACCGACCTCGACGGCACGCTGCTCGACAGCTCGTCCGCGGTGTCGCCGCGCACCCGTGCCGCGCTCGATGCTGCGCGGGACGCGGGCGTCGCGGTGGTGCCCGTCACCGCCCGCCAGCCCATCGGCCTTCGTGTGATCGCCGCCGACGCCGGATTCGACGGGTGGGCGCTGTGCGGCAACGGCGCGTACGCGACGCATCTCACCGAGGGCCGCATGCTGTTCGCCGAGGAGCTGCCGCCCGCGACGCTGCGCACTCTCGCCGACGCGATGCGCGCCAGCGTCCCCGGCCTGCTCTTCGCGAGCGTACGGGAGGGCGGCGAGACGTTCGTCGCACAGCACGGCTATGCGGCGATCGCGCAGCTGTCCGACCACAAACGCGACCCCGCGACGATGGGCGGCGTGCCGCTGGACGAGGTGCTCGCGGCGCCGACGCTCAAGCTCGTGATCCGGCACCCCGAGCTCGCGCCCGCCGCACTCTTCGAGACCCTGCGGTCCCTCGGGCTCACCGGCTTCGAGGCCACGCTGTCCGGTGCCCCGTTCGTCGAGGTCATGGCGCAGGGCGTCACGAAGGCCACGGGACTCGCGCGCCTCTGCACGCACCTCGGCATCGATCGCTCCGGCGTCGTGGCGTTCGGAGACGCCCTCAACGACGTCGAGATGCTCCGCTGGGCCGGTCACGGCGTGGCCATGGCGCACGCGGAACCCGTCGTGCAGGAAGCCGCCGACGAGACCACGGCGACCAACGACGAAGACGGTGTGGCCCGCGTGATCGAGCGCCTGCTCGACTATCGGCCTCTTGCCTCTCGGGCGGATACCTGAAAAATCGATTCACCCGACATCACCCTGTCAGCGTTGTGACACCGCTACTGCAGAAGTGCGCCGACGAGAGTGAAGACGCCGAAGCCGATGAAGAGTATCCCGACGATGAGCATCCTCATCGGCGTCCTCCCGGGCGGCATCGCATCATCAGCTGACGGCTCCCCGTACATCCTCTCCACGCCGTGATGGAAGATCTGGGAAACAGACCTGCGGAAGAGCATCAGGGCAAGCCCGATCACGATCAGTATCGGTCCGATCAGTGACGCAGCAGACAGGTGCAGTCTCGGATGCGAAGCCCAGAGGTGGTGCCATCGGAGAACTGCTACCCCGCACACGCCGTGCGTCAGCATCCTCCGCTTCATCCCGCGATGGACTGAAGTCAACGAAGGTCTCGTCACAGAACGATTCGCGATGCTCGGACCAGTCGGGGCCCGAGGTCCGTCCTGCCCCGGGCAGAGAGCCCGCTTCGCCGTCGGCGCTACGGACGTGAAGTACACCGTCGTCGTGCACCTCCCCACGCGCATCGCCATGATCTCCCCCTCTGGCTTCTCCGCCACCACGC
>NZ_JAGXJJ010000060.1:0-294 GCF_019091465.1 Microbacterium sp. GbtcB4
CGCTCGGAGCCATCCTCGGCCTTGAAGACATCGAACACCATGGCGTAGCCGTCCTCGTTGGTACCCAGGTCCACGCCGCTCGCCGCGGGCGTCGAGATCGGGGCCGAGGAGCAGGTGTTCTGGTGCTGGGTGTGGGGAAAGGCAGTGGAGAACGTGTATGCGCCCTGCCCTGATTGACGGGGTCATCGTCAGTAAGCTCATGCCATGACCCTCAAGTACTTTGGTGGCACGCTGCCGAAGATCGGTGTCTACGCCATCGGGTTCGGCTCGCTCACCCGCCTCCCCTCGGGGAGC
>NZ_JAGXJJ010000593.1:0-235 GCF_019091465.1 Microbacterium sp. GbtcB4
TTGGAAATAATTAAAATATATATAATCAAGGAAAAAATCTTGATGATAGCGTGAAGTCTTCTGTTTCGAGGAAAATGTATGGCAATCTTTAGATTCTCACTAACAAGCAGTTTATTTTGAGATTGTCTTTGTATCATTTGACTCCGACGATCGACTCCTTTCTATCCTACTGGAAATAGAAAGGTCATCGATAAAGAAGTCAGAGTAGTGGAAGAATACGGTGTAGAGGCTGCTA
>NZ_JAGXJJ010000594.1:0-235 GCF_019091465.1 Microbacterium sp. GbtcB4
TTATAGAGCTTCTATGTGTTCCTTGAATACTTGCCTTTTGCTTGACAGAAAGAGAGAAACCAGATGGAGTTCAATGGTCAAATTGTTGTCTTCTCGTACATAGAACAAAAAACAAGAAAAAGGCTTTCATTTGAGAAGAGAAATGATTCAACGATTGTTCAGTGAAATTAATTCTCATTACCATGATAATTAATACTCTTCGAATTGATGGGTATAGATATTTAAGATTCTTTTT
>NZ_JAGXJJ010000595.1:0-235 GCF_019091465.1 Microbacterium sp. GbtcB4
GATGAAGGACTGGGGCTACTCCGCCGGACGCACCCAGAGCGCGGTCTCCTTCAGTGTCGGCATCCAGGCCACGCCGCACAGGGCGCGGTCGCCGTCGTACTCGGCGAGCACCTTGTGCCAGACCCGGTAGATCTCGTGCACGCCGTCCTGGCCCCAGTACGGCACGTTCGAATCGCCGCCGCCCATGGAGTCGGCGTTGGGCGGCGGGGCGTAATTAGGAAGGCCCTCGGTCTTG
>NZ_JAGXJJ010000596.1:0-235 GCF_019091465.1 Microbacterium sp. GbtcB4
GACGATCGAGCACGTGCGGAGCCCTCCCACCGTGCACGTGGCCGGGACGTGGGACGAGGTGTGGAACAGTGAGAGCGCGGTCGCCGTCGGTCGCGTGTCCGAGCGCCCCTACGCCCTGGCCGTCCAGCCGTCGCTCTTCGACCCGACCAGGTCACCCGACGGCAAGGCCGTGCTCTGGGCGTACATCCACGTGCCGTACGGCTCCGTCCTCGACCCGACCGTGCTCTTCACCGCG
>NZ_JAGXJJ010000597.1:0-235 GCF_019091465.1 Microbacterium sp. GbtcB4
CCGGTACTTCCTTTCAGATAATAGAACCTTACGCCCATGGGCGAATGCCTGCTAAGCTCCAGATCTTTTTGCTCCGCCTTACACAGCTGCTGCAGGGTAGCTGCATCTACCGTTGTAGCTTCCGGCACCAGCAGAAAGGGTGTGCCCCAGCCTGTGCTATCCAGGTTATAATAGCTATGCAGCAGGGAATCTTCTGCAGCGGTACCTATTCCCCCCTGCGCTGAAATAGCCAGCT
>NZ_JAGXJJ010000598.1:0-235 GCF_019091465.1 Microbacterium sp. GbtcB4
GACGCCGGTGTAGAAATCGACGTTGGGGTACAGGCGACGCTCCTTGAAGTAGTCGTCCTGCAGGGCGATCTGCTCGAGCTCCTTGGCGAGGTCGAGCAGCGGGTCGCTGACGCCCAGGGCCTCGAGCACCTCGTCGGCGGCCTCCTTGACGAGCTTCGCGCGCGGGTCGTAGTTCTTGTAGACCCGGTGGCCGAAGCCCATGAGCTTGACGCCCTCTTCCTTGTTCTTCACCCGC
>NZ_JAGXJJ010000599.1:0-235 GCF_019091465.1 Microbacterium sp. GbtcB4
ACCTTTCCCCTCCCCCACGGGCGTCCCCACCCTGGGCTGCACTCCGTCCGTTCCCTCCCCCGTCTCCGTCCGCCCCACCCCCCGCGCGGGATCACACCTGCACCCCCCCAGCCGTTACCCGGCACCTTTCCCGTCCCGCATCCTCGTCCGCGCCGCGAGTTCCCACCGCGCGGGATCGAAAACGCTCCCCGCTCCGGCTCCTCGGGAACCTTTCCCGTGCCGCACGGGCGTCCCC
>NZ_JAGXJJ010000600.1:0-235 GCF_019091465.1 Microbacterium sp. GbtcB4
GGCCGTCCCTCGCGCGGGTGCTGGTGACCGGGCACGGGGAGCCCTCCGATGCGGTCCTCCTGTCGGGCCCGGCGCTGCGCCCGCCTCGCCCCCTGAACCCGGCGCCGCTGAACGCCGCGTGGGCCGCCGACGTCGCGACCGGATACGAGTGGCTGAGCCGTGACCCCGCGGTGTGGAAGGCTTTCGAAGAGGTTTCGCTCACGACGGGGGCGCCGCTGCTCAAGCACTTCGGCCT
>NZ_JAGXJJ010000601.1:0-235 GCF_019091465.1 Microbacterium sp. GbtcB4
TAGCAATGTGGCTCGGGTGCACTTAAGTTTTATAATAGAGCAACGCAGGTAATGCTCCCTCCCGCATTAAGAGACCTGGTAAGTAACATAATACTGGATGTGAGTTCCACCATGACTTCGCATGGGTACTAAAGGTCTTTAATGCCTTTCGTCAATTGATCTACTCAGGACTTGACCTTGTCGATCCGAGATTTCGCCTCCCCAAGAAGCCTTCGTTGGCCTTAGTGGAGTTCCT
>NZ_JAGXJJ010000602.1:0-235 GCF_019091465.1 Microbacterium sp. GbtcB4
GAGTTCGGCATCGACCTCAAGGTCACCGGTTTCACCGCCGTCGGCATCGTCTTCTCGGATCAGCTCGGGGCGGCTCTGCTGCCGTTCTGGATCTTCGTGTTCGGTCTCTCGCTGATCCTCCTCACCATCGTGTTCCGCTCCCTCTGGTTGCCGTTCACCCCCGCGGCGGGCTACCTGCGGTCGCTCGTCTCCTCCTTCGGGCGCGTCGTGGCGGTCTTCGAGTGGGGCGGGGTCG
>NZ_JAGXJJ010000061.1:0-292 GCF_019091465.1 Microbacterium sp. GbtcB4
GCACCCTCTGGCTGCTCGCCGGGGTGGGAGTGATCCTCGTGCTCGTCGTGCTCTCGGTGTCGTTCGGGGTGCGCGCGGCCACGCTCGACGACATCCTCGCGGCGCTGTCCGGCCAGACCGACACGATCGCGCAGGCCGCGGTCGTCAAGCGCACCCCCCGCACCGTGCTCGCGCTCCTCGTGGGGGCGGCCCTCGCGCTCGCCGGGGCGACCATGCAGGCCGCCACCCGCAACCCCGTCGCCGACCCCGGCATCCTGGGGGTCTCGAGCGGGGCCTCCTTCGCGGTCGTCCA
>NZ_JAGXJJ010000603.1:0-235 GCF_019091465.1 Microbacterium sp. GbtcB4
AGTCGTCGTCGCGACCAGTACCAGCCAGCACCCGGCCTTCCGCGGACTGTCCGCCGGCAACGTCCGTCGGGCGGCCGAAGCATCGCTCGCTCGCCTCGGAGTGGACGAGATCGACCTCTACTACGCGCACATCGACGACGAGCCGGTGCCGCTGGAGGAGACCGTCGGGGCGTTCGGCGCCCACGGCACGGGCGGGCACGTGCGGCACGGGGCGGTGTCGAACTACACGGCCGAC
>NZ_JAGXJJ010000604.1:0-235 GCF_019091465.1 Microbacterium sp. GbtcB4
GCGAGATCGCCCAGCACTCAGAGCTCTCCCACGGTTCCCTCCATTACTACTTCTCCGTCAAGAACGATCTCATCGCGGAGGCGGTGCGGATCTCGAAGGGCGGACTCGGCGAACGCTACCTCGCCGTTCTGCAGAACGCGGAGACCGCGTGGGTCCTCGCGGCATGGGCCGCGGCGGAGCTCGCCCGGAGGGTGGGGCAGGACTCCCGCCTGCACCGGCTCTGGTACGGCATCCG
>NZ_JAGXJJ010000605.1:0-235 GCF_019091465.1 Microbacterium sp. GbtcB4
AGGGGTCCGCCCCAGCGGCGAGAGAGTGGTACGGGCACCTGGCCCGGCTGCGGGAGGCGGGGGCTGGGCCGGCAGGCCCCCGGTTCCAGGTGTCGCTGCCCACCCCGCTCGCCGTCATCTCCCCGTTCTTCCACGGGGACGTCCGGGCCGCGATCGAACCCGTGTTCACCGCCGCGATGCTCCGCGTGCTAGACCAGATCCTCGCCGCGATCCCGCACGACGACCTCGCCGGGCA
>NZ_JAGXJJ010000606.1:0-235 GCF_019091465.1 Microbacterium sp. GbtcB4
GACTTCACCCTCCCGGTGATCGGCTACGTCGTGGTGCGCGTCGCCGTGGACGCGCAGGGGCAGCGCGCGTCCCGGCCCGCGGGGCCGCTCCGTTCCGCCGCGCTGCGATACGCCGGCGGCATCGCCGCCGTGCAGGTGCTGTGGTCCCTGTTCCTACTCGTCCCCTCGGGGCCGGTCCAGCTCGCGGCCATCATCGTCTTCGCCCTCATCGAGATCGCCGTCCCGGTGATCGCCG
>NZ_JAGXJJ010000607.1:0-235 GCF_019091465.1 Microbacterium sp. GbtcB4
GCAGCTTCCAAAGATTCTGATCTGGTAGACCTAACTTTCACTGGGGATTCTATCTCTCCACGACTAGAAGATGAAAACGCCCCCAGGGACTATTAGATGCAAGTGAGAACTCCACTCTTTCTTGCCCAACCCGCCAAGTGAACTTAGCTAACCTTAGCAACGGACCAATTCTTTTCAATCAGATCGGATTGGCATCCCTTTTGCCTCGACCTCGACTTTACCTGGATGCGCTAGC
>NZ_JAGXJJ010000608.1:0-235 GCF_019091465.1 Microbacterium sp. GbtcB4
GATGAACCGCATCTACGAGATCGAGGAGGGGCGGCCGTGCTGGAAGCTGCGTCCCATGCAGCAGCTCGTCACGCTCATCACCGTCGTCTCGCTGTCGATCGTCGCCATCGTGCTCGTGCTCTCCGGGGATGTGGTGTCGGCGCGGGGCGACGCGTTCGGCGCAGGCGTGGGCGTGCAGCTCGCGTGGGACATCGCCCAGTGGCCCCTGCTGCTGGTTGGCGTCGTCTTCCTCGTG
>NZ_JAGXJJ010000609.1:0-234 GCF_019091465.1 Microbacterium sp. GbtcB4
AGGGCAAGACGCTGAGCACCTGGAGTGGCACGGACGCGATGTACGCCGCCGGTGTCTCGGCGAAGGACCTCGCGACGCTCGACGTGCACACGAAGGCGAACTGCGGCACGGCGTCGCGGTGCGGTGAGGGACAGCTCACGATCACGTTCGACCGCCCCGACGACGATCCCGCCATCCACATCGCCGAGTTCGGCGCCGGGACCGGAGGTACCGGGCTCGGCGGGATCGCCATCG
>NZ_JAGXJJ010000610.1:0-234 GCF_019091465.1 Microbacterium sp. GbtcB4
GGGACGGTCCTCGACACCTCCCGGCTGCGCTGGAAGCTGGGGGAGCGGGCGGGTGTGTCCACGGCGAGTGTGCACGCCCACATCATCGGGGAGCACGGCGACACCGAGTTCCCGCTCTGGTCGCGGGCGTCGATCGGCACGGTCCCGTTCCTCGACTGGGAGACGCCGGAGCACCCGCGCTTCACACTGGAGGAGCTGGACGAGATCGCCGTCGTCGTCCGCGTCGCCGCCTAC
>NZ_JAGXJJ010000611.1:0-234 GCF_019091465.1 Microbacterium sp. GbtcB4
CCAGCGTCGATCCGGTCGAGCAAGGGGTTCAGGTCAGCGGGTTCACGCATGACAGTTGGTCATGTGATCCCACAATCAGCCGCCGGTCTGTCAGATCGTATACGTACTGCCGCACACCCGAAGCGGTGGGCGGCATCCCTACCGTCACGACGCACCGTCCCGGGAACCACCAGCTGTGCGCCTTCACTGAGAGGCTGCCGTAGGCGCGAATCGTGGTCTCGCAACCTCAGCATC
>NZ_JAGXJJ010000612.1:0-234 GCF_019091465.1 Microbacterium sp. GbtcB4
ATCGCGGAGGCGTCCTCGGCGGCTGAGCCGTCCACGGGGATCTCCACGATCGCGCGGCGGTGCGGGTCGGTCGAGGGGTCTTCCCTGACCGCCAACAGCCGGCCGCTCTGCACGCGCAGTCCGCCGTACGAAGGGCCGGCGGCGGTGGGGGGACTCGGCTCGGCATCTCGATCCATTCGGTGCACGCGCTGGTCGGCGCCGGGGGCGAAGTACAGGGTGTTGCCATCGGCGGTC
>NZ_JAGXJJ010000062.1:0-291 GCF_019091465.1 Microbacterium sp. GbtcB4
GCGCCGATCCCCGTGGCCACCTCCGCCCAGAGCGCCGCGAGCGGACGCCCCGAGACCCGTTCCAGACAGTCTCCCGCCGCGATGTACCCGCCGTCGGAATACAGATGGCGAGCGCCCGGCTCGGCACCGAGCGCCCGACGCTGGCCGCGGGCACGCAGTTCGTCCCCGCGCACGCCCTCCCCCCACTCGCGCCCCTCCGCCGGCAGCCCGGAGGTGTGGGTGAGGGGGTGCCCGAGGGTGGTCCGCTCCGCCCCGGTGCCGCTGCCCCCCGTGAGGGCGCGCTCGACGGGC
>NZ_JAGXJJ010000613.1:0-234 GCF_019091465.1 Microbacterium sp. GbtcB4
GCGGCTGGCCAGGAAGAGCTGCTTCGCGGCCATGTAGCCGGTGGCGATGTCGAGGATGCGGGCGGCGTCGGGGGTGGGGGTGTCGGACATGGCGGATGCCTTTCGGTATGTCTACGAACGTGGGAAATAAAGGACAGGAGGACGCCGGGCGTCGGACCGGGGGGTCAGTCCGCGAGGAACCCGCGTACGGCGTCGCGGAACGCGGGGGTGGGCAGTGCCGCGAGGGGATCGCCG
>NZ_JAGXJJ010000614.1:0-234 GCF_019091465.1 Microbacterium sp. GbtcB4
AGTGGTCGAGGATCAGCTCCTGGTACAGGCACTGCAGGTCGCTCATGCGCCCCTCCCGAAGAACGCGATCGCCCCGGCGACCGCCACGATGACAGCGTCCACCTCGGACGCGGTGGTGTACAGATAGGTGCTCGCCCTCGTCGATGAGGTCACGCCGAGCCGTCGGTGCAACGGCTGGGCGCAGTGGTGACCGACGCGCACCGCGATGCCCTGGTCGTCGAGGAACTGCCCGAC
>NZ_JAGXJJ010000615.1:0-234 GCF_019091465.1 Microbacterium sp. GbtcB4
GCGGACATCCGCAAGCCACACACCGGCGGGCGGGCCCCGACGGCGGACGACGTGACCTTGACCCTCGACTCCGGCCTCACGGTCGTGTGGGGGAGACAGGAGGACTCGGGGTTGAAGGCGCTCGCACTCTCCGCCGCGCTCGTGAAGAACCCCGATGCCTCGACGATCGACGTCACGTCTCCCGACGTGGCGGTCGTCGGCTGATCTCTTTCGGCGGGAATGGCGCGACACGCC
>NZ_JAGXJJ010000616.1:0-234 GCF_019091465.1 Microbacterium sp. GbtcB4
GCCGGGCTCCGGCGACATCCACGGTCATGGCGGAGCGGGCGCGGCGTACGACGACGGTGTGGACGCGACCCGGACCGGACGGGATCTGCACCGCGAGCACGGCACCACCAGGGCCGTCATCTCGCTCGTCACCGGCACGATCGCCGACCTCGCCCGCAGTGTCGCCCTGATCGCCGCCCTGACCAGGGCCGATGCGGCCGTGCTCGGCTCGCACCTGGAGGGGCCGTTCCTCGA
>NZ_JAGXJJ010000617.1:0-234 GCF_019091465.1 Microbacterium sp. GbtcB4
ACCCTGCCATCGTCGTGTGAACCCCCGCACGACCCTTGGTCGGCCTAGGCACTCGGCGTAGCCCGGGTCCCCCGTGGTGCACCGTCCGCGCCTGCCTCCACCCGTCGCTGCCGTAGGGAGTCGTACGCGGCGCACGCCGGTCACCCCGCACGCGGGATCCTCCGGTCCGCTGCTCTTCGTGCGTGAGGAGAGCCGATGAGTCCACACGCCGCCCCTGTTTCACGTGAAACGTCC
>NZ_JAGXJJ010000618.1:0-234 GCF_019091465.1 Microbacterium sp. GbtcB4
GGGCAGCGCCCGGGCCTGCTCCAACGACGCCGCCGGACTCACGCCGGGCGGGATGCCGTCGCCCCGCCACACGCCGTCGCGGTCGATCGTCACGGTCGTGACGGTGTGTCCCCCCAACCGCAGCGCCGCGGCGTCCGCTGCCGCCGAGGCGAGCGACACCTCGTGCTCGGGATTCTGTCCCCCCCCGATGACCAGGACCCTCATCGTCATGCCACGCTCCTCTCCACCCCCCGG
>NZ_JAGXJJ010000619.1:0-234 GCF_019091465.1 Microbacterium sp. GbtcB4
ATAACCCCGACCGAGGAATTACATTACCAGCGGTTGGCGCCGACACGAAATCCGGCGCGGCCCGGGCATGGCTCGGGCGTTTCGCCCCCCTGATCCTGGCCGATGGTCTCTGCGGGCGCGGTCGGGGCGGCGACTATCCTGGGAGCGTGACCGCCACTCCCGACGCCGCCGACCTGCGCGCCGATCTCCAGCTCGCCCTTCCCCTCGCCGACGCCGGGGCTGCCCAGTCGCTCC
>NZ_JAGXJJ010000620.1:0-234 GCF_019091465.1 Microbacterium sp. GbtcB4
CCGGTGTTCCGCGTGCTGAGCGCCCACGCCGGTTCCACGCTGGGGTCCCCCGAGGGCACCTGGAACCCCGGCACCGGCTTCCCCGCCGTGGTGGCGGCGGACAGGAAGGACGCCGCGATCGCGGCGCTGAACGCCGAGGGCAAGCCCTCCTGGCAGGTCGGGACGGTGGGCTTCGGCCCGCGGCCGGGCCGCGGATTCGAACAGGGCGACAACGGCGTCCATGGGGGAGGTGGG
>NZ_JAGXJJ010000621.1:0-234 GCF_019091465.1 Microbacterium sp. GbtcB4
CTGTGAGCGCGCCATTCAGTCCGCCTAATTTATCGTCGCCTACCAGGAAAGATGTTTTTATATCCGGGTATTTTTTGTGTAACACCTGTAACGTTCTTTTATCAAAGGATTGTATCACTACCCGGTCTGTGATCTTTTTCTGCTGCAGCACGGCTACCAGCAGGTCTACAAATTCTTCGGGGGCCGGTTGCCATTCTCCATCATGCCCTTCTACAGATTTTGTTTCAATGTTAT
>NZ_JAGXJJ010000622.1:0-234 GCF_019091465.1 Microbacterium sp. GbtcB4
TGTCGAATAAACGGAGGGTTTCCGTGAGGAAATGGAAGGCGGTGGCCGTGGTGTACTTCCGAGAATTGTACTTCAAGAAGGGCAAACCGCATCCGGGGAAGAAAGGTTTCTACTAGTTCTTTAGTATTTCAAAGATTTTGCTTTGTTATTGCTGCTTTAGGGATTAAACATTGCTGGGTTTTTGCCTTTTCTGCATTCATGGGAGTTATGGCTAAAAGTTCGTTTTAATTTCTT
>NZ_JAGXJJ010000063.1:0-291 GCF_019091465.1 Microbacterium sp. GbtcB4
TGGTGGCAGGCGATCGTCGACGGCCGTGCCGCCGAGACGCTGCCGCGCGAGCGTGTGCCCTGCGTCGCGCTCCCGCCGCCCCGCGCCTGGGGCGACCGCAACCCGGAGGCGGTCGCCCGCCTGAAGGCCGCCCGTCCCGCCGTCGAGGCCGTCGCGGAGGAGCTGGGTGTGCCCACGGAGACCCTCCTCACGCCCGAGTACCTGCGCCGGGTCGCGTGGGCCGACCCGGGCACGACGGCGGAAGAGATCGGCGCCGCGCTGTCCGCGCTCGGGGCCCGCCCCTGGCAGGTT
>NZ_JAGXJJ010000623.1:0-234 GCF_019091465.1 Microbacterium sp. GbtcB4
TCGAATGCCATTTCTATCCTCAATGCCCCAATTACAGATGACGAAATAGTAAGAGTTGTCTTTAAGTCACGAAAGCACAAAAGCCCTGCTCCAGACGGATTTTCTGCTGAATTTTACCAAATTACATAGTCTATTATTGGTAATGATGTGATTAAAGCTTGCCAACACTTTTTCTCTTTAGGTCATATTCTTAGAGAGATGAATTACACTTTTATTTCTCTAATTCCCAAGAAT
>NZ_JAGXJJ010000624.1:0-234 GCF_019091465.1 Microbacterium sp. GbtcB4
GCCGTAGTTGCGGCCGATGAACAGTACGGCCGCCCCCTGCAGGACCACCACGACGGCGATCACGGCCAGTGGGGGCATGTCGAGGGCGAGGATCCCGGGGGCGACCAGCACGCCGAGCAGCGTGCCGACGAGGCGCTGGATGCCGCGGGTCATGCGGGCGTTGGGCTGCGCGCCGCTGGCCGCCGCCATCGCGCCGACCGCCGCCCAGTACCAGACGGTGCCGCCGGGGAGCAT
>NZ_JAGXJJ010000625.1:0-234 GCF_019091465.1 Microbacterium sp. GbtcB4
CGGCGCGCCCCCTATCCCCCGCCCGCCGAGCAGGGGGGGAACCCCGATCTCGCCCCCGAGCTCAAGAAGGATCGGTGGGCCGACCAGAGCCTCGCCGGCCCGCAGACCGTCGCCGTGATCTTCGACAAGTCGGCCACCCGGACGCGCGGCTCGTACGCCGTCGGTATCCCCGGCCTCGGCGGCACGCCGCTCATCCTCCCCTCGGGGAGCAGCCAGCACGGCGGGAAGGAGTCG
>NZ_JAGXJJ010000626.1:0-234 GCF_019091465.1 Microbacterium sp. GbtcB4
CTACGCCGGCCTGGGCGCGGAGGGCTGCCGCGTGCCTCGGCCTGGGACGGCGTCGGGCAGCTCGTACGGCTTCGGACCCGCGGGCGCGCACCTGCCGCAGCCCGGCAGGTTCGCGGAGCATGCCGTCGAGGTGGAGGACGCCGGCCCCGGCTCGACCCTCAACCTGTACCGCGGGGCGCTGCGGCTGCGGCGCCTGCTGCAGACCGGGGAGCCGCTCGGGTGGATCGACTCGGG
>NZ_JAGXJJ010000627.1:0-234 GCF_019091465.1 Microbacterium sp. GbtcB4
TCGCGGCCCCGACCACGCCGACCACCAAGCCGCGCCCCCGCCCCGCCGCATGGTCGCCCCCCCCCCCACCTCGGACAACGCCCCCGCCCCCGAGCTGACGGTCGGCCACATCCTCAGCCTCCCCCGCCGCATCCCGGCCGCGCACGCCTCGCTGTCCGCCGGCCAGTGGAAGCGCAGCTCCTCCACCGGTGCCGGGCTCTTCGAGAAGACTGTCGGCATCGTCGGACGGGAGGT
>NZ_JAGXJJ010000628.1:0-234 GCF_019091465.1 Microbacterium sp. GbtcB4
GCCGTCGCGACCCTGCTCGAGCTGCATCTGCGGTTCTTCGGCTATGCGGAGGGGGCGTGGACGGAGGCCGCCGTGCGCCGCTACGTCCGCGAGGCCGGGGACCTGCTGGGGCGCCTGCACATCCTCACCCGCGCCGCCGTCACCACGCGGAACAAGCAGAAGGACGCCCGGCTCGCCCCCGCCTTCGACGTCTCCGGGTCCCGCAACACGGCGCCCCGCGAGCTGGGAGTGCTC
>NZ_JAGXJJ010000629.1:0-234 GCF_019091465.1 Microbacterium sp. GbtcB4
GCCCCACCGGCGCGGTGCGGCGCATAGGGCGACCCCGCGGGCGCCGTCGCCACCCGGTCGTGGGTGGCGGCGAGCTGTGCCAGCATCCCGCCGTCCGCCGCGGGGGGGAGCACCGCGAGCGAGCCGCCGAGCTCTCCGCCGCCGTCGACGGGGGGCAGGTCCGGCACCGACTCCCAGGGGCCCCCGCCGCGGCGAGCCCCGTCGCTCGTCGCCGGCCGGGTTCGGCCGGGTGGC
>NZ_JAGXJJ010000630.1:0-234 GCF_019091465.1 Microbacterium sp. GbtcB4
CGTGATGACCGCACCGACGATGAGACCGCCGGCAACAATGGCGGTGCCCGCCCAGACGATCAAGGTCGGGCCGGGCGCCGGGCCGGTGAGCAGCACGCCGATGACGTGGCGGGTGAGCTCGGAGATGACGGACCAGCCGACGAGGATCAGGATCAGCGGCACGGTGATGTTCGCGAGCCACTGCATTCAGACGAAGCCGAAGGCGACGATCGCGACGACGGCGAGGCCGAAGAT
>NZ_JAGXJJ010000631.1:0-234 GCF_019091465.1 Microbacterium sp. GbtcB4
TATATTCAGGCCATTACGCTGCAGCACTTCCCGCTGTACTTCCCTTCCATTCACATCTCTAATAACCGCTACACTGCCGGAAAGGTCTTTGCCGATAAACCGCAGTTCGCCCCTGGTAGGGTTGGGGTAGAGCTGTAATGCAGGCAATGCTGCCGGCTGCTGCTTAACCGCCGTTGCGGCGCTGCGTGCGGCTGGTGGCGTTGTTTGGGTGCTTACTATTACCACTACCTGTTT
>NZ_JAGXJJ010000632.1:0-234 GCF_019091465.1 Microbacterium sp. GbtcB4
TGCTCGTTCACCATGCGTTCAGGATAGTCACAGATCCCTAGACGAGTCGTGCCGTATGCTCTTTTCGTCTGTTGGAGATCACGTGGCTTCACTGCTGTTCCGTCTGGGTCCTTTCGCTGCGCGCAGGGCGTGGACGGTGATCGTCTCCTGGGTGGTCTTCCTCGGGCTCGGTGTCGGCGCCTCCCTCCCCTCCGGCGGCACCCTGGCCAACAGCTTCGGCTCCCCGGGCACAGC
>NZ_JAGXJJ010000064.1:0-289 GCF_019091465.1 Microbacterium sp. GbtcB4
CGTAGAACTCGGCGATGATCTCGTTCGAGTAGTAGGCCTGCGAGCCGAAGACGATGGTGTCGCAGCCACCACCGTCGCCGGCGTCGTCGGTGGGCGCGTCCAGCGGGTTGCTGTTGGCGCAGCCGGAGGGGGCGAGGGCGGCGGCGAGCGCGACGCCGCCGGCAAGGGCGAGGCGGGACTTTCGTGCGGTGGACATGGACTTCCTCTTCTCTGGGGGACGATGCTGTGGTTCAGGCGGGGGCGGCCGCGGGGGCGGGCGCCCCGGCGCGGCGACGGTGCGGACGGGAGT
>NZ_JAGXJJ010000633.1:0-234 GCF_019091465.1 Microbacterium sp. GbtcB4
ACTCAGAGGTACCAGTAAATCCTTTCATACCAGAACTCCGGACTAGAGCATCTCATCTAACGGAATTGTCCTGTGTTCTAGAGAGTCGTGGGCCTGCTCCACCTGACCTAACAGCTTCCCTTGCATAAACTGACTATATGGGGCCTCTCCTCATTTGTAGCCTGAGAAAGGCACTAGTGTGCATCTCCTCTTGCAACTTAAACTCGGTATTCCACTTGCATAACTTCTTCAATG
>NZ_JAGXJJ010000634.1:0-234 GCF_019091465.1 Microbacterium sp. GbtcB4
TGCACCACCGGCTGCCCGGTGAGGTCGATCCCCTCGACCCGGGCCTAGGGGTGGCGCTGCGCGTCGTGCCAGAGTCCCGGCTCCGAGAGGCAGCCCTCCCCCGTCGGCTCGGGCTCGCCGCGCACCTCCGTGTGCACGGGGTTGAGGACGTACCCGATCTCGCCCTCGACGTTGTAGCTGTAGGCACGGGGCGCGGCCGCGATCTGCGGGGCCGCAACCCCGGTGCGACCGGGG
>NZ_JAGXJJ010000635.1:0-234 GCF_019091465.1 Microbacterium sp. GbtcB4
ACGCAGCTCCCGCACCAGGACCCCACACCCTAGATCCGCGAACGCGTGGCCGACCTCCCCAGGCGGATGGCGGTGGAGGTGCAGGTCGGGCAGAAGCCCCAGCCCCACGCCCGCGACGACATCCACGACCACCACCCCCGGCGGCACGCGGGATCGAACCTGCACGCCCCGGACGAGCGTCCGCGGCGGGCCGCCGCCCTGGTCGCCCAGACCCGGCTCGGCATCCCGCTGCTC
>NZ_JAGXJJ010000636.1:0-234 GCF_019091465.1 Microbacterium sp. GbtcB4
GGTGGGGGTCGCGGGGGCCCGCTGGGCCGCCGGGTCGCCGGGCTTCGGGCGCTCCCGCCCGCGGACGGCTCCGGGGCGGCGCTCGGCCTCGTCGATGCGCAACCACCCCTCCCAGTCCACCACGCCGGGGGGGTCCACGGGCGGGTCGCGGGCGATGCGGGCGGACGGCGTCGGGGCGAGGTCCTCCACGAGATGCTGCACGGCCTGCGGGGCGTCGGACTTGCTCGAGCCGAT
>NZ_JAGXJJ010000637.1:0-234 GCF_019091465.1 Microbacterium sp. GbtcB4
AGGGGGTCGCCCACCACGCGCCCCCCGTCGCGGGCGCCCCCCCCCCAGGCCCCCTGGGCAGGGCCCACGACCGCGGCGGGCCGCCCCCGTCCCGCCCCCTCGCCGGGGCCCCCCCCCCCCCCCCCCCCGGGGGGCCGGGGGGGGGCCGGCCCCCCCCCGGGGGGGGGGGGGGGGGCCCCCCCGCGGGGCGCGGCCCCCCCCGGACCCGCCCCCCGGGCGGGGCGGGCCGCCCGC
>NZ_JAGXJJ010000638.1:0-234 GCF_019091465.1 Microbacterium sp. GbtcB4
ATGCTCGCCCCCGGGGGGGGCAGGGGGGGGGGGGGGGGGGCGCGGCCCCCCGGGGGGGGGGGGGGCGCGCGCGCCGCGGGGGGCCGGGGGGGGGGGGGGGGGGGGGGCGGGGGGGGCGGGGGGGGGGGGGGGGGGTGCGGGGGGGGGGGCGGGGTGGGCCCCGGGGGCCCCCCCGGGGGGCCCGGCCCCGCCCGGGCCTGGGGGGGCCCCCCGCGGCCGCGGGGGGGGGGGCGC
>NZ_JAGXJJ010000639.1:0-233 GCF_019091465.1 Microbacterium sp. GbtcB4
CGCGGGGCCCGGGGCGCGCCCCCCCCCCGGGGGGGGGGGGGGGCCCCGCCCGGCCGGCCCGCTCCGACCGGACCGATCGGCGCGACCGCGACGTTCGCCCGGCGCCCCGCGACCGCGACCGCGACCGCGAGGAGAAGCCCTTCCGGAAGCCCCGCCACAAGGCCTGGGCGGACCGACGATGCGCATCGACCGCGCCGGCAGGGGGGGTCTCGCCGCGCTCGCCCAGCTCAAGT
>NZ_JAGXJJ010000640.1:0-233 GCF_019091465.1 Microbacterium sp. GbtcB4
GAGGAGTCTGCGTGAGCAAGGCCGCGACGGTGTACGCCGTCGCCGACCGCGCCGGAGTGTCGATCGCGACCGTGTCGCGGGTGTTGCGCCCGCCGGAGGCCGTCCGTCCGGCGACCCGGGAGCGGGTGCTCGACGCGGTCTCCGCGCTGGGGTACGACCCCAGTGGGAGCGCGCGGGGTCTCGCCGAACGCCGGACCGGGGTGCTGGGGCTGTACTTCCCCGGATTCGACGCC
>NZ_JAGXJJ010000641.1:0-233 GCF_019091465.1 Microbacterium sp. GbtcB4
CCGGGGGCGCCGCGGGGCACCGGGGCTGTGGGGCGCACGGGGCGCACGTCCAGTGCCGCGAGGAGGTCGAGGGCGGTCATGCCGGGTTCTCCGTCCGCGATCGGGTGGCGATCTCGTCCAGTTCCGCCTGCTCTGCGCGCAGGTCTGCCGTCCGCACTGCTTCCGCGTGGTCGTCGGCGGGCCGCTCGGGACCGCGGAGGGTGCGCCGGGAGTCGGCGGGGGGGGGGGGCGCC
>NZ_JAGXJJ010000642.1:0-233 GCF_019091465.1 Microbacterium sp. GbtcB4
AAGGCACCGGAGGAGATGTCGGGGTCGCCGAAGGCCTGCACGGCGGTGCCGCGGTCGAGGAGCGCGCGCACCACGCCGATCCCGCCGCGCGTCAGCTCCTGGGCGTCGTCGATGTGCACCACGCGCAGTGGTGCCAGCGCTCCGGGCGTCGCGGCGTCCGCCGCACGGAGGATCCCCCCCGCCCCCCCCGGGAGGTCGGCGGGCTCGGGGGGGGCGGGCCGCAAGGCGATGAG
>NZ_JAGXJJ010000065.1:0-289 GCF_019091465.1 Microbacterium sp. GbtcB4
ACCGGGCCCTTCCCAACGAGGACGCCGACGTGTCGAAGGAGATCACGAAGCAGTACAAGAACTACGCCGTCGACATCCTCACCTCCACCAAGGTCGAGTCGGTCGTCGGCAACGGTTCCTCCGTCACCGTCTCGTACACGGGCAAGGACGGCCAGCAGGCGTCGATCGAGGCCGTCAAGGTGCTCATGTCGGTCGGGTTCGCCCCGAACGTCGAGGGTTTCGGGCTCGACAAGACGGGTGTGAAGCTGACGGAGCGCGGTGCGGTCGGCATCGTCGACCACCTGCGCAC
>NZ_JAGXJJ010000643.1:0-233 GCF_019091465.1 Microbacterium sp. GbtcB4
GTAGCCGCGCACCTGCGAGTCGTCGCGCCCCGCCAGGCGGCTGCGGAGTGCCTGGTAGACGGGCAACGGCGTCGATCCGGCCGCGAGCCCCAGGACGGCGTCCTGGCGACGGTCGATGAGCTCGACGATCTCGGTGGCGACCAGGGCGCCGGCGGCCCCGGCATTCTCGTCGTTGGCGACCTCAGTCATGCGGAACGATCTCCTTCCCAGAAATGGGTGCGCCCTCCAGAGCG
>NZ_JAGXJJ010000644.1:0-233 GCF_019091465.1 Microbacterium sp. GbtcB4
GTAGTCCCCGGCCCTCCCCGACTCCATGCCGCCCGGGGCGTTCAGGGCGAGGGCGGCGGGGCGCCCCTACTCGGCGCGGACGGCGTCGAACATCTCGGCTACGGACGCAGGGGCGGTGAGGTCCGCGCCGACGACGAGCGCCCGGCGACCGAGCTCCCGCAGCTGCGCCGCGAGCTTCTCCCCGCGCGGGGCCTTGCTCCGGAAGTTGATGACCACGTCGGCGCCGGGCTCGG
>NZ_JAGXJJ010000645.1:0-233 GCF_019091465.1 Microbacterium sp. GbtcB4
GAGGACGAGGCCGGCGCGCGGGTTGAAGGCGACGCGGGCCGGAGGGCGGCCGCCCGACGAGACCGCTTCACCGGCGGGGCGGAGGAGATCGGCGGCGAGCAGCGCGTCGACCCGGGACGCGACGGTGGGGCGGGCGAGGCCGGTGAGGGCGGCGAGCTCCGCCTTGGTGCGCGCGGGCCCGTCGCGGAGGATCTGGAAGATCTCGCCGGTCCCGGGGGAGGGCGTCGCGAGCG
>NZ_JAGXJJ010000646.1:0-233 GCF_019091465.1 Microbacterium sp. GbtcB4
AGGACGCGGCGCTGTTCGAGGACCACGACCCTCGCGCCAACCTCCGTCTCGCGGTGGGCGTGTGGGCGGACACGGAGTGGACCGAGACGCCAGAGGGCCCGGTGCAGGTGCCGACAGGGACGCCGCGCACCTTCGACCTCGGCATCCGTCGCGCGTCACCCTCCCGCGCGGATACCCGGGTGAATCCCACGCTGGCCTCCGACGAGGCGCTCCCCGGCGACCACCGCCCTGTC
>NZ_JAGXJJ010000647.1:0-233 GCF_019091465.1 Microbacterium sp. GbtcB4
CACCACTGACCAGGCCATCCTGATCGGCTATGCGGCGCAGTACCTGGACGACGTGAAGGTCACCGGCGGTCTCTTCACGGAGGAGCGCTACGGAGTCGGGCTGGCCAAGGGCGATGTCGTCTTCCGCGCGCACATCAACGAGCTCTTCACCGACGGTGGCGGCATCTGGCAGGCGATCTTCGACAAGAACCTCGGCTCCAGCCGCATTCTGGTCGAGCAGCCCGACGTCGGCC
>NZ_JAGXJJ010000648.1:0-233 GCF_019091465.1 Microbacterium sp. GbtcB4
ACATGGTCTGCGGGGGCGGCCAGATGCTCTGGAAGAAGGGGTTGGCTGCCGAGGCCGCGAAGGCGGCCACGATGCCGAGGGAGATCGCGACGCCGCCGAGGCGGGGCGTCGGCGTGGTGTGCACGTCGCGCTCGCGGCTGCCGGGATACAGCTTGAAGCGCAGGCTCACCCGCCCCACCGCCCACGGCAGCAAGTAGGTGATCGCGGCGGCGGCGATGACCCTGTAGGGATAG
>NZ_JAGXJJ010000649.1:0-233 GCF_019091465.1 Microbacterium sp. GbtcB4
AGCTCGCCACCCTCCGCCTTGTCCTGCGTGCCCGTGGCGGCGACCCAGGTGCCGCTCCACGGCACCCAGACCCCGTCGATCGCCCCGCTGGCCCCGGAGGCCGCGAGCGCGTTGTCGACCGCGCCCTGCAGCGCCGTGACCGTGTCGTCGGGCAGCGTGGCGTCGACCTGCGCGGGCGGCGTATAGCTGAAGGAGCCCTCGGAGGTGCATCCGGTGAGGACGAGACCGAGAAC
>NZ_JAGXJJ010000650.1:0-233 GCF_019091465.1 Microbacterium sp. GbtcB4
CCACGCGAGCACCAGCAGCGGGAAGTTCCACGGGATGACCTGCCGGGCGACGCCCAGCGCACGCGGGTTCGCACCCAGACCGGCGTAGACGAGCTTGTCTGCCCAGCCCGCGTAGTAGAAGAACCAGGACGCGACGAGGGGCACGTCCACGGCGCGGCTCTCCTTGATCGGCTTGCCGTTGTCGGGGCTCTCGGCGACGGCCAACTCGCCGGGGCGCTCCTGCACGTGGCGGG
>NZ_JAGXJJ010000651.1:0-233 GCF_019091465.1 Microbacterium sp. GbtcB4
GGTCGGACCCCCGACGGGGAGACGATCGCCGCGCTCTCTCTTGCAGGGAACCGCCTCGGGCGATTCCGCTGACCGGAAGCGTCAGACCCGGCCCCGCCGCGCGACAGCCGCAGTGAGGGATCGGGGCAGCACCTTCGTCACGGCGACGACGGCCTTGTAACGCAGCGAGGGGACGGACACGGCCTTACCGCGCGCCGCGTCGCGGGGCCCCTCGCGCACGTCGTCGCGTGCAT
>NZ_JAGXJJ010000652.1:0-233 GCF_019091465.1 Microbacterium sp. GbtcB4
AGCAGGGGCAGGACAGGGGCCGGCACCAGCAGCAGGAAGGGCGCGAAGGTCAGGAGCGAGGTGATCAGGCCAATGTACATCACGTTCTTCCGGCCCCACTTGTCACCGAGCCAGGCGTCCGGCAGCGTCACGACGAACTCCACGAACGACGCCAGGGTCATCGCGGCGGGGATCACCTGCTCGCTGATCGCGATGGGCTCGCCGGTCGCGTACCCGGTGGCGAGGGGGGTGGC
>NZ_JAGXJJ010000066.1:0-289 GCF_019091465.1 Microbacterium sp. GbtcB4
TTTCCTGATCCACCTGCCGGGTATAATGCGCAGCGTAATAATGTGCCCCACGGAAAATTAACAGTAGTTCAGTATGACTCAAAAGCGGCCGGAAAACTTCGGGAAATGAGCGTGTATAAGCCTCCGGGATATTCTGCTGACAGGAAATATCCTGTGTTATACCTGTTTCAAGGGTTAGGGCAAGACTATCCTCAATGGACAGAATGGTGGCAGGCAGATAACATTGCAGATAACCTGATTGCAGACGGTAAAATTCAGCCTGTGGTAATGGTTTTTCCCCACTGCGATG
>NZ_JAGXJJ010000653.1:0-233 GCF_019091465.1 Microbacterium sp. GbtcB4
GGCCCGCGGGACCCCCCCCGGACCCCCGCTCGTCCGACGCCGAGGGCGCCCGCGGGGTCCCGTTCGGACGGCAGCCGGTCCCCCGGGCCGAGACGACCGTCGAGCAGGTCACGCCCGATGTGCTCGAGCACGAGTCGCCATGCGCGCGCCGGCTGCTCCGTCATCACGCCTCCAGTGGTCAGACCACAGGTTAGCGTGTGTGGTCAGACCACGCAACGCGGCGATGCCGCGCG
>NZ_JAGXJJ010000654.1:0-233 GCF_019091465.1 Microbacterium sp. GbtcB4
GGGGTACCGCTCGCCCTACGACGCGCCGGCCGTGGCCCGCTCCCGTGACGCGGGCCACATCGCGCTCGGCAAGACGAACATGGACGAGTTCGCGATGGGCTCGACGACGGAGCACTCCGCCTACGGCCCGACCCGCAACCCCTGGGTCCTCCACCGGATCCCCGGCGTCTCCCGTGGCGGCTCCGTCGCCGCCGTCGACCACCTCGTGCTCCCGCTCACCCCCCGCTCCCTCA
>NZ_JAGXJJ010000655.1:0-233 GCF_019091465.1 Microbacterium sp. GbtcB4
CGTCGAGCACCACGGCGCCCACCACCTGCCCGCTGACCCCGAGGCCCGCGACCTCGGCGGCGGCGGGGCCGGTGCGCGGGGGGAGGTCGCGGGTCGCCGTGACGACCGCGTGCCACCAGTCGGGCGGGTCCTGCTCGGCGACGCCGCCGGCCGCGAAGTGGGCCGGGTACGGCGCGGGGGCCGCGGCGGTCAGGCGACCGTCGTCGTGGTGCGGGGCCGCCTTGTTCCCGGTG
>NZ_JAGXJJ010000656.1:0-233 GCF_019091465.1 Microbacterium sp. GbtcB4
TTCCCGGAGGAGGCGCCCGAGCGTTTCACGGCCGCGCTGAAGGTGAATCTCCTGGGCTCGGCAACGACCCTCGCGAATGCGTGGGAGTACACCGAGCCTGGGGACCTTGTGAGCGAGGCGCAGGAGATCGCGGGGGAGGCCGTGCCGAAGCGGAAGAAAGCCGGTGCTATGAGGTGGTGGCAGGAGGGGCACACCGGGGTGGGGCGGGAGGGGCTCGAGCGCGAGCGGCGGTC
>NZ_JAGXJJ010000657.1:0-233 GCF_019091465.1 Microbacterium sp. GbtcB4
TTTTGGCATAAACAATACTGTTCAGCACGGTATAGCCCTTATCCAATTCGAGATATTGTCGTTGGAAATCATAGTTGTAGCCCCGTTGACTGTATTCCGCGCTCAGCGGAAATTGCGTGGGATTTCCCATCTCATCGGCGTAATCGGCGAATGGGCTATTGCGCATGGATTGATCCAAGTCGATGCCGACATTACCATCGGATCGATCCTGAAAGTTGACGTTTGCGCCAACG
>NZ_JAGXJJ010000658.1:0-233 GCF_019091465.1 Microbacterium sp. GbtcB4
GATCGGCCGCTGCACCTGGGTCGCGTCCTGGGACAGCTCGAAGTCGACGATTCCGGCGGCGGCATTGCGGGGCACGTTGTCCCGTACCGGCCCCTGCTCCCCCCCGAGGGTCCGGCGGAGAATCTCGGCCTGGTGGGCGGGAGAGCCGCCCATGAGATCGGAGCGGTCGGCGAGGGGGATCCCCAGGTCGCGCGGGTCGAGGTCGTGCTCGTGGATGGCCCCGCGGGGGACCT
>NZ_JAGXJJ010000659.1:0-233 GCF_019091465.1 Microbacterium sp. GbtcB4
TGGTAGGGGGCAGAAAAGCTGTACGTTCGGTAGGTGCGTAGGAAGATGAGCGTACCGATCAGCACGCAAGAAAACAAGTTAAAATCAATAACCGCCGTAGCAATAAGCGATACTACCAAACATATGAGTTCGATGTTGAGCATGAGCGTGATGTTTTTTAAGAAAAAACGAATCATCTGCAAAATGCCGTCGGTGTATAGCGTGAAGGACGTTATGTTAAGACAAAACAGAAG
>NZ_JAGXJJ010000660.1:0-233 GCF_019091465.1 Microbacterium sp. GbtcB4
AGCAGCTCAGGGCTCTGCATCAGCGCCTCGATGAGCAATGCCGACCGGGACACGTTGAACACCGCGTCGGCTGTGGAGACGTGCGGCGGCTGCAGGGAACGGGCCTGCGAGGTGGACACCGTGTAGGCCGGGACGAGGACGAGCGGGGAGACGCCGCGGTGCACGAGGAGCTGCTTGTGCTGCGGGCCCCGCACCCCCATGCACGCGATCGTGAGTCCGCCGAACAGTGCGGG
>NZ_JAGXJJ010000661.1:0-233 GCF_019091465.1 Microbacterium sp. GbtcB4
GCGGTGGCTCCGACACGGGAGGCGACGGCTCGGCGGTCGGCGTCCGGGCCCCGGACCTCGACGACGCGGCCGTGCTCGGCCGCGGTCGCCGCGGCGCTGATCCCCACCAATCCCCCGCCGTGGATGCGCACCGCGGCGCCGTCCAGATCGTTGTCGCGGGGGGCCCTCGCCACGGCGGCCCATGGGGTCGCCGTCGCCCACCCTGGGGGGCCCAGCCCCGCGCCCGGCCGGCC
>NZ_JAGXJJ010000067.1:0-289 GCF_019091465.1 Microbacterium sp. GbtcB4
GTCCGGCAGGCGCTGACCGTCGCCGTCGCCCGGGCCACCAGCAAGGACAAGGCGTTCGACGGTCTCACCCCGGACGACTCGCCCGCCTCCTCGCTGCTCCCGCGCGATGAGAAGTGGCTCCCGGACGACGCGTACGAGGTCAGCCCGCAGGAGGCCAATGTCGAGGAGGCCGCGACCATCCTCGAGGCCGCCGGCTACACCAAGGGCACGTCGGGCATCTACGAGAAGGACGGCGCTCCCGTCGAGCACAGCCTGATCTCGGTCGACGGCTGGACGGACTACAACGACG
>NZ_JAGXJJ010000662.1:0-233 GCF_019091465.1 Microbacterium sp. GbtcB4
CTGCCAGCCGGGCAGAAGAACGGGGCGGATGAGGGAGTCGATGCCGCCCCCGCGGCCGGCGACCCCCCGATGCGTGCTGTCGCCGCCATGCCCGTCGACGGAGGCGAAGCCGTCAGGGATGCCGACGAAGCTGCGCCAGCCGCGGATGCTTGCCGGTTCCCCGTCGCGGCCGCGGCGCTGCGGCGGGGCGATGGGCACACGTCCGAGCCCACTGCCCCATCCGGGGCCGCCGA
>NZ_JAGXJJ010000663.1:0-233 GCF_019091465.1 Microbacterium sp. GbtcB4
CGATGCCCCCCCCCCACTGCCCCGGCAGGGGCACCGAGAAGGAGTGCCCCCGCATCTCCCCCGGGCGCCGGACGATGTCACGCACGGGGAGGACGATAGGGCTGTTGAGTCGGGAACGCACCCCGCCATGCT
Organism: Microbacterium sp. GbtcB4; assembly: GCF_019091465.1. Lineage (NCBI taxonomy): Bacteria > Bacillati > Actinomycetota > Actinomycetes > Micrococcales > Microbacteriaceae > Microbacterium > Microbacterium sp. GbtcB4. The sequence continues at coordinate 133 of NZ_JAGXJJ010000663.1, forward strand.
ACCCGGGTCTCCGGAGGGGAGGGCCGGGTGACCGCCGGATACGGGAGAGTGTTCGCCGCTCTGATCCCGCGCCCGCCGGTGTCGAGGAAGGAGGCCACGGC
>NZ_JAGXJJ010000664.1:0-233 GCF_019091465.1 Microbacterium sp. GbtcB4
TGCCGAGCACGGCGCCCCCTGCGGCGGCGGCGACGACGACGTCGTAGCCGCGAAACCCCCCGCCGGCCCCTCCGGAGGAAGCGGCGAGCACGCCCAGCACATCGGCCTCGGTCGGGTCCCCCAGACCCCACACCGGCTGCGTCTCGGGCTGCTTGTCGGGCGCGAGGCCGTTGTTGTCCCCGCGATCGAGGTGGATGGCGAGCGGGGGGGGGCGCAGCAGGGCTCCGGAGCAG
>NZ_JAGXJJ010000665.1:0-233 GCF_019091465.1 Microbacterium sp. GbtcB4
GGAGTCCGCTACGCACTCCGCGACGAGGGTCCGCACGGCCCCGGTAACACGCTCAACCCGGCGACGCCGCCCCCCGGTCCGTACGCGCGGGGCCTCGCCCAGGGACACGGCTACCAGGAATGGCGTGCCGTGGTCATCGAGGACGGCTTCGACTGGGGCGATTCGACCAAGCCGGGCGTCCCGGCGGTCCGCACCGTCATCTACGAGGGCCTCTTGAAGGGACTGTCCAAGCG
>NZ_JAGXJJ010000666.1:0-233 GCF_019091465.1 Microbacterium sp. GbtcB4
GGACCACCGGAGCGGCGAGCCAGCGCGCCGCTTCCGCCGAGCCCGCTGCGGTGATGCGCCAGTAGGCGTGGGCATGCTCGTCGGCCCCCCCGCGCTGGACCAGCCCGTCGCGCTCGAGCCGCCCCAGGGTGTTGTAGATCTGACCGACGTTGGAGGGCCTGGTCGATCCGGTCCGGCGCTCGAACTCGGGGCGCAGCTGGTGACCGGAGCAGGGGCCCGGTTGGGTGAGGGCG
>NZ_JAGXJJ010000667.1:0-233 GCF_019091465.1 Microbacterium sp. GbtcB4
GCGGCCCTCGTGCCCTCCTCCATCGGCGGTCTGGTCGTCGCCGGCAGCGCCGACTACGCCACCCTCGCCCTCGCCCAGGCGCTCCTCTGCCGCGGGATGTTCCTGCTGCTCGCCGTCTTCAAGCTCGGCTTCCTGGCGGACTTCCTCTCCAAGCCGATCCTCGACGGATTCGTCGGCGGACTGGCGCTAGACATCATGGTGTGCCAGATCGCGAAGATGCTCGGGGTGTTGAT
>NZ_JAGXJJ010000668.1:0-233 GCF_019091465.1 Microbacterium sp. GbtcB4
TCCTACACGGGCGCCCCGGACACCCCGGTCGGCACCTGGGACGTGCCCGACAACCAGCGCCGCGACTGGTGGGGCACCCCGGTGGTGCCCGCCTGGTACACCGATGCCTCGCTCGTGCTCGACCCCGACGGCACCCCGCAGCCCGTCGTCGCCCGCACGGACACCAGCGAGATGGCCGTGACGAACGGCGCCGACGGTTTCTTCTACACCCGCGCGGATGAGGGCGAAAAGTC
>NZ_JAGXJJ010000669.1:0-233 GCF_019091465.1 Microbacterium sp. GbtcB4
GGACGGATCCACCAGGAATCCCCCCCTGGGGCGGGGGGGGGGGGGCGGGTGTCCCCGAAGCCGGCGGCGGCCAGCGGGGCCGCGGGCGCGAGGACGCCGGCGCGGAAGGGGGTGATGCGGGCGATCACGTCGTCCATCTCCTCGGTGCCGACGAAGGTCGCGCCGTCGCCCATCATGATCGTGGTGTCGGGCGGGGCTTGGACACGTCCGATCGGGCGGGGGTTCCCCGGCAC
>NZ_JAGXJJ010000670.1:0-233 GCF_019091465.1 Microbacterium sp. GbtcB4
ATAATACATTCAACCCCTTTCACCTCCTATAAAAGCTATTTTTGATATAATAATCATGATCATATTTTTTTATTTTTAGTCATTATCTTAGAATAATTTAAGTATCAGAGGGATCAAGTTAGAAAAATCATATCCGACCTCATTTTTCACAGTGGTCACTCTCCAAGTATGTGAACACTCCTACCATGGACTTTGGGATGCTCCAAAGATACCTCGGTGGCACCTCATCCTTT
>NZ_JAGXJJ010000671.1:0-233 GCF_019091465.1 Microbacterium sp. GbtcB4
GAGGGGCGGGGGCTCTCAGGGAGTTCACACGGGAGCGAATGTACAAACGAACATGAAGGGATGTCCAGGGGGTGGGTGAGGGCGGGGGGCGCGCGTGGGCGGGGGGATCCCGATGCGCGCCGCCGGGTGATCGTCACCGCCACCGCCGAGTTCATCGTCGATGACGGGGCGGACGCCATCACGCACCGCATGGTCGCTGCCCGCGCCGTAGTGCCGCTCGGGGCGACCACGCA
>NZ_JAGXJJ010000068.1:0-289 GCF_019091465.1 Microbacterium sp. GbtcB4
TCCGCGCCGATCCGCACCCGTGTGCGGGACGCTCCCGACAGGGATGCGCTCTACTGGACGGCGGGTATGGCGGCGCTGGACTTCCTCGCCCCGGTGGTGCAGGCCCTCGGGTTGCGCCTCGTGTGCAACGAGGCGCGAGCGTGGTCCCTCCGCAACGCAGAGTACCGCGCATCGGGGAGCATCACCTTCCGCGACGGGGTGAACATCATCGCCGCGAGTGAGGAGCTCTCCCGGGACTCCGACGACTGGTTCCAGGGCGCCGTGTTCCCCAACTCGTGGGATGACGGCG
>NZ_JAGXJJ010000672.1:0-233 GCF_019091465.1 Microbacterium sp. GbtcB4
GGGGCCCCCCCCCAAGGAGGAGGCCACGGACGCCGAGGGTGCCGGTGAGGGCGACCAGGTAGCAGGGCGCGTCACGCAGAGCCGGCGCGAGATCGAGAACCCCCACAGCGACTACGGCACCGAGAGGCAGCAGGAGCTTCTAGCGAAGCTCCCCGGTGGCGTGGACGTCATCAAGGCGGGGGCTGCGACCGAGGTCGAGCACAAGGAGCGCCAGCACCGCATCGAGGACGCCG
>NZ_JAGXJJ010000673.1:0-233 GCF_019091465.1 Microbacterium sp. GbtcB4
CCGGCGGCGTCCGCGCCTCCCTCCCCGGCGGGGTCGTGCTGCCCGCCCGCGGCTTCTCCGCCTCCGGGGGGGAGGACCCCGGGGGCGCGGGCGGGGGCGGGGGGGCCCCCGCGGGGGGGCCGGGGGGGGGGGGGGGGGGCCGCCGGGGGGGCCCGAGCTTCCTCCCCGGCGGCAGGGGGCGCGCGCGTGGGGGGCCGGGCAGCCTCGCCCCCGAAGCCCGGGCCCTCGGGGCG
>NZ_JAGXJJ010000674.1:0-233 GCF_019091465.1 Microbacterium sp. GbtcB4
ACGCACCGGCGTCGCAAAGAGGAGACGCTGCGCAAGCTCGGCGCGATGGAGGCCAACCCCCCGAGTCTGAGCGACCTCGCCGGGGAGATCCGCCGACAGCCCAAGCCCCTCGGGCGCCAGGCCGAGATCGCGCGTGAGGCGCAGACCTTCGCCGCGGACGTGCGCGATGCCAAGGCACGCCTGTTCGCCGCCGACGTCGTGGCGCTGCGCACAGCCCTCGCGGACCACACCCG
>NZ_JAGXJJ010000675.1:0-232 GCF_019091465.1 Microbacterium sp. GbtcB4
GCACCAGCCGGAACGGGTAGTGATGCGTGCGCGAGCGGATCGTGCCCAGCACCTTCTCGGGCGCCGACGTGGCGAAGATGAACTTGTCGTGCGGCGGGGGCTCCTCCACCAGCTTCAGCAGCGCGTTGAAGCCCTGCGGGGTGACCATGTGTGCCTCGACGAGGATGAAGATCTTGAAGCGGTCACGGCTCGGGGCGAAGGTCGCCCGCTCGCGGAGGACGCGGGCGTCGTC
>NZ_JAGXJJ010000676.1:0-232 GCF_019091465.1 Microbacterium sp. GbtcB4
CCCCGCGCGGGAGGATGAAGTCGCCCCGGGTTCCGGTCACCGCGAACGTCGCCCCGGGCTCGGCTGCCGCGAGAGCCCGCTTGTAGCTCGCCGGGTGCTGCTGGTCGCCGTTCTTGTACGCGATGCGGAGGATCGGCAGGTCGGCCGGAGCGGACACGATGCTGAGCTCGCGGCGGGTCCCCCGCGCGTCCGGCCGTCGGTGCGGCACGTCGAGCTCGAGATACTGCCGGGG
>NZ_JAGXJJ010000677.1:0-232 GCF_019091465.1 Microbacterium sp. GbtcB4
GCGCACAGAGCCCACCGCGGTGGCCGCGTAGCCCATGTCGCCTCCGACGGGCCCCAGCAGGACGAGCGCGACGTCCGGCACGAGGAACCGCGACGGCGCGGGGACCCTGACCAGGCGGACGAGGCGGAGCGTGTCGAACGTGGGGACGATCCAGAGGACCACGACTCCCACGAGGAGCACCTGCACGAGTGTGAGCAGCGCTCCCGATACGTACCCGCCACCGATGGTGAGC
>NZ_JAGXJJ010000678.1:0-232 GCF_019091465.1 Microbacterium sp. GbtcB4
TCGCACCCGGCAGCGGCTGCAGCCCGAGCGGCGCGTCCTGCCCGGTGTTCTCCTGCTTCGATTCGGTCATCCCTCGGTCGTACGCCTGCCAGGAGCACCGGGCGCCGCACGCTCTTCTCTCCGACCCGAGAGCGGCGTATCGTTCCCGGCGTGGGGGTGCGCACCCTCGCCGCGCCCCCGGTGCCGAGGAGGCGCCATGATCATCCACCCTCCCGAGCGGGCCACCGCGACC
>NZ_JAGXJJ010000679.1:0-232 GCF_019091465.1 Microbacterium sp. GbtcB4
TTCCGCCTTCGAGCGCTTCTTCACCCGCTGCTGCGCGATCGTGAGGTTGCCGAGCACGCTGAGGTGCGGAAAGAGGGTGAAGCTCTGGAACACCATCCCGATACGGGTGCGCACGCGGTCGATGTCGATGTCGGGATCGGCGATGTCGATGCCCTCGATGAGCACCTTGTCGCCCGTGGGCTCCTCCTACAGGTTCACCGAGCGGAGCTGCGTCGACTTCCCCGATCCGGAC
>NZ_JAGXJJ010000680.1:0-232 GCF_019091465.1 Microbacterium sp. GbtcB4
CCGCGGCCGGCCATGCCCCCTCCCGCTCGGAGCACGCCCCCGCACACGGCGTGGCCGCCTCCACCGTCGGCCTGCGCGAACAGGCGCTTCTCGATGCCGGCGTGCTGGAGGAGGCAGGGGCCGGCACCTCCCGCGGGGGACGTCGGCCACGCGTGCTCCGGATCGCCGGCGACGGCATCGTGCTGTCCGCCGATCTCGGCGGGCCCCACGCCCGCACCGGGCGGCACGTCCT
>NZ_JAGXJJ010000681.1:0-232 GCF_019091465.1 Microbacterium sp. GbtcB4
GAGTCGGGTGGCCTTCCGGAGAGACACTTCTAATGTCGAAGGTGCGGAGGGGTTCCGCCGGACGGGGGGGCGTCATGACGACATTGGGAGTGGCCAGAGACCTGGCCGCCATTCTGGTACCGATCGGATACGAGGGTGCGGCGCTCGCCGCGGTCTGCGCGATCGTGGCCGCGATCGCGGTCATCCGCGGAGCCGGGGGGCTCGCGGGCGGCGCGGTCGGGCTGGGGATCGT
>NZ_JAGXJJ010000069.1:0-289 GCF_019091465.1 Microbacterium sp. GbtcB4
GCCAGCGAAGTCGAGGAGCCGCACGTACCCGAGGTGGTCAGCGGGCGGATCGAACATGAACCCTTAGCAACGGTCTCCGACCCTGGCTTCCATCCGGCACACTAGTCGCGTGAGCCTGCCGAAGAAGGGTCCCTGCTTCTCACTACCAGGGCGCGCCCCTGGCACCATTACAGTGTCGTCAGCGCCGAGGCGTTTGACAAGTACGGCGAGATCGTACGGGACCGGACTGACGACGGTAAACCTACCCGCGAGTACAGTCTTGCCGTCTGCAAGAAGACCTTCACGCTTG
>NZ_JAGXJJ010000682.1:0-232 GCF_019091465.1 Microbacterium sp. GbtcB4
TGCAGGTCGTCCCGCTGGGAAAGGGGGCAGCAGTCGAGGGGGTGACAACCGGCGGGATGCCGTCGGCGAAGATCTTCACGCCGGGGATCGCGAGCCAGCGGGGGTCGGTCGTCGGGGGCGGCACCGGGAGTCCGGCGGCGAAGTCCTCCAGGGGGCTCTCGCCGTCGATCGTCCCGAGCAGGCGCGGCGGCGTGTCGCGCGGGGGCTGGGCGCCCTCCCGGTGCGGCGCCCC
>NZ_JAGXJJ010000683.1:0-232 GCF_019091465.1 Microbacterium sp. GbtcB4
GGGCGGCTTCCGCGAGGGCGGCGGTGTCCGGCAGGGTCGATGCCGGGGCCTGCGCGGCCTCGGCGAGCGCCGCGGTCACCGCGTCCGCGGATTCCTCGGCCTGCGCCCGTCGCGTCGTCCTCGCCTCGCGGACGGCCACCAGCACCTCGCGGAACGCGGGCATCGGCGGTCGCGCCTCCGGCGGCCAGGACGTCCCCGCGTAGAAGGCGCGACCGGCGGGCGTGGTGGACAC
>NZ_JAGXJJ010000684.1:0-232 GCF_019091465.1 Microbacterium sp. GbtcB4
CTCCCCGCCGCCACGCCCGGCATCGTGACGACCCCCGTGAGTCGACAGACCGACGCGCGGGGCGCCGGGCTGCGCATCCACACCGCCGAGGCGCAGGACGACACGGGCGCGGCCCGACTCGCCGTCGCCGTGACCGCCGATCCGGAGCCCGCCGACCAGGTCGTCGAGCTTTCGGTCACGCGCCTGTTCCTCGACGAGGCCGCCGCCTCCGCGCTCGACGACAAGGTCCTCG
>NZ_JAGXJJ010000685.1:0-232 GCF_019091465.1 Microbacterium sp. GbtcB4
CCCTGACCGAGGTTACCGGAAGATAACGATCATGTCACCCTAGGAAACTGACTATCCTCGGTGAGGGTATTCAGGCCGGTTCGCCGACGAGGAAGATGTGCGAGGCCAGCACCACCGGAAGCTCCAGGCCCTCCTCCTTGCCGTCCATCTGGATGAGCACGTAGCCCTCGTTGAAGCGGGAGTCTCCGCGCGCACCCGGGACGACGCCCGCGTCACGCAGCTGCTCCAGGAG
>NZ_JAGXJJ010000686.1:0-232 GCF_019091465.1 Microbacterium sp. GbtcB4
TGTACGTATCGGCAAAGGTGGCATCGCCAGTCATCGGAGACGCGTAAGTATACACGCTAAGATCCAGACCTTTACCTAGGCCGGTGGAGGCAGCGGCGGCATAATAGGTTGCCAGCGTGGCTCCCAGGCTATGACCGGCAACCACTGTCCGCACATTTGCGGCATCCGGCATCATAAGTGCCGGATCGGCTGCAACAATCTTTAACAGGAGGGGCACAATCTGCGTAGTGGC
>NZ_JAGXJJ010000687.1:0-232 GCF_019091465.1 Microbacterium sp. GbtcB4
TTGAAAGTAATTATGATATGAGTAATTACGAATGATTGGAATTACTTCATATCAATAGTAATTCGTAGTATTCAGAATACAAAAGCGGAAGGTTTGAAGCGGGCATAATTGCCTTTAACTTCAAACCTTCTGCTTTTTATTGAACTATTTTATTGTTAATTACAAATCAATCCCTTCTCAATCTCTGCTGCATTCCAATTACTCATATCATAATTTATTTTCAATGGCATTC
>NZ_JAGXJJ010000688.1:0-232 GCF_019091465.1 Microbacterium sp. GbtcB4
TGCTCGCGACCGCCGGGGCGGCGACGCTCTGGTCAAAGTCGATGGCCGCCACCACGGGCGAGGGGTGCGCCGGGTCGCGGACGAAGGGCGTCGCCACGGCGGACGCCTCCGCCCAGACGTAGAGCACCGACGACGACTCCGCCGTCCGTGCCGCAGCCCACGTGAGCCCGCCGTTGTCGAGGATCCGCCGCAACTGGTCGTCCAGCAGCAGCAGCGTCGCCAGAGCCGGTGA
>NZ_JAGXJJ010000689.1:0-232 GCF_019091465.1 Microbacterium sp. GbtcB4
CGACATCGGGGAGAACGTGCAGATCAATGCCGGGGTGAACACCGAGCACGACGTCCTGGTGGACGCCCACGCGCACGTCTCCCCCGGTGCGGTGATCGCCGGCGGTGTCCGGATCGGCGAGGGCGCCCACGTCGGGCTGGGTGCCCGTGTCAGCCAGGGACTCACGCTGGGACCCGGCAGCGTCATCGGTGCCGGCGCCGCCGGGATCAGGGACGTCGCGGCGGGGGCTGTG
>NZ_JAGXJJ010000690.1:0-232 GCF_019091465.1 Microbacterium sp. GbtcB4
GAGCACCTCCCCATGCGACCGCACCCGCTGCCACAGCGCCCAGTGACGTGGCCAGCTCTCGGCATCGGCGACGGGCACGGGCGGCTTGCCGTTCCTACCCGTCTCGGGCCCCGCGGCCTGCACGTCCCACCCCGGGTGCGCCGGGGCCAGCGTCTCGACGACCGACGCCGCGACCGGGGTGTCCAGCGCCGCCACCTCCCCGGCCGGCGCCCCGGCCGGCACCCCCTCTCGA
>NZ_JAGXJJ010000691.1:0-232 GCF_019091465.1 Microbacterium sp. GbtcB4
CGGCTCGAGGGGGGCGACCGCCAGGCCGACCGCCGCCAGCGGCGCGCGGTGGGGGTTGTGCGCCCAGAGGGCGCCGTCCTGCGTGCCGAGCTGCCAGAACACGATCTGCTCGCGCGTCGAGGTCGTGGCGAGGAAGGTGAGGAAGGCCATGCCGGCGCCGGCGATGGGGTTGATCCCGATATCGGTGAGCAGGAGCGTGACCACTTCGGTGTGACCGCCGGAGCGGCTCAGG